>NZ_CP095391.1 GCF_023008585.1 Natribaculum breve | reverse complement strand
CTTGGGCACCTATTATTCTGGCCACAGAGCGAACCTGGATGCCTCGTGACGTAGCAGACTCAGCTCTGAGCCGTCTCGATCGCTCGTTACCCGGGGATCTCCGTTCGGAGAACTCATCGGAACAGTACGCAGGTCGCAACCTCGATCGGAAATTAGAAAAATAGGTACACTTTGTGAAATTTGCAAACCAAGTATAAAAGGTGGAATAGGTAAAGCGCCTGCCGTGGCGTCGTTGCACTGAACGGAGGGTCATCGCTCGTTCCGACAGACGGCCACTCCTCGAGGAAGTGGCCAGCGACAACCCGATCGGTTCGACGCGCGCGTCGAACCAAACAGCGAGTACTTCAGTAGTCGAGACGATCGCACTCGAGGTCGACAAATGGTATTTCCCACGATGCTCGGGGTCCCTTCGTCGGTTCGACCTCCCTCACGTTCCAATAGGTACCCACTCGAAAACGTACACCTATTGAAATTCAGGTACCTATTTCACATGGTCTATCTATTGTGATGGGTACGACGTTCCTCACGGTGAACTCGGAAATAGACAGAACGGGTACGTAGACGAGGAGAGTTATGTACACAAGGTACCTATCGTACCTATTCCAAGTCAGACCGAGAGTCGCTCCCGAGACCGTGGTCCGTCGTCAGGACGGAAGTGGACAGAGACTCGCAGTGAAAATCACGGTCTCGTCGGTTTCGTTTCGGGCACCGTGAACGACGCCGCGCTCGTGGCAGACGACGCCAGGCGCGTCGACGTCCTCACGTTCGTCGTCTTGCACGACGGTCACGGTTCCCTCGAGAACCTGGAACACGTTCGTACTCTCGGGGTGGTCGTGTGGCTCGAGTTCGGCACCCGGTCCGAGAGCGAACAGTTTGACGAGCACGTCGTCGCTGACGACCAGTTCCGCAGTCTCGACCTTGCCAGCGTCGGGTTCGAGGTCGGCACGTTCCGTCGCGTATCTATCGAGAGTCATGGTAGCACGTTAAGATAGCACGAACATAAATATTCGATCCACACCGGGCAGCAGCTACCTGGGCTCGCGCTACTGCTACCGAGGAACGAGGTCGTCTCTAACGAGAACCTGAAAATCCGATTCGGTAACTCGAGCAGAGCCTACGTCTCTACGGCGACTCCCTCACGACGACGGGGGCTTCGCGACGATTTCTTTGTGATGACGAAATCGTCGAGAGCGAGCACGTCGAGACCCATTCCGTAGAAGTCTTTCAGCGCCTGTGTCGGTGTCCGGACGATCGGTTCGGCGTGGTCGTTGAACGAGGTGTTGAGGACGACGGGTACCCCGGTGATATCAGCAAAGTCTGAGATGAGTCGATGATACCGTGGGTGTTGATCCTCGCGGACGGTCTGGGGACGCGTCGAGTCGTCGGCAGGATGCAAGACGGCCGCGAGTTCATCGGCCTTCTCCGGTCGGACGTCGAAGGCGTCGATCATGAACGGGGCCGGCCGTCCATCGACGAGGTACTCGTCGGCAGCCGACTCGAGCATCGACGGCGCGAACGGCCGCCACTCCTCACGATGTTTGACGAATCGGTTGACTCGATCGCGAGATTCGGCAGTTCGGGGATCGGCGAGGATGCTCCTCGCCCCGAGTGCCCGCGGTCCCAGCTCGAGTCGGCCCTGGAACCAGCCGACGAGGTCACCATCCGCGAGCCGTTCGGCGACGTAGCGCTCGAGGTTATCCGGTTCCGTATATGGGATCTTGTTCGTCTCGAGTATCGACCGAATTTCGTCGGCCTCGAACTCGGGGCCGAGATAGACGTCGGTCTGGCGGTCGACGTCGGCCGAACGGTGACGCGACCAGCCCGCCCCGAGAGCGAGTCCCGCGTCGTGAGCGACGGGCTGGACGAAGACGTCGTCGACGACCGGCGACTCCCGGACGCACTTGTTCAATTTGCAGTTGAGCGCGACCCCGCCCGCGAGTGCGACGTTCGCAGTCCCGAGCCGATCGACTGCCGTCTCCGTGATCTCGACGACCGTCTCTTCGAGCAGTTTCTGGGCCGTGTGTGCGAGGTCTTTCTCCCACTGGTCGAACTCTCCAGGTGTCTCAGTTCGCGGGCGGCCGAACGCCTCCTCGAGAACGTCCACGCCGTGACCGGTCCCCCAGCGTTTCGTCAGATCGGTCACGTCGTAGTCGACGCCGGTGTCGATCAGCTCCCGGAAGACGGACTCGATCTCGGGGTTGTCGGTGCCGTACGGTGCAAGCCCCATCACTTTCCCTTCGCCGTTGAACATACGGTAGCCGAGATACTCGGTCACGATGGCAAAGAAGAGACCGAGGCTGTTTGGGTGCTCGTACGTCCGAACTCGCTTCAGTCGCTGCTCCGTCGCGTGCCAGACGACCGTCGCATCGTACTCACCTTTCGCGTCCACCGTGAGTACGACGCCCTCGTCGAATCCCGACGGGTGGAACGCGCTCGCAGCGTGACAGCGATGATGTGGAATCGTTTCGATCGGCGGCAGCGGCGTCCCGAACGACTCGAGGCGGGCTTCAATCTGCCGCGTCGGTGCGAATCGGCTCCGAATCTGAGTGACGAGCGTTCGCTCCAGAGCGGAGAGTTTTCGTCCCAGCCCGGGAACTCGAATCGCGTCGGAGAGGTAGTGTGTGGCGATTTCGCCGCGAAGGCGGGGGTCGTAGGGGAGCAGAAGGCGATCGAGGTCCGTAATCTCCAGGTTGCGATGTGAGAGACACGCTCGAATCGCGTTTTCGGGAAACGTATCGGTAGCGTGCTTTTTTCGCGTATACCGTTCTTCCTCGACGCCGAAAATGGGGTCGCCATTTTCGAAGAGGACGGCACTCGGATCGTGTTGACCGTACAGTCCGATCGCCGGCTTGAACGCGAGTGAGTAGTCTGTCATGATCTCGTGATAGTAACGCTGACCGATACCGCAACGAGTGGCCACAAAATTCTCGTGACGATTTGCTGGTCCAGCAAATCGGGCTCCTGGCCACTGAGAATCCTGATTTTCTACATATTTCAGTGACTTCAGAGCCCCACCTATTTCACCGAATCAAGTAGCGTAATCAAACCAACCATCGTGAATAAACTCTATGTTGCCATATCGAGTTAGGAATGTAGCGTTGCGAATGCTCCCATATCTGTGCACGAGATCTCTGCTAATCTGGGTCTACATCTCGATTTCGAACACAAATTGGACACTCACAACTGCCACTCGACAAATGAGTGGCAGTTGTGTGCGGGATTCTGAGGAAAGTAGGTCGTTTGGACAGCAATGCCTCTCACAGGGGGCAGACACGGAGTGGATTTCACAGCAATTCGATCAACCTCCGGGTGAGAAAGCCACGAAACCGCGGGGCTGTGACCCGCGGTTTCGTGCGGAACTCAACGATATCGAGTAATGTCTGGACAAGAAAATCAACCAGCAGCCACATATCGTACAAGAGGACGGCGAACCCGAAGTGGAACAACCGCACCGAGAAGTTCCTTGACGTCGTCCAGGGTGCGAACTTTTTGATGCTGCTGTAGGCATTTTCGATTCCGCCCCGCCGGGTATACCGTTTGATCTTCTTGCGAGTCTGGCGTCGATCGAGACCAATCTCGTCGTTCACGGCGAGATTGGTCAGAAACACCTGGCGTCCATCATAATCCTCATCCGGCGGAAGTCCGACCAGCGTCGTCTCTGCCCTGCTATTGGTTACTCCATTTTTTACCGGACCGTACATCGCGTGCTCGTCTTTTACTGCGACGTCGTCGTCCATCTGCGCGATGAACCGCTTGACGCGGTCATCGCGCTTGGCTGGAATTACGTAGAAGAGATTCCGCTCCTCAAGCGCTGCTACAACGTCTGTCGCGTGGAACCACCTGTCTGCATAGACTCGCCGTACGCTGAGACGGGCTCGGTTTTCGACGATGTCCACGAGCCGGCGGACGATCCCGCCGGCTCGGTGAGACTTGTCTTCGCCAGGATACGCTTCAGGATCGTGATTATCGGCGTTGCCGACTGGGACCATCGCGACCGCGAACTGAACGTTGTCCCCGACAACGTTCGCGGTCGCAAACTTGTGACACCAGTCGTACTCTTTGTCTTCAGGTGCACCTTGCACCCGGACCAGTTCCTCGCGCTCACCCGAGTAGGCGACGTAGGTCATATCGATCGCGAGCATGATCGGACGCTCGAACTCAACAGATGGCTTGGCCCGCGTCAAGACGCGGGTCAAGCCGCGATTGACCATCTCCGCAATCTCCGACGGCTCGAGGCATTTAATCGCCGTTAACAGGGTTTCTCCGGTCGGTCCATCCTTGAAGAACGGATCGCCGAGGTCAGGGTCAGGATTGACATGATCGCCGTAGGTCTCGGCACCGCCGTTGGCGGCGGTGCCTGTGACCCCGAGTAACGTCTCTAACCGCAGCAATTCTTCGTCGTCGTAGATAGATCCGCTTGGACGGTCGAAGTCGAATGCTGGGAACACGACGGTTGTAAGTTCCTCGAGGACTTCACGAGTTTTTCCTCGAATGAGTCGGTTGACCGTACGCTTCGAGGAGCCCGCAGGCTCCTCGGAAGCGCCCTCTGTGTATGGCGCGCCGATCGGACTGCCTCGCCTAGCGGCAAGTGTCCGAATCTGGCGCACGCATACCTCGATCGTTGTCTGTAACCCTTGGAAACGGCTTTGTCGCGCACGCGTGATCGTGCTTCGATCAGGGACCTCAGTCGGATCGAATCCAAGTGCAGTAGCGACCGACGAATCGGTAGTAAGCGTCCGATGCACGGCAGCATCGGACGCGTCCTCGAGTTCACGGAGGAGAACCGTCCGAAGCATTGGTTCGAACGGCTTGGAGTCGTGCCACGCTGGGTATGCGTCGTCTCGTGTGTAGGAACTGACATCGAGGTGAGAGACGAGATCGACCGCAGAGGCCGTCTCGTCGACGACCTCTGCGGCTTGCTTGGTCAACGGATGCCAACCGCCTGAGAGGGAATCGTTATTTTGGAGGCGCTCATCAACGGATCGTGGGTCGCGGCTGTCTTCAGCAGCCGCGACCCGATCTGACCGATTTGTGATCACTCGGGGGACTGTTCGTCCCCCATCGGTCAGTGTATCGATGTATCCCGTGCACAGATTCTGTCGTTCGCAACGCTACAGGAATGCTGATGGTCACAACTTCGGGATGTGAATTTCTACAAACTATGTTTCATTTAACCCACAGTTCACTACACATGCGTATCGACCGGCGAAGAAACTGACAAATAAAATTGGTATTTGTGATGGTGTGCAAGATGGAGAACGCAAATACAGGAGAGACTCAGAGCCGATCTAAGAGCGTAGGGGTCGGTCAATACAGAGGATGCAGGTAGCAGGGTGTCGTTGATTATTTCAGTTGTTTCCATCTGAATCCGCTGGTGTGTAGGTGTGCGAATTCACCGGTTCACTCGCATCGAGATTGACCCGAATCCGCCTCTGTAACTCAAGTAGTAGGCAATGGGGAGAGTGATAATAACCAGTAGGCCTACTGCGAGCAGTTGTGTGAAGGGATCTGGCGGAGCAAGGATCGCTGAGAGGGTGAAGATGACCATAGTAGCTCCCACAACTGTGACCACGAAGCGGGCGAACGGTGAGTCAAACATGATTCACTAGTACAGAGCATTCGACATATTTGTACGCTATACTGATCAGATTGGCACAAGACACCGAATCATCCTGGTGGGAAGGCGTCATCATATTCGTCGTTAAGGATCTCGGAACAATCAACGGGAATCTAGTCCACGCGTTCTTCACAACCTCGTACCCAGTCCAACCTTCTTTCCGAATCATCTCTACGGTTGCCTCGCAGAATTCAGGCTTTGAGATGAGGCCGTTGTCAAGCAGGATGTAGAGGAGATACGGTGGTCCGACAACGTCAACGTCGTACGCGTTATCGCCAATAAGACGCCGAATTGACCGTCTCGCAGCTGCGTCAAGAATCGTTTCGATCTGATACAAAGAAGCCTTCTCAGAAAGTTCTTGCTTGAGCGATTGTTCACCCGCGTCTGGCCCATGCGGACGGGGAACGACGGTCACACACGACCACGGCGACGAATCCTCGTCTAGATGTTCAAGAACACGTTGGCTTCCTTGCTTCAAGTAGCGTTCACGGCTGCCTTCAGGCGGGTATTTGTTCGAGTTGACGTGGTTCTGAAGTTCGTGCTTGCGGACGTTTGTCGTCGGGAGGTGGATCGCGTCTTTCAGTAGTTCCCCTGGCTGATGTTCGCAACCGAGATCACGGAACTCGTATCAGCCAGTACCGGGTGGCGAGTGTCACTCGCCATCTCTGCCCGTCAGGAATTCAGACGTGTCTCGCTCCATAGCCGCCTCGAACGGGCCTGTCTCTTCTTCTATCCTATCGAGTTTTTTACCGAGGAGGACGCGGGCCACGTCCTCACTAATCTCACCACGGCTGTATCGTTCGTAGACCGCGATTTTGTCCTGCTCGTCCAATGATTGCCGGAGCATTTCGACCAGGCCAACATGGGCGAGTTCGCTCACGTTGATGCCCCCGATGTGAATCTCATCGAGAAGCTCCGCGGCTTCTTTTTCGGCCCCGGCACGGAACTGAATCGTCTTATCGTAGCCTGACCCGCTCATACACTGAGGTTCGACGGGGAGATGCATATATCATAACGCGTACTTACATATCATTACATATCCCGATAACGTAGTGCTATCTTCCAGACTTCCATTTCTAGAGGGGTACGATTTCTTCCCCATCCACGGTGGGGCGGGGAATCCGCCTCGCTACCTAGTTTGAATCAGAAATCGTGTAGAATATGGCCTAATGGCCGAAAGCTAGTGAACTCGTCCATGCGACGGCAGTTGTTTCTATTCGGTACTTGATTGGTACGCTTTTCAATTGCACTACTGCTCAGATACAGGAGTAGCATTTTCTTTAGAGGCCGGGAATATAGTCGAATAACGGGTTAAAATTTGTGTTGTCGATCCCACCCACAAGAGTTAATTGAGTAGCCTCTCAATTGAAGGTGATGTCAACAGCGACTCAGCGTCTCCAGCGATACCTCGAGGACGAACTCGAGGATTGTCGTCCCGAGGACGTCGACCAACGGCTCGAGGAGCTCGATGCACTCGAGGCGGTGCTCTCGACCGACCAGATCGAGGCCGACCTCAACGTACTGACGGCGCTCGCGAACGAGACGCGGTACAAGCTCGTTCGGCTGCTCGTGGCTGCCGACGGCGAACTCTGTGTCTGTGAACTGAACGCGATGGTCGACGCCAGCGAGAGCGCGATCAGTCACGCCCTCTCAGATCTGACCGATGCGGGCCTGGTGACACGCCGAAAAGATGGCCGATGGCGGAAGTACCGTGCCTCGAACGTCGCCGTGTCTCTGCTAACCCTGCTGGACGGAGTGGTCACGGGTCAGGTGACCGATGACTGAAGTCATGGGCTTCCCCCGGAGCGGTTTCGGCCCACGCTCTGTGGAGCGACAGAGGCACCGGGTTCACGGCGGGTGGTTCGCCGGGGCGCGAGCCGCTCCGTTCGCGTTCCCGACTCCTCCAGGGTGGTCCCGCTCGGAGACACCGCTACACGCCGGATTTCCCTTATCGGTGGGCACAGGCGGATGCGTGTACGGTGCAGGGACGCATCCTCGCCCCCGATTTCGAGGTGGCCTGACTGTCAGCTCGTCCACACCGACGCTTGTGGCCGGTATAAACTGTGAGAAATCCCATTCGTTTGCGAACCCTCGAGGCACCGATTCCGAACTCGTCGCCGGCCAGTGCGCGATGGCTGGCAGCGCATCCGACGCGCTTTCGTCCACTGCTACAGGGGTGGATCTCCGCGCTGTATCACTATGAGTAACGCCGATACCCACGACCACGGACCGAACTGCGGCTGCGAGAGTTGCGGCGACCCGCAGTCGATGGATTTCCTCGATAAGTATCTCACCGTCTGGATCTTCGGCGCGATGGCGATCGGCGTCGGTCTCGGCTTCGTCGCACCGTCGGTCACCCAACCGATTCAGGACCTTCACCTCGTCCAGATCGGTTTGATTGCGATGATGTACCCACCGCTGGCAAAAGCGGACTACTCGCAGCTCCGGGCCGTCTTCACCAACTGGCGCGTCCTCGGATTGAGTCTCATCCAGAACTGGCTCATCGGCCCGACGCTGATGTTCGGACTGGCAGTCGTCTTCTTTAGCGGACTCGTCCCCGGTCTCCCCGCACGCCCGGAGTACTTCCTCGGTCTCGTCTTCATCGGGATGGCCCGGTGTATCGCGATGGTACTCGTCTGGAACGAACTCGCCGAGGGGTCGACCGAGTACGTGACCGGGCTCGTCGCCTTCAACAGTCTCTTCCAGATCGTCACCTACGGGGTGTACGTCTGGTTCTTCGGGCTGTTCCTCCCGCCGCTGCTCGGGATGGAGACGCTCGTCGCCGGTATCGAGACGTTCAACGTGACGCCGTCCCAGGTATTCGGGGCGATCGTCGTTTTCCTCGGCATTCCCTTCGCCGGTGGATTCCTCACCCGGTACGTCGGCACCCGAACGAAGGGCGAGGAATGGTACGACGAAACGTTCGTTCCGAAAATCGACCCGCTGACACTGGTCGCGTTGCTGTTCACAGTCGTCGTGATGTTCGCAACCCAGGGAGAGAACATCGTCGCCTCGCCCGGTGACGTGCTCCTGATCGCCGTGCCGCTGACGATCTACTTCGTGGTGATGTTCCTCGTGAGCTTTGGCATGGGCAAAGGGATCGGCGCAGACTACTCGACGACGACTGCGATCGGCTTCACCGCCGCTTCGAACAACTTCGAACTCGCAATTGCAGTGGCCGTCGCGGTCTTCGGGGTCGGCTCTGGCGTTGCCTTCGCGACGGTCGTCGGCCCGCTGATCGAGGTTCCCGTCCTGCTCGCACTAGTCAACGTCGCCCTCTACTTCCAGCGCCAGCTCGACTGGGGCGGGACAACGACCGGTCGATTCGAGACAACTGCGCCTGATCAGGCCTCCAATGACGACTGATACCAGGACACACCAATGACGTCACAACCAGAATCCAGCGAACCGACTCGCATCGCCTTCGTCTGCGTTCAGAACGCAGGCCGATCGCAAATGGCCTATGCGTTCGCCCAGCGGACGGTAGAGCGGAGAGACCTCGAGGACGAAGTCGAACTCCTCACGGGTGGCACCCGGCCCGCCGACCACGTCCACGACGAAGTCGTGCAGGCGATGGACGGCGTCGGCATCGATATTGCCGGTCGGACTCCGCGGGAGATTACGTTCGAGGAAACGCAGGCAAGTGATTACGTCATCACTATGGGTTGTTCTGCAAACGACGTCTGTCCAGCGGGATGGGCCGGTGAGAACCGAGACTGGGACCTCGACGATCCAGATGGGAAATCACCGGCTGCTGTCGCAGCAATCCGAGACGAAATTGAACGACGGGTGAGCGACCTGTTCGACGAAATCGAAGCGACACGCTGAGGCCAGTTTCGTCAGACTATCGCGTTGATTCTGATAGTCGAGCTATCATTTCTCACTCTTGTAGTACTTGACCCTCGATAAGAGATTTCCAGGGGTGAGATGTGTGATACTTATTCGGTCCGGCTGGGAGGACGTTTTCTGACTCGCTGACGGTGGCATCTCGTCATCCAACCACGTGAACCGCGCCGGGAGGAACCGTGATTCGAACGCCAGAGCCGGCGTCGATCGCCAACCGGTCGAAGGTCGGTGGACGAATCGTCGCCGTAAGCGTCGCCGGTGCGTCATCGAGGCTGATTTCTACCCGGTACTCGTCTCCCTCGTTCAACCAGTCGTCAATCGTTCCGACGACTGTGTTCTCACCGGGAGTATCGACGGCGTCGTCCGGTGCATGCAGACGTACACGCGAGGGATGGATACAGATCGTGACGGCCGTCTTCTCTATCTCTGGAGTGGTCGCACGAAAATCGACGTCACCGACTCGAAGGTAGGCCGTATCTCCGTCCTGCTCGAGGACCGTCGCCTCGAGGAGGTTCTCGTTGCCGGTGAATCTCGCGACGAACTGCGTGGCGGGTCGATTGACGACGGTCGTCGGCGACCCGATCTGCTCGATTGCACCGTCCCGGAAGATCGCGGTTCGGTCACCGAGTGCCATCGCCGTTCGCTGATCGTGGGTGACGTAGATGACGGGGATCTCGAGTGAGTCGAACAGCGAGTGTAACTCTCCACGTAGTCGGCGTCGAATCGGAGCATCGAGACTCGAGAGTGGCTCGTCGAGCAACAGCGCGTCAGGATCTGCCGCTAACGTGCGTGCAAGCGCCACGCGTTGCCGTTCGCCGCCCGATAGCGTCCGCGGCTGCCGGTCGAGAATGTCCGTTATCTCGAGCAGTGATGCAAGATCCGTAATTCGGTCCTGGTCGGTGGTAGCGTACCCGATATTCTCTCGAGCGGTCATGTGCGGGAACAGGGCCCCGTCCTGAAACACGAGCCCGGTTCGTCGCTCCTGGAGTGAGCGTCCATCGAGCCGCGAGCCGTTCAGCGAGATCGATCCCACGTCCGGCTCGACGATCCCGGCGATCAGCGACAGCAGCGTCGTCTTGCCACTTCCCGATGGACCGAGTACCGAGAGCACTTCGTCGTCGACCCTGAGGTCGACCGGACCGAACTCGAAATCGCCGTACGTCTTACAGAGGGACGTTACTTCCAGCATCGGTCACTCCAGTGGGTTCGTACCGAGCACGTTTAGCACCACGAGCGTCGTGACGGCGATTCCGACGAGGATGACTGCCACGGGGAACGCGTTCTCTAGTCCGAGGGTCGTAAACGAGTGCCAGATCTGGACCGGCATCGTCCGGGGATAGTACGCGAGCATGATGGTGGCTCCGAACTCGCCGATCGCACGGGCGAATGCGAGAGTGATCCCGGCGAGGATTCCCGGCCAGGCGAGCGGGAGTGTGACCCGCCGGAACGTCGTCAGCCGACTCTTCCCGAGCGACTGTGAGGCGTACTCGAGGCTCCGGTCGACGCTCTCGAAGGCTGCTTTTGCCGTGACGACGACGAATGGCGAGGAGACGAACGTCTGTGCTAGCACGACCCCGGCGACCGATCGAGTGAACTGGAATCCATTTGCGGCTGCCAGTTCTCCGAGGAACGTGTTCGGCCCGACGACGGTGAGCAATACCATTCCGCTGACGATCGGAGGGAGTACGAGCGGCAGTACGACCACGGCGGTCACGACCGTTTTCGCCCATCCATCGGTACGTGCGATCCAGTATGCAAGCGGCAGCCCGAATAGCGTCGCGATAGTCACGCTCGCGATCGACGCGGTGAGAGACGTGGTCGCGGCTGAGACGACGTTGGGGTCAGTCAGCTGGCGGACGATGGCTCCCGGCGACTGACTGAAAACGAGAGACAGGAGCGGGAGGAGGTAATAACAGAGCAGTACCGCCCCGAGCAGGAACGTCACCGACAGCCAGTCGACCCGTTCGACGGTGGCGTTAGCGTGTGACTGCATCGGGTGCATCACCGGTGAACCGGGGGTAATCGTCGGGGACGACGAACCCGAACTCGTTCAAATACTGGCCCGTTACGTGTTCGTCGAACACGTCGACGGCGGTCGGCGATCGGTGGCGGATCGTCGATCCATAGCTGATGAGTCCGCCGCTGACGACCTTCCCGCTCGGGAGTTCGTAGGTGGCCGACGAGTAGGTGTCGGCGTACGCTGGATCGCTGAGGTCGATCTCCGCGGGGAGGTCGACGTAGTCGTACCCCCGCTCGACGGCCATGTTTCGATACGCGATGGCGGCGTCGATCGAGCCTGTCTCGAACTGGCTGACGAGTTGCGTTTCGGGATAGATCTGTTCGCTACTGGGAATCGTCTCTCGGAGGTTCGCGTCGGTCCCGTAGTACTCGGTCGCGAGTTCGAGCATAAACAGCGCTCGATAACCAAGCGGGTCGCGATCAGGGTCCGTTCGCCCGACTGTAACGTCGCCGTCCAAAAGCGGCTGGTACCAGTTCTCGGCTCCTGCGTCGGCGAGCCGTTGGCCACCCTCCGTATCGGGATTGTACGCAATGACGATCGAGTTGGTCGCAAACTCGGCGAACCAATCCGGCTGGAGCGGTGAGTCGAAGAGCGCGATATCCGCAACCGAGACGATATCGGGGTCTTTCTGTCCCGCTTCGATGAGACGGGCGACTTCGGCAGATCCGTGGGCCTCGACCTGGACAGTTGCATCCACGCTCGGTCGCAATCCGTTTTCGAGTGCGTTGTTCAGGCTGCCCGCAGTGAGCATCGAGACAGTCACTGACTGTCCGTCACTCTCCCGAAATGAGCCGGAGCAGCCAGCGACTCCGGAGAGCCCGACAGCGATGGCCGAGAGAACAGACCGTCGGCCGATCGATAATTCGTCGATAGCCATATCGAAACGTTTGCTGTTTGACCAATAAGTTTATCTCAAACACTTCTATTTGAGTTCATATGGCGGAAGCCCAGGGAACGATCCTGACAGACCGGCAGGTGGAGGTGCTCGAGCTCCGTGAGAAGGGCCACACGCAGCGAGAAGTCGCCGACAAACTGGGAACGACCGATTCGAACGTGAGCGCTATCGAACGGGCCGCAGAATCGAACGTCGAGAAGGCACGCCGGACACTCGAGCTCGTGCAGACGCTACGCGCCCCGGTCCAGTTCACCGTCTCGGCTGGAACGTCCTTCGACGACCTCGTCACGCGGGTGTATGCTCACGGCGACGAAGCGGGTATCAAGATCGCGTACTGTCGGCCGGAACTCTACACCCACCTCTACGGGATGCTCGAGGAGGTCACGAACGCCAATCGACTCGAGCGATCGACGACGATCGGCCTGACGAAAGACGGCGAGGTGGACGTGTACGCAGATAGCGTGACGTCGACGGAGTGAGGTCGTTCACTGCTCGAGTTCGAGCGCTTCGACGCCGACGAGTCGCTCGCCGGTGAGTGCACGGACGTACGCCCCACCGGCGAGCGAGACGCGCGAGAAGTCGCGCTCGTCGAGGCCGTACAGTTCGATCGCGTGTGCGGTGTCGCCACCGCCGACGACCGAGAAGCAGTCGGCGTCTGCGATCGCAGAGAGAACCGTCACGGTTCCGTCGGCGAACCGTTCGTCCTCGAAGACACCGAGTGCACCTTTGACGAAGACGGCCGCAGACTCGGAGACGAGATCGGCGTAGGACGCGGCCGTCTCGGAGCCGACGTCGAGGAAGGACGTCTCTTTCGTGACGCCTTCGACGGCCGTCTCTGCGCGCGAACCGTCGTCCTCGTAGGCGAGATCGGTCGGGAGAGACAGGCGGTCACCGTACGCTTCGAGCACGCGCTCGATGGTCTGCCGGTGGTCGTCCCACTGGTGGTCGAAAAGCGACGTCCCCTCGACGTCGTAGCCGACGTCGTAGCCGTCGGCCCGCAAGAAGAGCTCCCCGACGATACCACCGAGACAGAATCGATCGACGGTGTCGTCGACCCGTTCGATCACCGGGATCGCGTCCTCGGCTTTCGTTCCGCCGAGAACCAGCGTGACGGTGCCGTCGAACGATCGCTCCCGGATGGCGGTGTTGGCCGTGTACTCCTCGACCATCACGCGACCGGCGTACGCGTCCATGACGTGCGGAAAGCCGACGATCGACGCGTGCGAGCGGTGGGCGGTCGAGTACGCGTCGTCGACGTACGCGTCGAACTTCGGTGCGAGCGTCCGAACGAGTTCCGTCCGGGCTTTGACGTCCGGCTTCTCTTCGGGCAGTTCGCCGTCGCACATCCGGACGTTCTCGAGGAGAAGCACGTCGCCCGGCTCGAGGGCGTCGATCGCCGCGAGCGCAGCCTCGCCGCAGGTATCGGCGACGAAGTCGACCTCGTGGTCGAGGTGGTCGGCGAGGACGTCGGCGTGGTGCTCGAGAGAGACGAACGTGTCTCGGCCCGGCCGACCCTGGTGGGCGAGCAGGGCAACGGCGTGGTCGTCGTCGAGCAACTCCCGGATGGTTTCCGCGTGGCGGGCGAATCGGCGGTCGTCCTGAACGACCCCGTCCTCGACGGGCGCGTTGACGTCGATACGCACGAGTAGCCGCTGTCGGGCATCGAGGTCGTCGATGGTGTGAAACGAGGGCACGTGTCTGGGTATCTCGAGTCGACGGGTGGCTGGTGTGGACGGCGTCATACGGACCGCTGTACGTCCGTCCCGCAGCGACCGCGCCCCGTCAGGCGGTCGCTGCGGAGATAGGTACAGCAGACCGTCTCAGCGGGCGACTGCTCCCTCGGCGTCGATGGCCTCCGTTTCGGCCGTGACGTAGCGAGCGAGATTGAGCATCTGCGTCGAGAACCCGTACTCGTTGTCGTACCACGCGAGGACCTTCACGAGGTCGTTCGCGGCGACCATCACGGACTCGAGGTCGACGTACGAGGCCAGCGGCAGTCCGACGACGTCACGGGAGACGATCTCCTCGTCCGTGTAGCCGAGAACGCCCGCAAGCTCGCCGTCGGCCGCGTCGCGGATTGCGTCGGCCACCTCGTCGCTCGTGATGTCTGCCTCGAGGTTGACGGTGAGGTCGGTGATCGACCCGTCCGGGACCGGAACGCGCATCGCCAGCCCGTCGAGTTTCCCCTCGAGTTTGGGCAGGACTTCGGTGGTGGCGTCCGCAGCGCCCGTCGTCGTCGGAACGATGTTCTCGGCGGCCGCACGGCCACGGCGACGCTTGGCGTGTGGACCGTCGACCAGTCCCTGGCTCCCGGTGTAGGCGTGGACGGTCATCAGCAGGCCGGAGACGATGCCGAACTCCTCGTCGAGTACCTGCAAGACCGGCGCGACGGAGTTCGTGGTACAGGAGGCGTTCGAGATCACGTCCTGTCCGTCGTACTCCTCGTGGTTGACGCCGTAGACGAACATCGGGACGTCCTGCTCGCCTTTCGGCGGGGCCGAGATGATCACCTTGTCGGCACCGGCCTCCAGATGCTGGGCGGCCTCGTCGTGGGTGCGGAACAGCCCTGTCGCTTCGAAGGCGACGTCGACCTCGAGGTCGTCCCACGGCAACGCCGACGGCTCGCGCTCGGAGAGCAACTGGATCTCCTGACCGTGGACGTATAGCGTGTTACCCTCGCGGGAAACCCCACGGAACCGTCCGTGAACCGAGTCGTACCGGAACAGATACTCCATGTCGTCGTCGTCCATCACGTCGTTGATGGCGACGATTTCGACGTCGTCGTCGGTCAGCGACGCGCGCAGGATGCTCCGGCCAACTCGCCCGAAGCCGTTGAGCCCGATACGGAGCGTCTCGTCCGACCCCGTGTCGCCGTGTACACGTTCTTCCATGAGTAAGAGGGACACACCCAGAATTAAATTTGTTTGCCCCACAAACGTAAAAAATCGAGAGATACAGTTCGAAACGTATGCGAGTCGAGACGGGTCGAGAGCAATCGTCACGGTCTCTCGAACGCCTGAAACGGAATTTCGACGGGTCGGCTCCTGCGATGACGCCCTGTCGATGGCCCGGGGAGGGCGAGTTCTTGGTCGATGCCGATCGCGAAACGGGCGAGCAGATGCAATCCAGAAGTCGCGAGAAGACGTGTGCGCGTACGGATTCCCCGAAGCCAGCCCACAGCGATTCCTCCGATCCCGATGAAAGGTTTACCACCGGGGTCGTGGGAGTCGAAGTCGGGATCTCTCCCGGATCGGAATGAGTGCGGCCAGAAATTCGTTCAGGAAACTCGAGTACCAGAGCCTGCAACGACAGTTCGAGGCAGTCGAAGCGTCTCTTTGCATGCTCACGCTCGGCGCAGTCAAATCGGACGTTCCGACCCGTCGACGAACGACAGCCACGACGGCAGGTCCAAGCGACGACCTTTCACACGGTGATCCGGACCGATGAAGGCCGTCGTGCTCGCCGGTGGATACGCGACCCGACTGTGGCCGATCACGAGACACCGACCGAAGATGTTTCTCCCGCTCGGTGAGACGACCATCGTCGACCGAATCTACGCCGAACTCGAGGCGGACGATCGAATCGAAACGGTGTACGTCAGCACGAACGAGCGGTTCGTCGCCGACTTCGACGCCCATCTGGCGGACAGTGCGTACGACAAACCGCGACTGTCGATCGAAAAAACGCGCACAGAAGACGAGAAATTCGGCGTCGTCGGCGCACTCGAGGAACTGATCGACCGCGAAGGAATCGACGACGATCTGCTGGTGGTCGCCGGCGACAATCTCTTCGAGTTCGAGATCGGTACCTTTCTCGATTTCTTCGATCGAGCGGACGCGCCGACGATCGCCGTCTCCGACGTCGACTCTCCTGAGCGAGCCGCCTCCTACGGCGTCGTCGACCTCGACGACGATCGCGTGGTCGATTTCCGGGAAAAGCCCGCCGAACCGACGGGAACGTGCGTTTCGACCGGTTGCTACGCGTTTCCTCGAGAGACGCTGTCGCTGCTCTCGACGTATCTCGAGGCGGAGAACGATCCGGACGAACCCGGACGGTTCGTCGAGTGGCTCCAGTCGAGAGAACCGACGTACGCGTACACGTTCGAGGGGGCCTGGTTCGACGTCGGCACCCGGGAGAGTTATCTCGACGCCGTCGCCTGGCACCTCGACGGCGAATCGCGGATCGCCGAAACGGCGTCCCTCGAGAACGCCACGATCGGTTCGAACGTTCACGTACTGCCGAAGGCGACCCTCGTCGACGTCGACGTCGAGCGAGCGGTGATCTTTTCGGACGTGACGCTCGAAGCGACGACTGTGCGCGGATCGATTATCGACGAAGGTGCCACCCTCGGCGGACTCGACCTCGACGGTGCGATGATCGGAGCGTATACCCAGATACCGGACCGTTCGACGAAGTGACGTCAAGTGACCGCTGTCACTCGAGTTGTATGCTCGATCAGTTCGGATGCAGGTCAACAGCCCCGCGCACGGTAGGGCGGGGAATCCGCCTCGCTACCAGTTTGAAGCTCGTACCGAACACGCTCGCGCGGAAGTACGGTGCGTTCGTTCGATCTTGACACTGGTGGAAGCAGTTTCGTTCACCATCGCCCGTTTCATTCACTCACGAGGACAACCGCGACGACAAGGTGTTGCAGGTGCCAGTCGTGTGGGTATGGGGTGAACGTGGATTACAGCGGAGGCAGGGAGAAAGCCCACGGCTTTAGCCCTGTCTCTTACCCACAAGTTGCGCTACCAGTCTGCGAGCGATCCATCGGAGAGTGGCGATCGAGATACCAGTATTCAGCGTCTTTCGTCGGGTGAAATCCGTAATTGTGGATCCAAAAGCAGTCGCCTCGAGTACTACGCTCCGTACCGAACGTCGATCTCGTCTCTCTTCCTGTGGGTCTCAGCTCGTGCTCGCCCGCCTCGGGAGCCTCCGAAACGCCGCTTTCGCGAGACTCCGTCGTATGGGTAAGAGACAGGGCTTTAGCCGTGGGATGAATCCCGTAAGCTTGATTGGTATTCCCTCCGAAATCAGGGGTACCGAGTCCGAGGCAAGCCCACCAAAGCCGCTGTCTCGGTCGGGGGCCGTACTGGCTCGGCCCGAACCCCGGCATCCGACCGGGGAACTCCCGACGTGGGGATGCCCGTCTGTGACGGGTCCTCGGCCGTCTGTGGCGGTCGAACCCCACGACTTCAGTCCTGTCTCTTACCCACAAGTTGCGCCACCAGTCTGCGGGCGATCCATCGGAGAGTGGCGATCGAGATACCAGTATTCAGCGCCTTTCGCCGGGTGAAATCCGTAATTGTGGATCCGAACGCAGTCGACTCGAGTACTACGCTCCGTACCGAGCGTCGATCTCGTCTCTCTTCCTGTGGGTCTCAGCTCGTGCTCGCCCGTCTCGAGAGCCTCCGAAACGCCACTTTTGCGAGAATCCGACGTATGGGTAAGAGACAGGACTTCAGTCGTGGGAGAAGTCAGAACGCGGTCGTCAGACTGCGTCTGACGGGCAGCAAACGCGAAGCGTTTGCGACGGCGAAGAACATTGCGAGTCGATACTGTAGGGGTATATCCATCGCGGACAAACGTCTCGCGGTGGATGGGCTACCGGTCAACTGGCCCTTAAATCAGGGACGTTGGACGTGAACGGCACTTTCACGCCTACCGAGTTACTCGGGTAGAACGGAAGTCCACTGACAAGCTTCGGGGTCGTTCGGAAGATCTTCGATCGTCTGTGATCGGGCGAACGCAACGCGTTCACAGACCTCGCGAAGCCTTCGGCTTCGCTCAGTGACGAGACGCGAAGCGTCTCGAACCACTTGATCCCGAGGCGGTTGACAAAGCCAATCTGCTGGAAGACGAACTCGAACTTGAGAAAGACCGCTTCGTTTGAAACTCGCATCTAACTTAGAACATATTTATTTCGCCACATCTGGGAGCGCGACGTATGCCACGCAACCACACGCGGCGGCGATTCCTCGTGGCGGGAAGTACAACAGCGGTGGCAGTGGCCACGTCTGGCGTGGTCACTGGCCAGGAGGACGTCTACACCGACGAAGCGGAACTCGTCCCACCGGCTGACATTCTTGGCCCCGAGTGGAACGAGTTCGAGGAGAACGAAGACATAGACAACGAGGCCGAAAACAGCCGCAGCTTCCAATCCGGGAATCGGTTCGTGCGGATCGGTGTCTTGCTCATCGACGAGGACGAGAATCTCGAGGCTGCATTCGAAGACCTAGTCGAGCGGGACGAGGATCTCGAGGTGACGCTTGAAGACCTAGCTGACGAGTTCCTCACGACTGGCGAGTCGATCGATATCGGCGATGAAGCGATCTACAACGAAGTCAACGTATTTGGGATCGTCGTGGTCCGCGACCGTAACGCCGTGGGTGTAGTATCGGCTACCCGCATCATCGATTCTTCGTCGGTTCCTGATCGGACGACCGCTATCGACGCTGCCGAGGCGCTCGTCGACCACTGGCAGGAAGAGACACCGTAATCGCCGATGAAAGAGATCTATATATGAATATAAGTAATTTCACTAGTAGTCGGAGGGAATGGTTGTCGAAGACTTCGAATCAGGCCAGATCGTCCAGCCGACCATCTTGAAGGAGGTAGTCATACTATCGGACGTAACTGTGTGAAGATTCTCGCCACCCCGGGACGGCGAGAATCTTTCACGACTTACGTCCGGCAGTATCAAGGTCGATGGCCTGGGTCACCTCGAGTGGAACAATCACCGCTGGCGTCTCACGTACAACTATCTACGTCTGGTGATATCGGTGCGTGAACGTAGCCACGAGCGCTGCCAGACCCATCCCGCCGAATGCCAGTGGTGTCGTCGTTCCGATCGTTTCCGATGTGACGCCGGCAAAGTCAAGCGCCGGGACCTGGTTGAGCGGACCGATGTACCAGAGCAGCAGGTACGTGAGTTCGAACAGTCGTCTCGTTCCGGTCCAGTACCCCAACATCTGTGCGAGAGAGGGAACGAAGATGATGGCACTGACGAGGACGACGGCTCCGCCGGTTCCCGTGTCTGCCACCGTTGGCCAGAGAGAGACGCCGAAAAACGCCGCGGCCACGAGCACGCCGACGGTCCACTCCGCGATGAGCTGACCGTAGGGCTGTTTCGACGAGACAATAAACGGCGTCATCCGGTGTCGCATCGGTCGGAACCCCATCGACGACCACAGGAAAATCGGCCACATTGCCGCGATCGAGACGATCACTTCAGTGGTGGCCGACCCGGTGAGCCCGACACCACCGATCACGGTCGCGCCAGCGTACCACCACCACGGTTGACCGCGAACCAGCAGCCGCAGTTCCTGGAGGACGAGCCGTCTGAGGCCGCCAGCGTTTCGGTCCGTAACGGGAGTCAGTGACGTGTCTTCGACGTTCTGGACGGCGGAATTCCCACTAGAATCCGATCGGATCGAAGGGAGGGAACAGCCGAGCCGAGCGATGATTCCCGCGCCGTCTGAGGAGCTATCGGACCCGAACCGGTCGTGCGTCACGGCCGCGACGGCTGTCAGAACGACTCCCATCAGGATCAGCCCGACACGGTTCGCGTAGAACCAGCGCGGCCACGCGCTGCCGTCCCAATGGAACCGGACGATCTCTGCGCTGGACGCCCCAGCGCCAAAACTTGCGATTCCCGTTCCGTCGTATTCGGGCCAGACCGAGAGCAACGCGTCGTAGGTCAGTTCGACGGAGACGAACATCCCGACCGTATCGCTCAGTCGGAGCCAGAGAGGGATCTCGGTCGGTGCATACTCGTGGGATGCAGCTAGAACGGTCGTCAGCGCGATCACTGCGGCGAAGAAGTACACCACGTTGCCGATTGTCCCGGCGAACCGATCGGTCGACTGGAACAGCAGCGTGACGCCGGCGACCAAACAGCCGACCGGCACACCGAGCAGGAATACCGGCCCGAGAATCCAGACCGGATCGGTCGTTCCCGTCCCATGGACGAGGTGGTTGATGACTGCCGCGACCCCGAGTGTCGCGAGCACGACACCGAGGAATCCGATGTGGCTGAGCCATTTCCCGAAGAGGTACTCCCACGTGGTGATCCCCGTGCTCGCTACGAGTCGATCAACGTCGGTCCGCCGATCGCGCTCGAGCGAGCCGCTCAGGAAGTAATAACCGGCCAGAAAGAAAATCGTCGCGCCGGTCACGCCGGCGGTGAGACCGACGTACGCCGACGTCGGTTCGCCGGTGTACTGGACCAAATGGTCGCCGCTCGAGTCCTGGTAGAATATCTCGACGCTGCCGACGTTGACCAGGTACCCGAAATACGCGATCACAGCCAAGACGACGAGCACCTTCCTGGATCGAATTCGCTGGAGGAAGTCCGCCCGTGCGACGTGGCCGATTCGACGCAAGGAGTGTCTTTCGCCGCTCATACTACACACCTCTCCGTTCGATCCGGTGAAGATAGGCGTCCTCGAGGGTCGGGGTAACCGGCGTCGCGTCGGGAGCCGGTCGCTCGTCGGCGATCACCCTGACGCTGACGCCGTCGCCCCGCTGAACCGTGCTCGAGACCCGATATCGTTCCCGCACCCCCTCGAGGTTGTCGCGGGAAACAAGGTACTCGTAGACCTTCCCGTCGGTGGCCTCGACGAGCGTCTCCGGATCCGTGTGAGTTACCAGTTCGCCATCGTCGAGGAGTGCAACAGTGTTCGCCGTCGCCTCGACGTCAGGCACAATGTGCGTCGAGAGCAACACGACCCGATCGCTGGCGGTCGAGGAGATGACGTTCCGGAACCGGACCCGTTCTTCGGGGTCGAGGCCGACCGTCGGCTCGTCGACGACCAGCAACTCCGGGTCGTTTACCAGTGCCTGGGCGATCCCGACACGCTGGCGCATTCCGCCGGAGAAAGTCCGGAGCTTGTCGTTTCGGACGTGCTCGAGGTTCGTCAGTGCGAGCAACTCGTCGATCCTGGCATCGGCGGTTTCACGATCAAGTCCTCGCAATGCGGCGATGTACTCGAGGAACTCCTCGGCGGTGAGGTCCGGATAGACGCCGAAACTCTGGGGTAGGTAGCCTAGTCCGTCGCGGACGACCGACGGCGTTTCGACGATTTCGGTGCCGTTCCAGTAGACGGTCCCGGTCGTCGGCTTTGAAACGGTCGTAAGGATGCGCATCAGCGTCGACTTCCCGGCGCCGTTCGGGCCGAGCAGGCCGTGGATCCCCACCTCGAGTTCGAGATCGACCTCTCGTACTCCCCACACGTCTTCTGCGTACTGTTTTCCGATGTTCTCCAGCCGTAACTTCATCTGATGGTCGGACGAGCGTAGTGAATAGCCATATAGGTGACAGACTAGTTGTGGAACACCTAAGTCTGCGAAACAATTTTATACGAAGAGTTGACCCGCGAACTGTCCCGGCATCAGGGCCGGCGAACAATCGCCGAGTGACGCTCAAGCGTTTACAAGCGGTCTAGGAGAATGCCCCGGGGCTTGACCCCGGGGTTGAATCCGATAGGCAGGGATACAAACCATTAAGTGAACATATCGCTAATCAAGAGACAGCGATGGATTACAGTCACCGCTACCATGCATACCCGACACAAGAGGTAGCGGCTGAACTGGAACGTCACATCGACATTCATCGCCAAGCGTACAACTACACCCTGTACGAGTACGAGAACGTGGACGCCGACAACATCGGCTCTGCATACAAACACCACTACCGACTTCCTGACTGGAAAGACGAGTTCCCTGTCTTCTCGGAAGTCAACTCGAAGGCTCTGCAACGAACCGTCACACGGTTCTACGACAACCTCTCGAACCTAAACGGCCAGAAAGAGGACGGTCGTAAGGTCGGGAAGCTCAAGTGGAAGTCACCGAGGGAGTTCCAGAGTATGACGTACTCGCAGTCCGGCTTCGAACTCAAAAACACGAGTGGCCGACGTGCGACGCTCTGGCTCTCCAAAATCGGTGACATCAAAATCCGCTATCACCGCGAAATCCCAGACAAAGCCGACATCAAAGAACTCACGGTCAAAAAAGAGACGACCGGCGACTGGTTCGTCTCCTTCGGTCTCGAAACTGACGACGCTGACTTACCCGAGAAACCCACGCTGGACGAGTTAGGTTCAAGCAACAGCGTGGGTATCGACCTCGGAATCCACAACTATATCCACACGTCTGACGGCAAGACAGTGGATTGGCTCGACCTCGAAGACGAGTATGAGCGTCTTCGACGCGAACAGCGCAAACTCTCGCGGAAGGAGAAAGGGTCGAACAACTACGAGAAACAACGCCGGGAAGTAGCGAAGGTGAAGCGTCACATCAAGCGGAAGGTGCTGGACTACCAGCATAAGATTACGACGTGGCTCGTCCGCGAGTACGACGCCGTGTTCGTGGAAGATCTCAACGTGAGGGGGATGCTGGAAGACTCGCACAACGCTCGGAACAAGCAGGACGCGGCGTGGCGACAATTCATTACACTCCTCGAATACAAGGCAGACTTGTACGGCTGTCACGTCGTGCAGGTCGAAGCGCGAGGCACCACCAAAGAGTGTGCGTCGTGCGGTGTGGAGACGGCGAAGCCTATCTGGGTGCGGGAACACTCCTGTCCGTCGTGCGGATTCGAGACAGACAGGGACGCGAACGCGGCGATGAACGTCCTCAAGCGCGGCTTTTCTGAACTAGGGCTGGGATGGCCCGAATCAACGCCTGTGGAGACTGCGCTCCCTACGGACACACCTGAATTTCAGCGTGTGTCTGCAAAGCGCGTCGTAGAAACAGGAAGCCTCGGGGCTTGACCCCGAGGCGATTCACGAACGTCTACCTCGAAGGTCCGGGATACGTCGCTATCACCACGCACGGCGATCCTATCGTCCTCGAACCACCCGTCTCGACTGACCCGGGTGCGACGGTCGCCTGGAGTAGTACCTCCCCAAACGTTCAGGTCAACAAGAACCTCTCCGACATAATCGGTCAGGGGTCCGGCGAACGCTTCCAGATGGAGTTTGATGGCGACACCGGATATGTTGTCGTTCAACCGTACGAGGAACACGCCGGAGAAAATTAATCTCGAAACTCGCAGACATTCCGATGCGGCTTTACTTCGGATACCGATAAAGCGATCTTGTCCAATCTCACCACGTGAGCCCTTCGTACGTGATCCCGTCTCGTCGCTGCACGATCCGACGGCCGTCGACGACGACTGGTCGGGCCATCGCATCGAACTCCTCGTCAAGTGTCGCGAACTCGTCCCAGTCCGTCACGACAACTGCACCATCGCTCCCGTCCAGTGCCTCGGCTGCAGTAGTGGTGTATTCGATCTCCGGGAACCGCTCTCGCATCGGATCGATCGCGACCGGATCGTAGGCCACGACGTCAGCACCGTGCTCCTGGAGCCGCTCGATAACGGGAATCGCTCGAGAGTTACGGATGTCGTCAGTCCGGGGTTTGAACGAGAGCCCGAGGACGGCGATGCGTGCGCCCTCGAGGTCGACGTGCTCTGACAGGAGCTCGAGCAGCCGCGCTGGCTGGCGGTCGTTGACCTCGACGGCGGCCTCGAGGAGCGCTGGCTCGTAGCCGTCCTCTCGTGCGGCCGCGATGATCGCGTCGACGTCCTTCGGAAAACAGGAGCCGCCCCAGCCGACGCCGCTGCGGAGGAACTGCTCGGAGATCCTGTCGTCGAGTCCGATCGCGTCCATGACCTCGTAGGCGTCGAGGCCGAACTCCTTGCAGACGTTCCCGAGGTCGTTGACCAGGCTGATCTTCGAGGCCAGGAAGGCGTTGTTGGCGTACTTGATCATCGCAGCCGTCTGTGGGTCGGTCTCGACGACGTGTACGTCGTGGTCCTCGAGCAGCGGCTCGAATACTGCGTGGAGCCTGTCGGTTGCCCACGCCGAGGTCGCCCCGAAGACGAGTTTGTCGGGGTGTGCGAAGTCGGACACGGCACTCCCCTCGCGGAGGAACTCGGGGTTCATCCCGACCTCGACGTGTTCGTTCTCGTCGGCTCCCCGGTGGACCGCCGGCTTGAGGACGGTCTCGATGCTCGGTGGTGTGACCGTACTCTTGATCACCACGAGGTGGCGCTCCGATTTGTCGGCGAGCGCTTCACCAGTCGCTTCGGCGGCCGCCTCGAGTGCCGCGAGGTCGATACTGCCGTCTTCGTTCGAGGGCGTGCCGATCGCCAGGAACGTGACGTCGGAGTCGGGGACGGCGTCGTACGACGTCGATGCCTCGAGTCGGTCGCCCACGTGGTCGGCGACGAGTTCGTCGAGCCCCGGCTCGTCGATCGGTGCTCGCCCGTCGTTGATCGTCTCGACGATTTCTTCGTCGATGTCGATCGCGGTCACCGTATGGCCGAGCTCTGCGAAACACGCCGCGATCGTCGTCCCGACGTATCCGCTGCCAATGACCGTAATTCGCATCGAGTGAGTTGCCAACCTATACCCTCTTATCACTGTGGGATGGTATCTTCGTCGGTACCGAAGGAACACCGACCGAACGCCGAGGAAAGTCGGCTCGAGATTGGAAGGACGTGGACAACGAGTTGGCTCGAGTCCAAGTGGGGTGGAGGGTAACACTGGATCTTTGTCCACGTCAGTTGATCGTTCGCTACAGGATCTCATCAACGTTATTCTTAGTTAATATACTATCAAACAATAATGAAGTGGTATGAATATGAAAACTGACGTACAATCGACGTGCCGACAACTCGAGGGGGGACGCGGTCAGGTCCCGATTTGAACGGTCGCCGATGACGGTAGTGTGACTAGGTGACACCAACGTCCGCGAACGTATTTCACGAACTCTCGCCAATTTCTGTCGTAATACCGTGACGCGCACGCCACTCGTTCCGGACACTGCACGGATCGGCCGCACTGCACTGATCGTGACAGACCTCGAGGAGATGACGGACTTCTATCGAGACGTCGTCGGCCTCGCGGTCAAGTCACGAAGCGAAACGACGGCGACGCTCGGTGCCGGCAAAACGCCGCTGCTCGTCTTGCACCGCGACGAGGACGCCGAACCTCGTCGCGGGGATCAGGCGGGACTCTTTCACAACGCGTTTCGGGTACCAACGCGTGCTGCACTCGGTGCTGCGCTCGATCGGATCCGGGATCGCTGGGAGCTAGACGGGGCCTCGGATCATCACGTGAGCGAAGCACTCTATCTCACCGATCCCGAGGGAAACGGCGTCGAAATCTACCACGATCTGCCACGCGAACAGTGGCCGCGTGCAGACGACGGCCGGATACGGCTGGGAACGATCCCGCTGGATCTCGCCGACGTCGCCGCAGCGTCGGACGGAGCGACACGAGTACCGCCCGAAACGACGGTCGGACACGTCCACATCGAAGCGTCGTCACTCGAGGCCGCACGAGCGTTCTACGTCGAGACGCTGGAGTTGCGCGTGCAGACGGAAGCCCGGTCGGCGCTGTTCCTGTCTGCCGGTGACTACCACCACCATCTCGGAGTGAACACGTGGAACGGTCGGTCACAACCAGCGGGCGGCCGCGGGCTGGCGTGGTTCGAACTCGTCGTCCCGGACGAGGAGACGCTCGCAACCGTTCGTCGTCGACTCGAGGAAGCCGACGTCTCGGTCGGCGAACGCGCGGGGTGTCTCGAGATCGTCGATCCGGACGGAATCACCCTCCGAATCCGATCCGAGTAGCGTCGCTGTGTACGCGTTCTCGAGACGGCGTCGATCGTCGGACGAGCGTGAGTCGGTCTGGCGAGTCGACACCGGACGAATCCGAGCACTACGACCGAGACGACGGATCGAACAGCGTCGTCCCGTCTCCAAACCGGCAGTGGGCACGACGTCTCGCCTGCTGTCTCGCGATCCATCTCGACGAATACGAACTAACCACTCAATTAGTCAAAACGCCGGAAACGGGATCGTTCCGGGAGTCGATCTGGTTCTCTCGCCCACTGGACGCCGACAGCCCGTCCTACGGCGGTCTGACCAGTGGGTCAAAACTGTTATCTGCCGCCCGCGTAATTACTCGTACAATGGCTGATCCGTCGGAGGAGACCGTCTCCAGTCCAAACGAGGAGATCATGCTCGCGACCTACCGTGCGCTGTGCGAGTACGGGTACGCAGATCTCACGATCAAACGAATCGCTGACGAGTACGGCAAGTCGACCGCTGCGATCCACTACCACTACGACACGAAAGACGACCTGCTCGCGGCGTTTCTCGACTACATCCTCGATCAGTTCAAAGACGCCGTCCACGAGGTCGAGACGACGGATCCCGAACAGCGACTGGACCTGCTGCTCGACAAACTCCTCGTCGATCTCAAAGATCACCAGGACCTGCTCGTCGCGATGCTGGAGATGCGAAGTCAGGCGCCGTACACGGACCGATTCAGCGAACGGTTCCAGCAGAACGACGAGTACATTCGGTACATGCTCCGCACGGTGATCGACCACGGAATCGAAGAAGGCGTGTTCGACGACGTCGACGCCGAACACGTGGCCCGGACGCTCATGACGATCGTCGACGGTGCCCGGACTCGAGCAGTCGTATGCGACGAAGAGGACGTGCTGACGACGGCCAGACGGGCCGCCGACGAGTACGTCACTGCCGTGCTGGTGAGCGACACTCGAGACGCAGTCGACGATAGCGCCGATCCAGAAGCAAAAGAGCGCTAGTTACGCCGTTCCGACGATTCGGTGCGGTCGTGCTCTGCATCTGCGACCGGGTTCGTACACCAGTGGCAGAACTCGAGTTCGGGGTCGAGTTCGTTGCCACAGTGGGGACAGGAGACGGTGTCTCCGTCGGACAGACTGGACGGGCGAGTGCCCAGGTTCTGGGCTCGAGCGAGGAGGTACGCGTCGACGATGCTCAATCCCACGACGACGAGCATCGGCGCGATCGCCAGTAGCGTGTCGGGTGTCCAGTTTCCGGTTACGAACTCGTCGACTGCAGCCGGCTCGACGAACAGCGCGGTCACGAGAAACGAGACCGCGAGCCACCCGAACGCACGTCGCCACCGGCGAAGGTAGAGGTGGCCGAGACCGGTCGCGAGTACTGCGAGCAGCGCTGCGAGCCACGGTCGCTTCTGCGACGTCGACTTGACCATACCTTAACTAATCGGTTAGTTAGCTATAAGCCTTCTTCTCTCCCGCCGCTCTCTCCTTTCGCGAGGAGCGCCGCTCGCTGCTCTCGCTCGGGCTGCACAGGGACCGTCGTCGGGCTGAAAGCGGCTGTCGACTCGAGACCGGGCGGACCAGCCTAGAGCAGTCGGTCGGCGATGATTCGCTTTTGAATTTCGTTCGTCCCTTCGAAGATCTTCGTGAGACGGGCGTCCCGCCAGTGGCGTTCCACGTCGAACTCCGTGGTGTAGCCGTAGCCGCCGTGGATCTGGATGCCCTCGCTCGTGACCTCCTCTGCGATCTCGGTGGCGAACAGTTTCGCCATCGCGGCCTGGGCGTCCGCACGATCGCCGCGATCGACGGCCTCCGCGACGAGAAGGGTTAGCGCCCGTGCAGCCTCGACTTTCGTCGCCATGTCCGCGAGTTTGAACCGGATGGCCTGGAAGTCGGAGATGGGCTGGTCGAACTGTTCTCGGTCCTGGGCGTACTCGAGGGAGTCTTCCAGGGCGGCCCTGGCGAGGCCGACTGCCCGGGCGGCGGTGTGAACGCGCCCCTCTTCGAAGAATTCCATGATCTGGTAGAAGCCCTGTCCCTCCTCGTCGCCGACGAGTTTGTCTTCGCTCACTCGCACGTCGTCGAAGTTCACCATCCAGGTCTTCCAGCCGTGGTAGCCGATCTTGTTCACCGGCTGGCCGCTCAGCCCCTCGCGGTCGAACGTGCCGGCGGGCTTCTCGACGATGAATCCCGAGATGCCCTTGTAGGCGGGCTCTGCGTCCGAGTCCGTGACGGCGTAGGTGAGGATGAAGTCCGATCCCTTCGCGAACGTACACCACATCTTCTGGCCGTTCAGGACGTACTCGTCGCCGTCCTTCTCTGCGCGGGTCCGCATGTTGGACACGTCGGAGCCGGCCTCGGCCTCCGAAATCGCGATGCTCTTGAGCATCTCGCCGCGGGCCATCTTCGGGAGGTAGTGGTCCTTTTGGGCTTCGGTCGCCCCGGCGAGACTCTGCCCGCGGGCGATGATACTCCCGACGCTCAGCCATCCGCGGGACAGTTCCTCGGCGATGACCGCGTACGTCTTCAGGTCCAGGCCCAGTCCGTCGTACTCCTCGTCGATGAGAATCCCGAAGAAGCCCATCTCCGCCATCTGCCGAACCAGTTCGTCGGACATCGACTCCTGCTCGGCATCTCGCTCGCGGGCCTCCGGAAGTACCTCGTTCGCGACGAACTTTCGCGTCTCGTCTCGAAGCAGCCGGTGCTCGTCGGAGAGGATCCCGTCGGCGATGTTGTTCTCGAGTGCGTCCATACTACTCCGTCAGGTTACACGTTATAAGAACTGGCGACCGTCGTCCCCGACTCGTTCCTGGCCGATAGCGCTCGCTCGGGGCGTGGCGGCCGCCTCGAGCGATCAGCCAAAACAGCCATCACAATGGAGCTATCGATCGAGGCACCCAGAGGCGAACTCTAGACGAGTTTAGAACGGAACCAGTTCACGTCGAATTCGGGCAGGGACGTTCGCTCGATTTCCAGGTACCGTACTTTCGGCGTCGGTCCGGTTGCTGCTCATATGCATCGATACGAGATACACTCCGAAATGCCCAGTGTACTGTCACACTACGTGTCGGGTTCGAAAGACGGCGACGAGCGCGACCGCGCGTCGGAGGCCGGTCATAACGATAGCTGTGAGTCTGTGCCGCCGCAACCCCGAACCGTCGTGCGGTTGCGTCGGCAACCAGTCACAGCCATCGGTATCAGTCGTCGTCTTCTGCCATCACGCGGTCGGGGATCGTCCCCGTTGGCGGCGTCTCGCTCGGCGTCGACACGGATCGGAGCGTGAACCGCTTTTGCACGACGTCGTACGCGAACACGAGCGTGCCGAGGATCAACATCGTGTCCCCGGGGAGCCGTGCCCAGAACAGCAACTGGACGATCTCGCTCTCGTAGAACGCGAGCCCGCGGGCGGCCGCGTAGCCCTCCGTGAACGCCGTCTCGAGCTGGAGGAAGCCGACGGGGAGCACGGAGACGAACACCATGACCGCCAGCCCGACGTTCCAGAGCCAGAACGCCCACCTGAGTCGACGTTCGGTCCACTCGCCTGGCTTCGTCGCGATGCGGAGCATGTACGTCGCCATCCCGATCGCGAGGAAGCCGAACGCGCCGAACATCGCTGCGTGTGCGTGCCCGACGGTGAGGTAGGTCCCGTGTTCGTAGTAGTTGATCAGCGGGAGGTTGATGAAGAAACCGAGGACGCCGGCGCCGAGGAAGTTCCAGGCTCCGCTCGCGATGATGAACATGAACGGGAGCGTGTACGGGAAGGTCTCGTCGCTCGTCGCCAGCGTCCGGTAGTGGCTCAACGCCTCGAAGAGGATGAGGATCAGCGGAATGAGCTCGAGCGTCGAGAACACCGTCCCGAACGGGAGCCAGACGTCGGGCTGGCCGATCCACCAGTAGTGGTGGGCCGCGCCGATGACGCCGGATCCCATCACGAAAAACGCCTGGAAGGCGACGGCCTTCTCGGCGGATTGCTTGCGGAGCAGCCCCATACTGACGAGCGTCAGCCCGATGATGGCGACGATGAAGAACTCGAATGCGCCTTCGACCCACATGTGGACGACCCACCAGCGCCAGAACTCCGTCATGACGATGTTCGTCTGTGGGGTGTAGAACATGCCGGCGACGAACAACAGTCCGATCGACCCGCCCGCGTAGATGATCATGTGTGCGAGCCCGTAGCGGGCTTCGCTGTCGAGCATCGGCTTGAATCCGCGCCAGACCAGCACCGTCCACAGCCCGAAGCCGACGAGGAGGCCAAACTGCCAGAGGCGACCGACCTCGACGTACTCGAGGCCTTCGTTGCCGATGATCCACCAGAGGTCGCCGTCGATGTAGCCCTGTGCGCCGAGCCAGATGCCGGCGAGTCCGCCGACGGCGGCGACGACGAGCGCCCCGAGGAGGAGGTGGACGTACGTTCGCTGTCGATCGGGCTCGTGACCGGTCAACAGTGGTGCCAGAAACAGGCCCGCACCGAGCCAGAGCGAGGCGATCCACAGGATGCCGAGGTCGAGGTGGAACGTCTTCGCCATCGCGAACGGGAGCACCTCGAGGAGTTCGACCCCGAACAGTTCCTCGATCCCGAAGAAGGCGTGGCGTTCGACGTAGTAGTGTGCCAGCAGTCCCCCGAGGAGGACCTGCACGACGAACAGCGCCGCAGCGAGCGGGATAAAGCGCGTCGCGGCCCGCTGACTCGGCGTGAGAACGATCTCGTCCGGGGACGGGATCTCGAGGCTCGTGACCTTCGGTTCCGGCAGTTCGACGGACTTGTAGAGCCAGACCCCGATCCCGACGGCACCGACGAGCAAGACCATGCTGATGACGCTCCAGATCATCGTCGCGCCCGTCGGGACGTTCCCCGCCGCTGGCGAGTAGGGCCACTCGTTGGTGTAACTGTGGTCGCTACCGGGTCGATCTGTGTGGGAGATCCAGGCTGTCCAGAGCGCGAAGTCCGCGAACTGGCTCGCCTCTTCCTCTGACTCGACGAATTCGGCTGGAATGCCCCGCTCGGTGGCACCGCCGTGATAGCGGTCGACGTAGACGTCCCTGACCTGCTGGTGTGCGTACACCTCGGCGGCCGAGTACCGAACGGCGGCCGTATCACGGGCGACCGACTCGTCTACGTCTGACCGCACGAGGCTGTCGACGCTCGCCTGTTCCGGCTCTTCGAGCGCGGAGTACGCCGTCTCGTATCGCTGCTGGGCGTAGTACTCGCGCATGAACTCCGTTTTCAACTCGAGTGCGTCGGAGGTGTAGTCGACGCCGAAGTACGCGCCGTTGCCGAGGATCGATCCGTGGTTCATCAACCCGTTCTGCTGGAACGCGGCCTTGCCGGCCTGTATCTGTGACTCGGTGGCGACGACCTCGTCGTCCGGACCGACGACCTCCTGCGGAATAGGTGGCACTTGCTGGTAGGAGTACAGTGCACCGACGCCCATGACGATCAGGTTGAGGACGAAAACCACGACGAGGGCTTTCGCGATCGTTCGACGGCTCACTTCCATGGTTGCTGGTTCGATTGGGTGGTGGTTTTCACTGGGTGGCGCTTCTCGCCTCCCGAGAGGTGAGCCGAATATCTTCGCCCCGCCCTTTTTCGGCGCTCACGTGTCCCGGGCCGGACTCGCGATTCCGTCGTCGGTGGTGTCGTCATCAGATTCACGCGAACGTCGAGTCGGGGACGCTGTCGGCCGCCCCCTCCATGAACTCCTTGATGATCTTTTCTTCCGCTCGATGGAGCGTCTCGCTGCAGGTCGACTTCGCGATCCCGAGTTCGTCGGCCAACTCGGTCAGCGAGCAACACCGGGGCGTGTCGTAGTAGCCGCGGTCGACGGCCTCCCGGACGAGTTGCAGCTGTTTGGCCGTCAGGAGCCGCGTCGGCTCGATGTGCTGGCTGACGTCGTTGACCGTAAACGAGATGCCGAACTCCTCGAGTTGCGTCCCGAGTTCGGAGAGCCGATCCTGTGGGGCCGTGATCTCCCACTCGGCCTCCCCGTCTCTGATCGTAAACGGCATCTCGAGTGGGATGCCTGACCCCTGAACCGGCAGTAACAAAAGCGGCATCGGCGTCTCGAACTGGATCAACGCGGTGTCCTGGTGGCGTTGCAGCACGTACAGTTCCGCGAGAGACTCGTGGTGCTGGATCTCGGTGAGTACCGCCCCGAGATCGTCGGCGCTGACCTCAGCGAGTCCGACGCCACCGTTTTCGGCCGGAAACGCCGAGAGGATCCTGAACTGCGCGTCCGGGTACGCCCGCGAGACGTCGCCGATCCAGACGTCCTCCGGGAGCGTGAGCGTGAGGTTTGCGCGTGGCATCGGTTCACAGTCGAACGTTCATCGGCCAGCACCCAGTACCCGTTCCCGAATATCTCCGGTACTTTTTGTAGCGTCAGCTACCTCGCCCGCTTTCGCTCATCCTGACGGGTGCGCTCGTGCAGGGTAGGGCTTGTCCACGAACTCGGCCTCGAACCCGTCAGGGTGGGCGGTAACTCCGCCAGTTGGCGTCACCGTTTCAGACTTCAGGGCAAGCTGACCGTTGTCTATCCGTCGAAGCGACTGTCGGCCCGACAGACATACCGGTGTTCCTCGCCGTCGCAGAGTCGCGTAGCGACTTTGCTACCCGTCGGATGTGATCCGACGACTGCGTTGTCGTCTGCGTTCGACTCCGACCCACACTTCTGGCACCGGAATTCGGTACGAGTCGAACGATTCGGCTGTGTTGAATCGCCAGACGGCGGCGGAACAGGATGCTAAATCAAAAGTGTTGAAGCGGGAGGCTGCGGGTGTCTCTGATGCAAATCTCCCTCTTCATCGATTTCTGGTGGCGGGAATCGTTCTGTTCGACGACGAGCTACGGGGTTGTACCGCCATCAACGGCGTCGAGGTCGGGTTCATCAAATTCGAGTGCCTCTGCAACCGCCGCTGGCAGCTCCGGGCGCGGCGCCGATTCGTGGCGTTCGATCTTTTCGGTCTTACGCGTGTTTTCGTAGAGAGCCCGGGCGACCGGGAGACCGCGCAGATACTTGTAATCGTGGAGGACCTCGACACCTCGCCTGGTGAATCCGTAGAACTGCGATGGGAGATCGCGTTTCTTCTCGCTCGGTTCGTACGTGTAGCGTGCGAGGATCCCCGCTTCGATCAACGTCTCCAGCTGGTCTTTGATGGCCGCCTGGCTCTTGCCAGTCATATACTCGAGTTCGGCGAGCGACATGAGGTGTGCAGGATGGCCCAGAAGCTCCTGGATGATGAGGTGGCGCGTATCCTGAGACAGCAGCTTGAACAACCGCTGCTGTTCCGCAAACGGCCCTGAATCGGCCGCGTCAGTGGAGGTTTCGCTCATACGTTGCGTTAGGAGGAGCGGCACTATAACAGTTAGGATTGTCCAAGTTGGTTATTCTGGAAAATACCAAAGTGATTCAGAAGGGATAAGGTAGTGTAGTTTGAACTGGTAGCTAATGACTGATCCCAGTCCACCGCCAGACGCTACGGCCATTATGACGGTGGTCCACGAGGCGATCGGCGGCATTGAACTCGAACCAGCGGAGAAGCGGGAGATCTGGCGATTCGCTAAACGTGAATTGCCGTATCTCTGGAGTCAGCGGACATCGTATTTCATCCTCGGGAGCTATCGTGATCCCTACATCCGCCGGCTTCGCGCCGTGCAGAACGAACTCACGAAGCAACTCGGCGCATATCCGTTCGTCATGGGCGATCTCCTCGAGTTGCCGACTGAGCGGCTCAATACGTTCGATATCATGTTCTCCCTGCTGGCGACGTACAGCGACTACATCGTCGGTGTCTTCGAGAAAGAAAGCGGCGGTGAAGCGCCGGAATTAGGCGAGATCGATGACCCGCCGTATTTCGACAAATCGTACGTGTTCCCACGAGACTACGCGTGGGTGACGGACGCAAATATCGAATCGAAATATCACGTCATTCAGGCCGTCCTCGAAATTGCGTTCGCGGACAATCTAACTGAAAATGAGGCCCATTCGAAGATCGACTCGCTCGTCGACCGCGCACAAGAGTCTGGGATCGGCGTTGCTGACGAAGAGGTCTGGGATGCTATCGACGACCGGGAGGACGAGGGAGCAGAACCAGCGACCTACAGCTGGGTTCATCTCAACAAGTTCCGCAAATTCGAATTACACGACCAGTGCTTTCCATGGACTACTGAGGAGGAACTCCGAACTGCAGTTGCCGAGCTCCCGTCGCCGACACCACGTCCTGAGTGGGAAACGCGTGGTCAACCGCCTCGGGGTCAAGCCCCGAGGCTTGTCAGTGGACTCCCGCTCTATCCGAGCAACTCGGAAGGCGTGTAATCGCCGTTCGCGTTCAGCGTCCCTGACTTCAGGGCCAGTTGACTGGTGGCCCGTCCAGCACCAGACTTGAGCCAATGCTGGACAAGACGCCACCCGATATTCCGAGCGGCGTTGTAGTCGGCGTGGAGTTCCTTTCCACACTTTAGGCACTCGAACTCGTCACCATCGCGGTTGTCCTCGTGCGTGAATCCGCACTCGCCGTGACTACACCGCTGTGACGTGTACGCAGGGGCAACGTCGTCCACGTCGATGCCGTACTCTTCGGCTTTGTATTCGACGTGGCGTTGAAGCTCACGGAACGCCCACTGCTGGAACTTGCTGGCGTTCGAGATGCGCTCACGGATATGCGTCAGGTCCTCGAACGCAATCGCCGTACAATCGTTCTCCACGGCTTCTTGCACAATCGCTTTCGAGACGCGATGGAGGTAGTCTGCACTCCACCGAGCGAACCGTGACCCGATGCTCTTGATGGTAAGGTGGGCGGAGCGAGTGCCCGTCTGTTGGAGGTTGCCGCGCCGACGCTCATACTCGTCGCGGCGGTGGTTGAGGTAGTCTACGTTTCCAAGGAAGGCTCCTGTGCTGGTGACAGCGAGGTAGCCGTCCACGTTCAAATCGACGCCGAGAACCACTCCGTTCTCGGTCGATTCGTCGCTAGAATCAGCGGGTTCGACTTCCTTCTCGACTGCGACGTGGAGGTAGTACGTGCCGTCACGCTTGTGGAGCGTGGCTTCCTTGCGTTCCCAGTCATCCGTCCAATACTCCGCGAAGGGTGTCCCCGCGCCGTCTTCGGGTGTGACGAACTCGGCGGTCACGCGGTCGCCTACGGTTGCGAGCGTTACGTGGTCGTCGTGATAGGTGATGGTACGCCCGTTGTACACGACAACTGAGCCTCGGAACTCGGGCTTGCTTGCCTTCTTGCCGTCTTCGAGGATGCGGTCTTTGCAGTTGCCGAGTGCGTCGGCGGCGAGGTTGCGGGCGGATTGGACGAGACTGGCTTGCAAACTTGTCTGCTCCCGAACCTCCGTGTAAGTTTGTTCGTGGAGCGTGTTTTTGGTGTCCTCGATTTCTGTGGGGTCGTCGTTCCATCCCGCGTCAGCGACGTGTTGGGCCGCTTGACGGAATTGCTCGAACGTCTCATCGAGAACGCTGTGTGCGTCCTCGGTGACGTCGAGCTTTATTTGGATGTTGCGGACGACCTCCATACTTCATTAGTATGCTTGGAGATACTTGAAAGTATTTATTTAGACGTGTGGGAGTCGGCCTTGCCATCGCGTGTGGTTTGTGTCATCGAGTGTCGGCTTCCTCCCCGACCTCAAGGGCTGTCTCTTACCCACAAATTCTATTCCCGTAGCTGAGAAGTTGAGGCTGGGAGATGGGACGAGATCAGCGGAGTTGGCGACCTGATCTGAACGATGACGGGGAGTTGTGTGACATGGATGTATCAGGTTGGATTCGGACGGAGTTTCGGGCAGCGGAGTTCGGAGACAAGCGTCTTACCGATCGATTGGTCCAACTCGGGGATGAACTCGGCAGTTCACCTGCCGAGTCCATCCCGGCTTCCTGCGAGGACTGGGCGTCCACAAAGGCTACATACCGATTTTGCGATAATGAGAGTGTGGAACCGACCGAGATTCTCTCTGCTCACAGGCAGTCACAGCGATCACGGGTGAGTGGCGGAGACGAGCTGTTGGTCGTCTCCGACACGACGTATCTCACCTTTCCTCGCCACCCAGCCAAGGACGGTCTTGGAGATATTAGTTCCTCAGATATCGACGTAGAAGGCGTCAAATTACACACTTCCGTTGGTATTCGCCCAGACACGCAGCAGATGACTGGGGTCATCGACCAGCAGGTGCTGGTCGAGGACCAACAGGCGGGCAACACTTACAGCACAAACGGCAAAGACGACCCAATTCTCCTTGAGAACGAGCATGAAAAGTGGTTGCGTGGGGATAGGGAAGCCGCCGAGTGGCTTCCCGAAGACGTGCGTCCGATTTTTGTCCATGACCGAGGTGGGGACGCCTTCTCGTTGTACGAGGAACTGAGCAAGGAGAGTGCTAACGCTGGTTTCGTTGTTCGAGCCAATCAAAACCGACGAGTCTTGACAGAAGGTGGTGAAGGTGGGAAACTCTTCGATTGGAGTAGCGACCTCGCAGAACGAGGTCGCAACTCCATCGAGATTCAACAAGGCGGTGGACGAGAAGCCAGAACAGCCGAAGTCTCAATCACTGCAGGAACCTGTGAGTTGCGCGCACCGCGAAATAATCCGGATCAAGAAGGGTCCGTCAAAGTGAATGTGGTGAGAGTGGATGAAGTCAATGGGACTGGCGATCCGATTCAGTGGGTGTTACTCACCACTGAATCGGTCGAAACGTTCGACGATATTCTAGCCATTATCGAGTACTACGGCCTTCGCTGGCGGATCGAAGACTGGCACAAGGTGCTGAAGAGCGGTTGTAAAATCGAAGAACGGCAACTGCAAACGTGGGAGCGTATGGAAGTGTTGTTGAGCGTGTATTCAGTGATTGCCTGGAAGGTCTTGGAGTTACGAGAGCTAGCCCGTGGAGAGAGTTCAGTTGCTCCAGAGATCTTGTTAAGCGAGGCCGAACGCGCAGTTCTGGAAACGAAATTTCCAGAACTGAGCGGTCAAAGCGGGAAAGCCTACGCGGTACATGTGGCGAAGCTTGGCGGATATTTAGACCGCGGTTCAGATCCTCCTCCAGGCTGGGAGACGATGTGGAAAGGGCTTCAGAAGCTCCGCATGTGGGCAGAAGGCTACGAACTGGGTGCTGAATGAGCGCCACAGCCGCTCATTCAGCGAGACTCTCCGTGAATCCAGCTTTTGTTCAGGGTCACAGACTGTCCAGCCTCTGAAAGTCGTAAGCCAGTATCAATAATGATTCCTTCCTGACTGATCTATTCATATCGGGCGGAATTTGGTTGATTTTTCTCAGTAGAGATGAGTTATGGGTAAGAGACAGCCGTTCACGCAGGGGACAGTCTCTCTTTCGTCGATCACCGACGCACCACCGATCATGTACCAGATCTTCTATATGCTGAACGCCCCGCAGGACCCCGAACTCTACTCTCGAGCGGCAGCCCTTCTCGTTATCGTGTCCGCGGTACTTCTCGTGGGGATTCTCGCAGTGAAACGACTGACGGCAGTCGACTTCGAGCAACTCATGACAGCATGACTACCAGAAACTCCATCCTCGAACTGACGGACGTCACAGTCAGCTACGGCGACGTCGAGGTCGTCCGAGACGTCTCGATCGACATCACCGAAAGTGAAGTCCTCTCCATCGTCGGACCGAGCGGGAGCGGCAAATCGACCCTGATGCGTGCTATTGCCGGCCTCGAACCGGTAGCCGGTGGCCAGATCGCACTCGCCGAACGACCAGTCTCTTCTGACTCGATCCAGATGCGACCGCAGGATCGGGACGTCGGAATGGTCTTCCAGAACTTCGCACTCTGGCCGCACAAAACCGTCCGTGAAAACGTCAGCTTCCCACTCGTTGCGACCGGAACGCAACGGGCCGACGCACGTGCCCGCGTTGCGGAGGTCCTCTCGCTCGTCGAACTGGACGGATACGAGGACCGATACCCGGGGGACCTGAGCGGTGGCCAACGGCAACGCGTCGCCCTCGCTCGAGCGCTGGCCCCCGATCCGTCGTTGCTCCTGCTCGACGAACCCCTGTCGAGTCTGGATGCACAGTTGAAACGCCATCTCCTGTCGGAACTGGATCGAATTCAGTCCGAAGTTGGTGTCACGACGATTTACGTGACGCACGATCAGCACGCTGCGATGCAGATTGCAGATCGCATCGCAATCTTGCGTGACGGCCAACTCCAGCAAGTCGGGTCTCCACGTGACGTCTATCGATCGCCGGTCAACGAGTTCGTCGCGACTTTCGTCGGCGAACTGAACGCGTTCTCGCCGGCGATACTGACTCGAGTATTCGGCCACGGCGACGTTGACCAGGCAGCCAGGGTCGGTATTCGCCCTGAAGACTTCCGTCTGCAGCCCGTCGCGGCGACCGACGGTGACCGACAGCTCGCACACTCCGATCGAGACACGCGCGCACGGGGGACTGTCGAGCGGGCGACCTTCCTCGGAGATCGGACGCGATACGAGGTCCGAATCGACGGCGTTTCACTCACCGTCGTCGAGCACTCTCGAACGCAGTATGACGAGGACTCGCCGGTTCTGGTCGAATTCGATCGGGCCGACGTAATCGAACTGTGACCCTCGGGAATGCGTTCCGTGAGCGCTTCGACGTCCGGGCGTTCGACGCTTCGTTCCCGATGGTGTCGAGAATCGACGCACTCGAGTGAGTGATTTCCTGCAAGGCCTCGAGTTCCCCGTCACGTTGTGTCGATGCCATTTATCGGCAGCTTCACCGGTTCGATCTCCTCGAGATTGGTACGGTTACCGTCTCGAGGTCGCCTGCCGTCGTCGCTCTGTCGGCTCGAGTTCTCGACGAAGTCGATCGGCGACGCGTGCGGGTGTCTCGACGTACGGAAGTGTCTGCCGGTAGAATCCGTATGGCGACTGCTCGATAGCCAGATCAGACCGGTCGAGCGTGACTGTCGCCGCGTCCGTGCCGGGCGGTCCTGTCCAGAACCCCCGCTCGACAGACACGTTCCGGATCGCGTCCAGCGGGACACGCCACTGAACGGCGTCGAGTCGTGTGTCGTATGCGACCAATTCGTCGTCGTACAGCCGGTACTCCATCGCCCCGAAGGCCAACTCGAAGTGAACGATTCCCGCGAGTACGAAGCTGATTACAACTCCGACGAGTGCACCGCCAATCCCGACGACGGCTGCCGTCGGTCCACCGATGAACGCGCCGACGAACCCCACGAGAGCCACCGAGAAAAGGGCCGCAACTCGAGAAAAAATGTTGAGCATCTCCCACTCGATTCGGGGAACGAGCCCGTCGATGACTCCTGCGAGTCGGACCGCCTGCCGGTCGGTTCGGAACCGCTCAGTCGGTCGGCCCGTCGGTTCCAGAAGCTCGGCCGAATCCGCTCCCGTCGGCGGCGACTCTCGGTGTGTCTCGTACGCGATCCGCCCTCCGACGAGGACGACTGCAATCGTGGTGAACCCGGTCGAGGGATCGAAGTCGGCCCCCGCGTGAACGGTGTCGACGGCGACGACCGGAAGCGCCATCAGAATCGGCCCAAGCCATCGTACGCTCGGGAGAATCCTCCTGGCAGGTGGGCGAATCGAGTGGACGAACCGCCGAAAGGCCCAGCCGTGTTTCACGACGATCGCGAGACCACCGGCAGCCAGTATCTCGAGCGTCGGTTCCGACCCGATAGTGAACGGCGGCTTGAGGACCGTCGCCGTCAGCCCAATCGCGAAGGCGGTCAGCGGTACTGCAGTGAACAGCCCGACCACGGCCGGCTTGAGGTTGTGCACCGCGATCGGCGGCAACCAATCGACCGGCTGGACGGTCCCGAACTTCGGGGTCAAAAATCTGAACGGGTTCGGGTCGCCGTTCCGGCGCATTGCTGGTGGCCCCGTTGGCGAGTACTCCTCGCGTGGAGCTGCAACCACCGTCTGACAGAACCGCCGAACCGTCCCTCCGATTACGTCTCCCCAGTAGAGCAACAGCACGACGTACAGCGAAAACGGATGGAACAGGACCGCCACGAGCGCGACGAGATCGACAGCCAATGCGCCAGCGCGACGGAAGCGATTATCGGTCATATTGTAGAGCCCAAGCACTGTGACTCGCTAGATGAGCGTTTCCGTAGCGACCGTCCACGCAACCGCAACTGTATCATTCGCCTCGCCCGGCGGAGCAGGTGTGTAGCCACCACGGAATATCGAGGACTATCGTCAGCACAACCGCGACTCCCAGCCCCTGCAGAAAACCATCTGCGAGACGAAGCGCCAGAAAAACAGCGACAGCGCTACCACCGATTCTCGTTATTCGCTCCAGGTTCCAGTCGAGGAGAGCGAACTGCATCGTCGAAATCGTTCGCCATCTGTAATGATAGGCTCTTCGAGTCAACTGCACAAACGACCAGGGAACGATTTGCTGGTCTCACCCACGGTGTGCGGGTCGGGCTATCGGTCTGCTTCTCGTCCCGAGTTCGCGGTCGAGGAACACGTGGTCTGCCTTCGAATCCGTGTGTCCCTCGAGCCCGCTTTCATCACACTGGTGCACGTCCCTCTCCGTTCTCCTTTCTCGGTTGACATACTCTGAACACGTCGCTATGACCTCATCTCAGATTCCTCGGCGACCTCGATACCAGACGGTTCCGAGAAGGCGTCCTGACGTTCGCTATCTACGACGTCGAACGCGCTCCAAAGGACTATGGTCCCGACGCCGTACCCCCTATTCGACAACTCACAATGGTCGAGTTTACAGAGGAGCAACACGACCGTGCCATCAAACAGCTTGAGCGATATCAATCTCGAGCTGAGAAACACGAACGATTGTACGAGGAACAGAAGGTTAGAGAAGGTCTCTCTACATTCTTTTCTGGGTTAGCAAGCAAACACAATAGCGCTGGTATACTGTCCATATATGTGGGTCAGATAGAACAGGCACAGGACCACTTTCGAAGGGCAGCAGAATACTATCAACGAAGCGCTGAGGAAAGTGACGTGACAGTCCCAACGACGCTGACGCTTGCCCGTGGCCTGTATAACGCCTCTCTTGCTGGTGATCCGGATTCGACACAGGCGTTCGCCCACGAGATCACCGAAATAACCGAAACGGTAGATGTCGAGCCTGGCGATCCTGATGATGACCGGTATTATTTTTCGGGCTGTTTGGCGGACACGGTCTTGGACGATATTCGCGAGTGGGTGCTTGAAGGACTTGTTGCAGTCAATACGGAAAAACCAGAAGTTTCCGCTTTGTACGGCAACGCGATCTTGAGCTTCACTCGTGGGGTTCGCGACGAAAATGTGGAACAGATGACTGAGGGTATAATTACCATGGTAGAGTACCACTCTCGGTCTTCGAGTGAGGAGAACGTTGTTGAACGTGTTATGGCACCGGAAGCGACTGCCCTACTTATGATCTCTCACTGGAAAGGGTACGAGATCCAGCTCAGCAGCAGTCTCATTCCCACCAAATTAGCGGTTTGGTGAGGGTGCTAAGCCCCCTTCCTCAAGGAGCGAACGAACGTGAGCGAGTAGGGCAGGGTAGTTCACTGATGGCGACCATGAAAACGATTTCACGGAACTGTCGATACCAACCTGGCGCTCGTAAGGCATTGCCGAGCGAGCGCTTCGTTTTGATACTGTCAGCCAAAAATATTTCAAAGAAAAGCACGTTACTCCGATATGACCTCTCTCGACAACGTCTCTACCGAAGACCTCCGCCAGGCCTTGGCGGAGGTCGAGGGAAAAAAGCCATCACAACGGCTCATGGCGGCGATCAATTACCTTGAAGAAGACGGTGCAACGCTACAAGAGGTCGCTGAACGCTATGGATACACTGCTGGCTGGCTCTCGCGGTGGCTTGATCGACTCGAACGGCTCGCCGACGAGCCGTTCGAGGAGGTCGTCTACGACGAGCACCGTTCAGGAAGGCCCTCAAAACTCTCCGACAAAGAGCATGAACAGTTCGTTGAAGCGCTTCACAAGTCTCCAGAGGAAGTTGGACTTGACGCGCCTGCGTGGTCCGTTCCACTAGCTCGTCACTATCTCGCCGAGGAATTCGACGTTGAGTACAGTGAGCGTCACGTTCGACGATTGATGACCGAGGCCGGGCTGTCCTGGAAGACAGCCCGGCCGGAGTTTCACAAATCCGATGAGAGAGCACAGGAAGCATGGCAAGACGGGTTCAAAAAAAAGCGCGACAACCTGGACGACGAATACACGATCTTAGCCATTGATCAGACGCGACAGGTTCTCTCGACACTGATTCACGCATGGTTTCCCAAGGGTGAGCGCCCGTCACTCCCGGTGACGGGCGCGTGGGACAGCATCAAACTTCTCGGTGCAGTCAGCGATACTGATGAGACGTTCTTTCTCCCCTGCGAAGAGAACTTCAACAGCGACACGACGATTCGTTTTCTGGACGCTCTCCAGACCGAGTTCGGCGAGAAAATCTGCGTTGTCCTCGACAACGCCTCGTATTTCACGGCGAACAGAGTCCAAGAGTTCGTTGAAGGTACTCCGATCGAACTGTGTTACCTTCCGCGGGGTTCACCAGAGCTGAACCCCGCGGAAGAGTGCTGGCGACAACTCGATCAATCACTCGGCAACCGCCTATTCGAAACGCTTGACGAACTTCGTGATGCTGCTCTCTGTGCACTGGACGAGATCAACGTGCCAGATGTCTTTACGTACTTATGTCCGTGAGTATAATGATAAAAAGTTTTCTACCTAATCTGATTTTTAGACTCGTCTAATTCAGTGCTGCTACCGATTCCACAGGTCGTTCGGAGCACTTCGGGGCTCGACCTCGAGGTGATTCAGGGGTTGGTTCCACCCCGAATTTTGATAAATCAGCTTATAGGATAGTCAAATAGTTTTAACAGGGATCGGACGTCAGAACGCATATGGACGAACTACTCGACGTACTGGATCTGCTCGCGGACTCAGAACTCGAGGGGCTCGTTACGTGGGTATTTCGCGTCCTCGGTGTGCTTGCCATCCTTGCAGGAATCGGCATCTGGCTGTTCACCGAAATCGCTCTTCTCGTTCCGCTTTTCCTCGTTGCCGTCGGCTTTCTCCTCATTGCTGTTCCCGGACTCCTCCTCGAGGTCGCCGAACTCGCGGGATAGCTACGAGTACACCGACACCTATCAACAGTTAGGAGCGTCGAGATGCTCGTCGAGCATCTCGTACACCGGACGGTCGTCCGGATGCTTCGATCACTGTTTCGCCACCGGCGTACTGTTCGGCGAGTTCGTCGAGACGGTCGTTTGGTAAGCGGATCTCGTCACGCAAGTTGTCGTCGTCCACGACAGCAACTGGCGTGAACAAGAGATCCACCGAGACGTGCACGGTGGCCCAAGATTTCGCGTGTTATTACCACACACTATCTGACAAAGTCCGAGCAGGTTGAAAAACGTGCAAGATGCAAAGCGCGAATGCGGCGTTGGCTGAGAGCCGATCTGCGAAGTGTAGTGATCGACCAGTGCAGGATAACTATATGTACATAAACAAGAACAACCTGCCCACTGAGTCTCAGTCGGTATTGAACGAACGTTTTGGATAGTCGTACCTATCCAGTGCCGTAGCCGCAGACGGTATCTGGATTCTCCGCTTCGTAGCGCTCGCAGTCGTCCCAGTTGAACCAGAGTGTACCAGTCTCTTCAATGCGTAGGAACACCATCTGACAGGAGTCGTCGCCTTCCGTATCGTCTGATGTCGTTTCTACCCACGAGTCGTCACCGGTCAGACGCGCAGCAATTTCAAATTCACCGGATTCGTCGTTCGGCCATTCACACTCCACGAACTCCGTGCTCAGTACGTTCTCGTCGTCTTCCATACCGGAAATGTCCACGGTGCTTTCGTGAACTTGTCCCCCATCTTTTCGGACCCGTATCTCTACACTGTGGTCCGCCTCACTGGTGTTTTCGAGACGTAAACCACCGAGATACACCTCCTGATCGAAGAACTCGAGGCAACCAGAGGTACCGATAGTAACCCCAAGTACGAGATACGAGCGTCGATTCATAGTGTTTTGTTTTCATGTATGGACAAATCTCTTGGGAATAGGAGTACCGAAAAGTCCGTGCGTGTAGCGAGTGGATCATTCACTGATTTCGACGTTAAATAACCGACTTTGTCGTGCTGAACTCAACCTCTGTATCGGTCACGCAGGTCATGCTAGAAGATGAGGAGGTCGATAGCACACGTGCAAGATCCACAGCGCGTATCGGTCACTCGCAAAGTGAGATCGCTTACTCGGCGACGATCGCGACAGCTTCGACCCTGACCAGCGAATCAGGCTCGATCAGACGGTTCATTCCACCATACTGCCGTCGGGCGAACGCCACCAAACACCTCGCTATGAGCATCGCCGATCGATTCCCATTTATCAACATCCGTGACGAACAGTCTGGTTCCGACGACGTCCTCGAGTGAGGCATCCGTCCCTTGGAGGGCACTTTCGATACTCCGGGGTGCCTGCCTCGTCTGCTCAGACGGGTCGTCCTTACCGACCACATTTCCGTCATCGCCGGTCGCTGTGGTTCCAGAAACATGCACTTCAGAACCGGCCTGAACGGCACGAGAAGGCCCTACTCTCGACTCCCATTGCGTCCCTGTGACCTCCTCGAGTTTGCCGGTCGGAACGATCGGCCCCGCTACGTGACGGAACTCTTCGTTCGTCGCGCTCACGTCCTCGAACATGTCCGCACCCTCGAGGACGTGGCCGGCGATCCGCTTCGCGATGACTGCCCGACTGCACCCTGAACGTTGTCGGCCACCTGCTATACCTGCTGATTGATCTCCGCCAGTTGCTCGCACTCGAGTCGTTCTCGGGGATCGACCCGGCCAGTTGCCCGCTCTTTGCGACGCATCTCTTCGACTCGACGTCCGCAGCAGGGATTTCTTCACACCGAGCTTCGGTGAGCCATCTCCGCGATATTCACTCTGTGTGTGGAGGGTCGTCGTGGACTGCGACAACGTCATCAGCAAACTCCGCTACCGATAGACCCAGCGGAGCTTCTTCGGTCGGTTCAACAGGCACAAACTCTACCATAACCAGGTTATATGAGAGTGATGCTTCCACGATTTTACAAGGGGAAGCAGGGAGAAAGCCCACGGCTTTAGCCCTGTCTCTTACCCATACGTCGGAGTCCCGCGAAAGTGGCGTTTCGGAAGCTCTCGAGGCGGGCGAGCACGAGCTGAGACCCACAGGAAGAGAGACGAGATCGACGCTCGGTACGGAGCGTAGTACTCGAGTCGACTGCGTTCGGATCCACAATTACGGATTTCACCCGGCGAAAGGCGCTGAATACTGGTATCTCGATCGCCACTCTCCGATGGATCGCCCGCGACTGGTGGCGCAACTTGTGGGTAAGAGACAGGGCTTTAGCCGTGGGATGAATCCCGTAAGCTTGATTGGTATCCCCTACGAAATCAGGGATACCGAGTCCGAGGCAAGCCCACCAAAGCCACTGTCTCGGTCGGGGGCCGTACTGGCTCGGCCCGAACCCCGGCATCCGACCAGGGAACTCCCGACGTGGGGATGCCCGTCTGTGACGGGTCCTCGGCCGTCTGTGGCGGTCGAACCCCACGACTTCAGTCGTGGGAGAAGTCAGAGTAGTGTGGTCCATCGTCATCCCACTCCGCGTTGAGTTCGATTATATCACCGATATCGAACGCAACTCGGTCGTAGGCATCACCAGCCATCTCTGCCTGTCGTCCATCTACATTCGGTACTGGATCGTCCAGACTGTCTACAAGAATAAGCCAGTCGTCAACAATCCGGCGTTGTCGAACGGTTTCACGTACTTCACCGTCCAGTTCAACATCGTATACCGTGCGTGGCATGATTGGAGCGCGGTCTAGCCAGGGCGTCAGCCACGCCTGATAACGGTCGAGGATTCGGCAGTCTCCCTTCTTCGTCTGAAAGGTATCGCCAACAGCGAATAGAAACTCATCGTACGGGTTGGTTATCTCTCGACCAAACCGCCCATCAACCCTATCACCTTCCTCGATGGCACCAGGGAGTTGTGACCATCCAGCAAATTCTGACCCGTATCCACGATCAACGAATGGTGTTGGGAGGTAGTTGTTTGGCGTTTCGAATTGCTCAGTAAGCCGTTTCAGTGCTTCTGCCTCTGAGAGATGGTCGGTACGGTTGTCAGGATCAGCGTCAAACGAATCGAGTGATTTCGAGGGCGATGGTGGGGCATCCCGCGGTGGAGTATCCCATTCATCGGTAGGAGTATGAAATGAAAACTCGCCTACGTAGAGACAGTAATATAATTTCCCATCAATATTGTGACAACGGATTGTATCAACACAGCCTCCGTCGACGAGCTCTTCGAGTATCGCTCGTTTCAATCCATAGAGTGCCTTCTTCCGCAGACTGTAGAGACGGGCCTTTGCCTTGAATCCAGCAGTGTAGGCGTCTTCAGCAGATTCAGCGTATCGCTTCGCTTCCACGTTGAGCTGATATAACGCCTTTAACTGCTCAAAATCACATTGTGAGCAATGCAATGATTCCTGTGTATCCTCGATATCACTCATCGTCACTCTGGACGTCGAGTTGGAAGGCCAGCGTCTTCACGAGAGCCTGTTCGTCGGTCATTTTCGACGTGATTGCTGATTCGCCGTTCTCGGTTATAAGTCCGTGCCACGGAAGGTGAAAGTGAAGATCCGTATCGGCCTCACCTCGCTCCCTGAGGACGGCGGCGTAGCGCCCTCGTTCCAGCTAAGATAGCTTGAACGCCCTGATTTCGTCGATGACCTGCTTTGGATTCTCGGCGTGTTCGATGAACGAGAGGACGTTCTCCGACCAGCCGGAGATGTTGTAGACGTTTTCGTAGCCGTCCGGCGTCACCAGATCGCCGTAGGCCGCGAGATCGACGAGGTACAACGCGGTGTCCGCGGACACCTCGTCACGATAGGCCTCGAACGCGTCCTTGACCGTCTGGTTATCGCGTGCCGTGAACGGCGTGCTGTCCCAGATCTGCATATCTGTAAAGACGACGATCCGCTCGAGAGATCTGCCTCGATCGTGAAGGTGTTCGATCGCCTTCCAGCCGTTCGTCGAGTTCCCGACGTCCTCGTCGATGGCCAGCACCGCTTCTTGGCGCTGCAGTACTGGCGTGTCGACGTGCATCGAAACGGGCTGGAAATCGTCGCCGAACCCGCCGACGTCGGCACCCTGATCAGCCAGGATCGCACCGAACAACGCGCCGATTTCCTTTAACCGGAGCGTGCTGTTCGCAGAGAGCGGATGCTCCATCGATCCCGACAGGTCGACTGCGACGAAGGTGTCGCCGAGTCCGTCGGGAACCGTCTCGACTGCGACATCAATTGCGTCTTCTAGCCACTGCTCAACCGCCGGTGCCTGCACATCTGCGTCTTGAAGCGCGGTGTACGCCTGGTAGTACCGGAATGGGTACAGCGGCGCGTGACGCACCGCCTCCAGGTCCAGGTGGTTCACGACGGTATCCTCCGGAACGCCGGCCTCGAGCATGTTCCGGAGGTTCCGGATCGACGCGAAGATCGGCAGCGTGTACGCGTCGTCCTCGATGAGCAGTTCCCACGACTCCTGTGTGTTGCCGCGCTCGGAGATGACCGTCTCCCACGTGTTGGGCGACGGCAACGGTTCAATGTCGGGGTAGTCGTCGAGGTCGCCGCGCATGAACCGCTCGAACAGCGCTTCCTGCTCGGCGTCGACGGGTGCAGGGTGGACGCGGTTGAACACGTCGTGAAGGGTCACCTCACGGCGCGACAGCTCGTACTTGCCGAGCGTGTAGGCGTCAGCCATCTCAACGAGCGCGTCTTCGATTCCCCGCCGAAGCGGCCACGGTGCGGTGCCACCGAACAGCTGATCGTGGATAGCGAGGGCGGTTGCCGTCTCGTCCATTCGCTGGACGATCGCCGGCGTCCACTCGCGGATGAGCGACTCGGGAGAGTCGTCTTTGAACCGGTCGTCGTTGGCTGCCAGCACGAGCAGCACTTGCGGGATGTCCCGCAAATAGAGCTCCTGGCGCGCGTACGCGGCGAGCTTCAGGACGAACTCCGGGTCCTCGTCTGCGGCGGCATCGAACCGGTGGACGACGGCGGCCAACTGCTCGTCATCAGATTCGTAGAACGACCCTTCCAGCAGCTGGTTGATCGTCCGCTTGTACAGTGCGAGTCGAGGGTCGGCAGGCTCGAACGCTTCGCCACCTTCGTAGTTGGTGGTTCGCGTCGCCTCCGCGACCGTTTGCTTCGGCCTGTTGAATTCCATACTATCACCCGGAGCCGCAACAGGCGACTCCGACCGCGGCTGCCCACAGCGTCTGCGAGCAGCGAGCATCGGGAAAGAAACTCCCCCGAGCCCAGCCTCGCTTCGCTCGGCTGGACGTTCCCGGCACGATTCGAACGTGCGACACCCGGCTTCGAAGGCCGGTGCTCTGTCCTGACTGAGCTGCGGGAACGAGAGTGGCCGGGAAATTCCTGGAGCGAAAGCGGGATTCGAACCCGAAGAGTGCCATCGAAGGATCGCTCCAGGTCGACGACCACTGGCAATACGGCGACCGGAAACCTGTCGGAGCGGGGCCGGTGTCGAGAGTCCCCTCGGACTCTCTTTGTCCGGGATGTTCTCGATGGACTGAGCCACCGGCAGGATTTGAACCTGCGAGTTCCTGGCGAAGCAACGCTCCGACTCGACGGTCGCCACGTGCGGTCGGGAAACCGGCGGCGCGACGGGCTATGACTCCCGGTGGGTGCCTTGCGGGCTGAAGGAACGCACCACCTGGACGACCACACGCTGGGGGAACTGACGGTGGCAGCGTTCCAATCCGTTGTACCCCGCTGGGAGGGTACGGAAAGCGCTTGCCACTGCAGCCCCGAGTGCTCCCGAGGGGAATCGAACCCCCGACCTCCAGCTTGAAAGGCTGGCGTCCCTCGCCAACGGAGACTCCGGGAGCATCACTGCAATTGGTTCCGAGCGCCTGAGGAAGGACTCGAACCTCCCGCGACCGGCGTAACAGCCCGGCACCCCCACCAGGGGGGGTCTCCCAGGCATCGAGAGGGCCCGACGGGAGTGAGCAAACACGGAGTGTTTGCGATCTACGTCGGTGACGAGGAATCGCTTGGCGATTCCGAAGGGCCCGACGGGATTCGAACCCGCTATCCTGCGGTTAAAAGCCGCTCGCCTGTCCTCATAGGCTCCGGGCCCGCAGCTCCAACCCGGATTCGAACCGGGGGCTCGGCCGTGAGAGGGCCGTGAGTTTGGCCGCTACTCCACTGGAGCGGGTTGGCCTCTCCTGGAAAGGGTCATCGGCCAGTGGGACGGGCAGGATTCGAACCTGCGTGTTCTCGTTACAAGTGAGATGAAGGAGCCCTCACCGTCGCACCGGTTCTCCGGTGAAAACTCGGTGAGAGCGTGAATGCCAGGCTCTTCCACCGTCCCGCAGTCTCCCCGGCACGACTCGAACGTGCGTCTCCTCCTCTACAGGGAGGCGTCGTGACCACTTGACCACGGAGAGAAATGTCGCCGCGAGGATTCGAACCTCGGAAGGACCTACGCCAGCGGTTCTGAGCCGCTTCCCGTTGACCACTTGGGTACGGCGACAGAGAATACAGGGAATCGTCTACTGGTACAGTGACCGGTATGCCGCCACCAGGATTCGAACTTGGGAAGGACTAACCACACAGTCCTCGACCGTGTCCGTTTGACCACTCTGGCATGGCGGCACAATTCGAGAATCGCTAACGACTCTGCGAATCACTTCGGCACGCAGCGGCGGGAGAGTGATTTGAACACTCGTGCCCTCGCGGACGCCGCGCTTCCAATGCGGTCCCTTGGCCGGGCTAGGGAAATCCCGCCAACAGTGAGACGGAGAGTCGAACTCCGAAGCCTCGCAGCTCTCGGTTTCAAACCGAGCGCAGTCACCAATCTGCTTGTCTCACCACACGCCGTCGGAGCAAGCTCCGACGAGCCCCCTTCGCGCTACTCACGGGATGTCGGAAGCTGCGTATTGCTCAGCTTCTGCCCCTCGCTTTCGGGGCGAGTGGGTTCACCAGCACCCGGTCACGGCAGGGGCGAATGGCGGTCACCTCGTTCCGTGGAAGTACGTGCCTTCGTCGGTGACGCAGATTCTCACGCTTCCAATCGTGTCGATGGACGTTGTTTCACCGAGTGAGACGTGGCGGAACGCTTCCTCGTTGCAGTCAGGGTAGACATTCTTTGGCATCACGCCGTGTCCCGGAGTTGAACCGAGAACCCGTCGTCGGGGCTGGCGTAGCAGGCCAGTGGGGTCACCATTCCCCAGACACGGCACACTGAGCCGACGAGGATTCGAACCTCGGTCGTGTGCGTCCAAGGCACAGATCGTCGTCCACTGGACTATCGGCTCACGGGTACTGCCGAGCATTCGGCAGTTGATTATCTATCTGTACGACTGTTTCCAACTGCGCAACCACGAACGGGTAGTTGTGATTGCGCGTCTCATCGCGGGGGCGTACTTCGGGTGCTCCCGGGAATACCACACCGGCTCATGTAGGTTGCAGACCCTGCTGGGCCCAGCATCGTGGGAACGATCCAGATGATCGCATTAACGGGCTGCCTACCTCGATGGGTATCCCCACGTGGTTTGTCCACGCGTCCACGCCGACGCCGGGATTCGAACCCGGATCACGGCCGTGACAGGACCGTATGCTCGCCGGATTACACCACGTCGGCATGTCGCCCCGGCCGGAATCGAACCGGCGGCCTCCGGATTCAAAGTCCGGCGTCCCTCGCCAGCGGAGACTCCGGGGCTCGACGTAGCCGCAGCTCTCGCTGCGGGGGATGTGTGCTAGCGACTCTTCGTACGCTCAGCGCATACGGAATCGCTCGTTCGTCCCACCGTCAGGAACGAACGCAGACCAAACTGCCGCGAGCCTCAGTCGCCGTACTCGCGTGACGCTGTGAGCTAAGCGAGTACTAGACGAAAGCAGGCGGCACTCCCGTGTTCCCCAGCCCCTGACGGGTAGTCCGCGTGGGAGCCGGGTTATGCGGGTGAGAGTGTCCGGAGATCGCCGGAGTGCGTCGCACTTTCGCGTTCGATGGCGACGCAAGCCCAGCGATTCTCGGCCGAACTCTTCGCACGCTGGTCTTGTAGATACTCGCCGAACACGCGACCCGCGGCTAAGCGAGAACGAGCACGCCGCGGTTTGAAGCGAGTATCGACCATGTTGCGGAATTTTCCGTTTACGAGGTTTGTTTCGGACGTCAGTTACGGATTATCGTGGCAACTGTATTAAAATTAGTCAGGGTGTGGTAATCATAGGCACTGTTTTGGCGAGTGTAGTTCGCGGTCCGATCATTGAAACAACGAATCTCTTTTCTCAAGTTGTAGTCTAGTGGTGATCTGTGATGACATGGATGGCGCGTCACAACATCTATTGCTGTAGGGAACGAACGAGTAGATAAGATGGCGACGAACAACGACAAAATCCAGTTCCGGGGTGAAGCTGAGAAGGAAGCAACGCAGGTCGTTGACCAGATGCGTCTCGGGGGAATAAACATTAGTGAGCTTGCTCGACAGGGGCTCCGAGAGAAACTTCGAGAAGCCCTTTCGGACGAAGAGAAAATCACTCTTCACCAGCGGTACAAGCAGGGAGATATCTCTAAAGATGTTGCAGAGATTCTTCTCGATGATGGCTTAGAGGAGATTGAGCGCGAGCGGAATGCCTTTGAGGAAGCTTCAGAACTTGATACGACTGGGGTATTCCAAGAATAGCGATGGCGGACAATGGAGTACGCTATCCGATTATCGTCGATACTGACGCACTGATCGCTGTCGCAAACACCAATCTCTGGTCTCGTCTCACGGAAACGCTGAACCTGACGACAACGAACGTCTGTTACCAAGAACTCGAACGACATGTTCGAGAGAACTCTGAGTATGCGCCCGAAGGGACGAGGGAGCAATGGATCCATCACGGGAGCAAAAAGGCACTTGAGCCGTTCGCTAATGACGAGAACGAATCGTTTGCTGTAGTTCCATGTGTTCCTCGTCCGCATGGAGAAGATGCGGGAGAGAAGTCAATACGCACAGAGATTGAACAGAACATGCTCTGTTGAACGCCGACGCCCTCTGCGGATTGTATCGCTGATTTCAGGGGATTTGGACGCCGTCTGGCGATATGGGACGTCTCAGGAACCTCGCACAGACGTTTCACGAGTTCGCCACGACCCACGTAGAAGAACCAGACGTACCCGCCGCGCCGGACGGCGCGGACGGGTACGCCAAGTCCACGAAGATCGCGTTGCTCTTGCCCAAAGAGGAAGTCAACAAGCCGCTCCGGCAGTTCGAGGACTATCTGAACGAGATGCCGGGAATCCTTGCTGTGTTCGGCCTTGAGAAATCACCTGATTACACGTCTTTCAGCGTGTGGGACGGAGAATTCCCGATGAAAGAGTTGCGCCGCCTGCTCCGCCGGTCAGCGGAGCAGGCGGGGCTCTCAGGAACTGCCTCGATCGATGCCAGCGGCTTCCAGCGAGATCAGGCTAGTTCGCACTACCGAAATCGTGTCGGCTACTCGTTCAATGCGATGAAAACAACGCTGCTCGTCGATACGGAGTCACTTGCTATCATGGACGCTCATTTCACCACAAAGAAAGCCTACGACGGCCACATTGGGCTGCAGGTCTTTCGGCGCAACGCCGAAGACCTGCAGGCACTTCTGGCTGACAAGATGTACTCATGGAGCAATCTCCGGGAGGCCTGTCGTGAAGCGTCAACGCGACCAGTGATCAAACACTGTGAGCAAAACGCACTCAAGAAGGCTCACAACGCCAGAATTGACGACGAAGTCTACAATCAACGGTCAATGAGTGAGACCGTATTTGCGATGCTGAAGGACGACGGCGACGAGATCCGCTCCCGGAGCTGGCATGGCCAGTTCCGGGAGCTCACACGGAAGTGCATCGTCCATAACCTCGCGCAGGCGGCGAGTTAAGGCTCGCCGCCTGCTCCTCTTCTCCGGACGTATTCGAGAGAGGCATCGCCATCGTCCATCTCACACTTCGTGCAGCATCTTGTGAAACTGATGTTTTGATCACTGCACAAGTCGGCTGAAATCGAATCGTCCGATCTCAGAACCTACCGATAAAGCGGAGCTACCGGTGGAAAAGCGAATATCAAAATTTCTATGACGGCGCTGTCTTGCGTTCAACACTGCATCATCCCACGGTAGGGGGCGTTCTGCATTGACTTCTGTTGGACGGAGACGAACACGGTCATGGATCGGATGCTGACCGTGGCTTCCTCGTCGTACACGCCAGGACTTATGCTCCGAAGGCTCTGTTGAAATCCTCTTCTTCACATATATCCTTGTCTGAAACGGCTGGTCGCTGAAAGGTGCGAACAATCCAATCACTTTACCTCCGAGATCACCATCAAAGATTAATGAGTGATGAGTAACAGACGTGAGTTATGGAAAAACATCCGAAACCGCAACTAGGGACGAATGGAAATGTGATCTGGCACCGAGTAGGTGCATTCTTCATCGACTCGATCCTCATGGGGCTCATCTGGGTTCCTGTGATGCTCGCAGGGGCGGCCCTCGGCGATATCGTTGCCCTCATGTTCATTTTCGCGGGGCTGGTCGCAACATTGGTTTACGGGTTTCTACTGGAGGGACTGTACGGCTACACGCCAGGGAAATACCTGCTCGGACTAGTCGTTATCAAGTCCGATGGTTCCAACTGTTCAATCGGCGCCTCAATACTACGGAACCTGTTATGGATCGTTGACTCACTCCCGACCTTCAACCTCATCGCAATGATATCAATATTGGTTACTGATGACAATCAGCGGGTCGGCGACCTCGTTGCAGATACAGTCGTCGTTAAGCAGCAGTAATCGGACCAAATTTGCTTGCCCTGTACTGAGCGATTTGTAAGTCCCCTGCACCACCGTAATCGAATTTATATATATCATCTGCAGAGGATTTCAACAGTGCCTCTCCGAAGGAAGCTCGACACTTGATGAAGCCTTAAATCTGGTTTTGATACTACGTCTGACCTAATATGTGACAGCAGTACTCTGTAGATACGATGGTCACCGTCTCCGCATTCAAAGATGGGTTTGCCGCCCTCCGAACGAATCCAATCCTCCTCGTCGCTGGCCTCCTCGTCGGGACCGGCAGCCAGTTGCAATACGTCGATCACCTAACTGAATCACCCCTCATCTCGGCAGGCGCATCGCTCGCCTGGCTGATCATCTTCCCGTTCGTTCTCGGCGGGTTCATCAGCACTGCCCGAGGAGCGATCGACGGAACAGGCGCGTCGCTCACTGGGTTTTTCACTGCAGCCCGGACTCATTACCTCCGACTGCTCCTCGCAAGTGTCTTGTTCTTGCTGCTCGTCCTTGGAACCGCAATCGGACTCGGCCTCATCGGGTTCGTCCTCGGTATCGGGTCGATGGCGCTCGCCGTGGTTCATGAGATGGCTGCATTTGCAGCGGGCGTCATCTCTTTGCTCATTTGGTTGGTGTCGATCCTCGTCGTCATTATGTTCGTGCAGTTCTACGACACCGCTATCGTCATCGAAAACGAGGGCGTTACTGACGCATTCCGGAGAAGCATCGGACTCGTTCACTCTGCTCTGTTGAATAGATGCTGAGTCACGGTTACAGCGGTTCACACAGCGATTCTATGTTAATGATAGCGAACATCAAGACAATTTCACGGAACTGCCGATACCAGCCGAGCGCTCGCACGGCGTCGCCGAGCGAGCGCTTGGTTGTCGAGTACGACGTTTCGGCCATCCACCGCTGAGAGTAGCCTTTTGCCCGGTTGAGCGCGTTGTTCAGAGCTGCTTTCGGTGATGATCCACGATAGTGAACGAGGTACTCAACGTCATATGCGGCGATCTCGTACTCGGTGTGCCAGTCTTGGAAGCCATTGTCGGCGGCGACGGACTGCAGGTCGTCCGCGTTTCGGCGGACGACCTGCGGTCCGGTCTTCGTATCATGCTTCCACCGTGCTGTGATGTGAACGTCAAGAACCGCAAGCGATTCCACATCAGTTAATGTCGTCACTTTCAGCGTCTGTACGGTACTTCCCGACCGCTGGCGGAAGTACGACGACGCACGGCGGCGGTCGAAAAACGTGCTGTCGAGAGCGGCGTGTCCAGATTGCGGGTGCTGCTGCGCTGAAACGCGCAGCAGCGCCCGCCACACCCACATTTTCAGCCGGTCGAATGATTTGTAGATCGTGCTGTAGTCCGGCAGATCGTCCCGATCTAAGCCGAGCGCTTCACGAATCTCAGTCATATACTTCAGCCGATTCGGCGTTTCACGGTAGCTGTGGCCTTCTTCGAGCCGAAAGCAGTGCAGAACGACGTGGACCCAGCGGGCGAACCCGCCGCTGGCGGGCTCGCCCGCATGCTTCCCCAACGCTTGTTTAGCTAGGTCACGACACTGCTCAACGAAGTCGAGGATATCGAGTTCCATAGGACAGAACCGAATTCCTCGGCTTCATCCTTCTAAACTAGTGATATCGGCTGATTAGATCGCTATTCAACAGAGCAGTTCACTCGAACCTGAGAAGCGTCGCCGGATTCTCGCTGGTCTGGGTCGTCCTTATACTATCGGACGTAACTGTGTGAAGATTCTCGCCACCCCGGGACGGCGAGAATCTTTCACGACTTACGTCCGGCAGTATTATGAACGTCTTCTTCATCCCCGAATACCTGCTCCAGTTGACAATGTCGGACGCTGGGTCGGGTGACGTATTACCGACCGATATCGGAATTCCTGTCGCTGTCCTGCTCCCGGTCGGGATCGTCCTTTCCGCGGTCGGCTTCGCGTACTTCTATACGGTGTACACAGCTTACTATATGCGATTGATCGCTGCCTCACCAGCCGCCCCAGAAGCAACATAAACACCTGCGAACAATTACGAACGACAGTTTCGAACAGCCACCGATCGAATCAGTTTCCCGCGCCCACCATCCACAGAAGCTAATCCCATTATGTCACGACTCCTCCCGACACACACAGACGCCACTGTCGAACGAAGCGACACCCCGGCCATCCTGAGTCTCGACGACGAGGCGACGAGAGACGTGATCGAAGCGTTGTCCTCCGAGACCGCCTACGAGATTTTCCGGCTGCTCAACAAGACGCCTGCGACGCCGTCGCGGATCGCTGACCAACTCGACCAGAGCGTGCAAAACGTCCACTACCACTTGGAGAACCTCGAATCGGCCGGCGTGATCGAAATCACCGATACCTGCTATTCGGAGAAGGGCCGTGAGATGAGCGTGTTCGTCGTTTCTGAAGACCCGACGCTGCTCTTTCTTGGGACGGAGGACGATCGGCCAAGTCTCAAACGCGCATTCAAATCCTTCGCCTCACTACTTGGCCCGCCATCGATCCTGCTTGCCGCTGGTGAATCCATCTCACAGTTCGTTACTGCTGAATGAGCGACTACACCGACGCACCGATCCGAAGCACTTCTACCGGTCACGGTACAACCGCCTGTGACGTGGCACCGACGATCAAGGCCCGAAACGATACCGATGGCTGTGGATGTCTCGAATGCCGCAACATCGAAACAACAGCAACCCGCCGAACGGTTCTCGATACGTTAGTCTGGTCCATTCGTCTGTTTCGGTCCTACCCGTCAATCGTCGCTTTTGCGGGTGTGATCATCCTCGCTAACCGGCTCCTGGAAACGGACAGTATCAACATACTCCCGCTGCCCGCAATTGGCGTCTTCGAGACGCTGACAGCGTTCGCGTTCATCGTTTTGATTCGAGCCTACGTGGGAACAATCGTCGCCGGCGAACTGACCGGCGATCCCGTGACGATACGCGAGGGACTCCATCGAAGCTTTGCCCGTACGCCAGCATTAGTCGGTTTGATCCTCTTCATCGTTTTTTCCGCTATGACGATACCCTTCCTCCTGTTTCTTCCCCTCTTGGTGCTGGTCGGTGCGATCCCGGGCAATCCCGTAGAGATCGTTGGCTTTCCGGTTGCTGCAGCAGTCGGTGTGATTGTCTTTGCCGTGCCGTTTCTCTTCTTGTTGTTTAAGTTCTGGTTCGCACCGGAAGCCTGCGTTATCGGCCAGTACGGCCCCATCGAATCGCTCCGGGTGAGCTGGCGCATCACGACAAACTACCGAGGAAAGTTCGTGCTCGTAGGGGTGATCGTTATCGGAAGTGGACTTAGCCTCTATCTGCCAACAATGTTCCCCGAGCTAGGTGCGGAACTGGCTCCAGTGTCTCCTATTTTCGATGCGATCTCATCGAGCGTCGGTGAACTGCTCTCGATCGTGTGGGCAAGCGCGTACGCACACATCTACGTCCAAGGTGTCGTGTCGTGAACTAGGAGTCATCCCGTGAATTCGCGGTTAAATCGCATCGATGATGATCGCGGCGATCACGATCGGCTCTGTCGGGATTGAACTCGTATCGCTGAGATCGATCTCGTATTGATCGAAGTCAAACAGCGCGAACTCGCCCTCGATGGTGCCGACCGAATCGCCGTTGGCGTCGGTTATCTCGTACTTGTGCGCGAGGAGTTGGCCGCCCGGCAGGAGTTTCCGTGCGAGTGTGACGGGTGCGCCGCGCGAGTTTATCTCGGCGAGTAGCGACCGGTCGTCGGGGTCGCGGAGCCGCCACGTGTCTTGAAACACCGAGAGATCATTCTCAAAGATGACGAGTTCTTCGTCGGTACGGCTATCCGTGAGAAGATAGTCGCCGGCGATATCCCACGTGTCGATCGCTTTCACGCGACAGATCTCGGTCCCCTCGGCATCGACGAATGGGAACACGTCTTTTTTCTCGTACATCTGGTACGTGGTGCGAAAAAGCGTCTCATCCGTAACGTCCCTCGCTTCGTACTCGGGTCGAAAATTCTTGGTCCCGTCACAAACTCGTCTAGAGTTCGCCTCTAACTGATACCTCCAATGTGATGGCTGTTTTGGCTGAACGCTCGAGCAGTTCGTCGGCGAACGCCGCGAACTGCTCGGACTCGGCATATCTCACGAGATTGAGCCAGAGGAGCGATTCTAAGCCGGACTCTGTCCATCTCATCCACTGGTTTTTACACCGCTTCGAGATTTCGCCCATGGCTCGTTCGACCACGTTCGACGTCCACAGAACCTCTTGTCCCTCGAGTGCGAGTTCGGCGAACGTGACGGTTGCTTCTGCCCATTTTCGGAGGTACGCCGCTGCTTTTGGAGAGTCCTGTTGCTCTAAGCGCCACGCCTCCTTCGTGAGGTTCTCGAGCGTTTGGGCGATCCGCTCGCGGATCGCCCAAACGCTCATTCCTCGGTGCATGGAGCGCAACCGAGTTTTTCAGATGGAACAAGTCGTTTGTGACGTCTGAGGCGATCGCTTTCCGCGTTTCGAGCGAAAAGGTACCGTCCTTCCACAGCTTGTATCCAAGCGTTCGACCGACATGAACGAGATCGAGCTGATGAGATCGATAGCTGGTCTCGAAGGCGTCGACGAGGGATTCCTCGGCGTCACTGACGACCGTCGCGTCGTCAGTGATCGCCTCGTTCTCTTCGAGATCTTCTGCTGTATCGTCCCACGGCTCGTTGACATTGACGTCTAAGAGCGTGGTTTCCGCGTTGTCTTCGGTGATCTGTCCGAGAGTGACGTTGACGTCGTGGTACGTGCAGTGATCGTCCTGGCGATGACACTTCGTTCCGTCAGGAACGACAGTGTCTGCATTCGTCCCAGGAAGCCGATCACGAACGAAGTCACCGAGTTTGCTGCCGTACTCACGGACTCGGCGGTTGATCGTCGTTCTCGAAGGCATCGGAGTGAAGCCGTCGCCGTGGGCGACGGCATCACGAAAGCTGAGCGACGTAGCGAGTTCGGTACTCTGGAGTGAAATATCCTCTTGATAGATGCGCTGCCCGTCGAATTTGATGAGATCTTCGAGAGGGCGGAAGTAGGTAGGATTGTCACCGGTGGCAGCGGTATCTTTGACGTGATGAAGGGTGAATTCGTGCTCTCCTGCGGTTGTCACAGCTGTTCGTGTTGCGGTTCCGGCGCGCTGGAAACGGCGATCGCCGTTTCCGCGCGCGTGCTTCTCCCCACAGTACGCCTCGACGAGGCGCTCGTCGAGGCTTTTGACAAGCTCCTCGAGGATCGTCGCCTCGAGGTGAAGCTCTGTAAAAGATTCAGCGAGAGTGGCAAGCGGTAGCGTTTTGTCTAAGTCGATACTAACCGTGACTTGCGCGTCGATTGTGGCGTGCATGGGTCACTTCGGGGTGGATACCAGAGGTGACCCTGTTTCCACAGGAGTCAGTTACGACTCTAGACGAGTTTGGGACACGACCCAGAATTTGAACATCAAGAGGAGAAACGGCACGGCAAAGACGATCCCGCCGACTGCCGCCGCGACGGGAAAGCTGACCATCGCCACGGGATTGCCCGGAATAACACCAACAAGCACGAGTAGTGGCAGAGTGAGGAGGGATGGGATCATCATACCGAAGACTACGAGTTGCTCTGTTGCAGCGTCGAATAGCACCAGTTTCAGCCTTGTTCTCGGCTGATTTCCGTGAGGCTTGTGGGGAATTGGACGCCGTCTGTCGATATGAGGTCGAAAAGACCGATCATACGGCAGTGTAAGAATCTTGCCAAACAGCACGTCGATAACCCTGACGAACCCGCTGCGCCGGATGGCGCCAGCGGGTTCGCCGAGTGGGCTCAGATCGCGTTTATCCTCTTGCATGCGGAACTCGACAAAAATTTCCGAGAGACTGAAGCATGGTTCAATGATTCCAGAGCCATCCGTGAAGAGCTCAACATCGACAAATCGCCGGATCACACCACGCTCTGTCGATGGGAGCAACAGGTCGACATGCGTGAGCTCCGCAGCCTGCTCCGCCGCAGTGCGGAGCAGGCTGGCTGGTCGGGAACAGCAGCAATCGACGCCAGTGGCTTCCAGCGAGATCAGACCAGCTATCATTACCGGAATCGTGCTGGCTTCTCGTTTCATAAGCTGAAGACGACGGTTTTGGTCGATACAGAGTCACTGGCGATCAAAGACGTTCATTTCACGACGAAGCGCAAGTGGGACGGACACATCGGCTTGCAGGTCTATCGGCGCAACGCCGAAGACCTGCAAGAGTTCCTTGCAGATGCGAACTATTCGTGGTCAGATCTCAGAGAGGAGTGTCGCGCTGGCGCGACACGACCGCTAATCAAACACAAGGAGCACAATGCGCTGAAGAAAGCGCATAACGCTCGGATGGACGAAGATCTGTACCATCAGCGGACACTGAGTGAGACTGCGTTCTCACTGCTGAAGGATGACGGTGAGAAGTTACGCTCTCGGAGCTGGCACGGCCAGTTCCGAGAGCTCACGCGCAAGTGTATCGTGCATAACCTATCGCAGGCGGCGAGTTAGGGCTCGCCGCCTGCTCTCTTTCTCTGGACGTATCCGCCAGAGACATCGCCGTCATCCACGTACGGATTCTCACAAAGTGACCTAATTCTGATGGTTGCAGAATCAACGAACTGTACTCCTCCCACATCATCCAGATCTCAAAACCAGCAGTACAGGAGATCTAACGCCATTAATTTGGATGTCAAAATTCCAATACTGCCGCCGTCTTGCGTTCAACAGAGCACTACGAGTAGAAAGACGCCGCCAACTACCGCCGGTATCCGAGCAATACTTCGATGCAGTCCCGCGCGTATCGTGACGGGGTCACCAGTCAGTTCTCCGGCGACAATCGTTCCCACGTAGGCTCGAATCAAGAAGATGAACGCGAACGCTGTCAAGGCCTCGAGCACGTCGATTACGGGCAGCGGGAGCACGTCGATACTGTCCGTCTCGAGAAGCCGGTTGACGAGGACGATCACGCCGGCGAAGGCGACCACCGACGGGGAGGATCGCAACAGTCGAACGGACCAGACCAACGCATCGAGGACGGTCCGATTGGTGGTAGTCGTCTCGATGTTTCGGCATTCGAGACACCCACACCCGTCGACATCGTCTCGTTCCTTGATCGTTGGCGCCATGCCACACGTGACTGTATCAACTGGTAGAAATACTTCGGATCGGTGCGTCGGTGCGTTCGCTCATTCAGCAGTCACGAACTGTGAGATGGATTCACCGACTGCAAGCAGGATCGATGGCGGACCGAGCAGCGAGGCGAAGGATTTGAACGCGCGTTTGAGACTCGGCCGATCGTCTTCGGTACCGAGAAAGAGCAGTGTCGGATCTTCAGAAACGACGTACACACTCATCTCCCGGCCTTTCTCCGAATAGCAGGTGTCAGTGACTTCGATTACCCCGGCCGATTCGAGGTTCGTCAGGTGATAGTGAATGTTTTGAACGCTCTGGTCGAGTTGCTCAGCGATCCGCGCCGGTGTCGCCGGCGTCTCGTTGAGCAGCCGGAAGATCTCGTAGGCGGTTTCAGAGGATAACGCTTCGATCACCTCTCGCGTCGCGTCGTCGTCGAGGCTCAGTACGGCTGGGGAATCGCTTCGTTCGACGGCGGCGTCAGTTTGTGTCGGAAAGAACCGTGTCATAGTTACGGGGATTCTGTGAATGGCGGTCGCAGGGATCCGATCCGATCCGATCCGATCAGTGGCTGTTCGAGACCGTAATATGTAGTTGTTGGTGGGTGTTCATACTGCCCCCGAGGTGGCAGGTGAAGCAGCGATCAATCGCAGGTAGTAGGCCGTGTACACCGTATAGAGGTACGCGAAGCCGACCGCGTAAAGACCGATCCCGATCGGGAGGAGGACAGCGATCGGAATTCCGAGGTCGATCGGGAATACGTCAGTCGGTCCAGTGTCCGTCAGCGTCACCTGGAGGAGGTACTCGGGTATGAAGAAGGCGTTCAGCAGAAGGATCCAGACCAGCGAGAACCCGGCGACGCTTTTGAGATTCGAGCGGACGAGGGCAATACTTCTCCGGAACGAACCAGTAACACTCTCGTTTTCGATGACGATCGCAGTGTCGTAAAACTGCACGAACATAATGACGATGAGGATAGACAGCAGCCAAACGAGTATAGAACCGACGCCCGCGGCGAAGGCAGCCATCTCGTTAATCGCGGCGAGCAATATCGATCCGACTCCGAGGACGAACCCAATGGCGCCGAGTCCCATAGCGACTCCAAGGACGATAAGCACGAACAACACAGTTCCAAGGAGAAGTGGGAGGTAATGTGTCCGCGCTGCAGTAAAAAACTGGGTGAGCGATGCGCCTGTGCCTTCGATTGCGGCCTGAGCGGTTCCGATGAAGCCGCCGAGAACGAACGGGAAAACAACCAACCACGCGAGTAAGACACCTGCTGACAGCAATGGTGATTCGATCAGGCGATCTACGTATTGCAGTTGGCTTCCGACCCCGAAGAGAAAGCCAGCGACGAGCAGGATCGGATTCGCTCGGAGGGCAGTGAATCCGTCTTTGAAGGCGGAAACGGTGACCATCGTATCCACAAATTGCCGTCGTCGCGTATTAGATCAATCGTAGTATCAAAACCAGATTTAAGCTTTCTCAGCGGCTGACGCTGCCATTTCGATAGAACTGTCGCAAAAGGTTCTGTCGAAATCCGTGTTCTGTCTTGCGATTTGCTGAACGGCCAGTTTTCGACTGGATTCACGCACATCGGTCGGAAGGAGAACTCGTCGCTATGCCAACATCCAATGGGTTCAAGAAAACCATCATTCCCCAGCAGAACGTCTGTTGGGTGGCTGTTACAGAGCGAGAAACAGCGACTCGGCCTTTATTGTTCTCCCACTTTTGCACTCAGCTATGGAATTCAATTTCAACGGCCCGTCCGGAGCGCTCCAGATCGCACTCACGTTGATCGTGGGGCTTGGAGCGATCGGGTACGGTGGCTACAGTTATTCGGCCCAATCTGCGGCGTTGGACTCCACAGAGACGGTCGATGCGACGATCGTCTCGACCTCGATCGAACGCCACGACGCACGACGGGGAACGGACGACTACAGTCCGCAAGCGACGTTCAACTACACCTACGAGGGAGAGACCTATACGTCCTCACACGTGTATCCAGGAGACGTGTTGCACGAATTCGGGACCAAAGAAGACGCCAGAGCGCAGTTAGAGGGGTACGAGCCGGGAGCCACCGTGACGGCCTACGTGCCATCAGATTCGCCTGAAAATGCGTTTCTCAAATACGAGAGCAGCAACAAACCGCTGTACATCATCGGGCTCGGTGCTATCCTCGTACTCGGCACGATCGTTTCCGTTCTCCGAAGCTGACCAGCTGGCGGACTTTCACCTGTCTGTACGAAACAGCGGGAGTTCGAAACGGGGATCCAGTGTGTCCGCCAGCCGTCATCCGTCACACGCCACGACCTCGAGACGGTACAAGCGATCGACGCCACTGGCTTCAAATCACGCCAGTCGAGAATCTTCGATTCCCGTGATCACGAGGCTCGACGATTTCCGAACGATCCCGTGGCATTCACCTTGTCAGACAGTATATAATTGGAAAACGGAATTAATTATATACAACTGAATCTTGAATTCGCTGGTATGGCGGCGGGAGTTATCCCTGCACAATGCCCAGAATGCGGGGAAATATCAGTCAGAGTCACTCAACTCCCACCCGACAACCACGACCGTGGAGAACGGTGGTGTACTCGCGCGAGATGCACGAGTTGCGACGACTACCTCGAGTGGTTTGACTGATACTATCGGACGTAACTGTGTGAAGATTCTCGCCACCCCGGGACGGCGAGAATCTTTCACGACTTACGTCCGGCAGTATGAGAAATCACGAAATGCGATTCGACGTCGGCTCTGGCAGCTTGCTGGCCACAGTCGGTCGGTAGAACGAGGACGTCACTGGCACGGCAACCAACGGCGGTCGCGGCGTAGTGCACGCGTCGTGACCGTGCCTTGGACCGCTGCCTGCGTTGGTGCAGTGGCGAGGTCGTGATTCTCGCTTTTCGGCTCGATTCACATTCGGAATAGAAAGTGGCCTATCGAATCGGCTGATTTCGGTCGTTTGAGAACGAGCAACGCTTCCGTCGAGAATCCACTCCCACTAGCGTCGTAACGGGCCACGCATTCGACACCACTCGCGTTCTCTCTCATTATTCCTCATACTATCGGACGTAACTGTGTGAAGATTCTCGCCACCCCGGAACGGCAAGAATCTTTCACGACTTACGTCCGGCAGTATCAGTTATGAATTTGGCTCTGCATCCCCCGGCGTCAAACACATCACTATACAGAGTATTCTCCTTCTCGAATTGTCCCGACCAACGGGGAATCCCCCCTCTATACTAGTTGGTTTTTGCCGTGAGGGTCGCACCTGAGTTCGGAAAACCACACGACGTGAACGCCTTACGGCATTTCGATTTGCCGTAAGATTGTGTCCGCAGAACGCGTAAATGCTGTAAGGACGCTGAACCGGCCGAAACAAACCGAATGAGATGGTCGCAGGACTGGTGGAGCCAAAATGCCATAACAATCAGTTTGAGTATATGTATCTCTTCTGAATCAATAATATTCATATATAATATTATTTGAAATATATGGCCGATGAGAACTGCGAGTTTACCGATGTCAATTTGTAACGCCCGTTCGAAGATCCGTTCCGCTCAACATGCTCTGTTGAACGCAAGACGGCGGCAGTATTGGAATTTTGACATCCAAATTAATGGCGTTAGATCTCCTGTACTGCTGGTTTTGAGATCTGGATGATGTGGGAGGAGTACAGTTCGTTGATTCTGCAACCATCAGAATTAGGTCACTTTGTGAGAATCCGTACGTGGATGACGGCGATGTCTCTGGCGGATACGTCCAGAGAAAGAGAGCAGGCGGCGAGCCCTAACTCGCCGCCTGCGATAGGTTATGCACGATACACTTGCGCGTGAGCTCTCGGAACTGGCCGTGCCAGCTCCGAGAGCGTAACTTCTCACCGTCATCCTTCAGCAGTGAGAACGCAGTCTCACTCAGTGTCCGCTGATGGTACAGATCTTCGTCCATCCGAGCGTTATGCGCTTTCTTCAGCGCATTGTGCTCCTTGTGTTTGATTAGCGGTCGTGTCGCGCCAGCGCGACACTCCTCTCTGAGATCTGACCACGAATAGTTCGCATCTGCAAGGAACTCTTGCAGGTCTTCGGCGTTGCGCCGATAGACCTGCAAGCCGATGTGTCCGTCCCACTTGCGCTTCGTCGTGAAATGAACGTCTTTGATCGCCAGTGACTCTGTATCGACCAAAACCGTCGTCTTCAGCTTATGAAACGAGAAGCCAGCACGATTCCGGTAATGATAGCTGGTCTGATCTCGCTGGAAGCCACTGGCGTCGATTGCTGCTGTTCCCGACCAGCCAGCCTGCTCCGCACTGCGGCGGAGCAGGCTGCGGAGCTCACGCATGTCGACCTGTTGCTCCCATCGACAGAGCGTGGTGTGATCCGGCGATTTGTCGATGTTGAGCTCTTCACGGATGGCTCTGGAATCATTGAACCATGCTTCAGTCTCTCGGAAATTTTTGTCGAGTTCCGCATGCAAGAGGATAAACGCGATCTGAGCCCACTCGGCGAACCCGCTGGCGCCATCCGGCGCAGCGGGTTCGTCAGGGTTATCGACGTGCTGTTTGGCAAGATTCTTACACTGCCGTATGATCGGTCTTTTCGACCTCATATCGACAGACGGCGTCCAATTCCCCACAAGCCTCACGGAAATCAGCCGAGAACAAGGCTGAAACTGGTGCTATTCGACGCTGCAACAGAGCAGCTCAACAGCAGTTTTATTTTGAATTCTATTGGAGGCACCCATATGGATGCTACCGAGAATGCAATTGTTCGCGCTGACGGGTGGCTCTGGCATCTGTCCAACGTCACCGTTGGCATCGCTGTCTTTCTTGCTACTGTTCTGTACGCCCAGCCGGGGACCTACTCGTTAAATTTGATTATTGCCAGTGTGGACCCTTTCTACCTTGTTGCTCCCCTCTCACTACTGTACACCTGCTGGTGTGGGCTTGACTTGTGGCAGTGGTACAAAAATGACGAAATACTGTAATTTAGTTGTCATTTTACCTGTATTTTCTTTTTATCTCGAACTATCCGCGGGGATATCACAATTGGATTACAGGACCATGTATGAAGTTGACGCCGGCTTTCGGTTCACCATCTTGGCGAGAGAAATACATAGAGTTGTTTAAATCCAAAAACGTCCACGATGCGTACGATTACGTTCAACGGTACGGTAACGAACCCATCGCCACTGACCACAAGTTACTGAATACGCTCTTGTGTAGCACATTGTTGATGCGGAGCCGTCCCGCGATTCTGCAGCGAGTCCAATAGATCCGAACTTGCATCTCAGTGGCTCTGGCGGACAAGTCTTGACTCGAGCCGACGACGGGAAACTGTATCAACACTCTCCGCCACAAGAGCGTTTCGTCAATAAGCGTGTGAGTTTAGTGCCGATCGTCAATCATCCCGCCAGAGTGTCAGCAGGGTGATGAAGAGGAAGGCGACGAGCGCGACGGATATTCCGAAGCCGGGAATTCTGTCGTCGGCATCGTCGACCGGTTCCTCATCGTCAACTGGGTCCTCATCGTCAACCGGGTCCTCATCGGCTGGATCTTCATCGGTCAGGTCTTCATCAGCCTGGTCCTCATTAGCCGAGTCCTCGTCGACTGGGTCTTGTTCTTCCTTGACGGTTAACGTCGACGTCGTGGTGTTTTCCTCACGGAGATCGTTAGTCACGGTGAGTTCGATGTCGTAGGTTCCGGCCTGGGTGAACGAGGTGGTGACGGTCTCACCTTCGAACGTTCTATCGTTGATCTCCCATTCGTAGGAGATTATGTTACTTTCGTTGGCGGTCGATTCCGTGGCTGAGAAGGTGATCTCCTCACCGACCGTCGCCGGATCGGGGTCGCTCGCGATCACTGCGGTCGGTTCGGAATCGTCCGGAGCATCCGAACCGGCCGGACTAGGTGCGGGCAATCTGATACCACCGCCGTTGTCTGACTCATCAGTTGCGACCTCGAACCCAGACTCGAAGACATCCTTGTTGCCCGCCTCGTCACTGATTTCTAGGGTAACGTCGTACGATTCGCCAGGTTCGACTGCGAATAGCTCGTGAGTGGTTGTACTTGAGGTGATCTGGGTCGAATCATTGTCGGTTAGTCGGTCGCCGTCGACTAAGAGGTCGATTGAGGAAGCGTTCACGCCGGTGATGTCATCATCGTAGTTGAATTTGATCGATATCGAGTCGGTATCGTGATCGATCTCATCGCCGTCCGCCGGCGTAACGTTGAGGAGTTCAGGTGGCCTATCGTCAACGACGGTCACACCGTAGGTCGAGAACTCGTCGACGGTCGCGGTCCAGTACTCGCCCTCGATTGAGGACGTGTTCCCGTCAGGATCGTAGTCTCGGAGAGTCAGGTTCCGTTCCTCCCACTGCGTCTGACTTTCGTTGTACCACTGCAGGCTGACGCGATCGTCGTCGGTGGCGACACCTTCGGGGAGTTGGGCCTCGTTTGTCGGGATACCGATTGTCGCGTTCGCTACGGCGTCGTCAAGGTCGGAACTGAGTTCCGCCGTAAGGAACTTGACCCCCAGCATGTCAGACTCAAGCGGGTATGGTGAGGACCGCGTCTCGGAGTGCGTGACGAACGCCTCACTGATTTCTTGCGCTTCCGTAGTATTGATCCTCACGAACGTCCCCGTCTGATCGTTGTAGATGGTCACAGTCTGATTCTCGACCGGGCTGTCGGGATCAATCATCGTACTTGCAGTATCCGTCTCCGAGTTCCCTGCATGATCCGTTCCAGAGGCGGTCAGGTTGTAGGCTCCGCCCTCGGTGACGTCGAACGTTCCGGTCCACTCTGTGGCAGTGTTTTCGGTCAAGTTTTGGAGGATGAATTCGCCCCCATCAGGCTCGGCCACCTCAATCGTCGGGTCGTCATTAAGTGGTTCATCCGAACGGATATCAACGGTCGCTTCGTCCACTTCTTCATTGTAGTCAGTGACGACAGCGCTCAGTTGTGGGGCCGTTCGGTCGTATTCGATCGATTCATTGGCCGTCACCTGATTTTGATTCTTTGCCCGATCGGTCACCTTAGCGTAAACGTGATACTCACCTTCATCTGGCAGCACCGTGGGATCGATTGTCGCAGTCCACGTCCCTTCGGATTTATTAAGTGTGGCGGTCGTCGCGTTCTGGTAGTTCGTGAACGCCGCATCGAGGCTGATCGATACACCCTCGACTGGACCCGAATCCGGTTGACCGTCGCCAGCAGTCCCTTCGAGGGTGAGGCCGGTCGTCTCATTGATATATACAACGTCCTCGTATTTGTCCACCCCCTCGACCGAATCGACAGCGACGGTCGGATCGTCGTTGTCGACTGTCATCGATGTCGAGGTGCTGTTTTCGTTCCCAAAATCATCGGTCGCGGTGACAGTAATCTCGTATTCACCGCTCGCTATCGAGTCATCGTCGTTCGGCCACTCGATCGTTTCTGTTTCGCCATCGCCAGTTTCGTTCGAGCGGTCCCATTCTTTGACGATTCCGCCGTTGCTATCCGTTATCGTGACCGTCGTCGAGTCGTGTCGGTGGTCGGTCGTCGTCACATTCACGATAGCTGGATTTTTCGGACCGATACTAGAGTAGTTCTGGTCTGTCCTGCGAATGTCGACGTCGAGTGCAGGCGGTGTCGCCTTGATCGTCAGGTCAATCTCGTCAGTCGCAGTGTCGTACGGCAGGACGTCACCGCCGCCGTTGAGCAGTCGTACTGAAATAGTGTAGTTGCCGTCCGCTCGGTCACCAGTGTGGACCGCGAATGACTGAGCGGGTTTAGTCGCGTTGAAGGAACCGCTCGTCCAGTCGACGATCGGTTCGTTGTCAGGTGCGTCCGTATCGGTAACGCGGTACTCGAGTGCAGTAGCGTTCTCGAGGTCCGTATCTGCGAGTTCGTACTCGACCGTTACATTGGACTCGGCAGTTGCCGTTCCGTTAGAGGGCGATTTGATCCTTACTGATGGGGGATTTCGAACCGCGAGTGACGTTTCCATCGTGTCCGTGTTCCCGAATGGGTCAATAACGGTCAGGTTCGGAGTGTATTCACCCGCCTCGTCGAACACGTGTGTCGTGACTGGATCCGTGGTATTCTCGCTGGTTCCGTCGCCGAACCTCCACTTGTACTGCGCCATCTCGTGGTTGTCCGTCGACTCACTTGCGTTGAGCGTGACATTTGTACCAATGATCGATTTGTCGGGCGCTTCGAGGGCTGCCGTCGGATCGGTCGTGTCGACGGCGTTGATATCTACTGTCGTCGTGTTTTTATTGTCAGACTCATCCACAACTGTGAGTGTGACCGTCCGATTTCCGGTGTCGCCGAACGTGTGCGTGATTGTGGAATCGTTGGAAGTCCGGAGGTGCTCGCCATCGATCGACCACTCATACCGCTTGATCTCATGATTGTCCGTAGAGTTACTCGCATTGAACTCAACTGCGTTGAGTCCGACCTCTACGTTCTCGGTCCGATTGGCTTTGAGTTCCGTGGTTGGTGGAATGTCGTCGACGACTTCAATCTGGGATGCTGTCTCGATGGTTTCGCCAGCCACGTCTTCGAACGTCACATTCACGGTAGTTGTACCCAACTCCTCAAACTCGTGCTCGACAGCCGGGTTGTCCGTCGACGCTACGGTTTTCCCGTCGATCTCCCAATGGTAGGTCTCGATCGGGTGGTCAACGTCGACGGTGATCAATGTCTGTTGTGAGACGTTGGCCGTTCCCGGAGTGAACTCCGGCTCGAGGGTTTCTCGAGAGTGGACCATCGTAGCCTCGAAGGCATTGACCCGACCCTCCCCTTGCCTGTTTTTATCCTCACCTATATCCTCAGCAGTTTCTTGTAGGAGGTCTCGAAGGTCGATCGGATGGATGTCCACATCAGTCGTTGACAAAAGTAGTGCAGCTGCACCAGCGGCGTGTGGTGCCGCTGCACTCGTTCCGGAGTAAGTCCCGTAGCCGCCATCCTTTGTCGTCGTCCAAGTGTAACTTCCGGGTGCAACGACATCCGGAACGACAATCGTTTCCGGCCAGTAATCAGGCGGATTATCCCAAGCCTCCTCGGTCGAGATTATTTCGCCACCGGAAAACGATGCAACTTCACTGCTTTCCGTCGAGGCGCCGATAGAGGTCGTCTCGTACTCATTTCCTGGTGAGCTACTTGTACCTTCGCCAGAATTTCCTGCACTTGAGATTACGGTAGTTCCGGCGCTATTAGCATTTTGTACAGTGTCAACATACACTTGTCTATAATCATCACTTCCATAACTTAGTGAAACAACATCTACATCGTTTGCGGTTGCCCATTCAATACCTGCAATGATTTGAGAGCTATATGCGACTCCATCGTCACTTGTGGATATTTTACCGTGGTAGAGTTCAGCTGCCGGGGCAACTCCGACGTGATTACCGGAATCATCTTTTCCCGCATTGATCACACCGCTTGATTGCGTTCCATGTCCATGTTGATCCCATGGTTCTGAACTGATTGGACTTCCGTACCGGTCCCATTCCTGCCAACCACCAGAAGTCACCTCTAATTCAGGATGACTTTCATTTATCCCTGTGTCCAGAACAGCAACACTTGCTCCCTCTCCCATGGTATCGAAGTGTTCCCAGTGGTCAAACACGCCCATGTGCTCCAAACCCCATTCGTGATTATGGTAGTAGTCTGGATTATTTGACTCATTTTCTTGCACCGTACGAACGGATTGTAACTCAAATTCTGCATTTTCACGGATTGCTTTCACATTATCCACAGTCCCAAGCTGCTCGAGAGGGACATTATCGGAGTCAATCGTCACCACGATCGCGTTCGTGATCCAGAACTTGCGCTCAATCTCAATGTGTGGATTCCCGTCGGCGAACCGTTCGAACGCGGTCTGTGTCTCATCCGCGTGAGATTGCATCGACGCGACCTGGTTCTCGGCTGCTGTCGTCGTGACTTTCTGATCTGATCGATTCTCAAATCGAACGATGACCGTAGTTTCCCCATCGGCAGCGGCGACAGCAGAATCGATCTCAACATTCGGATCGACTTCAGCATTCCCAGTCTCGTTTGTAGCATATTCTCCACCGTCGTCTGCAGCTACTGGTCCCACAATCCCGACACCGAACACGACGAGACAAAGCCCAGTGACTAGCAGGAAGAACCGTCCAGCATTCATTTATCGGATGACAAACACAGTGTCTAAAATATTTGAATGTTCTGAAAGCGTATGATTTGAATCGTCAATTTCAGCCTCGCGAGTCAGAACGGTGTACTAAAAAAAGCGGACGGCAGTTTGCTGCCAGACGCTTTCAGTGAACTCAGAATCGGTCTACTCGTAATGAACCGCAAATCCGGTCAATGCGGCGGCGATCGGGAGTTCGTCAAGGGCCCCTTTCGGTATGGCATCCCACGAAACGAGGTGATCGACGGCCAACTGCTACGCGTGATCGGCAAGTTCGGGATCGACGTTTTCGGTTCCGTAGTTGAACTCCGCCAGCGTGATTGCGATCAGGAGGTCTTCCTGTTTATCCGAAAGCATCGCTGACCTTGGCCGCGGCTTCCGATAAACAGTCTCGGGAGAATCAAAGCGAGAGTGGTGTGCTGGAGGGATGTCTGCCCGGACATTCGAAGATAGACACCCTCTCGCCAGTTCAGTGAACACACCATTAGTAATTACGCTCTTGTGTAGCACATTGTTGATGCGGAGCCGTCCCGCGATTCTGCAGCGAGTCCAATAGATCCGAACTTGCATCTCAGTGGCTCTGGCGGACAAGTCTTGACTCGAGCCGACGACGGGAAACTGTATCAACACTCTCCGCCACAAGAGCGTACTGGATATCGTCGATGAGATGGGTACCGACCTGCACGGATTCGAGCGTATATACCCGGCAGCAGATCAAGATGTGACATCCTCCTCGCCGTAAACAGTAGACGCCGAATCTAAGTTGGGGCGTCACTGGTAGAGCGGCTATGGTCGGAACTACTGAAGCAAAGCAGGTCTGTCGCGCCGCTTCCACCGTTGTTTATCCGGCGCTCGAGTTCGACATTAAGCCCTGTGGGAACGATAGGGGGGACTTCGAGAAAGTCCTCGCTCGGATACTTCCCGTTCGGTTTCGTCGTGAACTCGAGGTGCGTGAACGGCAGCGAAGAAGCCGCACGGGACAGTTGCTTTGCCTCAATTGCATCGATCATACCGTAGATACAGTTCTGACCACGAAAACGACGCTTCAGCTGCTTCAGCACCTACTGGTCAGCCGTGGGATGAAGCCATATGCGTGGGTGGCATGCAGAAACAAGCATGGCTGCTGAGATGTCGCTCGCGCTCAGCGCGTTGTTGGTCGGTATCGCCTTCTTCGCTGGTATCTGTGAGACTCGGCTCTCGAGTCTGAGTACGGGGATTGGCGGCCGTATTCAGTTGGGAAGCCCCATTGCGCCGAGCTGTTCTTGGTATCGGTTTCGAATGGTGACTTCGGTCACCTGGGCGACAGTGGCGACTTCGTTTTGCGTCTTTTTCTCGTTACACAGGAGCGCACTCGCATAGATTGCAGCGGCGGCATATCCGGTCGGCGATTTTCCCGATAACATCCCCTTTTCGGCTGTGGTATCGATGATTTCGTTGGCTTTCACCTGGACTTCTTCGGAAAGCTCGAGTTCAGAACAGAACCGCGGAACGTATTTCTTCGGATCGACGGGCTCCATCTCGAGACCGAGTTCCTTCGAGATATACCGATACGTGCGACCGATCTCCATCCGATCGACACGTGAGACGACAGCAACTTCGTCCAGGGATCGTGGAATCCCTTCCATCCGGCAGGCCGCGTATAACGTACTCGTGGCGACACCCTCGATCGAGCGTCCGCGGATGAGATCCTCCTCGAGTGCGCGTCGGTAGAGGACGCTGGCGACCTCCCGAATGGATCGCGGAACGCCCAGAGAAGAGGCCATCCGGTCAGTTTCGGAGAGTGCAAACTGGAGGTTGCGTTCGCCAGCGTCCTTCGTCCGAATACGCTCTTGCCATTTTCGCAGCCGATTCATCTGACTCCGCTTCTCCGAGGAGAGCGACCGTCCGTAGGCGTCCTGGTTTTTCCAGTCGATGCTGGTCGTCAAGCCCTTGTCGTGCATCGTCTGGGTCGTTGGCGCACCAACGCGAGATTTGCTGTCTCGCTCCGACGCGTTGAACGCCCGCCATTCTGGTCCTCGATCGATCGTCTCCTCTTCGAGAATCAACCCACACTCCTCGCAACTAATTTCGCTCTCGTCTGCGCTTCTCGTGAGCGTACTCGAATCGCATTCCGGGCAGGTCCGAACCCCCGCCTGGTCAGCAGCTTCGTGCTCCGTTTGATTCTCGTGTGCTTTCCGGCGGGTCAGGCGTTTCATTGATCGATTGTATAGAATTCCCCCAGAGAGTTAAACACTGGGAGCGATCGTGGCATGGAAATTCTGCGAAAATCCAGGCTGCTCACGGCTGATCGACGTTCACAGTCGGGCTGTCGCAGGATTTCCGCGCTCGGCAGTCGACATCGGATACCGACGGCGATTCGCTCTCCGATTGCTCGGAATCGGGGTTCAGTACGCTACCGAAACCACAGTGAGTGATTCACTCCAAGAGAGCGCCTGTGGAGACTGCGACCGCTGCGGACACTCGTCGTGTGTCTGCACGTCGCGTCGTCGAAGCAGGACGTCCCTGCCTCACGGAGTCAGCTTCTGCTATCGCGTCGGCAGGGATCGTTCTCTGGAGCCAAATATCGTGACAGTCAGTTTGAACACAGATCATGCGACACTACGACTCCAAGAAGATAGTGGACAGACCCACCTCACTTCGCGACGAGTTCTCCCCTTTCGGACACATCACACTCGAGCTCCATCGATACCGAATCGCCGACGCTGCCGAAGTCACAAGTACTCGAGGAACCGAACACTCACCTGATCTCGATTGCCTGGACCGACGGGGTAACCCCCCTCTATACTAGTCGGTTTTTGCCCCGATTTTGCCTGGACGTCCGCCGCCGTCGGGCGAATTTTCCCTGGACATCCCCGTCCAGGCATTTTCCCGGTATCCAGAATGCCTGGACGGCAAGTATTGCAGATAAAAGACACCCCCGTTCATGCCGAATGCGACCCTGGTATCGTGATCGCGACAGTACTCGAGAAAAAACGGCCGATCGGGTCGATCACCTGGCAAGGCCGCCTCGGCGGATCGCACCCACGCATTAAAAACGCAACTCCCACTCGACAACCACGACCGAGGAGAACGGTGGGACGGTGTACTCGTGCGAGGTACACGAGTTGCGAGGACTACCTCGAGTGGTTCGACTGAGCGATCACGAAATGCGATTCGACGTCGATTCTGGGTGATCGCTGGCCATAGTCGACGTCGGTCGATAGAACGAGGATGTCACTATCACGGCAACCAACGGCGATCGCTGCGTAGTGCGAGCGTTGTGATCTTGCCTGTGTTGATGCAGTGGCAAAAAGGAGGTAGTGGTCCCGATTTTGCCGATTTATCCAACGCCTGTATCTCGGATTCGTCTCCTTGCCTCTCGGGTTGACGGGCACTCTATCCGTGTCCGCAAACCAATCCAAGAGAGGTAGTGTAGAAAATCAACCTGTGCACTTTCAGCTGAGCTGACGAAAGCGTATTCAAGATCAGCGGCTCCTGAACCTTGCTCTGCGGAGTATCGTCACAAATGCTTCGGAGACTGCTCGTTACCAACGGTCTGCTGCCTCGAGTGTGCGTATTCCTGATTTGTCTTCTAGAGGGGTTCATCGCGGCAGATTACCGAGTCGTGATCAACCTCGAGTAGAACACTCGAAAGCCACATCCGATCGTGGCAGTGGCTGGCGTCCACTCTGTGGTCGGATGTGCATTGTGTGCAGATAGAGATGTCTCCCAAATCTGTGTTTGATAGTCTCTATCTCCCAGATAGAGGCCATTAGCTATTTGTAGATCCTGTTGATAGTCTATACCGATTGAACTATTGGATCCATTATGGTGATAGGATAGAATGACCGCGACGAATTCAGAGGAGACACTCGGTGAGGGGTGTGAAATCGACGAAACCGCGACGGTCGGCTACGAGTACGCTGAAGACTCGAGTGCGCCAGTGATCGGTGCGGAGTCGACGATCAGAGGTGGGACGATCGTTTACAACGACGTCGTGACTGGAGAGCGATTTTCTACCGGTCACTTTGCACTCGTTCGCGAGCTCACCACAGTCGGTGACGACGTCCTCGTCGGAACGAAGACGGTGATCGATGGACGGACGGAGATTGGATCGAACGTCAGTCTCCAGACTGGCGTATACGTCCCGTCGAATACGACGATCGGCAGTAACGTGTTTCTTGGTCCACACGCCGTCCTGACGAACGATCCGTATCCGATTCGTCAGGACGTCGAACTGGCCGGTCCAACGATCGAGGACCACGTATCAATCGGTGCGAACGCGACTGTTCTTCCAGGTGTGACCATCGGACGAGGATCGTTCGTTGCGGCCGGAGCGGTCGTCACGGAGGACGTCCCTGAAGAAACTCTGGCAGTCGGTACGCCTGCTGAGCATAAACCATTACCAGCGTCTCTACAGGGAGAGAACGACATTTAATGATAGCAATTGCAAATCCAGAACTTACAGAAGCAGAGAAAGAGCGTGTCGATGCGATTCTCGACAGTGGCATGCTCGCAGACGGACCAGAAGTCCGCGAGTTCGAAGCCGAATTCGCCGACTACTGTGGGGCCTCCCACGGTGTCGCGACGTCGAACGGGACGACCGCTCTCCACACAGCGCTCAAAGCACTCGAGATCGGAGAGGGTGATCGCGTCCTCACGACGCCGTTTTCGTTCATCGCAACGGCAAACGCCATCCGACTCGCCGGTGCCGAGCCCGTTTTTGCCGATATCGACCCAGTTACGTACAATCTCGATCCCGAGTCGGCACGTGAGGTCGCTGACGAGGAGGACATCGACGCGATCGTTCCCGTCCACCTCTACGGCTTGCCGGCAGAGATGGAGCCGCTGAGCGAGTTAGCCGACGAACTCGGCGTACCACTGATCGAGGACGCTGCCCAGGCTCACGGCGCGACGTACGACGGTGCTCGCGTTGGCTCGTTCGGCGACGCTGCCTGCTTCTCGTTTTATCCGACGAAGAACATGACCACGGGCGAGGGTGGGATGGTCGTCACGGACAGAGACGACGTGATGGAACGTGCCAGACAGTTCATCAATCACGGACGGACGGACACGTACGCACACGCGACCGTCGGACACAATTTCCGAATGACGAGCATCGCTGCCGCCATCGGCCGTGCCCAGCTCGAGCGGCTACCCGAGTTCATCGAGGCCCGCCGATCGAACGCCGAGCGACTGACGGACGGCCTGGCGGAGAGTTCGGTGACGGTGCCGACGGAATCCGACCACACGACGCACGTCTACCACCAGTACACGATTCGGACGTCGGATCGAGAAGAACTCGCGGAATACCTCGGAGAGAACGGCGTCGGTGCTGGCGTCTACTACCCGGCGTGCATCCACGAACAGCCCGCATACGACGAGTTCGAGTGTACGGCACCGAACGCAGAGGACGCAGCAGCGTCCGTTCTCTCACTGCCCGTCCATCCGAACGTCTCTGACGAAGACATCGACCACATCATCCAGGTGATTAGAAACTATGATTCGTAATGACACAGCGATCGACGTCGGCGTCATCGGCGTCGGTTCGATGGGACAGCATCACGCACGAGTATACGACGAACTTCCCGACGCTAACCTTGTTGGCGTCTTCGACGTCGACGACGAACAGGCAGCGGAAATCGCGACCAAACACGATGTCGAAGCACTCGAACTCGAGACGCTTCTCGAGCGCGTCGACGCCGTCTCCGTGGTCGTGCCGACGCAGTATCATTACGACATGGCGACGACGTGTCTCGACGCCAACGTCGGGGTCCTCGTCGAGAAACCTGTCCTCGACGACCTCGATCGGGCAGACGAGTTCCAGTCTCGCGTGGAAATCGCCGACGTCCCCGTTCAGGTGGGACACATCGAGCGATTCAATCCGGCAGTGACGCAGCTCTCGAACATCGTCGACGACCTGTCGATCGTCAGCATTCGAGCGCAGCGACTTGGACCAGAACTCGACCGCGAAATCGACGACAGTGCCGTGCTCGACCTGATGATCCACGATATCGACATCGTTCTCTCCTTGCTCGACGAGATGCCGTCGTCGATCCAGAGTGCAGGCGTCGACGAAAACCGCCACGCTTCGGCGTTGCTCGAGTTCGACTCCGGCGTGATGGCGTCGCTGACCGCAAGCCGGAAAACGGAGCGAAAGGTCAGAACGCTCGAGATCACGGCCGAAGAGTGTCTCGTAGAACTGGACTACATGGATCAGTCGATCGAGATTCACCGAAGCTCGGTGCCAGAATATATCGAACACGATGGCGACGTTCGCTTCCGCCACGAGAGTATCGTCGAACGGCCGACCGTGACGAACGCCGAACCACTGCGAAAAGAACTCGAGTCGTTCGTCTCCGTCATCGACGCACACGGTATCCCCGAGGTGACCGTCCAGGACGGCATCAACGCACTCGAGGTCGCAGAGGCGATCGAGACGACGGCGCTCAGTGAGCAGAAACGGACGGTGGTCGCAGATGACTGAGTCTGACATGGCGGCACAAGAGCCCGTCGAGTCGATTTACGGCACATCTGCAGACGAAGCGACGCAGCGAGCGTCGTTCCTCAACGGGGACGTCCCCGTCGCCGTTTACGGACTCGGAAAGATGGGGCTGCCGCTCGCGTCGGTCTTCGCGGAGACGAGCGGGAACGTCACCGGTGCCGACATCGATCCGCACGTGGTCGAGACGATCGAGGACGGTGGATCGCACGTCAAACGCGAACCCGGTCTCGAGGACCTCGTCTTCGAACTGGTCTCCGAGCAGTCGCTGACCGCGACGACAGAACCGCGTGAGGCTGCGGCGGCGGCATCGGTTCACGTCATCATCGTTCCTACACCGATCACCGACGAGAAAGAGCCGGATCTCGCCATTCTCGACGCCGTCGTCGAGGACATTGGCACCGGGCTCGAGGAAGGTGACCTGGTGATCGTCGAGTGTACGGTCCCACCCCAGACGACGGAACAGCGCGTGCTACCTGCCCTCGAGGAAACGTCGGGGCTGGAGCTCGGCGAGTTCGGACTGGCGTTCTGTCCCGAGCGGACGTCGTCCGGGCGGGCACTCGAAGACATTCGCGGTGCCTATCCCAAGGTCGTCGGTGGGGTCGACGAGGAGAGCACCCGTGCTGCGGCGTTGATCTACGAGGAGATCAACTCGAAGGGCGTACTGCCGGTTTCCGACGCGACGACCGCAGAGTCAGTGAAGGTGTTCGAGGGGCTGTATCGGGACGTCAACATCGCGCTCGCGAACGAACTCGCACGGTGTACGGACGAACTGGGGATCGACGTCAACGAGGCGATCGAGACGGCGAACACCCAGCCGTTCTGTGACATCCACGACCCTGGTCCGGGCGTCGGTGGCCACTGCATTCCGTACTACCCGTACTTCCTGATCAAGCCGTTCGACAGTCCGACGCCGCTACTCGAGACGGCCCGTAGCGTAAACGACACGATGCCCGCGTTTACCGGCGAGAAGGTCCGGGAGGGGCTTGCGGCAGATGGGACTGCTCTCGAGGAGGCGTCCGTGTTACTTCTCGGGCTGACCTACCGACCCGGCGTCGAAGAGATTCGTGCGTCACCGTCGATCCCGATTTCGAAACAGCTGTCGGACGCCGGTGCAACCGTGTACGGCGTCGATCCGATGCTCGATTCCGTCGAGGAGTTCGCACTCGAGCAGATCGATCTCGAGGAGATCTACGACCTCGAGGTCGACGCCGTCGTGATGGTGACGCCCCACGAGGAGTTCGACGATATTCGCTGGGGAGACATTCATCGTAATAGTAATAATCTATCAGTGGTGATCGACGGACGACAGACACTCGATGAAGACGATGTTGGCGTTCGGCAGTACACGATCGGAAGCGGATACGATGAGTGATTATTGGAGGACGAATGTATAGGGACCACACGATCGGCGTCGTCGTCCCGGCGTACAACGAAGAGGGATTCGTCGGCGAGGTCATCGATACGATGCCCGAGTACGTCGATCGGATGTACGTCATCGACGACTGCTCGACCGACGGCACCTGGGACGAAATTCAGCGCTATGCCGAACGAGAGAACGCCGAAGCGGTGACGGTCCACTACGACGAGGACGCTGTCCAGGGCGAGAGCGAACCCGTCGCGACCGACGGTGGGACCGTCACCAGTCAGGCGTTCGATCGGCGCGTCGTTCCGATCCAACACGAGGAAAACCGCGGCGTCGGTGGTGCCATCAAGACCGGCTATCTCCGTGCCATCGAGGATGGGATCGACATCACCGCCGTCATGGGTGGCGACGGGCAGATGGATCCCGACATCCTGTACAAGTTCCTCGATCCCATCGTCGAGGACGAGGCCGACTACACGAAAGGCAACCGGCTACTGTACAAGGAGTTCCGCGAGGGGATGTCGAAGTGGCGATTCTTCGGCAACTCGATCCTGACGTTCCTGACGAAGATCGCGTCGGGCTACTGGAAGACGATGGATCCCCAGAACGGCTACACGGCGATCTCGCAGTACGCACTCGAGAACACCGGGATCGAGGACATGTACGAGTACTACGGCTACTGCAACGATCTCCTCGTGAAACTCAACGCCAAGGGGATGCGCGTCGCCGACGTCGCGATGCCTGCAGTGTACGGCGACGAGGAGTCGAGCATCAAGTACTCGTCGTACATCCGGAAGGTCTCGGGGATGTTGCTGCAGAACTTCCTCTGGCGACTGAAGGTGAAGTACCTCGTGCTGGACTTCCATCCCCTAGCGCTGTTCTATTTCTTTGGAGCAGTGACAGCAGTGTTCGGCCTGCTCGGCGGGATGTGGTCCGTGTATGCGAAGGTGGTGCTTGGGGACGCCCTGTTCGTGCGGGGTGCCTCGAGTCTCCTGCTGTTCACGATGGGGAGCATGTTCGTCATGTTCGCGATGCTGTTCGACATGCAGGTCAACGAGAGCAAGGAGGTGCAGATCCGTGACTGAGGCAAGGTCGGAGCTCGAGAACGAAACTGAAGACGATGTCGTACTCGAGTACGAGGACGAGACGACAGGAAGTGTCGAGTTAGAATACGAAGAGGAGATAGAATCTGAATCGGCCCTTGCGGTATCGGTCGACGTCGAGGACTGGTACCACGTCCCCGCAGTAACTGGCTCGTCGTTTTCGGAATACGAGGACGTCCACGAGTTCTTCGATCAGTGGGACGAGGAGTACGACTACTTGACCGAGCCGACCCATCGAACGCTCGACCTGTTCGACAACCTCGGGATCACGGCGACCTTTTTCGTCGTCGCCGATGTCGTCGACAACTATCCCGGACTCGTCGAAGAGATCGCCGAGCGCGGTCACGAGATTGGCTGTCACGGACTGCACCACGAGTGTGCGATCGATCCAGATACGAAGGAGCCTCGGTTTACGAGAGAGGAGTACAAAGAGCAAATCGGAACGGCAAAACAGAAACTCGAGGAGGCGACCGGTCAGGAAGTCGTCGGATTTCGTGCACCAAACGCGTACGTTGGGGGATGGGTACTCGACGTTCTAGAAGAAGTCGGATTCAAATACGACTCATCAGTTGCGCGGAACTCACTATACAACAAAACGGACCAGCGGCTAGACACGGTGGGGACGACGTCGTACACACCCTGCTTCGGTTCGCTTGATCCCGGCGGCGATCGCGAGTTGGTCGAACTACCGTGGCCGTACTACGACGCAAAACTGGGAAAGATCCCTGCTGCCGGCGGACCGCTGATTCGGCTGTTCGGACGACGTGTCGTCCAAGCCGGAATTGAGCAGAGTTTGCGTCGGGGAGATTCAGTGTTCTATTTTCATCCCATCGATATTGCACGCGAATCATTTCCAAAAGTAGGAAACACGCGGCGGCGACCAGCGTACTGGATCGGGAAGGGATGGCGCGCTGAGCGACGAGTTCAGAAGTTGTTACAAAAAATCGATGTGCCGCTAGTCCCTTGTGAGTGCCTATTTAGAAGGGCAGCTCTCGAATGAGTCGTATCCTATTAAATCACGGATAATAATTAAAATTATATAACTCATCAATGAAGGTACTTGTCACAGACGGGCGCTCTCTCGCCTCGTTAGCCACAATCCGTTCACTAGGGAAGCATAATCACACGATTCACTGTGGTGAATCGTTCAAACACAATCTCTCTTCGTATTCGAAATATGTCGATAAGCGGCTAGTCTACCCGGACCCCGAAAGAAAACCAGAGGAATTCATAAAATATCTGCTAGCAGCCTGTGAACAAGAATCGTACGACCTCGTTATCCCCGTCCGAGATGACACGACGTTAGCTATCTCCAAACACAGGGAGGCTTTCACTAAACATGCAAACGTCGTCATCTCAGAATATAGCACATTATCAGCGTTGATGGACAAAGGCGAAACTGTACGACTTGCTCAGCGAACGGGCGTTCCCGTTCCTAATACATGGTTCCCTGAAGACACGTCAAGAGAAATGATACGGGAGAGCGTTGACTACCCAGTGTTAGTACGTCCTCGGCGAAGCTCCGGCTCACGGGGAATACGCTACGTGTCTTGTCCAAGCGAATTTGATAAGGCGTTTGAATTTGTCTCGCAAGAATATGGACTCCCATTGGTACAGGAGTATATTGATCATTCAGGTGGTCACTATAGCATTGGGACCATATTTGATGCAAACTCAACACCGGTTGCTACGCACGTGTATGAGGAAACGAAGCAGTACCCAGTGAGCGGAGGTCCAGCGATCGAAGCGATTAGCATATCACCCCCTAGTTGGACCGAGACATTGCTTCAGTTGTTGGAGGACGTGGGATGGATTGGCCCTGCACACATGGACGTGTTATTTGACCCCAAATCGAATGAGCCAAAACTCCTTGAAGTGAATCCGAGACTGTGGATGTCTATCCAAGTCGCCATTTCAGCCGGGGTAGACGTACCAAACATTATGGCATCCATCGCCAATGGTATCGAACCGACCCCGGTTCATAATTACGAAACTGACGTTAAATATCAGTGGTTACTCCCCAACGGAATACTATGGGTGCTCAATAACGAGGACCGACTGAGCGCATTGCAGGAATTACTCACATTCGACTCGCAGCCGCAATGTTACGGAGCCCTCGCTACGCGAGATCCCGGGCCTGTACTAGGAACCTATGCACAGAGCCTCCGATACCTGTCAGATAAGGATAAACGCTCGCAAATTTTCGATCGAGGTTGGTGAGAATGAAACCAGATATCGCAGGATATAATACATCACAAAGAAACAGTCAATCAATGCGAAATGTCGTTCTCATATGTATAGATACTGTACGGAAGGATTATTTCGACAATTATATGCCGCGGTTACAGAAACTGGCCGATCAGCAGTTCGATCAAGCGCGGGCGCCGAGTATCTGGAGCGCCCCCAGTCACGCCAGTATTTTTACGGGGGAACTCCCCCATCAACATGGCGTTCACGCGGGATCTCCCTCGTTTGATACCGTTCGTATCAACGACACGTTCCTCAACGAGCTCGACGGCTACCGCACCATCGGTGTTAGTGCGAATCCGTTCGCCGATAGCTACCACGATTTCGATAAATTCTTCGACGAATTTACTGATGTCGACCAGTATTCCGTCTATCCGGACGGCATCAACCTCCGCGAGTTCATCGTCTCTCAAATGGACGAGGGCGACACGCCAACTGCATACGTCAAATCCAATCTGGTCAATCCCCGTTTCCATCTCCGATTCCTCCACGAGTGTCTTGACAGCGAGTACACGCTAAAAAGCCTCGCAAATGGCATGTTCGGTGCAGCAGACTTAGCGAGCCAACAGCTTCCGGTGCCGAAACTTCGGGACTACGGCGCGAGCACCGTCTGCCGGGAAGCTAACGAGGCAATCTCGGATGCGACGGAACCATTTTTCCTCTTCATGAACGTGATGGACGCACACACACCTCTTCAGCACGTTCGCGGATTCGATAAAGGTCTCCATGACGCCGAGAACACGTGGGCCTGCACCACCGACAGGTACAATCCCTGGGACGTTATTGAGGACATCGATGGCCACCAAGAGTACCTTGAAAAGCGACGGGGGCTGTACGCCGCGGCAATCGACTATCTGGATCGTAAAATCGAGTCATTCATTGCTAACGTCCAGCAAGCCACCAACCGTGAAACAACGTTCATCATCACCGCCGATCACGGGGAGAATCTAGGCTACGCCGACGACGAGTACTTGGTCATGCACAAAAGCAGCATGACGGAGTCCATCCTCCACGTACCACTCTGTATCGTCAACTCTCCGCTCGAGTTTGAGACGGAAGAGCCAATCTCGCTGCTAGATACGGGCGCTCTTGTCAAGAGTATCGTCGAAGAGGCGGATACAGACTTCGATCGAGGCTCGATCGCCGCCGAGGTCGTCGGCCTCAGCTCGATCTCTGGCGCCGACCACGAACATGACGAATACTGGGATCGGATGATTCGCGCGGTCTACGATACCGACACGAAGTACGTCTGGGACTCGCTTGGGAACACCGCTCGGTATCGAATCGACTTCGATCGTCCCTGCAAGCAGCCAGAGCGCGAGACGGACGTTTCAATCTCAAGCGCTACCCGAGATCTGTTCGACATTGAAATAACAGAGTACAAACAACAGATCGACGGCGAAGGTGAGTCTGGAATGCACGCCGATCGTGAAGTTGAGTCGCGATTACGGGATCTCGGCTACATTTAATGGAAAATCACTCACCTAATATCAAAGTGTTACTAAATTCAATATGAAGATACTCATCCAAGTCACGCATCCGGCCCACGTCCACTTTTATAAGCACTTTATCCAAGAAGCGAAAGCCCGGGATCACGATATTCGTGTAATCGCGCGAGATAAGGACATCACAATCGATTTACTCGAAGGTCTCGGAATTGAATACACGAAATACATGCAGCCGGTTTCGACCGACGTGCTGCACATAAGGCGGCAACTTCGGAGTACGAAGAACACGTACGCCATCGCCAGACGGTTCAAACCTGATGTAATGACGGCGATTGGCGGGACAGCAATTTCATGGGTATCATCGGTGTTGCGAACTCCAGCTGTCGTCTTCACCGATTCAGAGGGAGCACCACTTGGAAACGCGCTGACGATGCCATTCGCTAACGTTATTTGTACGCCCAGTGGGTACGAAGATGATTATGGGGAGAAACATATCAGATACGATGGCTACCACGAGTTAGCGTATCTCCATCCAGAGCGATTCGAACCCGAACCAGAGCGCCTCGAGAGCCACGGTATTAATCCGAAGGAACGATTCTTCGTCATCCGCTTTATCGCCTGGGATGCACAACACGATGTCGGTCAGCACGGTTTTTCACTCGATCAGAAGCGGAAGATCGTCTCGAAGCTCGACGAGCACGGGACAGTATACATCACCTCGGAATCCAAACTGCCGAGCGAATTCGAGGAGTACCGGTTGCCGGTACCGCCCACCGACATTCACGACTTGCTGTATTACGCTGACCTCTACCTCGGAGATTCGCAAACGATGGCAACGGAGGCGGCCGTACTCGGCACGCCGGCGATCCGCTCGAATTCGTTCGCGGGAGAGGGCGATATGAGCAACTTCGTCGAACTCGAAGAGGAGTACGGACTGCTCTATTCAACGCCGGACGGCGAAGAAGCAATTCAGAAGGTCTCGGAGTGGGTTCGAGATCAGCAATTAGCCGAGACGTGGAATCGTCGACGGAATCGACTCATCGATGATAAGATCGACGTGACAGACTTTATGATCGACGTGATCTGGGGGGACAAATGATGAAGTGCCTAACAGTTGTTGGAGCAAGACCGCAGTTCATTAAGGCGTTTGCGGTCTCCAGGGAGTTGCGCCCGACTCACGACGAAATTCTCGTACATACCGGCCAACACTACGACGAGGAGCTCTCGGATGTTTTCTTCGAGGAGCTCGGGATTCCGAAACCCGACTACAACCTCAACGTCGGCTCAGGCACCCACGGGGAGCAGACGGCTGCGATGCTCGAGGGGATCGAAGAGATTATCGAGACCGAGGAGCCCGAGGTCGTATTACTCTACGGTGACACTAACTCGACGCTCGCCGGTGCAATCGCGGCGTCGAAGATCGATCCTCTCGTCGCACACGTCGAAGCTGGGTTGCGGAGTTACAATCGGGAGATGCCGGAGGAAATCAATCGCGTGCTAACTGACCATGCATCAGATCTCCTGTTCCCACCGAGTGAGTCAGCTGCCGACACGCTCGAGCAAGAAGGGATCACCGAGGGTGTCCACGTCGTTGGTGACGTGATGTACGACGCGATTCTCTGGGCTCGAGACGTGGCCGAAGACGAATCGGACGTGCTTGAACACGTTGGCGTTGAGGAGGGTGAGTTCATCCTCTCGACGGTCCACCGTGCCGGCAATACCGACGATCCTGATCGGCTCGAATCGATCGTCGATGCCCTGTCGAACGCACCGCTTCCCGTCGTCCTGCCAGTCCATCCACGCACCGAGAACCAGCTTCGAGAGTACGGACTGTGGGAGCGATCAACGTCGGAACTCGAAGTAATAGATCCGGTCGGCTATCTGGACTTCGTCCGACTACTCGACGCTTCTGAACGAGTCGCGACGGATTCGGGTGGTGTTCAAAAAGAGGCGTTCTACCTCGATACGCCCTGCGTGACGATGCGCGATGAAACAGAGTGGGTCGAGACAGTCGAGAGCGGATGGAACGTCCTCGTCGGAGCCGATCGGGAACAGATCGAGAAAGAACTTCGCGTGAATCGATATCTCGAGGAGAAGCTAACTCCGTATGGTGACGGAACTGCTGCGGAAGCGATCGTATCAGTACTTACGGAGTACATCGACGAGAAGCGCATGGAGGCTGTCGAGGATGTTTGAGCATGAGTTCGCACTCTGTCTCACTCACGACGTCGATCGGGCCTACAAGACGTTTCAGGCACCTTACTACGCCTTGAAAGACCGTAACCCGTCGCACTTGAAGCCGCTCGTGAGTACCGACTGTCCGTACTGGCAGTTCGAAGAAATCATGGAACTCGAAGAGGAGCTGGGAGTGCGGTCGTCGTTTTACTTCCTGAACGAGAAGAACCTGCTTCGAGACAAGGAACCCCGTGAGTGGACGAAACCGAATAACTGGAAACTCTTCACTGGTCGATACGATATCACCGACGACGAGATCATCGACGTAATCCAGACGCTCGATCGAGGTGGGTGGGAGGTCGGATTACACGGTTTGTATAAAAGTGACCACGAGCGACTACAGTACGAGAAAGGGACGCCCAATGGTATTTCCCAACGGTGTGAGTACGATTTGAATGGTCTGAAAATGATGTACTACAAAGTGCAAGAGATGAACAGAGCAGTTGATATAACATCCAATCAATCCCAAATTAATATTTAAAATGAAGGTATTATCAATAGTAACTAATCGCTATGCAACTTTTTACGAGAAGCAGACGGCATCATTAGAAAAGAGGGATATCGAAATCACTCATGTCTGTCCTCCGAAACAGTCACCCGATCATGGAGAACAGCAAGAGATAAATAGAACGAAATTCGACTACGCCAAGTTGTACTTCGAGACTCTGCGGGAAGCAATAGGCGAGTACGACCTCATCCACGCTAACTACGGTATTACAGTACCTTTTGCACTCGCTCAGCCGAAACGACCCGTTGTTCTCTCACTCTGGGGATCGGATCTGACGGGCCGCGTTGGAACGGTGAGTAAACAGTGTGCCAAATACTGTGATGAGGTTATCGTGATGAGTGGCGAGATGAAACGGCAGTTGGGTCTGGACGCCCACGTGATTCCACACGGTATTGATATGGAGCAGTTCAGTCCCATGGATCAACTGCGTGCACAGAAAGATGTTGGGTGGGACTCTGACTCGAAGCATGTTCTCTTTCCGTACGATCCAAGCAGAGACGTCAAGAATTATTCTCTAGCAGAACGGGTCGTCGAACAGGTTCGGGAGAAGGTCACCGAGCCCGTCGAACTGCAAGTGGTGTATGGAGTTGATCATGACGACATACCGCTTTACGTGAATGCCGCGGATTGCTTAGTGCTCACGTCAAGACGTGAAGGATTTCCCAACTCCGTTAAAGAAGCGATGGCTTGTAATCTTCCGGTAGTTTCGACAGACGTTGGTGGCGTTCGCGAATGGATAGACCCAGTTGAGAATAGTTACGTAGGGGACTCGGAGGCGGAACTCGTTGACGCATTAACGACCGTTCTACGGAGCGATCACCGGTCGGATGGGCGGGCTCACGCAATGGATCTCAGTTTAGACGCGATGGCAACCGACATCATCGAAGTGTACACCCAGGCACTGAATCATCGGACAAATTGAGCTATCTATGAACTACTTTCGGCCACACTGGATTACACAGCGGCTGATGAACACGGTGTTTCTTTCGACAGGACTCATTCTGATTGGAGCCTTTGGGCTCTACTTCTCGACAATTATCCGAAATCCGTATACGGTCCTCTATCCGTCAGCGTTGATACTTGGTGCGGTCTGCTTTCTTTTGCTGAAAAATAGACAGTCCACCTCCGATTTTACGTACGACACAAACATTACTAAGCTCGTTCTTGCCGGGTTTTTCGTCGTATTCTTTCTTCTCGTCACCCAGTACTACGAGGCAGGGTTTTGGCGGACGAACGGGGTATTCTACCTCACGTTCTCATTGTATATCTTGGCCGGGTTATACATCATCACCGGTGGACGAACACCGATCGCTCTGTTTCTCGTTTGCGCTGCGGGATTAACGACTAGAATTACAGCGCTGTACGCAAGCAGAGAGTACATCGGTGTCGATATCTACGGGCACAGCCCCCCTATCCAATCAATCGCTGCGGAGGGAACGCTCGAGACCTTCGCTACGAGCAAATACTTTTATGCCCCGTTCTACCACATACAGGCTGCACAGGGGCAGTTGCTGTTCGACGTTGGAACGAAGGAAGCGTTGACCCTCACTACGATGCTATCGGTCGTCATTGTTCCCGCACTCATCGTCTTCGTAGTAACGAATCGACTCTGGAATCGACAAATCGCGCTGCTTGCGAGTCTGCTCTACACCGGGTCCGATGAAGCGATCAACTGGGGAGTTCATCTCATTCCGACCTCGCTCGGCATTGCCTTCTTCTCAATCTCGCTGTTGTCCGTCCTCCTATACTATGTGAAGGGGGACAGACGGGCGTTCGTCGTGTTCATCGGATCAATCGCGGCGCTCATGCTCACTCACCAAATCAGTCTCTTCATCAGTGCCACATTGGTGCTCGGGTTCTCGCTCGCGATCATCGCCTACACGCTCCAACTTCCAGCGAAGGTCACCCACATTTCGCTGTTCACGGGGTTCGCAGTCCTGGTCGATTTCATGGTAACCGGATACGGTGGGCCCGATGGAAGCGAGACGTTCTTTCAACGTATTCTTGGAACGTTTATCGCATCCCTCATGATGGCTGACACGGATGCGAGACCAGAGGTGGCGTTCCCTGCTGATCCAAACATCAGTCCAGGAGGTGCAGCTGCCATGGCCGATATTCAACTCCTTGGATCGTCCCTACTGCTATTCTTCGCCATTCTCGGAGCGTTGTTCTGGCTCCATAGCAGCGACGAGACCGACTTGATATTCGTCGCCCTCTGTCTCGGCGTTGCGGTCACTATGCTCCTCGTTTTCACACTTGTTTTCCCGATGATCGGGATGCGAAATCTCATCCCCAGCAGGTGGTGGGCGTTTACCTACATTCTGCTGGCCATTTTCGCAGCACCGGGACTGATGTTCTTCGCTAAACAAGTCGGGTCCGTTCTCCCTCGCCCTGATGTGGCCAGCCCCATCCTATTGGTTACCTTATTAATCCCATTCGTCGTGTTGATGGGCGGTGCAGCGGACGCGTCTGCAGACGATCCCTTTATCGACGAGGGGTTCAGTGCAACCCGGCTCGGTATTACCGATACTGAACAAGCGCTCGGAAAACACACGAATGAATACGATCCAGAAACAGTTCCTATCGTAAGTGACTCGCATTACCCATACACTTCAGGTACGGCCTCTATGGACTACAAGGATCCCCAATCACTCGCTTCGAAAGATCCGATGTTAGTTGCCAATCGCGAGTATATGAGCAAAAAACCAGCTATGTACAGGGTTCAGTTTGAACACGGTCCTGCCAGAGTTTTCGGGGGTGTTCCTATCGGGCAACTGAATCCGAGTTATAAATCGACCGTATACGATAATGGTGATGACGAACTGCTTTGGGTTCGCCGTCGCTAGAGATAACATAAAAAGAAAAAGTTCAACGGACCACCACTAGATCACACATTTTCAGGCAGGGTGCTCAGAAAAAGCGACGGCTCACCTTTCAATCTTAATTTGAATACAGCCCACATATATCTCGTCATATTTATTATCTTGTGTTTGGATATCGACTCTATGGCCACTAGGGATGTATTCTTTATTGGTGACACCTCAAGAGGGACAAACTGGGGATCACAGGCGACTTCCATGGCATTAAGAGAATTTATTACAGAATACGCGAACATACAATCAACAGAATATACCCATAACTTATCTGGATATAATAGCGCTAGATGTTTCCATAATAACCAAAGTTTTTTAAAATATATGTTCAGGAATTTTGGTGAGGCAGCATTAGAAAAAGATATCAAGGAAGTTGGGAGGACCATTTTAGAGTACCAAGACTCTGTACCAAGAACAGTGGAAGAATTTTCAAGATTCTTCACAAAGGCTCGCAACAACACTGTTCTCCAAAAAGAGTTGAAAAAGATACGTAACTCGGATATGGTAGTAGTGAATGGTGAAGGGTTAATGTGGAAAGCAGGCAGATTTGCTCGGACATCACTATTTCTATTATATGTAGCAAAAAAACTATATGGGAAAGAATGTTATCTTGTCAACACCACAATTGGATTTGAAGACCCGATTTTTGTTGATATGCTGAAGCATGTGTTGCCAGAAATTGACGAAGTGATTTTTCGAGAGCCGATATCGGGTGAATTGTATGACCAAGAAATTCAGTCGGATAATTACCGGGTTGCAGCCGATGCGGCTTTCACTCATCTTAACACTATAGATAGTAAGGCTTTCATTGAAAGCGTAAATAACAATAAGGTCAACATTATGCCTTTTGGAACTGCCAATTTTGATCCGTCAGAACCTTATGTCTGTGTAGCTGGCAGTTCCATCTACGCCATCAAGCAGAACACGCCGGTGGAAGAGTATTATTCAAAGTTATGCGAAGAACTGAATGATCTCAATGCGCAGATCGTCTTAGTAGTATCCGCGGATAAAGATGATAAGTTTCTTCGAGAAGTTTCTACTAGACAAGGGCTGCCACTTATCGGGCTATCTACCTCTACTTTTCAGGCAGTCAATCTTTTAGCGAACGCAGAGGCCTATATTGGTGGTAGGTACCATCCCTCTATTTTTTCGATCCTCGGAGGTACACCGATCATACCTTTTGAGGCTAATACGCACAAGATTGAATCTCTGCTGAAGCTTGTGGGAACAGAACGTAAAGTATATAGCTTCGATAAAATAAATGAATACACTACAGATATATATAATGAAGTAGAGGAGATTCTGACAGGATCTTATGAAGATACTAGCGAATACAGATACAGGGCAGAAGAGTTGTCTAATATAGCAACAGAAAACGTCCATTTCTTAATGGATTAGCGTTATGTGATATATTCCCACCACAATATATATTATAATTAAAACCATTTATAGTTTATAGGTATAGGTTCTTAGGTGGTGAATCACAACGGTTGTACAATCTATTCAAGATGAGCTCTAGTAATACTGGTTGGTTTGATTTAGATTTGTTTAATTCGTTCAATATCAATTAATCCCAGTGCGAAGCTCGGAGCAAACCAAATTACTACTCCAAGGACTATGGTGGCGAACAGTGAAATAAAACCTTCTATCAAATTTGATATAGGAAATAAAACCACTAACATAAACAATGTTACTATTATCGTTTGTGATATGTGTTTTGTCATCCATCCTAACCGAAGATTCAGTTCGGAATGAATGATATACACAGAAGCAAAAGTATATATTGCGAACGTCGAAACTGTTGCGATCGCAGCTCCAACGACACCCATCATTGGAATTAGAAGGAGATTTAGAACGACATTGAGGATGGCGGTAACTCCTTTAACAATGGCCCGAACCCTGGCACGGCCGAGATAATCTAACCCATGGCTTGTTATTTTCGTGATTGATTGTAACACTACGAATGCGGCAAATACTTGAAGAACGGGAACAGCCCCACTATAACTAGAGCCAAAAATTAAATTAATTAGCGGTTCGGAAACCACAACCAAACCGGCAGCTGCGGGGATATACAGTAGTAGCCCTTGTGTAATTGCAATTTCATAGATTCTCGCGGCTGTTTCCGGATTACCACTTGCTTTTTGCGAACTAAATGTTGGTGAGAGTGTAAACCCAAGGGCTGCCATCGGAGTCTCAATGAACTGTACCACTTGATTCCCGATGGTGTAATATGCAACTCCAACAGGCCCAATAAAATACCCTACTAAGATGGTATCAACTCGGTGTTCAAGGCTGTGCGCCGAGTGCGTGACGGCAAGAGGTCCACTATATTTTATAATTTTTTTCGCCAACCCCGTTTCAACTGGCTCACGGTCGTGCCCTCGGAACATTTTCAAGTAGATGTACAGCGATCCGATGATAACAGAGATCGCATAACTGATAGTGTATCCAATCAGAGCGCCCGCCACTCCGAATCCCACTACGACAAATCCAATTGTCAGTATTAGACGAATTATACGTTCGATAATCCGTAAGGATGATTCGAACTGAATCTTCTCAAATGATTGGAATATGACGCGGTTGTATTCTAAAAGCGAATGGAATACGATAAGGCCAATACCGATGAATAGCAGTTCCGATAGTTCTTGCTCTCCTATTAACTGGGCAATGCTATTGTGAAATATCCCCACAATCCCAACTACAATCGTGATTGTAAATATATTTAGAATTATTGATATTCCTAGGATATTTGGGAGTTGTCTTGGCCTCTTTTCTTTGTATTCGGTTATATACCTCCCGGCAGATTTGGCTATCCCTAATGTGCTAAAAAGCTTTGTGAATCCTAAAACAGAGATTGTCAGGAAGAACAACCCATATTCGTCAGACTTAAGCAATCTAGCAAGGAGAATAGTCAAGGCTGCCCCTGCAGCAATTCCCACAGCCTGCGCTATAAATGCCGCTTTAAAGCGATTGATTATTTTAGATGTTAGACTCATTCAGTTGGATCTTTGTACCTACTTATTTTTATCTATCGGCTTGGCCATGTAGATAGGTGGCAGTACTAGCTATGTTAATATCGACGGCTGTATTTTGATTGCCGTGTCTTATCATCGTTCCAGCCAAACCACTAGTGTACCATCGGCTAATAGTTACGCGTTAGATATCGCCCTACACGGTACACTGGAATCCGATTGATTGACCTACGGACCAGAACACTCACAGTCGCCGCATTATTACTGCCTAGTATGGATGCTAACACAGTGACCGGCCGAACAGTGCTAATCACAGGTGGGGCCGGTTTCATTGGGAGACACCTTGTGGAAACGCTCGTTTTTGAAAACGAGGTGCGCGTCTTCGACAATCTGACGACCGGTCGGCTTGCGAACGTCCCCAACAGGGCGACGCTTCTAGAGGACGACATTCAGAACGAAAACGCACTAACCCGTGCGACTGACAGCATCGACATAATTTTCCACGAGGCCGCCCTCGTCAGCGTCGCCCACTCGGTCGAAGAACCACAGACAAGCCACGAGATCAACGCCGAGGCGACCCTTTCGTTACTCGAGGCTGCCCGCAATGAAGACGCCCGCGTCGTCCTTGCCTCGAGTGCGGCGATCTACGGTCACCCCGAATCGATTCCAATCACCGAGGATCATCCCAAAGAACCGACCTCGCCATACGGCCTCGACAAGCTCGCGACCGACCACTACGCTCGCCTCTACAACGACCTCTACGACCTCGAGACCGTCGCCTTGCGCTATTTCAACGTCTACGGTCCGGGGCAGGTCGCGGGTGACTACAGCGGCGTGATCAGCGTCTTCATCGATCAGGCGCTCTCGGGAGAAGACATCACCGTCCACGGTGACGGTGAGCAGACACGTGACTTCGTCTACATCGACGACGTCGTCCAGGCCAACTGTAAGGCCGCAACCACCGATGCAGTTGGTGAAGCCTACAACGTCGGCACCGGAGAGTCGGTCACGATCCGTGAGCTGGCCGAACTCATCCAGGATATCACGGATACTGACTCAGATATTGTCCACACGGATGAACGAACGGGCGATATCGAACATTCGAAGGCAGACATCTCGAAAGCCGATCAGCAACTCGAGTACGAGCCGACCGTCTCGCTGCGGGAGGGGCTCGAGCATACCGTGGAGTGGTACCGACAACGACGTGCCTCGAGTGAGTGAACTGGTTCGATAATAAGCCCCCGAACGATTTTATGAAAAATAACGCCTCGAGGACGTGGACTCGAATGGTGGATGGTGGTGGTCGTAGCCGTGATCGTCCTCGAGGTGGTCAATCGCCCAATACGAGTGAACCCACGAGGATTCGACAGCCATCGGATCGAGCACGGTGAGCCGTCGCACTTGCGATACCCGGAACGAACCTGACACATGATAGACAACCGAAGGGTGACGTCGACACAGCGCCCGAGATACCCGACACACTCGTCGACGACCTCCAGCTCGACTCCACAGTCGGGGCTGTCGAACGATGGAGAACCGTCGGTCGTGCGGGACGTTTATACCGTGCTAGGACGAATCCGAACATGGCTTTCGAACCCTCTCGGGTTGGAAGCCACGTCTCGGGTGCGCACACACCCGGGACACTTTCGCGACGTGTCCCCGCCGGAGAGTGGCTTCCGTTCTGATTGTTGAACTGTAACAAGATAAATCTACTGTCCTGTCAGCACAAAAGGTACCGTTCAGCGGTAGGCTCCGACTCGGACGGACCACACCCCGACCGACCTGGTCCAGTTGTTACGAATTGCTACGCCTGTGGCGGCGTCGGAGAACGACTCTCGCACTCACTACGTCGGCACCCAGCTTCGAGCCGGACAGCTGCGGAAGTATCGGCCTCGGCCTGACGGAACGTATTTTCGGTCGGTCAGATCGACGGTCGTCGAGTACGGTTCCCCGAAGACGTGATGGTCGGTTACGGCAACGCGTCGAAGGGTATCGGTGACTGTGGCCTCGACACGAGATCCCGTCGTGACGACCTCCTATGGAACTCTACTATTATCACGTACCCACGGATTTTATCATATTTGGTTACAAGTTACGTGTATGGTCTCCGATCATACTCCCTCCAACGAAGCACTGTCACGTCGAAACGTCCTCGCAGCGAGTGCTGTCGTTGGTGCTACCGGGCTTGCAGGGTGTTCGTCGGAAGCCAGTTCCGACGCTGCCGATTGTACGACGACAGCCATCGAGCACGGTGACGGAGATATCCTCCAGCAAGCGGCCGCTATGCTGGACGATGAGTCCGTTTTCCTGCTGATCTCGTTGCAAGAACCAGGTGACACACTCCCCATCGAGTCGATCCTCATCAACAACTCGGCGGGAGATCTCCTGCACGAAATCCCCACGACCGATGCACGTGAGTATCGCATTACGATCGGCTCGACTCCCCACCACGGCCGCCTCACGTTACTCGCCGAAAACGGACAGCGAGACGAAATCGATTCACTCGAAATCGAGTATCACTGCACCGATAACTAACTGGGACGTCCGGCCCCTCCATACCCTGTACCGAACGGTCCCCCTCCTCACAAATCGCGCCAGGCTTCCTGTTGCACTCGCACACTCTCTCCGCCACCAGGCGGTGCTTCCTACTCGAGAACACGAAGGTGGTCGACTCGACTCGTTCCGTTCGCCCTCTCGCTTCGGCCAGGGTTGTGTTTCGAACGCCTCGCTGCCCGATCCGACGAGTTCCCCCGCTCGCGGTCGACAATCGATGGACTGGTGCAAGCGGGGGTCACCGAAGCTGTTCTCGCTGGTCGTGTCTCCCCACACTGTCTGCAAGCGATCGCCGTCAACTGGCACGTAATAAGGGCGTTACCTCAGGGAACTGTACGCGAGGTACAGCGAAGTGCTGGCTCAGTTATCTCTGCCCTCTCGATAGCCCGTTCGTCCTGCCTCGGCCGACGTCCGGAAGATTTCGTAGAGACCGACGAGAAGTCTGACTGCGAGCGCAGTCGCTCCGAGTATTCCGAGCACCTCTCCAACCGGCGGATTGCTACTCTGAGTGAACGAGGAAACGAGTGCGCCTGCGACAAGTAAGCCCAGGCCGATCCAGAACGCCTCATCGCGCTGTGAAAGTGCAGTCAGCGTGTCGGCGACCATATGGAATTGTCTGCGTGTTTACGTATAGTATTTTCGAGTAGAACCGATCTAGTTGCATATCCACTGGTCTGAAAATTCAGTGCAGACGTGGATGTGAGCACCACTGTAGCAAGAGTTCTCCGATACCCTCGCTACACCTGCAGTAAAAAACGCGACGGGGAGCGTTTCGAACTGTGATCCGGTGAGGACGCTGGTTCTTCAGATTCTACTCGAGTTGAAGAACGGCGTCACTCGGTGTCAGGCCGTGGACTCCAGCGATCTCGACGGCGAGCCACCAGGCACGGTCAGCCAGTTGGGGATCGGCGTCGCGGAAATCGTGCGCGAGGCGGGCGAGCGCCATCACGATCAGGAGGTCGTCCTGTGCATGTTGATCGGAAAACATCGTCGGTGTTGGCCCCGTAACCGTATATAAACCTGAGAGGTAGCTGCCGAAAACCGATTTTTGAGTGTTAAATCCGTGAAAAACGACACTAGGGCACTGTGTAGTGACTGTCGATAGGGAGAGTGGAGGACGGCATAGACCTCTGCCTACGGTATTGGTTACCGCTTCGCATCTGACCGAAGTATTAGTCACAACGACCATCCGTACTTTCTAGAAACGACGGACTGTCACCGACTTCGTACTCGAACACAATATGATAACAGATTTCCTCGCTTTCCATACCATCACGACCAATCAAATCACCACTTGCCGTCTGATCATCAACGACCCCGTGAATTGCAAGTGGGTCGTATCCGTCGGGGACATCTCGTTTGACAGATTCGCTGGTTTCCGCATTCACTTCACGTGACTGCCAGTGCTCGAGTCCTTCAGTTGTTTCCACGGCAAAATGAAATATCTGTTTGCTGTCTGTCTTATTTACTAACTCTACCTCTAGCTGGTTGATTGTGGTTGTGTCGCCTGTCAATCGAGTACATCCAGAAAGGAATGATACTGTGATGGTGCTTCCAAGGAGAAACTGGCGACGAGTCGAATCCATTATCGGATTTTGGAGAGGCGACATAATATGTATTATCAAGAAGAGTGATTGTTTGATATGTGTTTAACCTGTACTTATCGAATCGGAATGTCCACGTAGGGGGTACGAGACCGTTCTATGACACCCACAGAGTGAGCAAAATTATTCACCCAGGATTGACAAGTGGATAGATAATGGTCGAGCTGCCCTCCATGTCCACTACACTCACCGGAAGTGTTTCTCGACGAGAATCACTCGCTTTGATGGGATCGATAGTCCCGATTACCATATCGGGATGTAGTGATTCCGCGCTCTCCAACGGCACAGAAGGAGAAGGAGATACGATCGAGATCATGGTCGAAAACCGAACGAACGAGCGCGCAATGATCGGCGTCCGAGTAGAGGATGACGACGGAGAGACGTTGTTTAGCCGGGTATACGAACTCGAGCCCGGGCATCTCGATTCAGCTGCTGGTATCGAAACGACTCCGTCGACGGTGACCGCGTTCACGCCAGAAGGGGCCGCTGCGACCTGGGAGTATGCACCTGATCTGGACATCGACTGTGAGGGAGAGGATATCGGGATCACCTTACGATCGGATAATTCGATCGAGTCGTGGTACGCCTGTTGAGTGCACTCCCCGTCCTTCTCATCGAGGCGCTCTCATCCCAGGGATTTCGCCGGATCTACACCGGAATGCATCGTGGTGATCGCATTCGAGGAGCGACAGCACCAGAGACCAAACTCGAGTACTACCCTGGTCAAATGAAAGGTGAACACAGTGCGGGCAATATTCCGTCACCAGACGAGATAGATTACTGGCTCTGTTGAAATACTTAATCGATGATAGTTTTTCGGAGTCGTGCTGCATACAGAGCATAAGTTCAGCACGGCAGCTTCGCTTGTTTCATTCTGAATCTAATGAATTATTCGAGCAGTATACTTGTAAGTCGATCAATCTCTAACTCGCGGAAAGAATTTTTATTCAGTGAACCATTTGTTAGATATGGTCATTTCAACGACGTCAGTATGGGACGAAATTGCGAACGAAGTTGCAGACGGGTTGGTAATCGAGTACGAAGATGCAACTGTGTACGGCGATTTTGAACAGGAACAGGTTCTTCACCAGGGTAAAGTTCGTATTCTCCCAAATAGTTGGGTTGCTTTACCAACTGGCCGTCTGCTTTCGCCAGAAGCGGTACATCATATCGACCCGTAGGACTCTGTACTGATCGATCTCCCTCATCGCAGATCAGTTCTCAATCCGTGTCACATTCGCGCGCTGTATTCAGCAGACTCTGACCGAAATCCTGAGGCGCTGTCAAGAGCGGCGTGCGAGATAGAGGACGAGTTTAGCACGACGGCTTCGTTTGTTTCGCGTCGAAACCGGTGAACCATCTGCTCACTTCATGTGCGAATTGATCAAAGGTTATTTCGTATCAAACTCTAAGATGTCAATATGGAAACTGTGCTCTCTGTTATCGCTATATTGTTCGTCATCGGGGTAATTTACTCATTAGTACGATTATTTTGGGATGACGAGATGCCCAATTGGATTGGCTGAGATGCTATGTGAAGAATCTCTACTGACCGTTCACCACCCTTCGTAGATCGACCTTCGACTCGTGCCGCAGTCGCGCCTTGTATCTTCCAGAGACTCGACTAACTACCGAACTGTTGTCAGAAACGGCGTGCAAGATAGAGAGTGTAGTCAGCAGTCGACCTGAGCCATGGGCAAGCTTCTTTACCACTTCGTTTTAAGTACAAGATACTCTAATGCTCGATTTCGTCCGGTCAAGCCCTCTTTTTAGCATTCGGCGGTTGGCTTTCGGTATAGTCTTCACCGTTTTCATCGTGGCTACTGATGTACTCTTTGTCCATCTCCAAGACATCCAAACGACCGCTGACTTCGTCTCCAAGGTCGCGATTCACACGCTCGGAGCCTATGGTGCGTTTACGATCATGGCCTTGTTCAACCAGCCCAGCGCTAGCCAGTAGTGACCGACTCGCGCCCTGTATTCAGCACGCTGTTTATATCAACTGCTATGTGTTTCAATAGAGCCTCAATTTGGATTTGGATGGAACATGAAATAATAGTCACAACAAATATGGGTGTTGACTAAAATTGCCTAACCAATGGTTGGCGCTGCAATACAACGATTTTCGATACTCTTGCTACTGTTCGGTGGATTTCTTGATATCTATGCGGCAATAGAATTCCCGAGTGGATTACCCGCACTCGGGAGGGGGATCATGCTTCTCGCGTTAGTCCTCGGGATCGTGGGATTATCCATCGAACTGTCGTCGAACCTGGGTGAGACGTAACCTACGTCACCGTCTCTCGAGGGGTTATCGAATAGACACCCACAGAGGTTCTCGTGATCGCATTCGAACAGCGACGGCGCTACAGGACTAACGGGAATAGCTCGAGTCACGTCCAGACCGAGAATCCCTCGAATAAAATCGAACTCACCGACGGAACCACGTCGACAACAGCTGGCCAACCTAACCACGCCGGGTGGGAATGAAAGGGGCGACGCGCTCGAGGTGCGAGACGAAGTCCTCGCGAACGAAGTGAGCGAGGGATCAGCGAGGCCGAAGGCCTCGCGGAGTAAGCACCGCAGCGAAGCGAGGAGCACAGCGAGTCGCAGCCCTCGAGCACGTCGGGGCTTTCTGGGTAGTTGTAGTCGAATCGAGCAGTCCGAAATCGATCTACTCGTCGACCTCGAGTTCGCTCACGTCGAGATCGCCCTCGAGATATGCGTGGCCGGTTTCTGTGAGCTGATAGAGGCCAACTCCGACAGATTCCAAGAGACCGGCATCAGCGAGTGTACTACACCGCTTCCCCACATATTGGCGGTCGTAGTCGATATTCGCTGCAATCACTTTTGGAGATGCCTGGATAGGATGCTCGTCGAAAAAGAGCAGGATCTCGTAATCAACAGGAGCCATCCATGGGACCCGCTCGACCATCTCTTCACAATACGCTACCACCAGAACAGAAAAATCAGTACCATCTCCAAGACGTCAAACGCTATTTGCCGGTAGTATCAAACGTCATTTGTAGTCAAGATTTATGTCACTGGAGGATAGATTCATAGCTACGGAAGCTATGCGTGACTCTCTGCGGTTTTGAGTCGCAAAATTGCGGACCGGTGTTTGCGGCACCAGTCCGCGAGAAGCTCCCGTAACCAGCCTACGGAAGCCATGTCGAACGACGATTCGCGGGGTAATGAAAGCCCCGACCGACGGAACGCATCGACCACCCGAATCACGGACGGCGGCACCCAGCCGATCGAGAGACGCCTCGAGGCGATCGACTACCTGACCCGGCGATTGCTCGCGGACGTCCAGGACGCCACCGGAATCGACCCCAGTCCAGACACGCGCCGAGAGGTCGTCCGCCGACTGCGGGAGATCAGGGCGGAGACGAGCCGGGTCGGACTGCTGTTGATCGGCCCCGAGGCGGCGATCCCGTACCGACCGGCCGACGAACCGGACCCGGAGTTCGAGTTCGCGATCGTCGACCCCGAGAGTGCACTTGTCCCGAGCGATACTGCACACGTCATCGGCGATCACCAGGAGACCGACGAGACACCAGCCGACACGAACACGACACAACTCCCCGACGACGACCACAACCAGACCACCGACGACCACGAACAGACCCCCGACGACACCGACTGTGACCAGGATCGAGGTGATCGCGATGAGTGATTCCCTCGAGTCTCGCCACACGACCCTGCTCGACCGCCTCGAGACGTCCAGGACCGAACTCGAGACCCTCGAGGCTGAACTCGAGCGAACGGACGCCCAGGTCGAGACCCTCGAAACAGCACTCGAGGACGTCGACCGACGACTCGACGCACTCGAGTCGCGCGTCGACGAGCACGATCGTCGACTCGACCCCCGGACACCCCACTGCGAGAGCTACCCAAACCGCGAACCGACGACGCACCTCGAGAGCGCCGACGATCGACGTCCAGAATCCGACGATCGTCGTCCCGAAGCCGACGACCGACGCCCCGACCACGAGAGCCACCTCGAGACGCGTCCACGCCACGAGCTCGACGTCGAGCTAGAATTGGAGTTAGAACATCCGATCACGCCGGGTGACCTCGAACGTGCGTACTGTGAACTGCTCGACGCAGTGGAGGTGGACCGATGACCGACCACCTTACGCTCGAGTGGACGCCGACACACGGCCCGACGCGCAAGGTCGTCTTCGAACCGAGCGACGAACCCGATAAGAACGCGTGGGTCCGACGCGAGTTCGAGCGCCGCAACTCGCAGTGGCGGCAGGTTGGCACCGAGTTCGTCGCCGACGTCTCCTGCTCGAGCGATCAGACGGACTCCCGCTCGAGCGATCAGGAAACCTGCTCCCACTCGAGTGACCAGACAACCCACTCGAGCGCCCAGCATCCAAACCCACGACCCACCGCCGAGGGAGGTGATCGCGATGCACGATGACCACCCCACCGACCTCGAACTCGGACGACTGGTCGAACGCCTGTGTGAACAGAACCAGCAACTCGTCGACCGCGTGGCCGACCTCGAGAACGAACTCGAGGAAACACAAAATCGCCTCGAGCGTCTCGAAGCCGAAAAAGAGACTCTCGAGTCACAACACGAAACGCTCGAGGCGGAACACGAAACCCTCGAAGACGAAAACGATGCCCTCCGGGAGACGACCGACAGGCTTCGCGACCGCCTCGAGGACTGCGAGGACACGACGAACCATCTCGAGGCGGCGACAGACGCCACGCGCAAGCGCACGGGCGCGAACAAAGCACGCATCGAGGAACTCCAGGCGCGGGAACTCGAGAAGGGGGCCCACCTCCAGACCGAGAACGTCGATCGCTGTGAGCTCGAGGTGACGACAAACCACCTCGAGAAGATCACGAAAGACGACGGCCGGACGTACTATCGGCTGCCCGAGTCGGCCGATCCACTCGAGCGCGACAACGCGGTCGCACTGGCCCACGGCGATCTGCTCCCGATCCAGCAACTGGCCCGGATGGACGAGGAGATGCTGCGCTCGACGACGAACGCCCTCCCGACGCGACTCGCCGCCAGACTCTGGCGGGCACGGACCGATCCCAGCGTCGGCGACGATCCGTGGCAATCGGGCTGCAAGGGAATCCGCGAGTACGTCAAAGCGAGCGATCTGAAACACTGGATCCGCCGGCAGGAACCCGGCACCAGCGAGGCGTACGCCAAGAAACTCGTCTCGAGGACGATCGACGCTGCCCTCGAGTTGTCGAAAAACCGCCTCGCCGTTCGCAAGAAGACCGAGCGCAAGAACGGCCTCGAGTACACCGAGCGTCGGCTGATCCTCCCCGACGACGCTGACGTCCCGGGCGAACCAGAAGCGACCACCGACCACGCCCCGGAGACAGCTGACGTCTTCGGCGACCCGTAGACAGGGTCCGACGACCCCCCTATCGAAACCTCGAGAGAGGTCACCTACTCTCTGGACACAGACGAAACCCACCCGCAACGCGGTTGCATGCTCGGTTCGGTAGCCGTCGGTGTCTTCCTCGAGCAGTCCGCGGCAGTCCACACGGCGAGACGCCCTCGAGTCTGCCACCATCGACGACAGGTGTCCACGGCACCCTGCACACTCGAGGAACTCGAGCCGACAGCGAGCGAACTCGAGATGACAACCTTCGCCTGTGAACCTATCCATATACCTCGTTGCACAAGATCAGATAGTGTCTGAGATGGCGAAATGAGACAGGTGACTCTGGATGTGCCACCTCCAGTATCCAGGCACGACGAGCCGCGTCTGAAATCAGAATACTGACCACCAGATATTATCTCTACCTGCCGTACCGTCGAATAACATGGACGACGTAAACGAGAGCGTGAAAGAGGAATGGAAAGAAGAGACGTCTCCGTTCGAGCGGGTCAAAACCGTAGTCACAACGACCTACGAGGGGGAAAGTGCCGCGGAGATTGCAGCAGACGCGTTCGTCTCAGAGAACACTGCACGGAAACATCTCGAGGATCTCGTCGAAAATGGATTTGCTGTGAAGACGTCCGACCCCGATCGAACGGCGACTCTCTATCGGCGGTCGGAGCAGTCACTGATCCTCGAGGAGGCAACAGACATGCTGAATCGATGTGAGCAGTCCGAACTGACGGCGTCCGTAAACCGGCTGGAGCGGACACTACAGTCATATCGAGAGGAGTACGAAGCGGAAAACCCGGATGAGGCTGTGTTCAAACACGATCACATCGACGATGAAGTACTCATAGAGTGGCGGACGACACGTCGGAATCTCAGTTTCGCCAGAGTAGCCCTGGCACTGTCGATGGCCGAGAACGAAGTGATGTCGAACGTCGCATGACGGGGCCTGCGAACGAGTCTCACTCGCTTCGAGGGCCGATCGATCGTCGATCGCTTCGCCAGTTTCGCGACGAATTCGAACAGGTCGAGCCGTTAGCTTCGGGCGAACTCGATGATCCGTTCGATCCGAGCGAACTCCGGATCGTCCTCGACGATGGGATCGGAGACTCCGCAGGTGGACGATTCGACGTTCGCTGGGATATCCATCAACATGACTACCCAGCACCGAACGACGACGCCCACTTTCATCCACCGCCAGAGGCATCGAGCAAGGCCCAGGATGTCGAAGGTTCGTGTATCCGAGTTCGGCGTGTGTCCCTTGTCGCAATGGCCACGGCAAAAATCTGACGGGAAGCATACCAGAACGGAACGTTCGAACCGTCAACTCTCAAGCCGGTCTCCCCTATCGCTACTTCGAGATATCGGACAGTAGCTATCGAGTCTACCGATACGGGTCACAGTACACGTACAAAGGCTTTATCGTACAGACAGACGTAGGTACACAGTGACAATGCCGATCGACATCGATACATTCGAGGGAAGTTCGGAGGATACGCTCGGCGGTGGACTCACGCAGCCGGAGCGCGTCCTGTCGTTCCTTGCCTCTCACGCTGATCAGGCGTTCCGACCGGTCGAAATTGCCGGAGCGACAGAAATTCCACAGAATTCCATCAATTCTGTCCTGCATCGTCTTGAAGAACAAGCGCTCGTCCGCCACAAGGGTGAATACTGGGCTATTACGGACGACCGCGACCGTCTCCACTCGCTCACACAGTATGAACTCGTCACGGAGAGTCTGAACGAACTCTACGGCGAAGAGGATCCCTCCGAGTGGGTTGAACATATGCCAGCCACGGATGAGACCGAGAAGACGGACAACGAATGAAGCGGGATGCCGAGGGTGAGGTCATCGAATTCGAGCGTGGAGATGTCGTCTGGGGGGTCGACCCGTTCAAACAAGACTCGGATATGCACTCCGAGTCATCGCATGACGATGGAGGTGTGGCCCCACGTCCGTGGCTGATCATCAGTACTGATGCTGTCCCGTTTCACCCTGAGCAGTACCTCTGTCTCACGCTCACGACACGGGCATGGCACGATGAGTCGATTCCTCTCTCGGCGGAGAGCTGGGTAGAAGGCGGCGCACCAGAGGGGTCGTCGATCATGCCGTGGTCGATTTCCGCGATTCAACATCGGTTCCTGGATACGACTGGTGACCTCGTCGCTCGCCTCGATAGCATTCCCGACGACGAAGTTCCAGAGAATGGTTACCAAGGCCACCTCACTGACGAGGTTACCACCGAAGCCACGGAACAGGTGGTCACCTATCTTGAAGCGACACTCATCACCTAATTCGAGACGAGGTCTGCGATAGAACGAAACGTTGTACAATCTAGTTCCTCGAGGACACGATCCAGCTGGCCGCGATGCCGAATTCCCTGTGCGTGCTGATCGTACATCGGGATGGACGGCCCCTCGTAGGCGCCGACCTGGTGGAACGCGTGCCGAGCGAGGTCCTCGTCGAGCGCCTCCCTCACGCGGTCGAGATTTCGCTGAAACTCTTCCTTGGTGGCCTTCCAGGCCCGGTCGAGAAGCTCGCCGCCCTCCGCTGAATTGATGGGTGCTGCCGTCGGCAGGTCTCCCCAACGCGCTTTCCCGGCTACTGTCGTATCGTCTTCGTCAAACGTGACGTAGTAGTCAAACACGGCGCAGCCGTGGGGATTCGCTCCGACGAGACGGTCGAAGACTGCTTTTTCCCTCGACGAGAGCGTCGTGCTGTGTCGGTGCTTCGACTAAGGCGTAGATGACCATGTGCATCTTCGTTCACCTCGGAGCGCCGACTCACCGGGCTCTGCTCGGCTCTGTCTGCTCGGTGCGCCGGCACCCATCGCCGGCGCTCAAAAACCCACACATAGAAACCGAGAATAACTACATCGGGAGATCTTCAGCAATCGATCGAAGTTCGCCCTTAGTTGGTTGTCTCCCGATCTCGGCCGTATGATCGCCAACCCAGAAACGGAACTGCTGGTGGTCGACATCAAAGTGAAGTCCGCAGGAGACATCGGAGTCTGCCTGTCTGTACTCCGATTCACTCACATTTTCAGCCTTCTGGAGTGTTTCGAGAAGATACTCACTCACGTGAGGTCGCTGTTTCATTGCCAAGATGTGGTCAGCCGCCACGTGTTTCAGTACTTCCTCGCCCGTACTGTATCCCTCACCAACGAAGTAGAACTCACCGCTAAACTCGTACGAGTCGATTCGAACCGTAAGAGTGTACGTGTCGGCCATACACCGTTATGGTTGTCCAGGGATACAAAAGTGTTCTCGTTGCTGAATAGTCATATTTGGAGGACATCGAGTCCGTATTTCCGGTTCAACTTGTGGAAGGTGATGAACCGACTCATCGATTCAGGCCGATCCGTTTGTTCGAGGACTTGATTGTAGACTGAAATCAGGTGCTCTTCTGTGGCTGGCTGGAACGCGAACGACAACCCGGACGTCATGGTAAGGTCCTCGAGTCGAACGAGTCTGAGGAAGAGCAGTACATCAGGTTCCGCTGATTGACTAAAGTTTCTGTCAGTGAGTTCGATCCCAGCTTCGTCGTTCAATACGTCTTCGAGAACCACTTGAGATGCAGACGCATCGATCTCAGCCACGCGAAACAGGGACGTCTCGGCGCGAACCAGCGCGTCGAGTACCTCCCGCTCGAGTTCGGAATCGCCTCCCTCTTCGTCGCGGTAGCGTTCGACGAAGGTCGTTCCGTTTTGGCGATACTCGTGGAGAATGAAATCCATGTGGACGCTCTGTTCTTCCTCGGTGTCGTACAGCAGATCATCACCGTCTCTGTCGAGATCCAGTAGTTGTGACGTTTCATCTATGATGTCGCGATCGAGGTATGCGTCGAAGATCTTCGGGTGGAGTTCTCGTCCCTGGTCTCGGTATCGTTGATAGCGCTCGAGGTGGCTCACGGGTACTCACTGAGAGGATTGCATCGAGCAGAAAATAAACGACAGGGAACGCTACTAACCAATTTTAGAATAGGCTATTTTGAAATAGGCTACTTGGAAGTATTATCCTCTGGAGGGATGACGGAGGGATATGGAGCGCTTCGTCAACCGGGAAGATGAGCTCTCACGGCTCCGCAGGTGCTACGACTCTGACGACGCTGAGATGGTCGTCATCTTTGGCCGGCGGCGCCTTGGGAAAACACAACTCGTCCAGCACTCGCTTGCCGAACGCGACGACGCTGTTGTCTACCAGGCTACGGAAACCACGTCACAGATACAACTCGACGAGTTCGTCGACGTCGCTGCCGACACGTTTCCAGGAATTACGGATATCAGGCAAAACTGGGAAGCACTCCTGGGGTATCTCGGTGATCAGGACGGAATTATCGTCCTCGACGGATTTCCCTATCTGATCGATGCCGACGAGAGCCTCCCCTCGGTCATCCAGCGGCTGTGGGACCAGCGATTCCAACACACATCGGGAACACTCATTTTGGTTGGGTCATCGATCGGCATGATGGAAGAAGCGACGCTTCTTGGGAACAGCCCCCTGTACGGGCGCTTCACCGAGAAACTTGATCTCCGACCACTCGACTTCGCCGCTGCACAAGAGTTCCTTCCAGACGAGTACTCCCCCGAAGAGCGTGTTTTCGCGTGGGGAATTTTCGGTGGCGTCCCATACTATCTCGACGGTATCGATCTCGATCAGAACCTCGAGACAGTCCTCACGAAGGAGGTGCTCTCTCAGAAAGGATATCTCCACAACGAACCAGAATACGTCCTCCGGACCGAACTCACAGACCCGAATCGGTACTTCGCGATTCTCACCGCAATAGCCGCGGGGAAGACGACATCGAACGAGATCGCCCAAACGGTGGGAATCGACGGGAAACAAATCTCGACGTACACTCAGAAGTTAGAACGGTTGCGGCTCGTTGAACGGGAAGTTCCGATCACCGAGGAGAAAGCGAAGTCACGCCGCGGACGCTATAGAATCCTGGATCCCCTCTTTCGCTTCTGGTTCCGCTTCGTCTACGGCAAAGAGGATCGATACGAGCGTCTAGGTGAGGACGCCTACGAAGCAGTTATCGAGCCAGAACTCCCTGATTTCGTCAGTCAAGAGTTTGAAACGCTTTGCCAGGATGCCCTCCCACGCCTGTATCCAGAGAAGCTGTTCCTCAATATCGGCCGCTGGTGGTACAAGGAACATGAAGTGGACGTCGTCGGGTTCACCACAGACGGAACAATGATCGTGGGAGAATGCAAGTTCACTAACTCGCCACTGGACTACAGTGCTCTGTCCTCACTCGAAGACCACGCGTCGAAAATTCGCTGGACGCCGGACTCCGGCGAAGTTGACACGGAATACGCGTTGTTCACACGAAGTGGCGCAACACAATCAGTACAGGAAGCCGTGTCCGAGCGTGACGATCTCCAATTATTCAACGTAGATGATGTCACTAATCCATAGTGAATGGAGTATTCGTATGTGAGTGAGAGAGGCCATCTGTCGTGCCGTCGTAACCTCTTTTCACCCATCTTCGGTCAACGTCAACTGATCAGTCAACAGACTAGAGGTCATTGGATGTGATGATGTTCCCACTTTCATCACGCGTTTCGATTTCCAGCGAATCACAGTGCTCACAGATGGTGGCGCCGTGGACAACCCGACGGACGGTCTTGCACATCTGTCGGCGGCCACCGATAAGTCCGCAGTTCTCGCAATAGAACCGATAGCGGAGGTCGTCTTCGTCGAATGGGGTGTCATCGCGCCACTCTGGGATCTCGTCAAGGACGCCGTTGGGGCCTTCGACACGGAGCTGGGCGTCGCAGGTGCCACAGATCTGTGTTCCCTCGATCGCACGGGCGACCGCGACGCTCCAGCGGTGGCGACCACCGATGAATCCACACCCATCTATGCAGTAAAAACGATATTTGTAGTCCTCGGGTTGTTTCTCGTAGTGAGTGCTGCATCGTCCAGAGAGAGCTAACGGCTCCACCCATTGCTTGAACGAGTCGCCGTGACCGGTATCAACGCCGGTGGTCTGTTGCTGGTAGGCATGGACGAGTTCGTGGCGAATCGTCTCCTGTAGTGCTTCGAACCCCGCCCTATCGAGAGTCCGTTTGGACAGACGAATCGTACAGTTACCACATCCGTCCGATGAACAGACCCCGTTTCGTCGCACCATTCGCGTGCTGGTCTCGAAGGTTACACGAGAGAGATCAACGTGATCCGGCGTCAGTGGCCACTCGTCACCAAAAATAACCTCGTTCGCATACTCCCGTGCCCGCTGAGAGAGGGCGTGCGAATCTCCGAGGTTGCCCGCGGTCACCATACACTCCGTATTCTGACGTGAAACAAAGGAGTCTCGATCTCTCGTTGGTTATGAACGCACGATTGGATGGTACATAGAAACAGTTTTTGAATTTTAAAACATGCGACACGCACATGGGGCGCACGGAACTCATCCAGCACCTTCGAGAGCTTGCAGAGGAGTTGGGAAGATCACCGACGACGGAAGACATGCACGAACACGGTCGATATTCTGCTCAGGCCTATTACTATTATTTCGACACGTGGGACGAAACACTCGAGGCAGCGGATCTTGCCACCACAGCGACGACCCATGCTGACGTAATCGAAGACTTGCAACGAATTCAGGACATCGTCGGAAATCCGTCTTCCTGGTCAGAAGCGATCCGAGAACACGGTCGGCAGCCGCTCTCGCAAGTGTACTCGAAATTTGGTGACCTCGAGTCGGCGCTCGACGAAGCCGGGATCGATCAGCGAGAGCCCGATACGATCAGTCAGGCAGACGTACTCAAGGAGATTACTCGGCTGGCGACGGACGGAACGCCACCGACAACCGATCAGATGGACGAAGAGGGGGCCTACTCGGCGCGAACCTGTTACGATCTGTTCGGGTCGTGGAGCGATGCGCTCCGGGCTGCTGGATACGAACCACCGAGGACGGGCAACGAGTACACCGACGAAGAGCTGCTCGAGGAGATCGAACGGCTTGTCAAGAAGTTCGGCCGACCGCCGACGACCAGAGAGATGAGAGAGCATGGCAAGTACACAGCCTCGGTGTATTTCGGGCGGTTCGGCTCGTGGAACGACGCGATACGTGCCGCGGGATACACGCCCGTTTCATCGGCTCCCGATGTATCTGGACAGTCCATCCCTGCCTCCGACCTGCTGGCGGAAATCGATCGGCTCGCAGATCAGGTCGGCGGACGGCCCACCGCCGAGCAGATGAACGAACACGGCCAGTATTCGGTGAGCCCGTACCTCAATCGGTTCGGTTCGTGGAACAACGCTATCGAGCGAGCTGGATTCACCCCATTTACCGGAACGACGGAGGATCTCTTCTCTCGAGAAGAGTTGATTACCGAACTGCAGCGACTCGGTGACGTCGTCGATCGTCCACCGACAGTCAGACAGATGGCCGACCTCGGGCGGTATTCATCGTCGCCATACAAACGGCGGTTCGGTTCGTGGGTTGAGGCACTCCGTGCAGCGGGATTCGAACCGACGACTCACCAACTTCGCCGATACGATCCCGACAACGACGAGACGGTAGAGCATAACGGGCAGTGAGTTCACTGCCAGTTCTCTGGATCGGCAGCGATCTCGGCGAGGTCGGCTGCGTGCCGTTTCGCCTCGTCAGGCAACAGCGACCTCGTCTGAACGTGTGTCCCGGCCGGATGGATGTCAGTCCCGACGTGTGATTTGTGATCCTGGTCTGCGTCGGCTTTCTTTCGTTGTTCGGCCTGGAGGGCCTCAATCTCCCCGACCGCTGCCGGGGTGAATCGATGGCCGGTTCCCCCAATATCGCAGACAACGTCGGCGTATTTCTGTTTCATCTTCACTTCGATGTATGGCCGTCCTTCCTTGGCAGCGCGCTGACGCGCCTGTTCACGGTCCGATGACTCTGCCTCGCCCGAGGAGTACGTGCACCGGATCGAGTCAACTTCACTGTTCGGAGTTTCCTGCCGAAGGTCTGTTTCTGGTGGGGTGCGTACCTCGATGCTGGGACGGTTATATTTCCGGGCACAGGCTGGACAGACCTTTTCGTCGAGGTTGTCGTTGTACCGCGTCGCACTGCTGGCTTTGCCACACCAGGCACAATCGTCGTTCGAGTCGACCGTCGTCCACGAGACGTCACGATACGGTACATGTCGCTTCAGGAAGACGATAACGTCGTACCGTCTGGATCGCATGTCCTCGATCGTGTCTTTGCAGTGGCTACACCACTTCGCGTCTGGACCGCCAACGTCGCTCGGAACACCGAGGGTTCCCCACTCCGGATGTGTCAAGTCCAGTTCGTCGAAGGTTCTCGTTTCGACAATCTCTGTCGAGTCGAGGTGATGACAGGCATGTCGGCCGAGCAGGTGCCAGCGATCTGTCGGTGTCAATCCCATCTCAGCCATCCGAACTCACCTCGCTATCGCCCGGAGACTGAAACGCTTCCAGCAGGTCGTCCAGCATCGGTCGCAGTTTGTACTTCTGGTAGTGTTCCTCACGCATCGTCTCGACGTACTCGCGCCACTCCTCGAGTTCGTCGGCTTTCTGGGCTGCTTCGCCCGCATATCTGAGCCAGCTGACAGCTGTCTCGTAGCTGTCGTGTTTCCCCTGCTCGACGATCGGTTCGGCGTTCGATTTACACGTCCGGATCACCCACTGGGGACGATGCCCCGTGACTTCTTCGACGACAGTTTTGACCACCCGGGAGCTGCCGGAGCGATCAGCAACCGCAACGGCTTCGTCGTACAGGCCTTCCTCGAGGAACACGTCGGCTGCGTGTTCCGACGCTGGAGTTTGCTCGCGGAGTGACTCCAGAAGTTCATTTCGAACGGACTCCCATTCGTCGCCTGCAAGTTCTTCTACGGCCTGATACGTACTCAGCGATGGACTCCCTTCGAAGGCAACGATCGCAGCCCGGAGCGCGAGGTTCTCCTCGCCCAGACTCGCGGCCCGGTCCCGGAGCCATTCTGCCAATCTGGCTTTCCGGAAGCCATCGACGGTCAGTCCGTGTTCGGCAACGTCCAGTGCAGCCATCGGGTTGCCAGTCCCACGCAGTGTCTGTGCAATCTCCAGCAGCGACTGCGGCGTCGAGAGGTTCTCAGTTGCACAGTCGACAGCTGCCTGTATCTCGCCCTCCCGTGCCAGCATCTCGGCATATAGCTGGGTTTTACCTGCTTCCCTGGCCAGATTGAGATACTCGTCAGTACGTCCCTGCCGTTCGAGAGCGGAGAGCCGTACTGTGATAAGACCAGCGACGAACTTCGGTTCATCGACCTCGAGGTCCCCGTCAGTGAGAGAGCCGTCGAGAGCTTGCTGGAGCCGGTCGTCATCCCACCCTTCCCGTGCTGCGTCGGCGGCGACAGCAAGCGTCGGTCTACCGGTAAAGCGTCGAATCTCCTCGTCCCACTCGGAGAGACGCTGTTCCCACTGTTCACGCTCGCTCTCGCTCAACTCGGCTATCAACATCGCTTCTGCGAACGTCTCGCCAAGCAGTCCCAACGTCTCGTAGAGTTCGGTGACGTCGTATGGGAGCAATCCAGACCAGCGGTTGGTCGCGAGCACCTCCGTGACTGCCTCGAGAATCTCTACTGCTGTCTCACCATCGCCCGCGTCCAGTGCCTGCTGTGCTTGCTCGATCAAGTCGTCCAGCTCCGACGCCATCCGCTCTGCCTCTGCATAGCCGTCGTTGTGTCCTCGCTGACCAGGCTTTGGCAATGCGTGGTTCGTCCGCTTGCGGATGGACTCGATGTTCACCGACACAGTGGTGTCGGAAGTGGTCGTATCCACAGGCGTGAGACGGGATTCGATCCACTCGGCAATCTCCGGACGGTATTCCGCGAGCTCAACGAGCAACTCCTCGAGGCGTTCACGACTCGTTCCTTCGATCAACTCCGAGACAGGTGGCCTGTCGTCGACACGCTCGGGATTGCGAAGACACGTCAGCAGGACCGCCACACGGTGTTTGCAGATGCCGCCATGGTCGTAGGGACAGGTACACTTTGTGTGCGCAACGCCGGCATCGTCGAACTCGACCGTGACCGTGTAGGGCTGGTACTGGCTCCCCTCAACGTCGGCACGGACTGTCTCCCCGCGGCGAACCACCTCACCGACTGCGCCGCGCTCGTAGTAGGACTGGCCGCGATCGTAAGAACTCGACCTGGCGAGGTCTCTGACCGTTGCTTCTGTGACGTGTGGCCATCGCTCGTCACGCATGCTTCTGATGTGTAGATGGGGTTCGCTCTTGGAAACGTGTCTCGTCGATCTCACTCGCCGATGGAACGACATCGCGTGACATCGTCACCGACTCCGCCCGGGATACTGCGGTGGTGCCTCACCCTGTTTCTCGACGACGACCGGGCCGTCATCGGGCGACCCCTCCCGGATCTCTTCGATTTCGATGTGGTGTTCCCAGCCGTCACCGAGGTCGAACTCGTAGAACAGCGTCTGTGACTGATCGAGCTCGAGTTCGTCGATCGTGATTTCGGCAGCGTTGCCCTCTTCTGGTGGGTATTTCCGGAGTTCCCGGAATCGTTCTCTGGCTTCTTCAGGCTCGCTGTCGGGGATTGCGTGCTCGAGGAAGCGATCAATCTCGTCGTCGTCCATCGGTGGCCAGCTCTCGTCTCCACTGTATAACTGCGGATGGACGTAGCTCCGAGTAGCGATCCCGTGTTCGTCACGTGTGAGAAACTCGTACGCGTGGCTATCGTAGCGGTCGAACGCGTCGAAAATCGCCTCGTGAAGATCCGCCAGGGTGCTGGACCCGTCGATCTCGATCTCCCGGTAGACTTCGGTGTCGGACTCGAAATCCAGTGGTGGGTTCGGCAACAGCAGGACTCTGAACCTGTAGGTTGTCATACTCTCCCTTTGTGCTTCCTCATGGAGGTATTTACTCATTTGTTTCTCGCACCACATCTCTTCTCCCGGTAAATTGTACCATCGTGTGCCGCCCCGAAAGTACTCGAGGCGGTCGTTGCGACGGACAGAAAACCCAGCATAGGAGTGAAAATGTTGTTCTCTCAACCAATGCTCTTATTGCATTGGTCCGCGTACCAATGGATGAGGATGGCCTCACTGACCGACGACGACCTCGATGGCGTGAGCGAGGGGAAGAAGTATCCCGACGGGACCGTCGTTCGCGTGTTTTGCATGCGGACAGACATGATGCGTACCCGTCTGGGTGGGCCTACAAACTCCACTACGGTGTGACGGAGCCGGACCCGCCCCAAACGCTTGACGATGGGACGATTCGTCGGTATCTCGAAAATCTCCGGATTTTCGACGACTCATCGAAACGGCTAGCCGTTTCGAGACGACAACTCACACGAGGACACCAAGGGGCACGAACTGCACGTCGCACCGGACCCCGACCCAGACATAATCGAGTTCCCCGGAATGGTCGAACTCTGGGAACGGTTCTGAAGTGAAATCCCGAAATCCGAATTCGAGGTCAACTGAGGCCATCACACTACGGTGATACCCATGAACGACACTACGCCGCCGCTGCACCCCATGGGGCGCGAACAGCTTCGGGCCGAATCAACTCTCGTCGTGACTGTCAAGTCGTCCAGTGAGTTCCACGACGATGTCACCGACGGAATCGAGGCGCTCGAACGAGGCGACGCGGTGGATTCCCCGCCGACGCTCTCGTTCACCAGCTACGACGACCTCATGGAGACGCTGACGCCGCGTGTTCTCGATCTCATCGAAGCCATCCGCCGGGAAGAGCCATCCAGCATTAACGAGACCGCACGGGTTGTTGACCGGGACGTCAAGAACGTCCACGAGGAACTCAGCCGGCTCGCCCAGTTGGGCATCATCTTCTTCGAAGAAGACGGCCAGAGTAAGCGCCCGGTTGTCTGGTTCGATGAACTCGTCATCAACCTCCCGTTCGATCCAGAGGCAGGCGACACGGCAACCGCCGCACCCTGACTTCTCCCACGACTGAAGTCGTGGGGTTCGACCGCCACAGACGGCCGAGGACCCGTCACAGACGGGCATCCCCACGTCGGGAGTTCCCCGGTCGGATGCCGGGGTTCGGGCCGAGCCAGTACGGCCCCCGACCGAGACAGCGGCTTTGGTGGGCTTGCCTCGGACTCGGTACCCCTGATTTCGGAGGGAATACCAATCAAGCTTACGGGATTCATCCCACGGCTAAAGCCCTGTCTCTTACCCATACGTCGGAGTCCCGCGAAAGTGGCGTTTCGGAAGCTCTCGAGGCGGGCGAGCACGAGCTGAGACCCACAGGAAGAGAGACGAGATCGACGCTCGGTACGGAGCGTAGTACTCGAGTCGACTGCGTTCGGATCCACAATTACGGATTTCACCTGGCGAAAGGCGCTGAACACTGGTATCTCGATCGCCACTCTCCGGTGGATCGCTCGCAGACTGGTAGCGCAACTTGTAGGTAAGAGACAGGGCTAAAGCCGTGGGCTTTCTCCCTGCCTCCGCTGTAATCGGTCTCTAATTGAATCTGGTGCAGTATGCCGATTCTGAGCACTCAGCCAAAACAGCCATCACAATGGAGATTTCAGCTGAAGCTACCAGAGGCGAACTCTAGACGACTTTGGGACGGGACCAATATCCCAAACGCTCGGGATTCCTCCGGCTTTAGCTGGAGGATGTCAACGGTGTTTCCGGCTCGCGAGGAAAGCGATCACGGCTAGCGCGAGGAGCGCGATACTGATACCGAAGCCAGGAACCCCTTCATCTTGATTATCGGTCCCGTCTCGGTCGTTTTGCCCCTCAGTCTCCTCATCTCCTTTCTCGTCATCACCGGTCTCGTCACTCGTCTGCTCGCCCGTCGATCCATTGCCCGGTGATTCGTCGGCAGGCGACTGCCGCTCCACTGTCCCGACGGCGAACATCGCGAAACCTGGCGTGGTCGACTCGTAGGTGACCGTCTGCTCGCCTTCAGAGAGGACGGCCGTGTCGAGTTCGCTCCACTCACCTGCGTCCGCGTCGTAGCGGTGTAAGGCGACATCCCCGGCGTCTACCCCGCGTTCGTCGAGCGTGTCGGTGTTCATCTCGAACTCGACGGTCGCCGAACTGATTCGGTCGCTGGCGTCGACGCCTCCGGACGAGACAGTGAACTCGACGTAGGATATCGCGCGGTCCGACTCACTTGCGTTATCGGTGCTATCCTCACTACTGCCATCACCGTCAAGCGGAGATGTGTCTTTGGGGAGTTCCTCGAGACTCGTCGAGCGAGCCGAGAAGGTCACGTTTGTATCCTCGTCGAACGTGAGGTTGACGCGTTCGTAGCGCGTCTCGGATTCCTCGTCACTGAGGAAGTCACCGAGGTCGACGCTGACGGGGTCACTCGCCGAAGCGGAGATAGTCGCACTCACACTCCCGTCGTCGTGTGTTTCGACGTCGACCTCGTCTTCGTCAGTATCGTCGTCGTTCCGAGACGGTGAACTACTGGATGAGTCGTCGCTGGGTGAGTCGTCGCTCGGTGGATTCGAGACCGTCACCGTCGCAGTATCGTTGAGAGTGCTATCGGCCACCCAGGCGAATCCGACGTCGTACTCGCCAGCGTCTCCCTCGTCGACCGTGAACGTCGCCGTTCCGTTCTCGTCGGTCGCTTCGGTATCGCCGGTCGAGAGGCCGCCCAAACCGCCGTCGTCAGTCACTTCGACGGAAACGCCCTCCAGTGGGTCGCCGGCGTCGTCGGTCGCCGCGACCTCGAGCTCGCCAGATACACTGGCAGTCGCCGTCGTCTCCCCTGCATCGATCGAATCGACTCCGGAGCCGAACGCGCCGAGCGTTGAGGGCTCGTCAATTTCGTGGGCGGTCAGGACTCCCCGGCTCACGTTGACGTCGGAGTCGATCGTGTGCCACTCCGAACCGTCGTGTCGCCACAGCCGAAGGGCGTTTTCGTCGATCGCGATCGCAGACTCGTCGTAGCCGAGTTCGGCAGCCGTGAGACTACCGTTGCCGGTCACATCGAAAAAGGCACTCGCGTTCTGGTAGCTCGCCGGGCCTGCGGGTGGCGACGGCTCATCGTCGACCATCACGTCGGTCGCGTCGAACGAGACGGTAGCGCTCGAAAGCGTCAGGTTCGTCACGGTGACGTCCGATCCGTCGTCGATCGCCAGCGAGTCGGCGTCGGTGCTCCCGATCGTGTCGTTCGTCAGCGTGACGGCATTCGAGTTAATGATGTTCACACCATAGTCGGTCGCGTCCGTAATCTCGTTGCCCCGGACAGCCGTGCCGTCGGAATCGCTGATCCGAATACCGTGCGATCCGGTGTCCGAAATCTCGTTCGCCACGACCACGCTTCCGTCCGCTCCGCCGAGGGACACGCCGAAGTAGGCGCTGTTTCGGACGTCGTTGCCCTCGACCACCGATCCGCCGGCCCGCACGTAGATGCCGCTTCCTCCCGCCACGACGGTGTTTCCGGTGACGTTCGCCCGGCCGTTCGGTCTGGCGTAGATGGCGGAACTCGTCGATCCGGTGGCGTTCAGTTCGTTGTCCGTAATCTCGAACGGTACTGAGGGCGTGCCGTCGACGTCGATTTCGATCGCCGAACCGTCGCTATGAGTGACGGTGTTTCGGTCGACGGTGACGGAGTCAGAGTCCCCCAGCAGAACGATACCACCGCGGTTGCTTCCTTCGACGGTGTTGTTCGCAATGTGCGCGTTCGTGACGCCGTCGGCCTCAATTCCGTTCCTGCCAGCGTAGGTCACGGTGGTGTTCTGAATCGTGCTGTCGGTCGTCTCACGCATCCCGATGCCGTTGTTGTCGGTTGCGTCGAGTGTGCTGTCTGCGACGGTGACGTCATCGGCCTCGTTCAGGTAGACGCCGACGAACGCGCCGGTCGCGTTCACGTTCGAGACGAGGCTCTCGGACACGTTGTCGAAGACGATCCCCTGCCCGAAGCCGTCGATATACCCGTCGGTTTGAGCTGAGTCGTTCCCGCCGCCCCAGTCGACGAGCGTGACGTTCTCGACGGTGACGTTCGACAGTTCGCCCGCCGAGCCGTCGACGAGAATGCCGGAATCATCGTTCTCGCTCGCCGTCGACGTGACGGTGTAGCCCTTACCGTCGAGATGGACGTCGCCTGCGGTGATTTCGATACAGGTCTCGTCGCTTTCGAGATCGCCGACGAGTTCGTACGCTCCCGGGGAGTCGATCGTCGTGCAGGTGTCGATAGGCACTTTCTCTGTGACCGTCACCGTCGCGGTGTCGGTGTCGGTGTTCCCGGCGTCGTCCTCGACCGTCAGCGAGACATCGTAGGTGCTGGCCTCGTCGAAGGTGTGCGTGACGGTTTCGCCGGTGTCGGTCGCCCCGTCGTCGAAGTCCCACTCGTAGCCGGTGACATCGACGTTGTCGGTGGAACCGGAGCCGTCGAAGTCGAGTTGCTGACCAGATTTCACAATCCGGTCGCCCCCGGCGTCGGCCGTCGGCGGCGTCACGTCCCGCACCGTGACGTTGAGGGTGTCGGTATCGCTGTTTCCGGCCGTGTCGGTGACGGTGAGCGTCACCGTGTACGTCCCGGGATCGGCGTACGTGTGCGTCGGTGTCGGCCCGGTCGCCTCGGTACCGTCACCGAACTCCCAGTCGTAGCTGTCGATAGCTTCGTTGTCGGTCGATCCTGATCCGTCGAAGGTCAGGGCCGTGTCCTCGTCGACAGTCTGGTCCGCCCCGGCATCGGCAGTCGGCGGAGTGGTGTCCTCGACAGTAACGGTCACCGTCGCGTCGTCGCTCCCTGCCTCGTTCTTCAGGCGGTACTCGAACGTGTAGGTTCCCGGTTCCGTGGGACCGGAAAGTTCGAGCGAGCCGTTCGACGCGACCGTCAGGTTCCCACCGGCGAGTGTCACGACCTCACCCGCGGCGTGTGTCGTGACGTTGCCGCCTAGGTCCCCGGCGCCGAAGCTCACGACCTCGCCCTGGGGCTCCCCGAGGTAGTCCGTCCCGTTGCCGTGATCGTCGAAGACGGACGCCGCGAGCGTGTCGTCGAGGGCGATAGACAGCCCACCGACGTCTTTCGCGTCCGGCACCGGGTCGGGTTTGAACGAGAGGTCGTCGAAGTAGACGCCCGCGTAGGTTCCGCCGTCGACGTGAGCCATCGAGAGCCGAATCGTGGCCTGCCTCGCCCCGCTCGGCGCGACCGCGGAGCCGCTGAACTGGTCGAACTCGGTCGTCGAGTCCGACTGGAGGTCCGAGAGTGTCACGCCCTCGCCAGCGATGACGTCGCCGTTCTCGTCCATATACTCGAGTTCGACCTCGCCGTAGTCGTCTCCGGCGTCGGTACCGTAGTAGCCCTCGAGGGCGTACTCCTTGCCCGGGACGACGTAGACGGTCTGTTCGGCCTCCGCGTCACCGCCGAAGTCGGCTGCGAAACTGGTTGCGTCGATAGGCGAGTGGCTCGTGTCGTCGTCTTCGTCGAGGTCCAAACAGGTCATACTCCCGGTCGTCACGGTCCATCCCATGGGGTTGCTGTCGGTGTCGGTCTCCTCACAGCCCGAATTGTGGAGCGTGTTATCGTCGACCGTTATCTCTACCGACGCCTCGTCGGAGCTACTCGAATCCTCGATTCGGTAATCGAACGTGAACGTCCCGGTCTGAGTCGGGTTCGTGAGCTCGAACGACCCGTCGGCGTTCACTTGGAGATGCCCGCCCGCGAGCGAGACGTTGGCTCCCGCGTCGTGTTCGGTCGCATCGCCCGCGAGATCCCCGCCGCCGAAACTCACGAGGTCGGCAGGCTCGCTCCCGAGGTCGTCGTCCTGCTCCGCGTAGTCGTCGTCGTGGAGCGTCCACGACGGGTCGAGGGTTTGCTCGACGCCCGTCTCGACGCCGCTGACGGGGAACGCCGTCACCCCACTGGTGACCTCGCGGAACTCGACCTCGTTGAGGTATGCGTCCGAGTAGCTGGTTCCGTCGATGTCGACGAGGGTTATCCGAACGATGGCGGTGGCCGCGTTCGACGGAGCCACCGTCGAGGTCTCGAACGACTCGTACGTGTCGGCCGCCGGGTGTACTTCCTTCGAGACTCCTCCGGACAGTGTGGAACCGCCGCTGTCGAGGAACTCGACTTCGATTTGGGCGTAGTCCGTGGTACCGGAGTCTTTCCCGACCTCACCACTGAGGTTGTACTCCGCACCGCCGGTCACGTCGACCGACTGCTCGACGATGGCGTCGTTGTCGTCTTGGGAGAAATCGGTGAAGGCGTCCGAGCCATCCGGCGCTGGTGGACCACCGACGGTGGTCGGGTCCGTACATTGGACGTTGGTCGACACTAGGTTCCATCCGTCCGGTGGTGAACCACTGCCGTCGTCGGCGTCACACCCCGGATTGGTGAGCAGGTTCGGCCCCTCGTCCGCCTGGACGGTGCTCGACGAATCGGCAGCCGACACCGCAGAGAGGACGACCGTCCCGGCTGCGAGCGTCGACACGACCAGCACGACTGAAAGAATCGACGTGACTGCTCCGCTGTATCGACCATCCGAGCGGCTCCGATTCCCCCGCGTCTTTGCAGCGAGTTTCCGACGGATCATTCGTTCAGCTTTCTGTGAGCGGATGGCAATTCGTCACGTCTCCGAACGACGACGGTTCCCCGCAGGTTCCAGGCGGACTGTGACAGAGGGCTTCCGACGGCTCCCATCGGTGAAAGAAATCGCATTTCTTGTTCGTCGATACTGATACGATCGGCTTAAGTGGAATACCAGCAGATGGTGGTATGACGGTATTTCACGCGCTAAGCGGCCTTCTGTCGCCCGTCTCCGAGAGATGTTCTGTGCGTGACCAGAATCGATAGAGTGGTACTTGTCGACGCTCAAGAGAGTCACAGATTCATGTACGTCGCCGGGCTGATCGCGTACGCGGGGTCAGCGCTCGTCGGCGGCCTGCTCGCGGTCGCGCTGCTGACCAGGTACGACCGCCGACAGCCCGCCTTCACGTTCGGGTTGTTCCTGCTTGTCGTCGGTTTCTGGGCAACAACCTACGTCGGATATCTGGTGTCGACGGGGGAGGCGTGGCTGCTGTTTTTCAGTCAACTCTCGTATCTCTCGGTCGTCTCGACTCCGGTCGTCTGGATCGTCTTCGCCCTCCAGTACACTGACCGAGAAGAGTGGCTCTCACAGCGCCGGGTCGTCCTCCTCTCGGTGGTGCCGGTCGGCGTACTTGCGCTCGTCTGGACTGCCCAGTATCACTCGCTGTTCTACACCGAGATCGTCTACACGACCGTCGGCGGCATGGCGGTCCTGGAGACGACGCCCGGGGTCGCCCACCGCATCAACGTCGTCTACTCCTACGGCCTACTGCTCGTAGGAACGGGACTACTCGTCGGCGAGACCGTTACGAGCAATCGACTCTACCGCCGACAGTCGGCGATTTTACTCGCTTGCCTGAGCGTTCCGTGGATCGCCAACGGCCTGTTCCATCTCGGCTTTCAGCCGATTCCGACCGCGGATCTCTCGCCGGTCGTCTTCGTCCTCGTCGGGATTCCGCTCGCGGTGATCGTCCAGCGGACCGAACTCGCCAGCTTTCTCCCCGTCGCCCACGAGCGCGTCTTTCACACCCTCGGCGATCCCGTCTTCGTCGTCACCGACTCGAACCGGATTCTCGACGCGAATCGAGCTGCACGCGAGCTGGTCGACGCGACGGGTCCCATCGAGGGGACCGATCTCACTGCCCTCCTCCCCCAAACCCTGCTCGACGACGACGATCTCCGTTCCGACCTCGCAACGGCCATCGAGTGCGTAATCGAGGTTGACGGTAGCCCACGGCACTATATCGCCCGCGTTCGCGAGACCGACCCGACTCTGCAGGACCCGCGTGGCTTTATACTCTCGCTGACCGACATCACGCTGCAAAAGCGCCAACAGGAGAGCCTGGAAGCCAAAAACGAACAGCTCGAACGCCTCGCAGGCGTCGTCTCACACGATCTGGCGACCCCGCTGGCGACAGGCGAGAGCCTGCTTCATCTCCTTCGTACGGACCTCGATGCGCCCGACCCGGAGATCGAACGGTCGCTATCCGATCTCGAAGACGTCCATCGCCGACTTCGGGCCTTCGCGGAGGGGCTGCCTGCGCTCGCCCGCGAGAGCACGGACGTAGAGACGCGGACCGACTGCGATCTCGAAACGGTCGCCCGGGCCGCCTGGGACGTGGTCGACACCGGCGAGCTGCGACTCGTCGTCGAATCGACTCGGACGCTCTCTGCGGATGCGAATCGACTCCAGCAGGCCTTCGAGAATCTCTTTCAGAACTGCGTCGATCATGCTGTCGGCGGTCGGGCGGGCGCGACGACCGTCCGAGTCGGGAGTCTGTCGACGGCGTCCGGATTCTACGTTGAGGACGACGGGCCGGGAATCCCGGCGAATCGACGGGGGGATCTGCTGTCGTTCGGCGTGTCGACCGGGAGTGGCTCCGGGTACGGGCTGGCGATTGTCCGGACCATCGTCGAAGCGCACGGCTGGTCTCTCGCTGTCGGCGACGGCACAGACGGCGGCGCGCGCTTCGAGGTCGAGACCGCTCCCCACGCTCGTGAACCCGACGTGATGGGATAGTCTGAGCTGGATGCCGCACGCACACCACCTCATGCTGGTATGAAGTTTAAGCGGACGTAATGAGACGTCCAGATATGACAACTCGAATTCGAAACAGTGCGGCTGACTTCGATACCGGACACCCACCGAGTGGAGTGTGACCGTGAACTCGACGGATGGACCGGTCTCGGGATCGGCTGATCCACCGATCTCTGTCGTGCTGATCGACGACGATGAGACGTGGGTCCGAACCCAGCGTCGACTGCTCGAACGCGCTCACGACAGGCTGCAGGTGTCGACGGCGACCAGCTACGAGGACGCACAGGCTACGCTCGGCGAGCAACGACCGGACTGTATCGTCTGCGATTACCAACTCGGAGACGGAACCGGACTCGATCTGTTGACCGCGATCCGTGCCGCCGAGCCGGATATCCCGTTTATTCTCGTGACCGGAGAGGGTAACGAAGCAGTTGCGAGCGACGCGATCGGCGAGCAGGTCACCGATTACATCCGGAAGCGGGATTTGAGTTCCCAGCCGACGCGACTCGCCACGCGGATCGAATCGGCAGTCACGGCTGATCGGACCCGACGGGCCCTGACCCGCGAGCGCAAAACCAAAGAGACGCTGCTCGAACTGGTGACGGCTTCGACCACCCGCTCGGAACTCGGTCGAAACGTCTGCGAGCATCTGGTCGACACTGGATACGCCTGTGCGTGGATCGGCACCCTCGATGACGACCGACAGCTCGTGCCGCTCTCGACGGCTGGCGAAACGGAGTATCTCGAATCCGCCCTCCCCATCGACACCCGACCGACGAACCGTTCGGAACCCGCGTTCCTCGCACTCGATAGAACCGAACCGGTCGTCCGATCGCTTGGACACACGGATGGGTCGACCGATACCGACACCGATACCGATACCGATACCGAAGACACGAAATGGAGGCAACTCGCCATCGACCACGGCTTCGGGTCGGTAGCGGCACTCCCGATCAGTCACGACGACCTCTGTTTCGGCGTGTTGACGGTCTATAGTCAAAACCCACGGATCGACAGTTCGGAGCAAACACTCCTCTCGGAGTATACCGAGACTGTGGGGTATGCATTCCAAACCACCACGTGGAAACGAACGCTGCTCTCGTCAGCAACCGCGACCGTGACGTTCTCCCTCAGCAGTCGAGAACATCCACTCGTCGCACTCGCTGCCGCCCTCCCCGAGGAGCTAACGCTTCACACGCGCTCGGTTATCCCGCGGAACGACGACAAAGTTCTCTACGTCACGACCTTCGATGGAGCGACGAACGCCGATCTCACTGCCTGCATTGAGTCGGATGATGCCATCTCCTCGGTCGAATTCTACCGAACCGACGCCGAGAACCGTGTCCAGTGTGGGCTCATCGTCGCGTCACCGACCCCCGAAACGCTGCTCGTCGACGCCGGTGTCTCACTCTCTCACACGGTGGTTGAGGACGAAACAGCGAAGGTCACGGCTGTTGTCGGGCCACAAACGACGATTCAGGCGTGTGTCGACATTCTCTCCGAGACGTACGATGAGAGCAACGTGATGACCTTCTGGACGGCGTCTGATCGGTCCGAAGACGAGAACGTTGCGCCCGAGGAATTGACAGACCGACAGCGACAGGTGCTTGAACTCGCCATCGAAGCGGGATACTTCGAGCGTCCCCGACACAACAATACGAGCGAACTCGCCGATGCTCTTGGCATCTCACGGGCCACCTTCACCCAGCATCTCCGGGCCGCACAGCGGAAACTGTTTGCGAGAGGACTTCACAAACGGTAAGCGGCGAGACGGTAACGACGACAGCCAGAGTCATTGATCAATCATCGGTTCAACTTGGACGGCCGACTCATCGCCTGTCTGTGGCGAAAGCGTTGACATCCTCCTCCGCGTTCACGCGGAGGAATCCTGAGCGTGGGAGATTTCAGGTTTGCAGTCCCACCGAACCCCAGCACGGTGAGAATCCGTGTCGGGTTCGCGGTCTATGGCGGGTGGAACTGCTGGGGGTGCCAGGCCCCCGGTACTCCTATCCTCGTGCCGCGTTCGACCCTCGTGGTTGTTTTTGCCCGGCGAGGGTCGCGTGGGCGTCAACGGACTCGGAGTTACTTTCCGTGGTGCTTGCAGCAGTCGGGCACTCCATCGGTTCAGTATAGGAACCGACCGTTCACCTGACTGGTTCCGATTACTGTCTTATTGCTTGGGGCGGGCAGGCCGCCATCGGAGGACTGGTTGGAATCGCTCCGTTCCCGACCGATTCCTGCTTCTATAATTGGTCGTCTGCCACTTCAAGACATGGATTAGAAATCTCGGACGGGGGTATTGCAGCGTGGATTGCATCCCAGCTGTCAGATTCATGCTCCGCCTAACGGCAGAGGTATTCTCCTCGCATCTCTGTAACAGTGGCGCCGGACGGCTACTCGTCCGCATGAAGTTGTAGAGACGACGTCAGTCGTGGGTGGATGTCACTGGATACGCTATCGGCTACCAGAGGAACATCGGCCAGACGTACGTGAACAACAGCCAGATGAGGCCAGTGAGAACGGCGGTCATCACGATGTTCAGCGCGACGCCGACTTTCATCATGTGCTCCTGTTTCAGGTGGCCGCTGCCGAAGACGATGGCGTTCGGTGGCGTTGCAACCGGCAGGGCGAACGCGAAGCTCGCGGCGATCGCGCCGCTGACCGAGAGGAACACGGCCGATCCGACCCTCGAGAGGCCAAGCGTCGTAGCGAAGATGCCACCGATACCGATGAGGACGGGGACGACGATGGTCGCCGTCGCCGTATTCGAGGTCATCTCCGTCAGGAAGATAACGAGCAACACGACTGCGGCGACGACGAGGGTGATGGGTGCGCCGGTGAGCGACCCGAAGATGGTCGTGGCGACCCACTCGGTCGCGCCGGTCGTCGCGAAGGCGTCGGCCAGCGAGATACCGCCGCCGAAGAGCAGGATGGTGCCCCAATCGATGTCGACGATGTCCTCCCACTCGACGGTGTCCACGAGGACGAGCGCCGGGATGGCGTACAGTCCAACCATCACGTAGTAGAGCAGCCCCTGGTGGCCCTCGACGCCGGTGAGTGCCATTCCCTCGCCACCGAAGAGCGTGGTGAAGACCTCGGCGGGGAGGTACGGCTTGATGAACGTGCCGAATCCTCCGACGACCCACAGCCCCGCCGTCGCAGTGAAGATGTACGCCACGCGTTTGCCACGCGGGCTGAGGTCGCCTTCCTCCTGAAGGTAGCGACGCGCCTCCTGGCGTGCATCCTGGACGTTGTCGATCTCCGGCGGGAAGAAGACAAACGTCAAAATGTACCAGACGAGCGGGAGCGTGATGGCGACGATCGGGAGGCCGACGAGGAGCCACTCTGCGAACCCAATTTCGTAGTCGAGCATCGCCGAGAGTTGGGTCGCGACGACCGCGTTCGGTGGGGTTCCGATGAGCGTACCCACGCCGCCGACGCTGGCTGCGTAGGCCGTCCCGAGTAGCGTGGCGACCTGCATGTTCGAGAAGGCGTCTCTATCGGTGCCCTCAGCCGATTTGACCTCGTCTCGGCCGAGCACCTGTGCGAGGACGCCGAGCGCGATGGGCGTCATCATCGCCGCCGTCGCCGTGTTCGACACCCACATCGAGAGGAACGCCGTCGCGAGCATGATCGAGAAGATAAGGAGTCGCGGCGACGCTCCCATCGTACTCATGATCCACAGCGCGATACGGCGGTCGATGTCGTACTTCTGCAGCGCGTTCGCGAGCATGAACCCCGCGATGAACAGGAAGATGAGGTGATCCGCGAACCCCGCGAGCGCCGGGTTGATGTTGTCGTAGACGCCGAACGCGGTCAGGAGGACCGGTATCGAGAGCGCGGTCACGGCGAGCGGGATGACGCCGGTCACCCACAGCACCGCCGCGAAGAACATCGTCGCGAGTGCGTACTGGCCTTTCAGCGACAGTCCGTCCGGCGAGGGTCCAAACCCGATGGCGATCGCGCCGAGAAGTGCAATCGTGAAAACGATGATACGACCCTTCGTCGTTCGTCTGAGTCCCTGTATCATTGATACACGATACTGTGGTGGAGTGCTGTATATAATGGTTGCTACATCGGTCAGAATTATCATTACAGTTATTCCGTCGGGCCGAAAGTACGGCGCACACCCTCGAATTCCCAAGTAGTCCAACACAGCGACGACTGCCCGCACCGACGACCTCATCGAATGCGGGCTCACCTCGACACCCGCCAGGGTGTTCGGGGTGCGCCTGTTCTCCCAGACCTCATCACAATCCACATCTAATACTGCCGGACGTAAGTCGTGAAAGATTCTCGCCGTCCCGGGGTGGCGAGAATCTTCACACAGTTACGTCCGATAGTATAAGGTCTCTCTGAGCAGGTCGGCGAGTTGCATGATCACTTCTCGCCACTACCTGCCCGTTTCTCAAACTCTCATCTAGACAGTGCCTCTCAGATAGACCGGTCGCGGAGCGAATACTGGGTCTTACAGAAATACAGGAGAAAGCCCACGACTGTACAGTAGTTGCTGAAGTGGCCAAGCGACGATTGTCGTCGCGGTCGTTGTCTCGATATGGTCGAGACAACCGAAGCAACGCAGGTGACTCGAGCAGCGTCGTCGCTACTATTTCCGGAGATCAACTTCGAGATTGCTGCTAACGGCACCTATCCGAGCGAGGAGTTCCAACAAGTCCTCGCTCGGATTGCCTTCGACAACGAGTTCGCCAACACTGGCGCGAAAGCCTATCAGCTCGCTCGTGGCGACGATATTTCCATTGACGCAACCGCTCGAAATCCGCTCGCACGGGCACTCCTCTACCATTTGCGTGGCCTTGATGCGGATGCGGTCGACGATCAGTTCGACCGCGTCCGCGACGCAATCCTCGACGAAGCGGCTCGCAACCGTGTGTTTACTCGGCCAGTCGACGTCGCAATCGACGTTCACGACTGGCTCTATTACGGAGACGAAGAGACTCCTCACGTCTGCACAACGAATCCAGCGCAGGGTACCGATCGCGCGTACAAGTTCGCTACCGTCTGTATTGTCGATCCGAGCGTCCGATTCACGCTCGGATCGGTAGCGGTGGAGGGGAGCGATACCGACGAGTTGGCGGAGGCGATCCGCCAACTCGTCTCAGACGCCCGCGAGTACGTCGACATCAACCGGCTCTACCTCGATCGTGGCTTCTATCGTGTTCACCTCGCATTGACGCTCGAAAATCTCGACGTTGAGTTCCTAATGCGTGCGCCGCAAACACGAAAGGTACAGCAGTTCATCGATGAGCACGACAGCGACACGTTCATCGCAGAGTACGAGATGGCTCGATCGAATCCGCCGACGGGCCGGACGACAGTCCGGCTCGTCGTCGTTCCGCACCGAACACGAGACGACGATCACTTCTGTCTGGTCACCAACTGCGATCTCGACGTCGGCACTGACGTCGAAATCGCTCGGCCTCTGGCCGAAGCGTATCGCCGTCGCTGGGGCATCGAGACGTCCTATCGAAAGATCACGGAGTTTCTCCCGAGAACGTCGTCACCGACGTTCTCGGTACGGCTGTTCTACTTCCTGTTCGCCGTTGCACTGTACAATCTGTGGGTGTTGACGAATCTGCTCGTAACTCCACATCGGGCGGTCGGGACTGAGCCAGTCGTCCCGACCGCCCTGTTTCGCGCGTTTCTCGGGCAAATACCGTACGGATAACGGTTGTCTCGGCGACTGACTCGGGCTTCTCAGCCCGAGTCAGTACGCCGTTCAGTACTGGCAAGACTGGAAAAACAACGGCTGACGAAAAGCTTCGGCAGCTGTTCCACTCTCTGGACAGCACTGAGCACGATTTCACGAAGTCGGAGTTGAGTCTGAGACTTCAATCCTTGCGGCTTTCCTGATCGAATCAGCAACTACTGTGTAGTCGTGGGATGAATCCGTCACTAGTGAAGACAACCACGATACCATAGCCCGCCTGCAATCCCAACGTTGACAACATAAGAAACCGACATCTAACACATGAGCGACCGACCACAACGCACGAACGAGTACACTGCTCACCCCGCTACCGAACGGTACAAGCAGTGCTTGTTCGAGTGGTTGGCCGCCCACGCCCCCTTGTGGAACCAGATAACCTATCGACGACGCCAACAATACTTCCAAGAAGACGGTGACGTTTGGGGCGCCGAGTACACGGACCTGTACGACGAGTACGCACCCATACTCGGCAAGGCAGCATGCCAGCAAGTCGCCCGCAAGAACAGCGAAGCATGGCGGAGCCACTTCCGCCTCCTCGACAAATACCACGACGACGCAGACTCCACAGTCACGGAGAAACCATCTCCACCCGGCTACTGGGGCAATCGTGACGACGGGTACGAGTTGCACGGTCTCGTCCGCAACGACCTGTACGCGTTCGACTGGGACGAGGACAAGAGCATCCTCGAATTCGGCGTTGGCGACGTCCTCGAAGACAAATACGACTTCGAGTATCAAGAACGAATCACTCTCGAAGTTCGCGGAAATCCACAGTGGAACGGTGACGATAGCAGGTTAGAACTCGTCTACGACGAGGCGGCTGACACGCTTCGTGTCACGCATCCGGTTCGCATTCGGCCAGACACCCTACGAGAACAGCGACTGGATGCATTCACTCATACACTCGACAGCGAGAACACGACGCACACTGCCGCCATCGACGTCGGCGCGAACAACACCCTCGCCATCGTCACCACCTCTGGCGAAACCGCCGTATATCATGCTCGACCCGAGTTCGACCAGTTCCAGGTCCTGTCCGAGGTGATTTCCGAGTTGCAATCCGCGCTTCCCGACGACCAGTACACGAGCAAGCGGATTCAACGCGTGTATGACGAGCGCGGGGAGAAGCGTGACCATAGCCGTGACGCGGCGGTGAAACACGCGGCGGACTGGCTCTTAGAACGGAACGTGGACACCGTATACGTTGGCGACCTCACCGACGTATTGGACAGCCATTGGTCGGCGACAGTGAACACGAAGACACACGCGTTCTGGTCCCATCGCCAACTCGTCGACAGGCTTGAACTCACGCTCGGCGATGTCGGCATCACCGTCGAGCGAGTGAACGAGTTCGATTCGAGTAGTACGTGCCCGGAGTGCGAGAGTGAGGACGTGTTGCGTGATGGCGATTCGTTCCGTTGCCACGAGTGCGAGTTAGACGCGCATAGTGATATTGCTGGGGCGTGGAATCTACTGCAAGACGAAGTTGGGCCGATGGCGCGGCCCGCTGCCCTCTCTGCTGAACGCGACAGGGACGCACCCACCGATGGGGCGTACTGGGAGTGGAATGGACACGACTGGACACCCAGAAGTTTTGGAGAACAGTCGAGTCTGCTTGACCAAACCAGTATCAGCGAACCCGCAAGTTCACAGCCGGGGTAATCTGCTGGCCGGATTGCCCACGGAGGAATCCCACGGCTTCAGCCGTGTGGAGGACGTCAAAGGAGTGAATCATAGGATTATACTCATGGAGTTGGTTGCATCTCCATTTTGGAGAACTGATCGATACGTAGGCCGTGCGAACTGACCGCCAGTCTACAGATGAGCAAGGCGAGTACCTCGGGGCGTGTCCCCGAAGCAGTTCACTCATTCCACGTAAGCTGGTCAACGGTTGGAAACTCAGCCTTCGCTGTCTGGGGCGGGTTGTAGTATCGAGACTTGATATCGTAGTACCCGAATTCGGGAGGAAGACGAGCGCACGCCGTTGCCAGATTCTCGTCCGCTGTGTGGGTAATCACACGAATGCGGGCATTCGCGTCGAACAATCGAACCGCCAACGCGACCAACGACGCATCCCGCCAGTTGTTCGTCTCTGGATACTTGCTTTGCTGGTTGAGAAACGCATCTGCAACGAACCGCGCTTTTTCAACCGGCCCAGCATTATTATCAAGCCCTTTTGTGCGATCACCTGGCAGCGGTGTGGCCACCCGAAGCCACCCCTCTTCGATAGCCCTATCGAGGTATGGATTCGTCGGTGAATCGGCACTCCCAGTATCCACCAGTTCGTGGTAGACCGCTGCTGGCACCCAAATCTCTGTTCCGGCTTCCTCAACGGCACTCTTGAGCGACTGTAAACGCGGACTGGGATGCTTCCCTACATTCCGAAACATCACTGTGTCCGCAATGTTCGCAGTGTACATCCTCGATACCCAGGCTACTCGTCGGCAAATTCCCCGAGGAGATCGCCTTCGTCCTCATCGAAATCATCCGGTGCGTACGTCGTCGGGGCCGACTCGTCGTCACCGAGATCGAGAATCGCATAGAGCGCTTCGACGAGATCATACGCAGTTCCAGGCGAAAGGTCTGTGAGGCTCGCGATCTGCCGGATTGTGACATCCCCCTCACTGTGTGCCTTCACGAGATCGTATGCGAGTGCGAACGTGACGATACCGTAATCTTCGAAAACCCGCTTGATCACTGGGTACTCGTTCTTCTGTGCGATCACTTCGATAAGTTCGGGTGTGATCGAGACTTCTGTCTCGCGGACCGTCAATGTCAACTCGAACTCTTCAGCGGTGTACACGGTGGTCCCACCATCGTCACCGACCTTGCTGATCAGGCCCGCCTGCTCCAGCTTATGGAGATAGTCATACACTGTCTTCTTCGAGACGGTCGTTGATTCAACGAGTTGGGGGCCCGTGGCAGTCGCTGTGCGTCTAATCGAGGTATAGAGGCTAGCGAGGGACGGATTCTCGAGTAATTCTGTGAACGTGGGGATTCCGGTGATCATCCCCGGAGTGTCACCTGCGTTTCGCACGTGTTCTGTATCGTAGCTCATCTTGTATAGAGTTACGAAACTAGAAACCATAAACGTTTGCCACGGAAGTAAGACGCTGTAGTGTTCACAGGTGTCGAGACGAATGCCACGGGACTCGGCCCGGCACTGTCTAGTTCAGCACCTCCTGAGCTGGTGTTCGGCCATCGAATGCTTGATTCGGTCGATCGTGGTTGTAGTGGTGTCTAAACGGAAAGCAGCGCGAGTTCCCCGCCCCGCCGTGGGCGGGGAATTCTGCTAGCTATTCTTTAAAAGGCGTCGACGATAGCGCGAATCTGTTCGTCGGTGAGCTCTGACGCGTAGAGTTCGAAGAGTGCTTCCCGACGAGATCGTGAGAGCCCGCGGCGATCGCTTTCTAACATCGAAATGTGTGCCTGGATGACGTCCTCGAGTTCGCGTTCGACCGCTCGCTGATCGTATCCGGCCGCAGTTCGAAGCAGTCGCCACGCCATCGGCGAAATGTCCGCGATGTCGATGGATGGTGACTGGGCCATACACCTCTCTGTGTCCGGTACGACTACAAATAATATCGGGTCTAGCTCTGGTCAACTACCACGAGCACGGTGGTCCGTGGTCTGTCAGTGAACTCACTGCATCATGACGCTCGCACTCGTCAGTGCACGCCTTGCACGCATCCGCCGTGATCGCAGCGATGAGCGACGTCCGTCCTGGACCCCTCACGGGAGTGGCTAGATTTGACTGAACCGGGAGATTTCGTCGCTCGCTCTCAGTGACAGAGATTCACGCCGTCGAATCATCCCCTGGCCCAAACTCGGAACGGCCCGTATCGGACGGTTGTTCGTCCTGCTGGTCGGCCACGCGATCCGAGAACTCGTCGAGTGTGTGCTCGGACGCGACGTCAGTGCGCTCGTGCTCTGGATTGGCCAGGACCGGAAGAATCATCCGGATGAACGTCACGATGAACAGCATCAGGAACGGGCCGAGGAAGATCCCCGACCAGCCAAACAGCGGCGGACCGAACAGGTACGCGAACATGACGAGTCCGGTGTTGAGCAGTCGTCCCGAGAGGTACGGTCGGATGTACGTCCGGATGAGGTTGTCGAACGCGACGATCATCACCGCGAGGAACGCAACCGGGAACCAGAGGAGGCGCGGATCGACGGTGACTGCCTGGACGGCGAGGATCGCAGCGACCGTGAGATAGACGATCGACCGGCCCACGAGCGGGACGAGCGTAAAGAGGCCGGTGACGACGGCGAAAAGCACCACCGAAGGAATCGTCAGGCCCCCTGGCGCGGTGAAGTCGAACGCCGCGTAGATGACCGCCGAAAGGATGATAACCGCGAAGATCGTCATCGTGTAGCCGAAGTAAACCGAACCGAGCCCCCGATCGACGGCCGACAGGTACGCCGATGCGAGGCTGTCCTCGCCGAACACGTTCGACTCGAACCAGGCGGCGATAGTTCGGTCGCTGGTCAGCAAGAAGAACGCGATCAACAGCGAAATGAACGCGTTGAACAGCACTGCGCCGATCGCACCGACGACTCCGCCGACCGTGCCCAGGAGGTTCTGGACCGACGGCTCCTGGATCAGCACTAGCGTCGTGTTGTACACCTCCGTCGGCGTATTCGGGAGGTTCGGGATCGAGACCGGTAACTGTGCGGTGATTCTGTCGACCGGTATGTCCGCGACTGCCGTCACGAGTTGTCCAAGCGCCACGAGCAAGATCGAGCCGGCTAACACGATGATCGGGACGATAATGAGAAGCAGCGTCAGCGCCGCGACGAGCGGCGGCGAGGCGATGCGCTGCTCGAGTCGTCGGGTGATGGGCCGCGCGACGTAGTAGATGAACAGCCCGAAGATGAGCCACGGGAGATACTGGTCGACGACGAGGCCGAGCACAGCCAGTAACACAGCTCCCAGAACCCACCACCCGAGGTGTTCGCGTGCCGCCCAGACGCGAACGTTCCGTACTGGAGAGTCGGCTTCGTCCATGTGTGACAATATCGTACCAGCAGTATTTAACGAAAACCCGTCTTCGAACTGAATTACAGGGACAACAGGAGAAGGCCCACGACTGTAGTCGTGTGGATGAATCCATCACTGCTGAAGACAACCACGACACCGCAGCCCGACTGCAATCCTAACGTTTACAGTGAGAGAATCCGACATGTTACGTGCGAGCGACCGACCACAACGCACGAACGAGTACACTGCCCAACCCACCAGTGACCGGTATCGGCAGTGTTTGTTCGAGTGGTTGGCCGCCCACGCTCCGTTGTGGTACCAGATCACCTACCGACGTAGACAACAATACTTCGCCGAAGACGGTGACGTCTGGGACGCCGGGTACACGGACCTGTACGACGAGTACGCGCCGATCCTCGGCAAAGCAGCGTGCCAGCAGGTCGCCCGGAAGAACAGCGAAGCATGGCGAAGCCACTTCCGCCTCCTCGAGAAATACCACGACGACTCGGATCCAACGGTCACGAAGAAACCATCACCACCGGGATACTGGGGCACCCGTGAGGATGGCTACGATCTCCACGGTCTCGTCCGCAACGACCTGTACGCGTTCGACTGGGGCGAGAATCGGAGTACCTTGGAGTTCGGCGTCGGAACGGTTCTCACAGAGAAGTACGACTTCGAGTACCAGGAACCTATCACGCTCGAAGTCCACGGGAATCCCCACTGGGACGGTGACGATTCGCGGGTGGAACTCGTCTACGACGAGGCAGCTGCCACGCTTCCAGTTCGCATACGGCCAGACACCCTCCGCGACCAACGACTGGATGGCGCGATCGCGCGTATCGAGCGCATTTGCCTTCGGAATCGTTATCGAAGGGATCGATATCGATGGCAGACGACTGCGACGATACACAGTCAGCGAGATCGCACTATCTGTCTCTCCTGAAACGAGGTTTATATTTGCCGACAGCATTATAATAATCGACCATGAAGATCAACTGGACTGCCGTCCTAACTGGATTCGTCGTGACCCTCGTGCTAGGGTTCATCAGCGGCCTCGCCTACGTCGGATCGGAAGCCTCCGTCGTACTACTGTACTGGGGAGGAATCGGACTCCTCGGCGGCCTCACCGCCGGATACCTCGCTGGCGGAGCGGTGAGTTCCGGAGCGATCCACGGCGGTATCGCGACCGTTTTCGGGTCGCTGATCATCTTAGCCATCACGACGTTGACGACCCTGCTATTCGCGGGCCTCGTCGCGTCGTTCAGCGTACTCGTCCTCGGATTACTCCTGCTCACGTTCTACGCCATCCCCGGTGCTCTGGGTGGTGCGATTGGTTCGTGGGCGAAGCATCGCCGGGCCGCTCCGGAGCCAACGGGCGCGCGGGCCTGAGCGATCTCCGCCAGCCCAGTAGCACCCTTCCGATCTCGAGCGATTTCGTGACACCACTATGGATCGGTGAGTTTTATGTGCTCGAGCGAGCGAGGAGTAGATCCGATGCTTGATCAACGGACGAATGCCGTCGGCACGGAGCTCGTCACGGAACGGTTTACCGTCGTAGCCACGGTCAGCAGTCAGTGACCGCAGGTCCGCGGCGTTTCGCCGCGCGACCTGCGACCCGATCTTCGCGTCGTGTTTCTTCGTCGTGGTGCAGTGAACGTCGAAGACGTACAGCGTTTTCACGTCCACTAGGGCAGTCACTTTGAGCGAGTGCACATAGTGGGCGCGAGTCGCATAGTGACGTGATGGCTGATCTCGGTCAAACCCGGTGGAATCGATTGCAGCGTGACCAGTGCGTTTCTCGGCTGATTCGCCGAGAAACGCACGGTAGGTCCCCATCGAGATCGTCTCGAACCAGTCACGAAGCACGGTGAAGTGAGGCAGTCGCGTCAGGCCGATCTCATCGAGAATGCCGGGCATTTCGCTGATACTATCGGACGTAACTGTGTGAAGATTCTCGCCACCCCGGGACGGCGAGAATCTTTCACGACTTACGTCCGGCAGTATGAGGAGATCGATCGTCTGGCGGTAGGACTTCCCGAACTTGATTCGCAAAGCTTGCAGCGTGAGCATCGCCCACTCGGCGAACTCGCCACCCCTTCGGGGTCGGCGGGTTCGTTGGGGTTCGCGACAACCTCTTTAGCTTTGGTGACGCGTTCTCGGGTGAAGAGGCGGATTTCGGATGTCAAACCAATCTGCCTCTTCGCTTTCTACGGAGATAACGTGATTGAGGCGGAGCCGTCTAGCGATCCTACAGAGCACTTGCATGATCAGTAAACAGAGAAAAGAAGGAGACGTGGTTAGCTCCCACCGAGCACGCGTTTGAACAGCGTGAACGTGAGAAGGGTGAAGAACAACCCGTTTAACATCCCTTGGCTCGCGGCGAGCACCCTCGCTGCAGGGCCGAGCGGGTTGACATCACCGTACCCGACCGTACTGAAGCTGATGTAGCTGTAGTAGACGCTATCAAAGAGGACGTCTGATGGCGTCTTATCGATTGCTCCCGCGTGGAAGACGCTTCCTGCCTGCGTCAGAAACGGGCCACCAAGAGCATACAGTAGCCCAAATAGTGCAGGCAGTAGGAAGGTGAACGCGGCAATCCGTGGAAGTCGATTGCCGTACCCACAGGTAACCTGCATGAACAGATTGAGAATGACGCTTGCACTCTTTTTGATGCGTGCCAACGCGTTCAGCGAATATTCGTTGCGGATGATGTCGAGGTTGGTCTTGCGGTTGTAGTAGTAGCGTTTAAATTCGAATTCCCTGCTTGCAGGCGTATCGCCGACCGCATCGGCGCTGTCTTGAGCTTTGCGATACGTCTCTTCGATGATTTCGCTGTTCATCTCGACGGCGAACTGTCCAGTTGAGTTGTTGCCGACGAAGTCGTGGATTGTCCAGTCGTTACGCTCGAGATACGCGTGGTGGGTGCTGAAGTCGAAGTGGTCGAACTCTGTCAGACAAAATCGGAAGTGATCGAGCAGTTCGTGTTCGTTCCCCTGCCCCTCTAACTGGATGTCGCCGATTGTCGCCCGTGTGAGGTCGTACGGGATTGCATCACCACCGACCTGCGAGATCGTCCCGCCATTGATCGTCGCGTCGGTAAGATCGACGTACGTATCGCGCTCACCGTTGAGCAGACGAAACTGCGCCCTTTCGTGGATGATCGCGTGACGGAAGTCACAGCGTCCGTGGAACGTCGCGTCCCAGAATGAAACGTTAGTGAAATTCGCCGACTCGAACTTTGCATCGCTGCGAAAGACGGCTTCCTTAAACGATGCGTTCTCCTCGAGATGTTGCGCTTCGCCTTCGAACACCGCTCCACGAAACTCCGCTACGTCCTGAAACGTCGCACTGCGGAAACTCGCGTCCTCGTTGAAGCGGGCTTCGTCGAACTGTGCTCGAGCGTCGAATGTCACCTCGTCAAACGTTGCATCACCGTGGAATTCCGTTTCGACGGCCACGACGCCGTCACCGAAACTACTCCCGGTGAAGTCGACCTCGCCTTCGAACGTCGCACAGGTCAGATCGAGTTCGTCGGCAATCTGCACGCGGTGGCAGTCCGCGCGGGCAGTAAACGTTGCTCGATCGAACTTGACCCCTCCTTTGAACGTCGCGTCCTTGAAATCCGCAAATCGGAACTGCGCGAGTTTGTAATCGGCCTCGTTCTCGAAGACCGCCCCCTCGAAGGTCACGTCGTCGTTGGTGATCCGACTGCCGCCGTTGAATTCGACGCCGCGAAACTCAGCTAACTGCATGAAGTGTGTATCTTCGAAGCTCGCGTCGTCGTGGAACCGCGCCTCGTCAAAGTCAGCCGTCTGCTGGAACGTCACACCGTCGAACCGAGCGTTACCGTTGAAATCAACGTGTTCGAAGACGGATCCGGCGGTGAACTGCGCGTTCTCGAACGTGACGTACTCGAACGTTGCCTGCCGAAAGCTTGCGTCGTTACGGAACGTCGCGTCGGCAAAGGAGATGTGGTCCTCGAGGACGTGGCTGCTGCCGCTGGTTTCGACATTCCTGAAGTGTACAACGTCGTGGAACGTCGCCGCCGCGAAACTCGTATCGCCGTGAAACGTCGTCTCGTCACAGTGGACATCGCCGTTGAAGACGGCACCGTCGAGTCGCACGTCCTGTTCGAACGTCGCTTCGTTGGTCATCACCGTCCCGTGGACTGTCAACTCGCTCGCTTCGACGATGCCTGTGACGACTGAGTCTTTGAACGTGAGTTCCCCGATAGTCGCCTCCCGAAGGATGAGTCCTTGCTCGAGTCGGCCGTGGGTGAGATCCAACCCGTCGATGTTTGCGTGCTGGAAATTAAGAACGTGGTTCGTCGAGCCGTTGACGTCTTGGTAGGTCAGCGAGAGATGTGGCAGGTCCGCACCTACGTACTCGTTGACCCGAGTGTCTGGTGACTTGAGGTTCGTTCGGAGGACATCGACGATGTCGTCAGCGGTGACATCGTGTGCTACGCGTTCGTCTCGACTCATGTGGAACACACAGTACTCGCTCTCGGGATGTGCTTCGTGCGGACACTCCCACGTCGTCTGGAGTTCGGCGTCCGTCTGCGTCGATGGGTCGAACGTGTATCGACAGGCTGATGACGACATCAATGCCGGTTTGGGCTCGTTTTTCGCCATAGCTATCGCAACACCTCTTGGTACCCCGATTGACGCGATGTAACTCGAGATATGACTATCATACTCACGATATTTTTCAGCGTGCTATATAGTTTTGGTCGACACGATCTTCAATCGAATACTCTTCGCCGCTCTTCGGGTGAGAGTTCGGCACGAACGGCATTGGGTGAGCAGTGTTCACACTCCTGTGCGGGATTGGTACTTCGTTCGTAGGTCCACACCGGGATCCGAAAGAGGAAAAACGCCTCCATCTGGTGGCGCTCGATGATCGCGTCGGCTTCTCGTCCGCAGTTCGAACACCACTCTTCGTTGTCGGCCGGGACCTGAAAGGTCACTTTCCGGCGACCGAATCCCGCGTTCGCGTATGCCTCCCTCCGAGACATCTCGATGAGGTCGGCCACAGGGTAGGGTTCGGCGTCGATCTCGTTGTCGAAGCCGGTGTCGGAGACGACATCGGTTGCGAGATGTGGCCCGACGTGAACGGTATTGTCGTAGCCAAGGAAGTGAATCGAGAGTTCGGCGCTGCGGCCGTTGACGGACACCTCGTGGCCGTGGCCGACGAGGTAGAGTTCGAGATCTGTCCGTACGCCCTCGAGTTCGATCTCGTGGCCCATCCCAACTGCGTAGACACCGACCGATGGATCGCTCGCGTGCCCGGACTGCTGCCAGCCGACGGTCGAAACGTCGTATTCGGCAGGCGTTGCCGCTGCCGAGACGACGTCCGTATAGACGTTTTCCGCACCGGGTGCAGAAAATTCACCGTCGATGGCATCGGTGGCGACGAAGACGTCTTCAGTATCGGTGATGCGAACGTCGCCGTCGGTCCGTTCGACGTAGCCGTCCTCAAGGTCGCCACGGAGCGTCGTCTCCGCGTCAGCGACGGTAATATCTCCGTCGATGGGCTGGTGTGTGAACACGTACTCCGCGTTGCGCACCTCGAGGTCGCCGCCGATACCGTCCGTTGTGACGAAGACATCGGCAGGATCGTGTAGTTCGATCGGCGGGCGTTCCGAGCCGTTGATCGTGATGTCGCCGCTGTAAGTCTGTGAAGAATCGCCTGTCATCGTCTGTTTTTGCTGGTCTGTTGTGGTGTGTCGGTAGTCGTTTCGTCGCTCGTTCGCTCGACGCGTGAGGCGTGTGGATACAGGCACGTTTCGGTGTGCAGCGCCAGTCCGTACTCTGGATAGGTATGATACGTTTCATACCTCGTCTCGTCGACGCGGATCGTGGTCCACGCACCCGGACCGAAGCGGAACGCGACGGTCGCCGCCTCGGGGCCAGGAAACGACTTCATCGGTCGACCCGAGACAGTCGTCGTCGCGCGAAGGGTGTCCCCGTCGAAGCGAAAGGTGCGTTCGACATCAGTTGACAGCGGCGTCTCGTAAGCCGTTTCGAGAGACGACGGCTGACAGGTGCAGAGTTCGTGGAAACCGAACTCCGGAAGCCCGACGTAATGTGATTCCCCGATGATAGTAAACACCGCAGGTGACTTGAGCAGTGTGTCGGGATGTACGGTCTTTACGTCGAAGGCGTCTATATCCGGCGTCGTATTGGTGTAGCTGAAATACAGTGCTGTGGCCTTGTCGTGGGTTGAGTGGGGGGTCTTAGCGGGCATGGTCAGGTATCGACGAGAACGTCGTAGTTCGGATGGAAGACGGAGTTTACCCGCACACCGCGGTAGCGGGGAACGCGTTGCCACTGGCGGTCGTGATAGCGATCACGGTACTGCTGGACGTATGCAGTCCCATTGGCGACGGAAAGCGGCCGTCGATCGCTAGGTGCGAAGACGTAGAATCGTTCGATCCGCTCGACCTCGTTGTCGCTGTCGACGTCCTCCCACGCCCAGTAGGGTAGTTGTCGAGTGAACCCGGCTGCCCCGACCGTATTGACGAACGTCTTGTGGTGTTCGGGATACTGGTCCGGCGAGTACGCCCACGTCACCATCATGCCATCATCTGAGAGATGCTTGCGGACAGACCGGTAAAACTCTCTTGAGTAGAGCGTAAGCAGGTCGTCGTCCGTCGCTCCAGGGATATCGAGGAGGACGAGATCGTACGTCTCATTCGTCTGCTGAAGATAGCGATAGCCGTCTGCAGCAACCGTCTGTAACCGATCGTATTCGTAGGCGTCGTCGTGCCAGTGACGGAAGAACGGGTCGTTCTTCGTCGTGTTCATGAACTGGGCGTCAAGGTCGACCTGGTCGACAGTAACGTTGTATTCTCGGAGATGGTCGATGGCGATCCAGTCGCCGCCGCCGACGACGAGCACTTCCGTCTCGGGACCAGAATCAACTAACGACATCGGCACGTCGACGAGGCCGTTGTGATAGCTATCGGCCCAGCTATCACACAGCTGTACTGCCGATCCGAGACGAAGACACGATTCAGAGCGGCCGGTGAAATACGGGTTTGGCCCAGTGCCAGTCCAGGTACGCTCATACCGGATGACGTGCTGGTACTGTGTTGTCTCTTGATCGGTGACCTCGATGTTCATCGTGTCCGGTGGATACTCGTTTTCGATCTGCTGCTCGAGGTAGAGCTCCGACAGTCGTTCGTCTGTCGCGTCGTGGTTGGCGACGACGCCCGCGTACGATGCAGTTAGCAACAGACAGACGACGAGGAGCGTCTTCGGGACGCGACCGACGAGTGGTGTCGCCGTCGAGTCACCGAGAACTCTCCGATCAGCGGTGTCGGACTGTGTCAACGACAAGTCGCTAAAGTAGGCGACGAATGCGAGTGACGCGACGGCGTTGAGCAACGCGAGTACGAAGATCGTTGGGATAAGTCCCAGTTCCGGATACAGCAGCCTAGCGTACACCACCGCTCCACAGAGGCCACCGACGTAGTCCATCGCCAGTACGACCGAAAGGCCGCTCCGTTTCCCGGTCTTATGTTCGACGTTCCAGAAGACGCCGAGGCAGGCAACCGTCCAGTCGTGAAGTCGCTCACCGAGGTGATGGATCCACGCGGGTGTCGCCGTGTCTTCGCTGTTACTGTTGTCGACCATATGTGTCAAAAGCGGGAGTTCGAACCCCGAGAGAAAGCCGACGACGACAACAGGCAGCCGTGCGACGGTCCAGAGCACCGCTGGCGGGACATCCTGTGGAATGCGCACGCTATTGAGGCCGATAATGAGCAAAAAGCCCGCCGGAGCGACGGCGGCGAGAAGCACTTCTGTTCGAAAGAAGTTCTCGCCGTAGTTATTGGGATTCAGGTCGTCCGAGAGGGCAGCACCGACGCCGAGGCTAAAGAAGTATAGCCCAATGGTGATAACGTACTGCGTTACGGTCCCGCCGTATATCACTGTTAACAGTTCGGAGTAGACGAACTCGTAGACGAAACTACAGAAGGAGACGACGAACGTGAGCACGAGGAGGGCAGCTGTCGCAGTTCGGGTTTTGGACATGGGGATGCGGGTGGCTGTTAGCTCAGGCACTTCTCCAGTGGCCACACAAAGTGCAGTGGTTGTTCACAGTTCAGATACGTGGCGACACCTTCCATCGTTCGTCGAGATTAAATCCTGTGGTGGTATCACTAATCTCGAGATCGTAACACTCCCAGCGGAAGTCGTGATTCGAGTCAGTGCCGACAATGTTCGCTCCGATGCGGTACCAGCCCGCTTGGGCGGATTCCTGACGATCGGCGACATCGTACGTGACGGTCTTGCTTGGATTTTGAAACTCCCTGTCCCAGGGAATAGCGCCTGCGTCTGGTGCTTCGTCTCTCATCTGGTCGGTGCTGCCCAGATAGGCAACACCGAGTGCGACGACAGTGACAGGATACTGCGTCACCTCGTCTTCGTGATCGTCGTACCAATCGTCGGCGTAGTCGCCACCGTGGTACCACGCGTGTCCGTGACCGGTCCGTGGTGCAGAGGTGTAGCCGCCAGTTCCGCGACCGGTCGCGCCTCGACCACTGCTACCACCACTGCTGCCTTTGGCGCTGGCAACCCCGACGGGACTCGCCATTGCGGATGACTGGTTGGCTCCATCGTAGCGAGACATAACCCACTTGTCGGTTGCGAAATCGATTACGAGTGTGCCGTTGCCCACCTCGAAATCTGATATGACACTCGATCTCCGTGGAGGAGGTGATTTGTTACCGAGGCACCCCCCAAGAGCGGTGATAGCTCCGATGCCAGTGGCGGCGATAAATTGGCGGCGGCGCATGGGTTTCGATTCCTCCTGAAAGATTGGACAACTGTATTAACTATCTTGTGGTTTATCTAAAATGTAGGTGGGCGTATCCCCTCCCTACTGCGTCCTCAGAACGCTTCGCGTTCTGACGTGCGGACGAGAGCTTCGCTCTCGTTAACGCTACTCGGCCTTCGGCCTGCGTTGCTCCTTGAGAAAGGGGTCTTGCCCGCCTGCATTTTAGACAATGTCGACTCAAACCAACAAACTGTTCGACATCGAGAGCAGCACGTCCGGCACCTTCTTCGGACAAACGTTCTTTGGGCGGATAGGGCACGTCGGAACCCATTTCGACGAGACGAACCCCGAGATGCTGGCCGTCGGCGGCGCTGGCATCGTGTTGCTCGTTCTCGGAGGGCGTGTTCTACGCGAACGCAGAGACCGTTCGGACCGACCTCCTCGATCGGCTCGCAAAACGCGACGCCGACGTCGAGTTGGTCGTCTTCGATCTCACGTCGTCGCCAACGGTCGACTTCGAGGCCGCACAAATGTTAGAGGAACTACAACAGAAACTCGACTCACGTGGAATCGACCTCCGTTTTGCGGGGGCAGATTCCGAGGTTGTGCAGATGTTCGAAACGACGGGACTCGCGGTGAACGCCGGCGGCGTGAAACCAGAGGAATCGGTCGCCGACGTCATCGATCGCTGGAGAGCGGAGCGATCGTCCTGATCCGCTGAACCCCTAGGACCGAGCCAGTCAGCCGCCGAACGCCGTATATGCTCGGCTGCCCTCTACTGATTCGATTCCGTATACGTTTGCTGGCACGACATTCGCCGTCAGTACCAGAAAGCTACTTTTCAGTCCTCGGTGGGCATTTTCGTGGCGATGCCAATGAAGAAACTCATCGTACTGGCGTTCGATAATCAGTCCGGCGCACTCGAGGTGCGGGACAAGCTCTTCGAGTTGCAAAAACAGGAGTTAATCACGATGGACGACGCCGCCGTCGTGGTCCGAGACGAGGAGGGCAAAACGAACGTGAAACAGGCACAGAGTCTCGTCGGTACGGGTGCCCTCGGCGGTGCGTTCTGGGGCCTGCTCATCGGGCTGATCTTCCTTGCACCTGTGCTGGGGATGGCAGTCGGCGCAGTGTCCGGCGCGTTGGGTGGGAAGTTCGCCGACATCGGTATCGACGATTCGTTCATCAAAGAAGTCGGCGAGACGATCGACCCGGGTGAGTCGGCGCTGTTCATGCTCGTGAGTGACGTCCAGCGGGACCGCGTCATCGACGAACTCGAACCCTACAGTCCCGAACTCCTGGAGACGAATCTTTCACCGGAAGACGAAGACAAACTCCGCGAGCACTTCGCCGCAGACGAAGTGACCGCGTGAATCGCTCCGGGCTCAGGCCGTTCGAGACGCTTCGGCGTCCATCACCGAGCGGAACCGTCGACCTCGAGAGCTCCAAACGAGCGCTCGCGCTCTTTTGAGGGCCACGAGACCGGTGCTCTCTCGAGCGACCTCGAGGCCAAGCCGGTCGCGCGATCCGAGAGCGCGGACATCGGTCGTGGCGTCTCTGGAGACTGCATCGACGCGATACCAACTGTCGACTCGGCTGCCATCGGACACGTCCGATTCTTCCAGCCGGAAATCCCGACGAACGGACTTCAGCAGCCGTTTCGATCCCGCCCTGGATTTGTGGGCGTCCTGCGACAACCAAGATGTAATAGATAGAATAGGTAGAATAGTTGTAATAGGCAGATCAGGCTGTTTCACACCCACCTCGAGTTTTCGGAGTCCTGCGACGCGATCACCGAGTCGAGACGGACAACCCCCCACACGGAATTCGAACGAGGGGTAACCGGCAGGTACACCGCTTCTGCCGTCGGTAGCTACTTCGGCGTGATGTCGGCGGCGAACGTCTGAAAGACGATTTCGTCGTCGGGAATGTGGAACGTGTCGGTCGCGAACTCGTAGACGTTCTCCGGCGTTTCGGCGTTCCAGACGATGTAGCCGAATTCGCCTTCGACGAGCTGTTCGTCGATGGACATCGTCGTTCCGGACTGGGAGAACTCCGCGAACAGGTTCTCGAATAGCCCTTCGATCTCCTCGAGTCCGCGGAAGACGCCCTGATTGGTCACGATCGTCGATTCGTCGGTGTAGTCTTCCATGACCGCCGAGAGGTCCTGTTCGCCGAACGCCTCGAGGTGGTGTTCCAGGGTCGCTTCAGTTGTCATCGTGGCTCACTGGGTTGACAGATCGACGCGACGTTGCATAAGTATGTGGGTACTGGTACCAGATATCACTACAGTACCGACGGTCGGCTGGCGTGTACGCGACGCGTTCGGTCACCGCGGCGGGTACGTCTCCGCCCAGGGACGAACGCGTTCGATGGCACCACTGGCCGCGAACACGTCCTCGTCAGCGAACCGGTCACCGACGAGCTGGAGGCCGACCGGAAGCCCGTCGGACGTCAGCCCGGCCGGGACCGACGCGGCGGGGTGGCCGGTGAAGTTGATCGGATGCGTGAGACACCAGCCGATCAGCGGCTCGACGTCTTCCCCGTCGATCTCCGTCGGACCGAGCGTACTCCCCTCGTCGGGACCCGCGTTCTCGACGGGCGGCACCGCGAGCGTCGGGGTGACGAGCAGGTCGTACTCCGCGAAGACGTCCTGGACGTGATCGTAAATACGAGTCCGGACGTGATCGTCGCGTTTGAGATCGAGCATCGTCAAGTCGGCCGTGTCCTCCAAGAGCGACGCGAACTCGGGCGTCAGTTCGTCGCGATGGTCGGCGAGGAGGTCCATGCCGTCGGCTTTGAACCCCTCGACGGCCGAGTGGTAGAGCGACCCGATCTCTCGCAGCCACAGGTCGGCGAGTTCGCGGTGGTCGACCTCGAGTCCGAGTTCGACCTCGTCGACGTTCGCACCGGTCGCCTCGAGGTCGCTCACGGCGTCGTCGACGACGTCTCGCACCCGATCGTCGATCGGGAAGACGTCGAAGTCGGGACTGTACGCGATCTCGAAGTCGTCGATGCCGCGCGTGACCGCGCCCCGGAAGTCGGTCCCCTCGTCGGGGATGCTCAGTGGATCCCGCGGATGGGGTCCAACCATGGCCTCGAGCATCAGCGCCGCATCTTCGACGGTGCGCGTGAGCGGGCCGGCGTGGATGAACGGCGTATGCGAGAGGAAGGCGTCGGGTCGGATCGCCTGGGCGACCCGACCGAACGACGCCTTGAATCCGTACACACCGCAAAAGGACGCCGGAATGCGGATCGAGCCGCCGCCGTCCGACCCCTGGGCGATCGGCACCATCCCGTCGGCGACCGCCGCGGCCGAGCCGCCGGAGGAGCCGCCAGCGTTGCGATCGAGGTCGAACGGGGTGCTCGTCGGGCCGACGACCTCGTTGTCCGTGATCCCCTTGTGGCCCATCTCGGGCGTGTTGGTCTTCCCGACGACGATCGCGCCGGCCGCTTCCAGCCGTTCGACGTACGTCGCCGACTGCTCCGGGACGAAGTCCGCGAACGGGACGGACCCCATCGTGTTTCGCACGCCCGCTTTGAAATCGAAGAGGTCCTTGATCGCGATCGGCACGCCGTGAAGCGGTCCGACCGGCCCGCCGTCGTCGAGTTCCGCCTCGAGTTCTCGAGCGCGCTCTCGGGCGTCGTCCTCGAGGACGGTCACGAACGCGTTCAGATCGTCGCGGTCGTCGATGCGCTCGAGCGTCGCGTCGACGACGTCGACCGGCGAGAGGTCTCGTCGTCGGATTCGTTCGGCCAGATCCGTTGCCGTTTTACCCTCCATGTTGTATGGCACCGATAGACACGTCTTCGAACTAGTTGGTAAGTGTTGTCGTGTGTAGCACGTGCTGATTTCGCGTGGGCGTGACGAGGTGATCGAGACAATCGACCGTTCGGACTGGAAGGTCTATGTACGTCCCCGGTGGAGACGAACGGTGAACCGGATCGGCCGTCGGTTGGGCGCGTGAGAGCGTGTCACCGCTGGATCGATCCGGTCGAAGAACCATGGAGTACGTATACGCTGCGATGGTCTTACACGAGGCGGATCGAGACGTGACCGAGGAGAACGTGACCGAGATACTCGAGGCGGCGGACGTCGAAGTCGAGGACGCGAGGGTGCGGGCGCTCGTCGCGGCGCTCGAGGACGTCGACATCGACGAGGCAATCGAGACCGCCGCCGTCCCGGCCGCGGGTGCACCCGCCGCTCCCGCAGAAGCGGAAGCCGAGGAGGCAGAAGAAGAAGCGCCGGAGGAAGAAGCCGAGGAGGAAGAGGAACCGGAGGAAGAAGAGGAGGTCTCCGGCGAGGGACTCGGCGACCTGTTCGGCTAAATCCGGTACGAAGCCGCCTCCGAACGTCAGAACGGCGCTCCGGGACGACTAGTGGTTCGACGAATCGCCGTCGACAGGCGTTACTCGTCGGACAGGTGGCCGGGGTTCCAGTCGCCCTCGAACTCCTCGTGGAGGAACGGCTTCGCGTCCTCGCCGGCGTACGTCCCGACGAGCTGTCCGTCGCCCTCGAGGTGGTACTTGTAGGTCGTCAGACCCTCGAGGCCGACGGGCCCTCTGGCGTGGATCTTCCCGGTGCTGATGCCGACTTCCGCGCCGAGGCCGAACCGGTAGCCGTCGCTAAAGCGCGTGGAGGCGTTGTGGAAGACGCTCGCCGAGTCGATGCTCCGCATGAAGGTACTGGCCCGGTCGGCGTCGTCGGTGACGATCGACTCCGTGTGCTTCGAGCCGTACTCGTTGACGTGATCGACGGCGGCCTCGAGCGAGTCGACGACCTTGATCGAGAGGATCAGGTCGCCGTACTCGGTCGACCAGTCGTCTTCGGTCGCCGCCGCCATGTCGACGACGTCCCGCGAGGCCTCGTCGCCGCGCATCTCGACGCCCGCCTCCTCGTAGCGGGCGGCGATTTCGGGCAGGAACGCCTCGGCGACGTCCTCGTGGACCAGCAGCGTCTCGACGGCGTTACAGACCGCCGGATACTGCACCTTCGCGTCGTAGGCGATCTCGGTGGCCATCTCGAGGTCGGCGTCGTCGTCGACGTAGACGTGGCATACGCCCTCGGTGTGACCGAGCACGGGAATGCTCGTGTTGTCCTGGATGTAGCTGACGAACCCGGAACTGCCCCGCGGCATGAGGAGGTCGATCGAGTCGTCCATCTCGAGCAAGGCGTTGACGTCTTCGCGAGCCTCGACGAGCTGTGCCCAGCCGTCGGGCATCTCGGCGGTCGCGTCCCGGATGATCTCGTAGAGCACCCGGTTGGAGTGGCTCGCCTCGCTGCCGCCTTTCAGAATGACGGCGTTGCCGGACTTGAGACTGAGCGCGGCGATCTGAACTAACGCGTCGGGTCGGGACTCGAAGACCGTGCCGATGACGCCGATCGGGACGGCGATCTTGTACAGTTCGAGGTCCTCGTCGAGCCGTCGCGAGGTGAGCGTCTTTCCGAGCGGGTCCGCCTGGGCCGCGACGCTTCGGACCATCTCGGTGATGCTCTCGAGTTTCGACTCCGAGAGCTTCAGGCGGTCGACGAGTGCCTGAGTGTACTCGCCCTCCTCGAGCATCCGCTGGCCCTCGGTGACGTCTTTCTCGTTGGCCTCGAGGATCTCATCGTGGCGCTCGTCGATCGCGTCGGCGATCGCGTGCAAGGCTGCGCTTCGCTCGTCGTCGTCGAGTTTCGCCAGCTCGAGCGCCGCGGTCTGTGCCTCGTCGACTTTGGCTTCCGTCATTTTCTCAGTCATCGATGACACCGTTGATAGGGACGAATACGGTTCCCACCGGTTTGGCAGCAGCGATTTTCTCCAGGATGTCGTCCTCCGTCGACCTGGCGATGACGGCGGGGATGCCGTGCTCGCTTGCGTCGCGTGCCCCCTGAACTTTCGTCTGGATGCCGCCGAACTCGGCGGTCGAACTCTCGTCGATGATCGCCTGGACCTCGTCGTAGTTACGCCCGACGGCTTCGATGCGCTCTGCCTCGGGGTCTTCTTTCGGATTGCCGGTGTACACCCCACCGACGTCGGTGAGCGTGACCAGCAGGTCGACGTCGATCCCGATAGCGACCGACGACGAGAGCATGTCGTTGTCGCCGATCCGGATCTCCTCGGTCGCGATGGCGTCGTTTTCGTTGATGATCGGGACGACGTCCCACTCGAGTAACGTCTCGATCGTGTTCCGGAAGTTCGTAAAGCGCTCGGGGTTCTCGAGGTCGTGCCGGCTCAGCAGGATCTGGGCGACTTTCCTGTCGTAGCGCTCGAAACTCTCCGTGTACCGTCGCATCAGGTGGCTCTGGCCGACGGTCGACAGCGCCTGCGATTCCTCGACGGTCTCGCCGGTGTAGCCGACCCGGCCCTTTCCAGCGCCGACCGCGCCCGAGGAGACGAGGATCACGTCTTTGTCCTGCTCGAGGAGGTCGGCGATGTCGTCGACGAGTTTGTCGAGTTTGTCGTCGTCGAGGTTCGACTCGGCGTCGGTCAGCGAGTTCGTCCCGGCCTTGACGATCACGCGCTCGGCGTCGGCCGCGAGCTGTCTCGCCTTCTCGGCTTCCTCGGGTTCGATTTCGGTCGCCTTACTCATTCGTGACAGCCCCGACGTCGGTCGACAGTTCCTTCGAACGCTCTTCGGCTGCGGCCACCGCGTCGACGATCACCTCGTCGACGTCGCTGTCCCACAGCACTTCCATTCCTTCGATGGTCGTCCCCTTCGGTGAACAGACGGCGTCGATCAGGTCGTCGACGCTCTCGTCGGACCGCAACACCGTCTCGGCAGCCCCCTTGAACGTCTGTGCTGCCAGCGTCTCGGCCTGTTCGTCGTCGAGACCGCCCTCGACGCCAGCCTGCTTCATCGCGTCCAAGAGATAGAACACGAACGCGGGGCCGCTGCCGTTGACCGCCGTCGCGACGTCCATCTGCGCCTCGTCGATCTCGACGAACTCGCCGACGTCGTCCAGCAGTTCCCTGACGTCGTCGTCGACGCTGTGCTCGGTTACGGCCGCCGCCATGTTGCCCGTCTCGGCCGCGAGGTTCGGCATGACCCGAACGACCGTCGCGTCGGTTCGCTCCTCGAGGAAGTCGGTCGAGACGCCCGCGGCGATCGAAACCAGCGTCTGCTCTGCCGACAGATCGAGGTCCTCGAGGACGGCGCCGACGATGTCGGGCTTGACGGCGACGACCACGACGTCGGCCTCCGCCGCGACGTCGGGGTCCGACGTCGTCGTCGTACAGTACTCGGCTACCGACTCGAGCGCGTCCGGGTCCAGATCGCACGCCGTCAGCGTGTGATTTCCGGCCCTGGAGAGGCCCTTCAGGAGGGCACCCCCCATGTTTCCGCACCCAATAACGCTCACATCAGTCATCCTATTTCATTTGAAGCGACGAGGCCAACATACACCTTTGGTTTCCGCTACGATTTGCATTCGAGTACAGATTGCCGGTACGATGAGGTGTATATTGTGACGTGTTTCCAGATCGGGCGGTCGACAGCGTCTTTTCAGACTCAGAAACTACCCTCACGGGATTATTACAGTCCGGTGAGACGGGACAGTCAGGGAGCACCGGCGGCCACTGTGGCCCGGTCGTTCCCTGCCTCTGACAACCCCGAACGGTCTCCGAACGCGGGCATCGTCGCCCGACGACCGTTCACCGTCGCTACCTGATTCCGCGAGTTTACTCGCGAACGTCGACACGCGGTTGGTCCCCGCGACGTTCGGCCCACCTGACGGTGATTCGGCAACTGGTTCGGAACCGGTTTATTACGCTTTGACGAGCGACGGCGAGCGACGGCGAGTGACGCGACAGACGAAACGCGAGGTCAGTGGCGGCCGTAAAGCGAGTACATGATCACGAGCAGTCCGAGCAGCCGACTCACGTTCTCGAGGAAGACGATGACGACCCGATCTGGAGCGACGAGCGTGGTGATCGTGACGTTGATCAGAAACGGACACAGGGTGAGCAAGAGTAACCCGATCGCCAGATAGAGCATCGACGTTGCGTCGTTTCGCCGATAGCCACGGTACGCCTGGTAGGCGATGATCGTCCCGAGAAGGGCGACGAGAAAGAGACTCACCACGGTCAACAGCTCGAACATCGTGGCCTCGTCGAGACGAACGACGCCCTGGCTCATCGCATCCCCTCCCACATGTCGGTGAACTTGTCGGCGACGTCTTGTTCACGATACGATAGTTCGAACGCAAACTCTCCGTCCCCGAGCGAGAGTTCCAGTCGATCGAGGTTCGCGCTGTAGACGCTGTAGTGATTCCCGTCCGGTGCGAGTTCGGTCTCTTCAGTGACGAGCTGACACTCCTTGAGCCGGTCGATTCGCCGATAAATCGTCGGCAAGGACGCGTCACACCGCTCGCTCAGTGTACTGGCAGACATGGGTTCGACGCTCGTTTCGGTGAGGATCGACCGTGCGTACTCGTCGTCGAGAATAGCGAGCACCGTCGAGAGATCGCACTCCTCACTCACTGATGACCGTTCGTTCTGCCGGGGATATGAAAAGCGATCCGTTTTTTCTGATCGAGAAAAGGCCCGACGTCGCCGTCGCCTCGACGAATCTGCTCTGAGCCACACTGTCCGAAGCCAGCAAGCCATCGCTCAGATTCCGTCGACTGTCGACATTGCAGTCGAGATACGGCGGACGCCTGAAAGTAGGGACAGCTTTTGTGTCGAGTCACTCGAGTCGGCGGGCGAGACTAGCTGTGTCTCACAGCGGCAACCGCCGGTCGACAGCCCCTGGCGTCGGCAGCCGAGCGAAAGACCTCACAGTTGCCACGGAAAATATTGCTAATACTGGGCCAGCCACAAAAGTACCCGAAGAAAATTCTTGCTTAGACAGAACTATACTTTACACTCTCGTAACTAAGGATGCAATGTCGGATACAGAAGTTGACGAAACTGATGAATCTGCTGGAATGCCACTGCTCGGAGACCGGTTCCCGGACCTCGAAGTAGAGACGACCCACGGGACGAAGTCGCTGCCCGACGACTACGAGGGCGAGTGGTTCGTCCTGTTCAGCCACCCGGGTGACTTCACGCCGGTCTGTACGACCGAGTTCGTCTCGTTCGAGCAGCGTCGCGAGGAGTTCGAGGAACTCGACGCCAAACTGATCGGCCTGTCGGTCGACCGCGTCCACTCGCACATCAAGTGGACCGAGTGGATCGACGAGGAACTCGACGAGGACATCGCCTTCCCGATCATCGCCGACGAGAGCGGCGACGTTGCCGAAGCCCTCGGCATGATCCACCCCGGCCAGGGTACCGCAACCGTCCGGTCGGTATTCATCGTCGACCCCGAAGGCAAGCTTCGTCTCATCCTCTACTACCCGATGGAGATCGGCCGCGACATCGACGAAGTCCTGCGCTCGCTCGAGGCGCTCCAGACCTCCGACGAGGAAGGCGTCGCCATGCCCGCTGACTGGCCCGAAAACGAGAACTTCGGCGCCAAGGCACTGCTCTCGCCGCCCTCCAACGTCGCCGACGCCGAGGCCCGACTCGAGGAGGCCGAAGAAGAAGGCTACGACGCTTACGACTGGTGGTTCACGCTGAAGGACCTCTAGCGACGGTCACACCACCCACCGCCTGACAGCATCGATCGATCGCTCCCGCTTTTGTGCGACAGTAGACCTCGTTCACACGTGGAGCAACTGCCACTCCTGTTGGAACGACGTCACGAAACGACCGTTCAGTTAAACTGCCTATATCGAATTCATACCAATTCTTAAGCGGGAGGTGTGTGACATTTGCAGATTGCATGCCCTCCACTAGCCGACGTGCGTTCGTTGCCAGCACGAGTGTTGTACTCTCTGTCGTCGCCGGCTGTACTGCCTGGGGCCCTTCATCGACGCCAGCAAACGAAGAGTCTGAGCCACACTGGGTGAAAATGTATCTCGGCGACCGCGATGAGGAACACGACGTTACAGCGGAGGCAGGGAGAAAGCCCACGGCTTTAGCCCTGTCTCTTACCCACAAGTTGCGCCACCAGTCTGCGGGCGATCCATCGGAGAGTGGCGATCGAGGTACCAGTATTTAGCGCCTTTCACCGGGTGAAATCCGTAATTGTGGATCCAAACGCAGTCGACTCGAGTACTACGCTCCGTACCGAGCGTCGATCTCGTCTCCCTTCCTGTGGGTCTCAGCTCGTGCTCGCCCGCCTCGAGAGCTTCCGAAACGCCACTTTCGCGGGACTCCGACGTATGGGTAAGAGACAGGGCTTTAGCCGTGGGAGGATGTCAGCCATCGTTGGGGTCTCTCGAAAGCGGCGTTTCGGAGACTTTCGAGATCGGCGAGAACGAACTGAGACCCACCGGGAAGAGAGACGAGAGCGACGCCCGGTCACGGAGAGTGGTACTCGACAAGGCACCGCGGCTTCGGGACAGATAGGGACGCGAATGCGGTGTGGAACCTTCTCTCTCGCGGGTTCTCTGAACTAGAAGTGGTTCACTCCGAAGCGACGCCTGTAGAGACTACGCTCCCTGCGGGAATCCAGTCGGTTCCTGCAAAGCGCGTCGTGGAAGCAGAAAGACCCCACCCTCGACGAGCGAGCGCACCCGAGCGAGTAGGGCGGGGTCGTTCACTCCGCTCACCCGTTCGTAGTGTTGTTTTCTTGTTCTTCCATCTGCTCTTGGAGTGCTTGCTGTTGTTCTTGCTGTTGGATGTATTGATCGTAGTACTCGCTGGGCAGAACTGCAGCAAAATCTCCGTTCTCCAGCGCACTCACAAACGTCGTAGCAGGTGCGGTGATACGTAGGATACCGTACTCTGGTTCCGAATCGTCTACCGAGATGGCGTCGTCGTCTGCCGCAGTCTCCTCGTACTCAATTACCGCTTTTTCTGTCAATTCTGCTTGTTTGCTCTGGAGTTCTTGTTGCGCCTCCGCCTGACTAATCTCCTCGTCCTCGAGGTCCGCCTGAAGTTCCTCTTGTAAGGTTCTGAGTTCTTCCTGGTCTGGTTGGACTTGTATCGCCAGTGTTGCCGCTGTATCGGGATTCCCTCCCTCGTCCCCATCGGTTTGGGACTGGGGATTAAGACTAGAGCAACCAGCGAGACCCGCGGTAGCGCTGGTACCGGTCAATGCGAGGAAGGCTCGACGGTCTGGACGATATTCCATCGTACCTATAATTTTGACTGATAGTTTCTTGTAACTCTTTTCTTTCTGGCTGCTTGCCCTATCGACGACAATCAGAGTGACCGGTGCTGGCTTGATACCTATACGCCTGTACGTATCGAATCTGGGCATCCACGTAATGGGTGCAAGAGCCGTTCTACGACACCTGATTGATACACTACTGGACAGCAGTCAGGACACACCTGATCGCGACTCGAGTGTGTCGCCACCGGCGACAGCGTCTCACGTGCGAGCAGTGTGTGACCCGTTTTGTCCAGCAGTGTAATCGATCTCGAGAGCGATGGCCGTCAGGGGAGAACGAACGCGACGTAGAGTTGGCCGACGCCGGCGATCGCCATCACGACGCCGGCGATCCGCTTGATCGTTCCCGCGTACGCCGCGAGACTCCCCGCACTGGCGATCAGACCCATCCCGGTCGCGACAGTCACCGAGACCATCAACAGCGCCATCGCACCGGCGTACGTCGCCAGCACGAGCACCGCCTCCGCCGTCGACAGCGAGATCGCCCGCCCGACGACCGCCAGGAACACCGGCGCGACGCAGGCCGCCGCCGCGAGTGCGTAGCCGGCCCCGAAGACGCCGAAGCCGACCACGCTCGAGCGACGTTTCGGGAGCGTCACCGAGAGCGAGGGGGCCCGGTCGAGGGCGACGAGGACGCCGAAGACGACGAGCAAGCCGCCGACGATCGGCTCGAAGACGGCGACGTTCGAGAGCGTCGCGTGGCCGACCCAGAACGTCACGCCCGCAAGCACCGTGAACGTCGCGAGCACGCCCGTTCCTGCGATCAGTCCACGCGAGGCCGCACCGCCCAGCGACGCCTCCTCGCCGTCGGTCTGGCTCACGTAAAAGCCAACGTACCCCGGCAACAGCGGGTACGCACACGGCGAGAAGAACGTCGCGAGGCCGGCGGTGAACGCGAACGCCAGCGTCGGTGTGATCGACGCGTCGACCATCAGGCATCCGCCTCCGTTCCCGTTTCCGCGCGTGCGGTCTCGACGGCCTCGAGGAGTTCGTCGACGCTCTTTCGACCCGAGTTGTGCCAGCGAACCGCGCCGTCGGCGTCGATGATGATCGTCGTCGGGTACTGGAGGGCGTCGTAGCGTTCGGCGAGTTCGACCGTCGGATCGAGGCCGACCGGCCAGTTGCCGTCGTGTTCGATCCACCAGTCGGCGACGTCCTCGCGCGAGAGCGACCGACCGACCGGTTCGTTCGTCACCGACAGGAACGCGACGTCGTCGGCGATCTCCGCTCTCGCGTCGGCGAGGTGGGGCATCTGTGACTCACAGATCGTACACCACGTCGCGAAAAAGTCGATCAGCATCAGCCCGTCGCCGGGGACGCGCATCGTCCCCGCCTCGCTCCCCGGCGCGTCGATCGTCTCGATCTCGAGTGGATCGGCCGAGGCCGGGTCGGCAGACTCGTCGTCCGATCCTCCGGTGTCCTGGTCGTCGGCGTCGACCTCGAGGGCGGACGGGCCGCGCGTGGCGAGGACGCCGGCGGCACCGATCACGCCCAGGCTGCCGACGCCAGCGAGGACGTCTCGGCGGCGCATACTACCCGTTCACCACCGTTTCGAGGTCGGAGACGAGTTCCGACGGCTGGACGCCCGAGGGGGCCGTCACGTTCTGGTAGGCGCGCTCGACGATTCCGCGCTCGTTGACCAGCAAGATCAGGCTGATGTGACTGAACATGTACTCGAGGCTGCCGTGGTTCTCGTGGCCCTCGACGTTCTCGGGGTCGACTCTCTCGACGACCAGCCCGAACTTCTCCTCGAGCACCTCCGTTCCCTCTTCGTACGTCTCCGGGCGCAGGAAGTGCCAGTTGCCCGCCTCGAGGTCGGCACCCCGTTCGTCGGCGTACGAACGAAGGACGTCTGCCGTGTCGCGTTCGGGGTCGAACGTCATCGAGAGGAAGGCGACGTCGTCGCCGTAGCCGCCTGCCGCGGCCTCCTCCTGTGCCCGGCGCAGGCGCAACATCAGCGCCGGACACACGCCGTCGGGACACGACGTGTAGAAAAACGTCACCAGCAGCGATCGCTCGCCCTCGAACTGCTCCGAGGCGATCTCCTCGCCGGCGATCGGATCGGGCAGACTGAACGACGGCAACTCCTCGCCGTGGGTCGGATAGACGGGATCGCCGCGAGTCTTCTCCGGCGGACCGAGAACCGTCTGACTCCCGCCCGTTCCCGGGAGCGACTCGAGACAACCCGCCACGGCGACAGCACCCGTCGCGCTCAACGAGGCCAGATACGTGCGCCTGTCCATACGCCCCCTTCGGAACTCGGTAGGTAAAGCAGAATCGGCGGTTTGCTGTGTCAGCAAATCGGCCCCATACTCGGGCAGGACCGACGGTAGTTCGAGGATCAAGTTCGTGACCGCGCCACCGTCGGGATTCTGGCCGGCGGTGAGTGCGTGAGATGGGGTGACAGTCACCGATCCAGAAAGATGGCGACGGCATTATGTATTCTCGACGTGAAATATACGTGCTATGTCAAACGACCGTGTCGTCGACCTCCTCAAACAGGCGTACAACGACGAAATCGAGACGGTAATGAACTACCAGACCCTGTCGATCGTTCTCGACGGGATCCACGCCGAAGAGATCAAAGAGAGCCTCAAAGCGGACGTCCAGGAGGAACTCGGCCACGCCGAACAGCTCGGACAGCGACTCAAGCAACTGGACGCACGTCCACCGGGATCCGAGGCGTTCGTCGCCCGCCAGGCGACGCTCCAGCCGCCGGAAGACACTACCGACGTCGCCGCGGTCATCGACGGCGTTCTCGACGCCGAAGACGACGCGATCGAGACGTACCGCGAACTGGTCGACGCGGCAGCGGAGGCGAACGATCCCGTCAGCGAAGACCTCGCCGTGACCTTGCTCGCCGACGAGGAGGCCCACCGCACCGAGTTCCGTGGGTTCAAAAAGGAGTACCGGGACGACTAGCGTCGGACACCCACTCGAGACGGACACTGGGAGGTGAATCTGCAGATTACTACACCAGTCAGGACAGATACGATCGCAGCTCGCGTGTGTCGTGGTGGCGACAGCGATTCGCGTGCGATCGGCGGTCGACTCTCCCCGTGTCGTCCGACAGCCTCGTAACGATGGCTGTGAGTCTGTACCGCCACAACCGCGACCCGTCGTGCGGCTGCGTCGGCGACCAGTCACAGCCCCCATCCTCACTCGATCTCTCCTCTCGGATGGATCCGCATCCCGTCTGACCCGGGCTCGACGCGGGCGTCGACGTGGAAGACCTCGGCCATCAGTTCCTCCGTGACGACGTCCGACGGTGGGCCGCTGTCGTACACCGCACCGTCCTCGAGCGTAACGATCCGATCACAGACACGGACCGCCTGTGCGATGTCGTGGAGGACCACGACGACGGTCATGCCGACGTCGTCGCTGAGCGTCCGTATCACCTCGAGAAGACGAACCTGGTGGCGCAAGTCGAGGTAGGTAGTTGGCTCGTCGAGCAACATCGTTCGGGGTTCCTGTGCGAGGATCATCGCGATCCAGGCGAGTTGCGTCTGTCCTCCCGAAAGCGATCCGAGGTCCCGGTCACGGAGGTGGTCGATCCCCACCGTGTCGATCGCCCAGTCGACAGCCTGCCAGTCCTGTTCGGTCATGGTATCGAACAGCCGCCGGTGTGGATATCGGCCACGTCTGACGAGGTCTTCGACAGTCAGTGACTCGGGGGCGACGTTGTGCTGGGAGAGCAGGCCCAGCTCGCGGGCGAGTTCCTTGCGCGAATAGCGCCCGATGTCCGTTTCGTCGAGTACGATCTGACCGGCGGTCGGCTCGAGTTCGCGTGCGATCCCTCGCAGGAGCGTACTCTTGCCGCTGCCGTTGGGTCCGACGAGTGCCGTCACCGCTCCCTCAGGAATTGTGATCGTCTCACCGTCGACGATCGGCCCCTCACTCGTGTCGTACTCGAGGACGAGATCACGACACTCGATGTGGTCAGTCCGCCCGCCGCGGGAAGTCACGGTACTCGAGACTGGACCCCACCCGGGTTTGTCGGCCGCATTACAGCGGAGGCAGGGAGAAAGCCCACGGCTTTAGCCCTGTCTCTTACCCATACGTCGGAGTCTCGCAAAAGTGGCGTTTCGGAGGCTCTCGAGACGGGCGTGAACGAATCGAGACCCACAGGAAGAGAGACGAGATCGACGCTCGGTACGGAGCGTAGTACTCGAGGCGACTGCTTTTGGATCCACAATCACGGATTTCACCCGACGAAAGACGCTGAATACTGGTATCTCGATCGCCACTCTCCGATGGATCGCTCGCAGACTGGTAGCGCAACTTGTGGGTAAGAGACAGGGCTTTAGCCGTGGGATGAATCCCGTAAGCTTGATTGGTATTCCCTCCGAAATCAGGGGTACCGAGTCCGAGGCAAGCCCACCAAAGCCGCTGTCTCGGTCGGGGGCCGTACTGGCTCGGCCCGAACCCCGGCATCCGACCGGGGAACTCCCGACGTGGGGATGCCCGTCTGTGACGGGTCCTCGGCCGTCTGTGGCGGTCGAACCCCACGACTTCAGTCGTGGGAGAAGTCAGGTTCGGCGACGTCCTCGCGGTCGAGTTCTCCGATCATGGTTCGAGGTGTGCAGTCACGAGTTCTCGTCCGCGCCGGACGCGTTCGCGACGTTCGCGATCGCTTATCTCTCTGGCTTCGAACCGATCGACGATGTCGTCGATGACCCACTGGATTCGTTCCTCCGAGACGTCCCCGTCTTCGGGAACGCTCTCTCGAATCCACGCTTCGACACGGGGTATCCAGTCGTCGTCTGGCCGCTCACGAACGACCCAGTCGGTGTACTGGCTCGCAATCTCGTCCCAGTACCCCCGGTCACGTAATACGTCGGTGATGAGTGCGTGTGCCGTCTCCGCACCGTCACCGGCACAGATGATCGCCTGATGGGTCGCGTCCGCCAGTCGCCCCGCGACGTACAATCCGTCGACTGCGGTCCGACCACGTTCGTCACAGTCGACGGCGTGGTCGTCCTCGTCGTACAGTGTCGGGTCGAGCGACTCGAGGTAGTCGCCGTCGATCACAGTCGCGGCGATCACGTACCGAGATCTCGCGACTGTCCCGTCGATCGTCTGGATGCGGAACCGTTCGCCCGGTTTGTCGATCGCGGTGACCATCTCGGAGTGAATCGCCGCTCCCTCGTGGGACACCTGTTCGCGCCCGAGTTCGAGGAACGTGGGTGGATCGATACCGCCCGGAAAGCCGAGGAAGTTCTCGAGGTGTGCACACCGGGAAATTGCCGAGCGGCCACACGCGAAGACCCCCGTCTCGAGACCAAATCGTGCGGTGAAGATCGCTGCCGAGAGGCCGGCGGCACCGCCGCCGACGACGAGTACGTCGTACTCGTGTTGGTTTCGATCGGTACTGCTCCGTTCGGTGTCGTTTGCTGTCATAGTTCTCCGAGGTTCTGCTTTCGTTTCATCAAATAGAGGAAGTACGGTCCACCGATGAGTCCGGTAAGAATTCCGACCGGGAGCTGTGTCCCGCTGACCGCGAGTCTGGCGAGGACGTCGGCGACGACGAGCAACGCTGGGCCGACGAACAGACAGCCAACCAGGAGTGCCCTGTAGTCACTGCCGACGATCGTCCGGACGATGTGGGGGACGATGAGACCGACGAAGCCGATGATCCCGCCGACAGCGATGCTAGCACTCGCCGCAACGATGGCAACTGCCGAAAGGCCAAACCGGGCGCGTTCGACTGCCATCCCGAGCGACCGGGCAGTCCGCTCGCCGAGCAACAGGACGTTGAGCTGACGAGCCCCGGCACTCGAGAGGACGACGGTGAGTACCGTCCACGGAACGATGACTCGAATCTCGCTCCAGTCGGACCCGCTCAGGGTGCCCGTCGTCCAGGCGAGTGCGTTCTGGACGGTGCCGAGATCGTCGACGAAAAAGTACAGTCCAGTCTGAAGTGACCCGAAGACCGTGCTGACGATGACGCCCGCCAGGACGAGTCGAACCGGACTCGTGCCGCCGTTCCAGGCAATCGCGTAGACGAGGACGAATGCGAGCGCGCCCCCGAGTGCAGCGAAAAGCGGGAGATACGTGGCCAGTCCGCCGAAGACGACGAGCGTCAATAAGATCGCGAGTCCCGCTCCCGAGGAGACCCCGAGTATGTACGGACTCGCGAGTTCGTTGCGCGTCACCGCCTGGAAGATCGCTCCCGAGATAGCGAGGTTGCTCCCGACGAGAACTGCCACGAGAACCCGTGGAACGCGCTGTGTCCAGACGATCAGTGACTCGGTCGTGAGGTGTGTCAGGTCACCGCCGAACACGAGCGCGTACAGCGTCGTCGGACTCACGAGTATCGCCGGATCGAGGACGATCCCCCAGACTTCCATAATCGAGATCGAGTAGTCGCCGAACGTGATCTGGACAGCCCCCGAAGCGGCGGTGATCACGAGGCTCACCACACACAACGAGAGGAGCGTCCCATCGATCCACTCGAGGCGACCGCTCGAGTCTACACGTCGATCGGTGTTCGTATGCCGGCGCGCACACCCGCTTGTCTTCTCTCTCATCGGTACGCGTTATTCACCACGTTCACCGTGGTCGTCTCCGTGGCCGGCGTCTGTGATCTGTTCGAGTAACTCGAGACTGTCGGTCGTGTGCCACAGTTCCACGATTCCCGTGTCGGTGAGGCGAAGCTCGACGACCCCCGTGACGACGATCGTCTCGCCGCTCGACTCGATCCCGCGAAAGTCGCCTTCGTGCGTTCCGGCCATCGTGAACCGACAGACCACGGTCGCTCCCTCTGCGATCAGTGACTCGATCGCTATCGATAGGTCGGTGAACGCGCCGTGGAAGACCTCGAGGATCTGCGTCTCGAACCCATCGGCGTCGAGTCCCGGTCCGGGAACGTTCGGCGTATGAACGAGCGCGTCCGACGCGAGCATCCGGCGAACCGTCTCCCGGTCGTCTTTCTCGAAGGCGGCGACGACGAACTCTTCGGCAAGCTCTTTCTCCGTCTCGAGCGTGCTCATTCGAGTCCCTCCCCACGAACGATCTCGTCGATCCGGTCGCGGTCGAACAGCTGCTCGTCGATCGGAATCTCACCGAGACCGTGGTACGCCCCGAACTCGTCGGGATAGAGCTGTTTCGCGAGCATCTCCGTCTGAAACGTGTTCACGATCGGCCCCTGATCGGGACTGCCGCCGACGTAGAACCGCCCCGAGTCGACACACGACAGTTGGCTGGCGAGCGTGTCGTCTTCGAGTTCCTCGAGCGTCTCGGACACGCCATCGGGGTCGAACAGACCGTGACGCCAGACGAAGACGTCGGGATCGATCTCGAGCATCAGCTCCATCTCGGCTTGCACGCGACCACTGCCGTGTTCGGCGACAGCATCTCGAGCGCCGAGCTCCCGATAGTGCATCGCTCCGTAGGTTTTCTCGGGCGCGTCGGCGAACGTACGGAGGTACCAGGTTCCATCGTGAAGACTCCCGACGGCGACAGTTGGGCGCTCTGACTTCGGTGGGAGGCGGTCTCTGACCGTTTCGCGGACCTCCTCGTTGAGCTCGATGATGGCCTCGGCGCGCGCCGTTTTCTGGAAGGCCTCGCCGTAGATCCGCGTGAACTCGGCGAGTGTCAGGTACGGGTAGTCGCCGTCGGGCCAGGTCGGCCACCCGTCGGCCCGTTCACTCTGACTCTCGTTGTGGAGAAACGGTCCGACTCGATCGATGAACTGGTCGACATCGTCCTCGTCGAACTGGGTGTAGTGGATCAGGTAGTTCGGATCGATCGCCGTGAAGTCGGGAGCGAGCTCGTACAACCGCTCGAGGCGGATGTCCCAGTCGTCCGTGTGAAGCTCTTCGATCTCTGCGGGGTCGATCGAGACGGTCTCGAGTTCGTCGTAGAAGTGACTGTGGCCGACCATCGAGTAGTTGCTGTACATCGCGACGAGCGATTCGAGTTCGTCGAGCGCCGCCGCGACGTCGACGACGAAGCCGAACCGTCCGACGAACGTCTCGGGGACGCTCGAGAACTCGACTTCTCCCATCGGCTCCATCGAGACTGTGTACGTTTCGCCGGTCTCAGTCGTACCGTCACCTGATCGACTGCGGAGACTGGAGGTACAACCTGCGAGTGCACCCGCTATCCCGATACCACTAGCAGCGATCACCTGCCGTCGATTCAGTTGATCACCCATCGACCGACATTACAGAAGTCCTTAATAAAATTGTTTTGTATTACATCAAGTAAGATTGTTTACGCTGGCCGTACTAGTACCTCTGATAACGAGAGCTGTGAGTCTATACCGCCACAACGGCGAACCGTCATTGCGGTCGCGTCGGCAACCAGTCACAGCCATCATTATGAGACGGTACCGCACAACGGGCGTACGACCCGGCTTTCAGGCCGTGGAGACGTGCCGTCACTACTGACGCGGTCTCCGACGATCTGAAGCCGAGTTCGCTGACAGATCCACGCCACTGTGTACGAGCTGTTACCGTCTGCCCTCTTCTCTGCCACACACGGCGAGATCCTCTCGCCGAGTAACGATAGTAATCCACGAATTAACGGAAATCCATCATTCGACTTACCATTTTATTAGCTCTCCGAACTAAGCCCAGCGTACTACGGGACGGGAATACCGCTTGATATGCCGTTTCCCCCTCGAGTTGCGAAAAATGACAGATCTACAGAACCGACAGTCTCGTCCGAACTCGGTCGTCGCGACCGAGACAACGTATGTCGAGTGATCGTGAGACTGGACGCGAGCAACGCATCGTGATCGTCGGCGGTGGGACCGGCGGGACGGTCGTCGCGAACAAACTCGCGACCGAACTACGCGAGGAGCTCGACGCCGGCGACGTCGACCTGACGCTCGTCACGGACTCTCCGGATCACGTGTACAAGCCGATCTTCCTGTACGTCGCGTTCAACAGGAAGGACGTCGCCGACAGCCGTCGTCCGAACCGCGAACTCCTCGACCAGCGGGTCGACCTTCGCATCGATCGCGTCGTCGACGTCGATACCGACGCCAGGCGACTGGCGTTCGAGGACGAAAACGAGGCGCTCTCGTACGACCATCTCGTCGTCGCGACCGGGACGACGCTCGTCCCGGAAACGATCGACGGACTCACCGACGGGGGCCACCACTTCTACAGCGCAGCGGGTGCCGAGAGGCTCCGCGACGAACTGGCCGAGTTCACGTCGGGACACCTGGTCGTGAGTACGATCGGGATGCCACACATGTGTCCGGCAGCCCCCATCGAGTTTCCCCTCATCGCAGACGAGTGGTTGCAGAAACGCGGCTGTCGAGACGATATCGATATCACGTACACCTACCCCCTCGAGCGAGCACACGGTCTCGAGTCGGTCGCCGACTGGGTGACGCCCCTGTTCGAGGAGCGAGAGATCGGCCTCGAGACGTCCTTCGAGGTCGAGTCCGTCGATCCGGACCGCCAGACGGTCGCCACGACGGACGAGCGAACGCTCGAGTACGATCTCCTCGTGACGATCCCGCCACACGCCGGGAGTGACCTCGCCAGTCGTGCCGACCTCGGCGACGAGTGGATCGAGGTCGACCGGCACACGCTGGAGGCGACGCGCGCGGACGACGTCTACGCGATCGGTGACATCACCGACGTGCCGACGAGCAAGGCCGGCAGCGCCGCACACTACCAGGCCGGCGTCGTCGCCGACCGGATCGCGAGCGAGGTTCGCGGGCATCCCCCGACCGCCAGGTACGACGGCAAGACGCTCTGTTTCGTCGAGACCGGACTCGAGAAAGCGACGTTCGTCTCGTTCGGGTACGACGAGCAACCGGTGGTTCGGCCACCGTCGCGGTTCATCCACTGGGCGAAACTCGCGTACAACGAATCCTACTGGCTGACCGCTCGAGGACTCCTCTGAACCATGACCGAGAACACGATCACGGGAGACGACGAGGTCGACCAGCTGCTCGTCGACGCGATCGCCGAGAATCCCGAGGAGGTCGCCGCCCTCATCCACCGGGTGGGGCTTCTCAATCAGCTGCTGGACGCGACGGAACTGGCGAGCGAGGCGCTCGACGACCGGCTGGTCGTTGACCTGGCGGCGACGTCGGCGACGCTCGGCGAAGCGGTCGACGGAATCGCCACCGAGGAGACTGTTCGACTGGCGGACGCAGTCGGTGCCAACGCCGACGATCTGGCCGCTGGCCTGGAACGGGTCGCCCGACTCGAGGCCGACGGCGATCTGGAAACGCTGGTCGGAGTCGCGAATGCGGCGTCGTTGCTCTCTGCCGCGATGGACGACGACATCGTCACGTCGGTCGGCGAACTGGGAAGCTCGCTGGGCGAAATCGCCGATACGACGGCGGATCCGGACACGGTCAGCGGCGTCACGGCACTCCTCGACGGGGTCGGCACTGCAGCGGCCACGGACGCGCCACCGGAGCGACTCGGCGTAGTCGGGCTCCTGCGCGCGCTTCGCGACCCCGACGTCCAGCGCGGACTTGGGTTTCTCGTCGCCGTTGCTCGCGCCACGGGCGTCAACATGCAGCGCCAGCGAACCGACGAACCGACGAACGACGAAAAAAGCCAGGGGTGATACTGCCGGACGACACGGTGTGGCCATCGATCGCACTCGAGACGCTGTCCTGACGACAGCCGTCGAGACGCGATCGAGTAGTCACTGACTGTTGTCCGGTAGTATAAACGCGAGGTCGTCGGCCACGCGCCCGCTCCCGTCTGGCAGTGTCGACGGAGTCGGTGTTAGGCGGCACGTTTTTAGTCGGTCCAGCTATGATATACAACTACACCCGTATCCACGCGACCCGCCGTCCCGATTCCGATCCGAATGAACCCGATCGATCCGAGGAGAAACTCACGTGCTGGCACGGTCGACGAGGCGAGACGACCGTACCCAGAAGCGATACCCGTTGCAGTCGATTCGAGGTCACGAGTCTCACGTCCCGGTGGTTCCACGTCCCGGGAGCCATGACGCGCCGTCGAGACACGCCACGAATCGGTCGCAGTGGTCGTCCGCCGTCCATCGGTGACTCGGTGTGGTATCGTCGAACGTCTCGAGACGTCTGATATACCGCCGCTCGAACGGCGATCCGCGGAAATCTGCCCAACCACGACGTAATCATGCTCGATCCCGTCATCGCCAGTCGCCTTCAGTTCGCCGTCACGACTATCGTCCACATCATCTTTCCAGTGATGAGCATGGGCCTCGCGCCCTTTCTCATCTACTTCACCTGGAAGGAGATACGGACCGGCAAGCCGATCTACGAACAGTTACGGCGGTTCTGGACGCGAATCTTCGCGATAAGTTTCGTCGTCGGCACCGTCACCGGTATCGTCCTCGAGTTCGAGTTCGGGACGAACTTCGGTGTCTTCTCGACGGCCGCAGGCGAGCTATTCGGCGGCCCCCTCGCGTTCGAGGGAATGATGGCGTTCATGCTCGAGGCGACGTTCCTCGGCGTGTTCGTCTTCGGCCGCGAGCGCGTCAGTGACGCCCTGTTTTTCGTCTCGAGCGTCGCGGTCGGCGTCGGGACGTGGCTGTCGGCGGTGTGGATCCTGATCGCGAACTCGTGGATGCAGACGCCTCGTGGCTACGAACTGGTGACCGAAAACGGCGATCAGGTCGTCCGGCTCGTCGATCCGATGGCGGCGTACTTCAATCCGAGATTTTTCTGGATGTACGTGCACATGCAGAACTCGGCACTCGAGTCCGTCGCGCTGTTCATGGCGGGCGTCGGGGCCTACTACGTCTTCCGGCACCACGTCTGGGGATATCAGGTCGAGAACGTCGGGTTCTGGGAGACGACGCTCAAGATCGCGCTGGTCGCGTTGATCATCACGGCCCCGTTGCAGGTGATCCACGGCGACTTCTACGCCAGGCACGTCTTCGAGACCCAGCCACAGAAGTTCGCCGCCATGGAGGCGGTCTGGGAGACCGAATCCTACGTCCCGGAGTACATCGTCGCGTTCCCGACGAGCGTCCAGGATCTGCTCGATCCACGCGCCAAGGAGATCTTCGGCATCGGCATCCCCGGCGGTGCGTCGTGGCTCGCCAGCGGCGGTGACCCACAGGCGACGATCCGGGGTCTCGAGGAGTTCGAAGGGCCACAGCCGCCGGTCGCGATCGTCTTCTGGGCGTTCCGGATGATGGTCGGGCTCGGCTTCTGGTTCATCGTGCTCGCGTTCTGGGGTGGCTACCGCTGGTGGCGCGGCGAACTCTTCCAGGACGACCTGCTGCACAAGGCGCTGATGGCGTCGTCCCTGCTCGGGATCGTCGCAGTGCACCTCGGCTGGATCACGACCGAGGTCGGTCGACAGCCGTGGATCATCCAGGACGTGATGAAGACGAGCGAGGGCGTCTCGACGGGCCTTACCGGCGCCGAGGCGACCGCGACGCTCGTGGGCTTCGTCGTCGTCTACACCGGCTTGCTCGTCCTGTACGCGTACGTCGTCGTCCGCATCATTCGTGCGGGACCGCCAGCGGGCAGCGACCTCGCGGTGATCGACGGCGAACAGCCACAGGCACCGCCAGCGGAGGTGAGCGTCGATGACGACGACTAGTCTCGCGTCGCTTGCCTCCGAGCCGCTGTTCGGGCTGCCTCTCCCGGAGATCTGGTTCGGACTCCTGTTTTTTATCCTCGCGATGTTCCTGTTTCTCGACGGGTTCGACTTCGGTGCCGGCGCGCTGTTCGCGATCAGGGACGACGAACACGAACGCGAGCAGCTACTCGCAGCGGTCGGCCCGTTCTGGGACGGCAACGAGGTGTGGCTGGTCGTGTTCGGTGGGGCCATGTTCGCCGCCTTCCCGGCCGTCTACGCGGAGGTGTTCACGCGATACTACCTGCTGATGTTCGCGATCCTCGGCGCACTCATCGTCCGCGGACTCGCACCGGAGATGTACGAGCAACGCGAGGACGAGCGCTGGCAGCGCTGGTGGGGTCGGGCGTTCGTCTTCGGGAGCGTCGTCGCGCCGTTCCTGCTCGGTCTGTTCGTCGGCAACTGGATGCTCGGCACCAGTTCGATCGTGACACTGCCCGGCGTCGTCGTCGGACTCGTCGTCGTCGCGCTGACGATCGTCGACGGCGTCGCGTTCGTCAGACTCAAAACTCGAGGCTCGCTCCGGACGGAGCTCCGACCACACGGCCAGTGGGCCGTCGTCGCCTATCTCGCGCTCGTCGTGATCACGCTCGGCTACGTGTACGCGGCGTACCCCACGCTCCGGGAGAAGCTCCTCTCGCCGCTCGTGCTCGGACTCGTCGTCACGTCCGTGGTCCTCGGCGGCATTTACGTCGTCGCGACGCGGCAGGATCGGTTCTACACGGCGTTCGTCGCCGGCGGCGGCCTCGTGTTCGCACTCGTCGCCGTCGTCGCGCGACTCATGTACCCGACGATCGAACCCGGCACCAACCTCACCGTCGGCGACGCGATCGTCTCGACGCTTCCACTCAACATCATGACGATCGGTACGAGTATCCTGCTCCCGCTCATCTTCCTCTACTTCGCAGTGCTCTACTCGGCGTTCAGCGGTCCGATCGAAGCCGGTGAGGGGTACTGACGAATGGACGGCGACGACACCTCGAGCGGCGAGACGGTGCGACCGAGGGCGACGATCCTCTCGCGAAGCCTGCTCACGTGGTTCGAACTGTTGATCGTCGGCATCGTCGGTGGGGCACTCGGCACGGTTACGTCCGGCCCCGTCCCGTTCGTCGTCTACCTGGCGACGAGTCTGGCCTCCGTCGGGATCATCTTCTACAACGTCGACGCGATGGTCGCCGACCGACTCGAGGAGTGACACCGGTCGACTCTGAGCGGTTCATCGTCGCTCGAGGTGAATACCCCGACTCTTCGGGCTTTGGCCCGACGTATTCGTCGTCGGTAGACGCCATCCAGCTGCTGTGGAACGACGGTACGTCGGAATCTTGCTCGAGATCGTCTCGGATTGAGACCACGTCAGCGTCGTCTTCACAGAATTTTAAGGCGGACCACGAGGTCGTCCGGAAATTGTCGGTTTCGCTCGATAACGAGCTGCTTCGTGTCTCGAACCACTCGACCTCGAGGCAGTTCACATACCTTTCTAAAATATCATAAATAGGAGGTTTAGAAAAACCACCCGGAAAATGGTCACCGACACATCCGCCCTTTCTGCTTTTTCAGACTCCTGCTTTCACCGATGTACTTATCAGTAACAAAACCCGCCTGGCCCACATCACTCGAGCGGGGTAGTTCGTATCGATTCCATTCGGGTCCCACGGCGTACTCCGACAATCCAACCAGTTCTTTCTTTTACCTGTGTGTGGAAATCAATTATATCCCTAGTTCAATCCAGAACCCGATGAGTATACTAACGATGACTAGAATGCGTGTGCTATTCAAACTTTACCCCGAAGATTTTCATTGAGCGGGTCGAAAGTGGCGACAATGAAAGATGGCTACGATCTTCCATCGGAAGCTCCCGGCCAATACATCCCACTCCGAACGAACGAGCCACTTCCGAAGATGTACCTCCCGGAGCCACTCCCTCCACGGGTGGATCTCTCCGAGGAAGTCATCACCGAGTGTGCGCGGGCGATGTGGGCATTGGGTCGACTCGAGGGACTCGGGAGCGAGATCGAGAACCCCGGTGCAGTGTTCAGTTCCTTCGTATACAAGGAGGCTGAACAGTCATCGCGAGTCGAGGGAACTGCAGTCACAGTGTCGGACATCTACCGATACGACATCGACCAACTCGAAGTTGAAAAAACGCCTACGAGCGATCATGAAGTCGACGTTCAGGAGGCACGAAACTACATCCTCGCACTCGAGGAGGCGGTGTCGTACCTCCGGACTGCTGGGTTCGATCGAGACAGTATCACGACGGAGCTCATACGGACCCTGCACGGACAACTGCTCGAACAGGGTCGAACAGACGAAGAGGATCCTCTTCCCGGTGAGTTCCGTCCCGGGTTTGCCGTCATCGAAGAGGACCATCCCCACTTCCACGGAACGCAAATCCGGTTTATCCCACCGAAAAGCGGCTCAGTCCCCGGACTAATGGACGATCTCGAGGGGTTTATCCAGCACGGGACGAACTGGCCTGACCTGATCGACATTGCGATCGCCCACTATCAGTTTGAGACGATCCATCCGTTCAAAGACGGGAACGGTCGAGTCGGCCGTTTGCTCGTCGTTCTTTTGCTCATCGCCAGCCGGTCGCTCCACTATCCAATGCTCTACTTGAGTTCGTACATCGAACGCCACCGGACGGAGTACGCTGACCGACTGCTTGCCGTCAGCGAAGAGGGTGCATGGGATGCATGGTTTCAGTTCTTCCTTCGTGGCATCCGTCAACAGGCCGAAGAGGCGTTCGTTCGGGCACGGCTCCTTATCGACACCCGCAAACAGTACGAAGCGCGGTATGCTGCTGACCGACCCTCGGTACGACGACTCGCACTCGCGCTGTTTGAAACTCCGTATTTCACTGTCAAAGAAATTAGCGAACGAATCGATGTGACGTACCCAACTGCGAATACGGCAGTCGAGCAACTGAAAGCCGACGGCGTCGTCACCGAAATAACGGGGAACGAGCGAAACCGAGTCTTTCGAGCCGAGGAAATCATGGATATCGTTGAGCAGGAAGACCGTGAACTCCCGGACGCGAGCGACCTAGTTGATCTCGAACACGTATGGCAGCTCCCTGACCATCGATAGACCAGTGGTTGACATCCTCCTCTGCGTGAACGCGGAGGAGGATGTCAACATACAACTTCTCCGAGGATCGTTTCCAACTCGTCTTCCAGCTCCGAAGCCTGGAGGATGGCAATCTCGCGATCGGACTGGTCCTCGAGTGACGCCGTCTCTTCCTCGAGATCCTGCACCACCAGGAGCCCGTTCCACCCAGAGCCGAAGTAGTCCCCGTTACCATCCCCATCCTCGTCCTCACGACCGAAGACGTACTCCTCGTTCACACGGAGAAAGGCGAGGTACTCGAGTGTCTCCTTGATTCCCCGCCGGATCGTGTCCTCGTTGGTGCTGTTTTTCACCTCGACGATCAGGTACTCGTGCTCGTTTTCGTCCGCCGAGACGATCTCGAGGACGATGACGTCGGGACGGCCGGTGTGGTTCCGGTAGTCTTTCTCGAAGTAGTTCCCCGCGATCTCCTGTGCGACGAGTTGTACCTGGTCCGTCCGGGAGGGATTTTCTTTGTCCTCGTCTGGAACGGCGACGAAGGAGAGTTTCCGATCTCGAGCGGAGTTGTCGTGATAGAGGACGATCTCCCTGTCGCCGTCGAAGCGGGCGACTTCCTGGCGATCGGTCGCGATCGTCTTGAACTGCGGTTGCGTCTCTCGGAGGTCCTCGATCGTGGCGACGAACCGAAACAGGACGAAAAGCTCGAACAGCGAATCGGTGTCGTCCGGTGCGATGGCAGTTTCCTCGAGCAATCGCCGGATCTCCTCGGGTTCGCCACGGAACAACCGCTGGCGTGACCTGAGCAGTGCGGCTGCATCTCGGTAGACTTCGTGGCGTGACTCGGCGGCCGTCGTCAACATCCGTTCGGTCGGCTCGTACGTGTCCGGCTCGCGAATCCGTCGGACGTGGACGTTCCGCTCGACGATCCGCTGGAGTTCGTCGATCAGGTCCTCGCTGCCCTTCCAGGTCTCGCTCACCCAGTCGTACTCCCCGCGAAGGTACTCCTCGGCCTCTCGAGTCGTTCGATGAACGACGGAGATGAGCCGCTTGAGGACGACGTTCTCGGGGATGTCGTAGTTCACCGATCGGTTATCGCAGACGAAAATCGAGTTGTCTCGAGGGTACTGCGAGTACCGTTTCTTGATCGTCTCGCCCCAGTTGATCCGCCCGTCGACGGTCCCGCGTCGCATTCGGGACGTCGTCCGGGTTTCGGTCCGGATACTGCGCAGGTGCTCCGAGAGCTGTCTGACGAACTCGACGACGTCGTCCTGGAGGATGAAGTGGAGGTCCAACAGGAGTTCGTACTCCTCGAACCGCTCGTCTAACTGCTCGGGTTTGATCGACCGAGCGAGTTCTCGCTCCGGGAACGTCCCGCCCATCGCGTAGGCGAGGATATCCTCCGTGAGTTGCTCGAGGAGGTCGTCTCTATTCATTCGTGGGCAGGGGGACCTGGAGCATCTCTCTGGCTGCGCTCTCGAGGAGTGGTGTCTCGATGTCTGGCACGGCGGCGAGTCCTCTGACGATCGTCTTTCGCTTCGGAACGCCCTCTAGCTGCGGGAAAATGTAGCTGATGACCGCCTGTGTGAGGTGGTATTTGAGCTCCTCGTCGGGATGGTGGCTGACATACCGGAGGACGTCTTCGATGATCGCCGGCCCGATCGCGCGCTCGTCGACTGCGGTGTTTGCCGTTCGCCAGACGCGCCCGACTGCGCCGGCTTCTCGCCGCGTGATCTCGAGATCCCAGGCGTTCGCATACTCGAGGACGACATCCGCTGCTGGGTCGTCTGTCTCCGTCGCCTCCGGGAGCGTCGGCGCTGGAACACGCACGAACGCGAATCGGCGCATGAACGCGTAGCTCATCTCGTACAGCGACGTCTTGTCGTAGGCGTTCATCGTCGCGAAGATCCGCCATGAGTTGGGGACGACGTACTGGTTGCTGGCCGGCGTTCCATCGACGTCCTCGTGGGTGGTCAGTTCGACCTCCTGCCCGTCGACGGTGTAGGGGAGTTGAACGGACTGGCCCGAGAGCAGTGTGAAGAGCTGGCCGAACGCTTTGTCGATGTCCGCCCTGTTGAGTTCGTCGATGACGAGCAGATCGTTCGCTTGCGTGCCTGTCTGGGAGTTTTTGAGGCGGTTGAGGACGATCCCGGGTTTGAACGAGAGGTCGTCGTCCTCCGTGGACTCGCTCGGCATGTACCCGCCGACGGTGTCGAACGTCGACCAGTCGGCCGTGGCCGTGGTCATCTCGAAGCCCGAGTAGAGATGCGGCTGTGTTTCCGTGAGGTGCTCACAGACGCGCTCTGCGATTTCGGTCTTCCCCGTTCCCGGTGGTCCCGTGAGGAGGACGTGTTTTCCAGAGCGGAGGGCTGTCGAGATCTGCTCGAGGATCTTCTCCCCGAGGTCGTCTTCGAAGTGAAGGCCCTCGAGAATCTCCGCCGGAAGCGTGCCCTCGAGTGACCTGTACGGATTGATCGGTGAGACTTCGGTCAGGTCGTCGGCCATGGCGTCGATGAGCGCCATCGGCCGGTCGCGATCGATCTCACCGCCATCCGTCCGGAACGTTCCGTACATCGACTGGACGGGGAACTCCGTCCCGGTGGTGATCTCACAGGTCCGGTTGGCCTCTTCGATCGGCAGGCAGTTCGCCGTCAGCGCCTCGAGTTCGCGTTCGATCTCGGCTGGTTCCTTCGCGGCAATCTCGCGGGCGCGATCGATTCGCTCGAGGTCACCCGTGAGGAACAGCCGGTCGAAACTCGCGATCAGCGGGAACTCGCTGTCCCTGTGGTGTTCGTCCCACCACCACGGCTCCGACGTTTCGAACGTCTGTCCGATGATCCCGAAGCCGATGATCCCGCCTGGCTGGTCGTCGAGGTCGGCGTTCGATGGTGCCGCTCGAGAGTGGAACACGACGACGTCGCCGGCCTCGAGGCGGTCCCATCCCTCCCGGTCGGCCTCCTCGAACGAGATCGACGCGAACTCGAGTGCGGTGAGCCAGTAATCCGGCGGTGCGGTGAACTTGTAGACGGTCGGTTCCGTGGTTTCGATGTAGGTCGCCAGTGGGTGATCTACGTTCACGTCCACGTCCGATGGTTGGTCAGGTTGCTCGTCGGGCGTCGTGTAGGCACCAGTGAGGACGCTGTTCAGACGTGGCTGGTTGAACGGTCCCGGCATGTCGGACTCCTCCTGGACGAGACGGACCCCACAGAGGAACAACGTCTGCGCGGGTGTGAACGCATCGAGCGTCCCAACCTCGAGTTCGTCGGCTTTCGTCTCGAGTTCCGACTCGAGGCGCTCGTAGACCCGGCGGATCTGCTCGAGTTTCGCGGCGGTATCGGGGTCGACCTCGTCCGCCGGTCGGAACCCCGTGAGTGCGTCGGACCAGTCTTCGATGACGGCTTCGCCGATACGGGTTTTCGGCCACGACGGTTCGTCTTCGTGGGCCAGGCTCGAGCGGACGTCCTCGAGTGCGTGCTCGAGGGAGTCGTACTCGGAAACGGTGTCGTCGGGGTAGCGTTGCCGGCCCGTGATCTGGTCGATAAATTCATCGACGGAGGCGTATTCGTCGTAGAAACTCGAGCCGTTCCGATCGAAGTTGATGGCGCTGTAGGTATCGTTCGGCCAGCCTTTGAAGCCTAACGTGGCCCAGAACGCCTCCCGGTCGAGTTCCGCCTCGTAGAGCGGCTCGAGGAACAGGACGTGGGGAAAGATTTCGTCGGTGACCTCGCCCCAGCCGACCGCGTCGGTGAATCTGGCTGCTGTGTCACGGTCCAAGACCGTTGCATGAGCGACACGGGCGACGATGGTGTACTCGCCGCCTCTCCGTCCGTTGCGATCGGCGAACATCAGGTAGTCGCCTTCCTCGGCGGCTTCGTCCTCCTGGTTCCCCCACACCCGCAGGGTGTCGTGGTCGATCGGCAGATCGTAGATCCCTTCTAGCTGCTCTCGTGGGACGCCCTCGAGTATCGTCCGATCGAAATTCGTTCGAATCGGTCCGTCGCCAGTCTTGACCGGTACCTGATAGACGGTCGGATCGGTGAACTGCCTGAGATCGGAATTCGTCGAGTCGGTGCTGGTGGCGGATTCAGCGTGAAGGGTCGGTTTGGGGTCCCTGTCGACCGGTGCGAGTTTGAACCGGATTCCCTCACGGAGGTTCCCCTCCGAGTCGGGCAGTTCCTCGACGAAGTGGCCGGCATACAGATACTGGCCGACGTACCGGACGCCTTCCTCTTCCATCGTAAAGAAGTGGAGCTCTCGGCCGTCCTCGAGGTGGTCTCTGATCGCGCCGTTCCCGCGTTTCATCTCCATGTCGCCGACCTGTCCCTCGCCAGTGTAGATCACCGTCCCGTCGGGGCGGATCTCGTCCTGGTAGCCGTGGTCTTCGCCGGTTCCGCCACTGAAGAGGAAGACGACCGGCTCATCTCTGGAGGGGGCGATTCCACCCTGGATGCTGCCGCCGTATTTGGAGTGGAGGTCACGGCGGTCGTAGATCTCGTTCGGCTCGAGGTCGACGTTGGAAATGCCCTCGAGTTGGTCGGCGATTTCTTTGCCGCCGGGAGTAAGGTGGGTTCGCTCGTCTTCCCGTTCGACGTAGCCGAGCATCTGAAGCCACTCCCGGTGTCGGGTTGCGACTCCCGGCGTCTCCATCTCACACTCGTCGAAGGCGTTCACGAGCACTTCCATGAGCTCCTCGTCGGTTCTGGGCTCGAGTGCTACTGCGCGAATGATCGTGTCGAAGCCCTTGACGGTCGTCCGGAGGGCGTTGTACAGGACGATCGGGTCTCGGTCTCTGAGATACCAGCGGCTGGTCCGTGTGGGACTGTATCTGTTGTCTTGGCTTTCGATGAGTCCGAGTTCCTCGAGGAAGTTCAGACGGTCCCCGACCGCGTTTGCTGTTTGTGCGTTCGTATTGGATATGAGCCAGTCGATGACCTCGTCCTGTGGAATCCCGTCGTTCTGCTGTGTGAGGTATGAGAGTAAATCGGTGAGAATCCCCAACCGATCCTCGATGCTACCGTAGAAGCGAACGGTAGACATCCGGCGCTCGTCTGTCATTATTTCGTAACACGACACAGGACCTTCCTATAAATCCTGTCAAGAAATTTGTCGTCGATCGAGTCGAACCGCTCTTTTTCTAGAGGAGGTTTGTGAGTGGGAAACTATCATTGGTTTGGACTATTCGATCAAACTAGGTCCTATAGGAGGTCAACAGCCTTTCAGATTTGGGGAAAGAACGTGACTGTGTATTAAAGCGATCCCCTCCCTATTTCATCGAGGTCAAGCAGGTAGGTTTCCAGCTCCGTCAATTTCGGATTCACTTTCAGGATAAGGCTGACTTCTAATAGACTCCCGACCATAGATAGACTCATAACGGAGTCTCGAGAGCTAACCAGAACAATTTATCTGCCCGCCAAAGAGATACCAGCAACATGCCGGAATACGTCGACCCAGCGGTTGAAGAACTTCGCGGAAGTGCCTCGCGTACATCTGTTACGCTGCTTATCGGCGCGTCCGGCGATCGAGACAGGCTAGAAGAGACGCTGGCACAGTACGGTGTAACGGTCGAGAAGAGAATCGGCCGGACAGCATTACTTGTCCAGACGAACGAATCGACCATCGATGATCTCTGCGAACTCGATGCCATCTCGTCGATCGAACTTGACCACGAAGACGTGGAGGTACTCAACGAGGGAAACTCGGAATCCCGCCCGCGTGTGACTCGATAGTCGACCTTCGCAGGTTTGTCTTCGAGTCATATCTACAGACGCTTAATGCGGCTAACTCTGAAAATAAAGGGCGGTTTATTCACGTCGGAATCATTGATTCCGTATTATCTCCGCCGGAGAGTTTAGACACCTTATCCGTCAACAGACGTGAGAACTATATTGCGACGACAGCAGACGATACGACGGGTCATGGGTCGGATGTCCTCGAAACGCTCGGCTACTTCGCTCCGGAAGCTGAATTCAACCTATACAGGGTGATTGCACAGACAGGAGAGGCGAAACGGAGCAATCTTGCGGATGCTATTGCTGATGCGGGCCATCACGGCATCGATCTGTTGAACCTCTCTGTAGGGATTTTTCACTCCAGATCGGAGGACAACCACTGCGATGGCAACTGTACTATCGCGACGGAGACGCGGTTAACGATCGAAGAAGGCACGACAGTCTTCGCTGCGACAGGAAACCGAAGTCAAACGGAGACGAAAGGTACCTACTGTCCCGCGTTACTCGAGGAATCGATCGGTATTGGAGGGTTCGTATCCCGCTGTACGAGTAATTTACTGGTCCCGTCCCAAACTCGTCTAGAGTTCGCCTCTGGTAGCATCAACTGACACCTCCATTGTAATGGCTGTTTTGGCTGATCGCTCGAGCAGTTCGTCGGCGAACGCCGCGAACTGCTCGGGATCGGCATATCTCACGAGATTGAGCCAGAGAAGTGATTCTAAGCCGGATTCTGTCCATCGCATCCACTGGTTTTTACACCGCTTCGAGATTTCACCCATAGCTCGTTCAACCACGTTCGACGTCCACAGCACCTCTTGTCCCTCAAGTGCAAGTTCGGCGAACGTCACGGTTGCATCTCCCCATTTTCGGAGGTACGTCGCTGCTTTTGGAGAGTCCTGTTGCTCTAATCGCCACGCCTCCTTGGTGAGGTTCTCGAGCGTTTGGTCGATCCGCTCGCGGATCGCCAAACGCTCATTCCTCGGTGCATGGAGCGTAACCGAGTTCTTCAGATGGAACAAGTCGTTTGTGACGTCTGAGGCTATCGCTTTCCGCGTTTCGAGCGGAAAGGTACCGTCCTCCCACAGCTTGTATCCAAGCGTTCGGCCAACGTGAACGAGATCGAGCTGATGTGATCGATAGCTGGTCTCGAAAGCGTCGACGAGGGATTCTTCGGCGTCACTGACGACTGTCGCGTCGTCAGTGACCGCCTCATTCTCTTCGAGAGTCTCTGCTGTATCGTCCCATGATTCGTTGACATTGACGTCTAAGAGCGTGGTTTCCGTGTCTTCCTCGGTGATCTGTCCAAGGGTGACGTTGACGTCATGGTACGTGCAGTGATCTTCTTGGCTATGACACTTCGTTCCGTCAGGAACGACAGTGTCTGCGTTCGTCCCAGGAAGCCGATCACGAACGAAGTCAGCGAGTTTACTGCCATACTCACGGACTCGGCGGTTGATCGTTGTTCTCGAAGGCATCGGAGTGAAGCCGTCGCCGTGGGCGACGGCATCACGGTAGCTGAGCGAGGTAGCGAGGTCAGCAGCCTGGAGTGAGAGGTCTTCTTGATAGATCCGCTGTCCGTCGAATTCGATGAGATCCTCGAGTGGACGGAAGTAGGTCGGATCGTCGTCAGTAGCAGCGGTATCTTTGACGTGATGGAGTGTGAATTCGTGTTCTCCAGCAGTTGTAGCGGCTGTTCGTGTGGTGGTACCGGCGCGCTGGAAACGGCGGTTGCCGTTTCCGTGCGCGTGTTTCTCCCCACAGTACGCCTCGACGAGGCGCTCGTCGAGGCTTCTGACGATCTCCTCGAGGATAGTAGCCTCAAGCTGCATCTCGGTAAGAGATTCAGCGAGCGTGGCAAGCGGTAGCGTTTTGTCTGGGTCGAGACTAACTGTGAACTGCGCGTCGATTGTGGCGTGCATGGGTCACTTCGGGCTGGATACCAGAGGTGACCCTGTTTCCACAGGAGTCAGTTACGACTCTAGACGAGTTTGAGACACGACCAATTTACTTGACCAGCCCGATTCGGGGCAGTACTGGATTAAGACAGACGAGTTGAAAGGACCCTTCTGTGGACAGCGAGGATGCGACTCCACCAAATCATGTGACGACCACCGGTACGAACAACCGTGGCGGGGGAACGTATCTTTTCACAACGCAACTCCCGACGTACTCGCACCTGTCCATCACCCTGCCGAGTCGGAAGACCGACCGTTGTTGCAACAGGGCACGAGCTTTGCAACACCGATCGTTACGGGGCTGCTTGCCAGTATTTGTAGTGATCTGCTCGAACTTGGAACGGGATCTGAACCGGATTCGATTCGACGCGCTGTTCGAGACGGCGGAACTGAGATCGACGAAGGAGCCGTCCCTAAATTCGACGCTCAAAAGACGTGGAATCTCCTCGAATCACCTGAGCAACACCAATACAACGATACGAAGTGAAGGTTCAGGTTCACTGGGAAATCAATTAAAGAAGCTTGAACGGACCTTCCTTCTCTATCTCCCCGCACCCGTTATTTTCATCACTGATAATTAGGAAATTTTAGAATTGTTCCATTTTACGGCTGTTACTACTCTCCGGCAGCTTGGATTTGCTCGCGTTAAATTCCTCGTCGAGATAGGTCTCATTGTCGCCAGCGATCGTCTAGAGATCGGTGATAATCTGCTTGAGGGAGTGTCCACCACCTAGTCAACTTCGTTCTGAGAGGAGTTCCTACTTGGTTCCCTCAACCGGTTCGAGTTCACCCGCATCGAGTTCTTCATCGAGATACGCCTCACCTTCCTTAGTCAGCGTATAGAGGCCAGTGACGATCTGCTCGAGAAGGCCATAGCGAGCGAGTTGCTTGCACCTGCGACTCGCGTGACTACTGGACGGACCGCCGAATTTCTCGACCGCTGCAGGGGTGAGGTTCCCGTGTTCACGGAAGATTTCGAGGATCCGGTCGTCGACGGGCTGCATCCACTCCGCAGGTTGTCGAACCACGTCGTCAGTATCTCTGACTGTATTCATATGCCCTACGATGTGTGAGAGTCACTCAGTATTTTCTAACTAGAAATCATTGAACATGATCTAGAACTCAGAGATAGTGAGTAACTTATTTATTGTCACGACACTATGACGTACGTGGAAGCCAGTCCACCGGGCGCTTTGCGAGAAGTGCCCGACGTGTTGCAGCACGTCGGACGCGGCTTCCGATCCCCACCACGGGATTTCAGAAGCCATGCGAAAAGACAGCCTCTGGACTCATAACTATAGGGTCCTCGAGTCGACAGCATCGCCCGATCGACACGACGATCGTCCAGACGATCCCCGGGACACACAGAAAACGCACCCGCGTCACACCGCGGATGCACGGACGAGAGAGCGGACACCCCTTGCCACTCGTCCAGGAGACTCGTCCGACCGCGAGTCACCTGATCCGTCCGCTCTCACACACGCCCATCCCGACGACGAGGGCGTCGAACTCCTCGCACACGACGGCATCCTCCTCGCCGACGGCGGCACCGACTCGAGGTACGTCGTCCCGACGGGAGACGGCTACCTCGCGACTTACACCGTCGGTGACGATCGCAGACTCTCGATCGGGACCGCCGGGCTCGGCGCGTGGCCTCGAGCCCACCGCGTCCACGCGATCGACCACGAGGACGGCGTCGCCCTCCGCGCCAGCACGACCGACGCCGAGACCATCGCCAGCTACCGGGTCCTCCGACGCCACCGCCGCGCTCGAGTCTGCGTCGGGTCGGCCGTCCTCGAGACCCTCGAGGTCGACGCCGGCGACGACGTCCGGGTGTACGACCTCGAGGGCGACGGCATCCTGCTCGTCGATGCCGCCGACGATCCACGCGTCGTGACCGACGGCGGTCGAGAGTGCGAGTCAGACGAACACGACCCAGAGCGCACGGCCCCCCATCCCCGTACGCGTCTCGCAACCATCGACGAGCGGACGGGGACGCTCCTCGAGTGGCTCGGGACCGACGACGGGCTCACAGCCGACGAGCGTCGAATCGCCCGGCGACACCTCCGCGAGATTCGCGCTCGAGTCGAGTCGCTTTCGGTCGTGCTCCGGTGTCCCGAGGTCGTCGTCGCCCGCCTCGGTCGAGACGGCGAGTGCGGCGAGCGCCAGGACGAGCACGGGACGTGACTGACGACACGACGCTCCCGATGGACAGCCACCGTGGTCGCCACGCCACCACGGGTCTCGGGCCCGACTCGACCGCCGGCGAACGAGAGTGCAGGTCACGGGGTGACCGCGAGGAGCGAAGGTAACGCCAGCTCCCTCGCCTCGAGACGAGACTTTCGAGACGGGACCCTCGAGTCGAGACTTTCGAGACGGGACCCTCGAGTCGAGACCCTCGAGGAATCGATCGACCCGACGGCCGCCGTCTCACCCGTTCAGCGTTGCTCCGACTCGAGTCACGACGCTCGCCAGCCAGACGACTCCAGATCCAGATTCAGATCGAAAACCCATGCCAGCAGACACGACTGCAGATTCGACCCAGCCGACCGCAGACCAGCTTCGCGACCAGTTCACGACCCTCCAGGAACGCATCGCCGATCTCGAGACCGCCCTCGAAAACCGGGACGAGCGTCTCGAGCGTCTCGAGGCCGAACTCGAGGAGACGACCGAGGAGAACGCGCGCCTCCAGGCCCGCGTCGACGAACTCGAGGCCGAACTCGAGACGTGCCGGACACAGACGGAGGCGCGCCTGGACGCCCACGAGAAGAAACTCGACGCGAACAAAGATCGCGTCGGCGAACTCCAGGCGCGCGAACTCGAGAAGGGGGCACATCTCCTCGCGGATCACGTCGACGAAAACGAGATCGACGTTCCCGACGGCCGCCTCGAGCGCATCCGCAAAGACGACGGGCAGCGCTACTTCCGACTCCCAGAGAGTGAGGACCCACTCGAGCGAGGCGGTCGGGTCGCGCTCGCTTACGGCGACCTCCTCCCCATCCAGCAACTGGCCAGGATGGACGAGGAGATGCTCCGGGCAACGACGTCCGCACTGCCGTCACGACTCGCTGCGAAGCTCTGGAAGGCGCGCGTCGACTCGACGGTTGGTGATAACCCCTGGCGGAAAGGCAGCGCTGGCGTTCGCGAGTACGTCAGTGCCGGCGAGATGAAACACTGGATCCGTCGCCAAGAGACGGGCGTCAGTGATTCCTATGCGAAGAAGCTGGTCTCGAGGACGATCGACGCGTTGCTCGAGCTCTCGAAGAGCCGGCTCGCTGTGAAAAAGAGACGGCAGCGAAAGAACGGCCTCGAGTATACCGAGCGCCGTGTGCTGTTGATGGACGACGCCGATATTCCCGGTGAGAGCCTCGAGGCCGGAGACACCTGACGTCCACACTCGAGGGTGTCCACCGGCTACTCACAACCCCTGAGAAGGGCTACACTCTCCACGCTACATTGAAACCCTGCATGAAAGCGGTGGTTCGCTCGGTACGGCTACTTGTGGGTACGTCACTCGATCGGTCATCGTCGGTCTTCTTCGGGTGACCCTCCTGTGGCTGTGTCTGGAGACGTCAGCTGTCTCCGGAGCTCCTACAGGATAGTTTCAGACGAACCCTTGTGAGGTTGAAGCGAAGCGGAGACCTCGAGGACGGTCGGTTCGCCGAGGTCGAGATCTCCCGAACAACCACGCACGCGTTGACATCTGTCTCGAGGACGGCCGACGGTGGGTGTTTGGTGTGAAAGACGACGTCGCCGTTCCGCTGTTCGACTTGGATGTCGACGGATACAGGAACCGCGATGAGGAGCAACCGGCGTGGATCTAACTGCTACTGCGCCGGCTCAGACTCGAGAGGGTGGACGCGTGAGGTCACGAGTGTTCGTCGATCCACCGACACCAGTTGTAGAAGTCGTCCGCCCCGCACTGGTCGGCGATCGATCGAAGTGTCCCGATCGCAATCTCGTTGTGTTGGGGGACGTCGACGTTCCGAACCTCGCCCGTCTCCGGATGTTCGTATCGAAGGCGGACGTGGCTTCCGTGTCGAGAAACGGGCTGGTAGCCGAACGATGTGAGGACTTTCACGACCTCGCGGCCGGAGAACGTGGTGCGGACCATTCGTCACCGCATGAAGTCGGGATGGTCTTCGAGATCGACGTCCTCGAGGTCGTCAGGTTCGATGTCGAATTCCTCGCGGAGGAATTCATCGGGGTCGTCGATCGGTTCTCCGCCGTCCTCGTGCAACTCGAGGACCTCCGCCAGTTGCGCGAGCGCCTCGGCGCGTGTGTCGCCACCACGTGCGAGGCCAGTTTCGAGGTCCTTTGCAGTAACAGTCCCGTCACTCTCGTAATAGAACTCGACACCCTCGTTTCGATCGTCCCGCGTTGCACTCGCCATATACAGCTACATAGGGCGAAGATGGTGATAAGCGTTCGTTCCACGTCGCATTCCAGAACGAGCGAGTTACGGTCGGGCCGTTGTACCCGATGGAGCGCGAACAGCTTCGGGCCGAATCAACCCTCGTCGTGACTGTCAAGTCGTCCAGTGAGTTCCACGACGATGTCACCGACGGAATCGAGGCGCTCGAACGAGGCGACGCGGTGGATTCCCCGCCGACGCTCTCGTTCACCAGCTACGACGACCTCATGGAGACGCTGACGCCGCGTGTTCTCGATCTCATCGAAGCCATCCGCCGGGAAGAGCCATCCAGCATTAACGAGACCGCACGGGTTGTTGACCGGGACGTCAAGAACGTCCACGAGGAACTCAGCCGGCTCGCCCAGTTGGGCATCATCTTCTTCGAGGAAGACGGGCAGAGTAAGCGTCCAGTTGTCTGGTTCGATGAACTCGTCATCAACCTCCCGTTCGATCCAGAGGCAGGCGACACGGCAGCCGCCGCACCGTGAAGGTGACGTCGCAGGCTACGTACTTCCCCGTTGCTCTGGCACATACGTCCCATCCACACCTGTTGTTTTTTCTACCCGCATACGTAGCTCTCGAGTAATGATTGAGTGTCGCTACTGTGAGCAAACCTTCGCGGAGGAGTCTGAGATTCGTGAGCATCTCTACAAAGCCCATGAACGGGACGAACTCAGTCGGATTGACCGGAAGCGTGTCGAGCAATACGTCGACGAGCACGGAGTAGATGAAAGTAACAACGAAGAACACCAGAAAGCCGGTCAACCCGCTCAACGTGAGCTACGAACAGTCGATACATCAAGCGAGATCTACTCCGATGATGCGTGGGAACTCAGCGATGTCGAAGCACTCTCGACGGATGAAATTGTGGAAAAGCTCGCTGAGCACGGCATCGAAACGAGCGAGACGGCGTTCCGGAACAGAACCGAAGACCTCAGCTCGGCGACGACACTCTCTGAGCAGTGGAAAACTGAATACGAGGTCGATGCCACGGGCTACGATCAGGACTTTATTTGGATGGCGGCAGAAGTACTCTGGAAGCGCTGGGCACCTGACGTTCCAAACAAAGAACAGATCTACGAGTTCGTCCAGGAGGGGCGTGACCTCCGAGAGAAAGAAAACCGCGCTGAAGCTTGCGATCAGTGGTTAACTGCCTGGGAGTATATCGTCGCCGTAACACCCGACGAAATCACGTCTATTGACGAGGCAGACCGAAAATTGCCGCCGTTTCTCTCGCTCGAGGCTTTCATTCGATCGCTCGACAGCGACCTTGCCACCGTCGCGCAAGAGGATCCAGCATATCACGAGCACCGGCTCGAGTTCTGTCGGGAGGTCTGCGAGCAGTTCCCGGATGCATCCGACGAGTTCCTCCTTGACTTTCGCCACTTCGTCGCCGATTCGCTCGCAGAACTGGACAGAACCAACGAAAGCAGGCCCGAACTCGAGTTACTCATCGAGGAGTATCCCGAGGATCCCTGGGCGTACAAGAAGCTCGCTGATAGCTACTGGCTCGAGGACCCAGGCGAACTAACGAGAGAGGAGATGGAACGTACTGCAGAACTGTACCGAGCGGCACTGGACGTCGACGGCCCCCTCGAGGGGGCGTCGATAGTAGCCGAGCGCTGTGAGAAAATAGAAAGCCGACTAGCTGACACAGAGACATCCGATCCAGAGTGAGCGCTTGAGCACGAGAACTTACTTATTCGGCGACGCACTATCTGTTTGTAGAGGAGCACACTCCCGCACCACCATGGAATTCGAAGAACAACTTCGGTCGCTGGAAGAACGGTATGACATCTCCGAGAGCGAGCGTGCTCGAGAACTCGGCCGAACCGTTGCCCAGCTGCGGGACTAACGCTCGAGTCTCACTCGCTGGTTTCTAGATACTCGAGGAACTCCTGTTTGTCGAGCCCATCCTCAAAACGCAGATGCGACGCTCCAGCTCGCGTCACTGACTCGATCATGAACTCGGTACAGAGTTCGGTATGATGTGCCGCATACGTCGACAGGGCTTCTGACTGTGGCAGCTCGAGGTTGTACTCCGAGAGCTCGATTTCAATTCCACCTTTTCGTAACACGATCTCACAGCCCCACTCTTCGAGCAACCTGAACGGGGTTGTGTTTCGTCGAACGGTGAGCAGTCGCTTCGAACTGACGATGTACGGGTCGACCCACTCCTGCCAGTCGTAGCTCTCGGTCGCCAGCTTCGGGAGCGAAAACGACGGCTCGACACTCTCGAGGTACCACTCAGCAAATGCGATCGAGGTTCGATGGTTGGCGTTTGGAAGCGGGTGTGCCAAGATGAGTGACGACATCAACTGCCCTGCGACCTCGACTACTGATCTCGACCAATCGACGTGCTCGAGTGCAGCCGGGATCCGACCAACGTCGATCTGTTTGTAGATCTCGAGTTTCTCTCCCCCCTCGAGTTCCGTGGCTTCGAGGACACCTTCGAACGTCTGGAGAATTCGCATCGTCACGAGCCGGTCTGATTCGTCCATTTCGTCCAGTATCGCTTCAAAATCCTCGGTGATGTCGTCGACCGTTCCACTCACCCCGGAGTTGGTGTAGAGGACGTGTACCGTTTCCTCGAGTTGGTAGGTTTCAATTTTCCCGTCGTCGGGGTCGATCTCGCCGTGATCGAGCGTAAACAACGATGAAGTCCGCACCGGGGGACTCCACCGCGGCGGTGAGGGTATCGAGTTCCGCCTCCCGGTCGTAGAAGGTCATACTCTGGGTAATGATTACTGCGATAATGACTTAAACATTCGGTCAACCAGGCCCAACCGAGAGTTGCTCGGACTGCGAACAAAGTACCAAACCAAGCCCAGCAAAAGATTCAATCGAAACAGGGCTGGAGAGTCGGGGATACCGTCCGTCCAACCACGTGGTTTCGACTGGTCACTCCTCGGATCCTGGACTAACAGTGAACGAATCCGGCGCGCAGGTCAGTTGGTTGTTGAAAATTCAGAGTTGATCACTATTCTCGACGATATTTACAGAAATACAGGAGAAAGCCCACGACTGTAGTCCTGTCTCTTACCCACAAGTTCTAACCCCGTAGCTGACGAATTGAGACGGGAAAATGGGACGGGGGTCACGGAGTTGGCAGCCTGATTTAGACGATGACGGAGAGTTGTGTGACATGGATGTATCAGGTTGGATTCGAACAGAGTTTCGCTCAGCTAATCTCGGAGACAAGCGCCTCACCGATCGACTGGTGCAACTTGGGGATGAACTCGGCAGTTCACCTGCCGAGTCCATCCCGACTGCCTGCGAAGACTGGGCCTCCACAAAGGCTACGTACCGATTTTGCGATAATGAGAATGTGGAACCGAACGAGATCCTCTCCGCTCACAAGCAAGCACAACGATCACGAGTGAGTCAGTTAGACGAACTCGTGATCGTCTCCGATACCACTGAACTTGTCTTTCCGAGACATCCATCCAAGGACGGACTCGGCGACATTGGTAACTCTGAGATGGACCTTGAGGGCGTCAAAGTCCACTCAACGATCGGCATTCATCCACAAACACATCGAATGACAGGGGTCCTCGATCAGCAGGCGCTGATCGAGGACCAACAGGCTGACAAAAAGTATGAGACAAACGGGAAATCAGAGCCAATTCCGTTGGAGAGTGAACAGGAGAAGTGGGCTCGTGGTGACAGGCAAGCCAGAAACTGGCTTGCCGACGATGTTCGCCCGTTGTTTGTTCATGATCGAGGAGCAGATGCATTCGCGTTCTATACAGACGTTGTCGAAGAGATAGAGAACGCTGGATTCATCGTTCGAGCCAACCAAAACCGACGGATTTGGACAGAAAACGATGAATCTGGGAAACTCTTTGACTGGAGCAGCGACCTTGCCGAGCAAGGTCGCAAAACGATCGAGATTCAACAGGCAAGTGGGCGAGAAGCCAGGACAGCAGAGCTGTCGATTGCAACGGGAACCTGTGAGTTGCGTGCGCCGCGGAATAATCCTGATCAAGACGGTTCAGTGGCAGTAAATGTCGTACGAGTCGACGAGATCGGTGAAACTGACGACCCGATTCAGTGGGTGTTACTCACCACTGAATCGGTCGAAGAGTTTGACGAGACGCTGACTGTCATCGACTATTATGGTCTTCGCTGGCGAATCGAAGACTGGCACAAAGTGCTGAAGAGTGGCTGTAACATCGAAGACCGGCAACTCCAGACTTGGGAACGAATGGAAGTCTTGCTAAGTCTGTACTCGGTGATTGCCTGGAAGGTCCTGGAGTTACGAGAGCTTGCTCGGGGAGAGACCTCGACTGCACCTGATGTCTTGTTGAGCGAAGCAGAGCGCGCAGTTCTGGAAACAAAATTTCCAGAACTGCAAGACCAGAACGGGAAAGCCTACGCTGTGAGTGTAGCGAAGCTTGGCGGGTATCTGGACCGCGGATCAGATCCTCCTCCAGGATGGGAAACGATGTGGAAAGGCCTCCAGAAGCTACGCATGTGGGCAGAAGGGTACGAACTCGGTGCTGAATGAGCGCCAACGGCGACTCATTCAGCGGACCTCAACGTGAATTCAGACTTCGTTCCAATTTTACAGACTGACCACTCCTCAGAAACGGTGAGCCAGTCCAGATAATGAAAACATCCCGACTAATTCTTTGATTTCAGACGCATCTACTTGATTTTTCTCGCTGGTGCTGAGTTATGGGTAAGAGACAGGACTGTAGTCGTGGGATGAATCCGTCACTATTGAAGACAACCACGATACCATAGCCCGCCTGCAATCCCAACGTTGACAACATAAGAAACCGACATCTAACACATGAGCGACCGACCACAACGCACGAACGAGTACACTGCTCACCCCGCTACCGAACGGTACAAGCAGTGCTTGTTCGAGTGGTTGGCCGCCCACGCCCCCTTGTGGAACCAGATAACCTATCGACGTCCCCAGAACAAAGTTCTGGTGGGCCATCCAGACGCAAAGCGTCTGGAGACGACGCCAACAATACTTCCAAGAAGACGGTGACGTCTGGGACGCCGAGTACACGGACCTGTACGACGAGTACGCACCCATTCTCGGCAAGGCAGCATGCCAGCAAGTCGCCCGCAAGAACAGCGAAGCATGGCGGAGCCACTTCCGCCTCCTCGACAAATACCACGACGACGCAGACTCCACAGTCACGGAGAAACCATCTCCACCCGGCTACTGGGGCAATCGTGACGACGGGTACGAGTTGCACGGTCTCGTCCGCAACGACCTGTACGCGTTCGACTGGGACGAGGACAAGAGCATCCTCGAATTCGGCGTTGGCGACGTCCTCGAAGACAAATACGACTTCGAGTATCAAGAACGAATCACTCTCGAAGTTCGCGGAAATCCACAGTGGAACGGTGACGATAGCAGGTTAGAACTCGTCTACGACGAGGCGGCTGACACGCTTCGTGTCACGCATCCGGTTCGCATTCGGCCAGACACCCTACGAGAACAGCGATTGGATGCATTCACTCATACACTCGACAGCGAGAACACGACGCACACTGCCGCCATCGACGTCGGCGCGAACAACACCCTCGCCATCGTCACTACCACTGGCGAAACCGCCGTATATCATGCTCGACCCGAGTTCGACCAGTTCCAAGTCCTGTCCGAGGTGATTTCCGAGTTGCAATCCGCGCTTCCCGACGATCAGTACACGAGCAAGCGGATTCAACGCGTGTATGACGAGCGCGGGGAGAAGCGTGACCATAGCCGTGACGCGGCGGTGAAACACGCGGCGGACTGGCTCTTAGAACGGAACGTGGACACCGTATACGTTGGCGACCTCACCGACGTATTGGACAGCCATTGGTCGGCGACAGTGAACACGAAGACACACGCGTTCTGGTCCCATCGCCAACTCGTCGACAGGCTTGAACTCACGCTCGGCGATGTCGGCATCACCGTCGAGCGAGTGAACGAGTTCGATTCGAGTAGTACGTGCCCGGAGTGCGAGGGTGAGGACGTGTTGCGTGATGGCGATTCGTTCCGTTGCCACAAGTGCGGGTTAGACGCGCATAGTGATATTGCTGGGGCGTGGAATCTACTGCAAGACGAAGTTGGGCCGATGGCGCGGCCCGCTGCCCTCTCTGCTGAACGCGATAGGGACGCACCCACCGATGGGGCGTACTGGGAGTGGAATGGACACGACTGGACACCCAGAAGTTTTGGAGAACAGTCGAGTCTGCTTGACCAAACCAGTATCAGCGAACCCGCAAGTTCACAGCCGGGGTAATCTGCTGGCCGGATTGCCCACGGAGGAATCCCACGGCTTCAGCCGTGTGGAGGACGTCAAGGGTACGTCGAGACGGTCCGTGCCAGAGAGCCGACCCGCGAGAGCCTTCGAGAGAGAAAAGAAGCCTGAACCGACATCTCTCGAGGCTGCTGCGGCCGATCTGGACTGTTCGAACCCGCTGTACGTCGGCGACAGTGAGAGCGACATTGTCGCCGGCCAGCGGGCAGGCTTTGATACCGTCTTTCTCCGTCGAGATCACAACGCCACTCGTCACCTTGAGATAGAGCCTACCGTCGAGGCCGAGAGCCTGAGCGCCGTTCTGGAATTGTTGTAGGGATGGGAATTATCCCCGACCGATTCGTGTGACCGGTATGTACCAGCCGACAGTCGGGACGGTCCGTGAATATACCCTGGGTGACGACGATGTCCCTTGGGTCCTCGGGACACACCTCACTGAACGCTGTGGGCCGCTTGCTCGAGCGCCCGATGGCAACCGAGTGTTGCTGATCGAGGCACACGGCTTCGCCCGCCGGCTGCCGTACCACCACCACAAGCTCACGCTCGTGTTCGCCGCAATGCGCCGGTTCAGGGATCGCTTGCGTGACGCCGGCTACGACGTGATCTATCTCAAGGCGGAGACGTTCGGCGACGCACTCGAGACGTTCTTCGCGGAGCATCCCGACGCCACGCTCGTGACGATGCGGTCGCCGAGCTACGGCTCCGAGCGGCGATTTCGTGACCTCGTCGCCGACGCCGGTGGCAACCTTCGGGTCTGCGAGAACGAACTGTTCGTCAGCACCCGCGGGGCGTTCGACGAGTGGGCCGACGGCGCAGAGACGTTCACGCACGAACGGTTCTACCGATGGATGCGCCGGGAGTCCGGCGTGCTGATGGACGGCGAGGAGCCGGTCGGCGGCGAGTGGAACTTCGACGACCAAAATCGTGAATTTCCGCCCGAAGAGTGGGAGGCACCACCCGCCCCCTCCCCGGAGCCCGACGTAGTAGTCGAGGAGACCGCTGCCTGGGTCGAGTCGACGTTCGACACCTGGGGCAGTACCGAGGGGGTTCGTTGGCCGGTAACTCGCGAGGGTGCCCGCGACCACCTCGAGCACTTCCTCGAGCATCGGCTTCCCGCGTTCGGTCCCTACCAAGATGCGATGCGAACCGACGACTGGGCAATGGCCCACTCGCTTTTGAGCGCGGTGATCAACATCGGCCTGTTACACCCACTCGAAGTGATTGAGGCGGTCGAAACGGCCTACCACGACCGGGATACGGTCTCGCTTCCGTCCGCGGAGGGCTGTATCAGGCAGCTTCTGGGCTGGCGCGAGTTCGTCCGCCACGTGTATCGACAGACGATGCCGGAACTGGCGAGTGCCAACCAGCTCGAGGCGACGGCTTCGCTGCCGGACTTTTACTGGACGGGCGAGACGGGGATGAACTGTCTCGCCGAGACGATCGGCGACGTCTACGATCGGGGATACGCCCACCACATTCAGCGGCTGATGGTCCTGGCGAACTTCGCGACGCTGTGGGGCGTCGAGCCTCGGGAACTCAACGAGTGGTTTCACGCGACCTACGTCGACGCCTATCACTGGGTGACGACCCCGAACGTCGTCGAGATGGGCCAGTACGGCCACGGCGTCTTCGCGACGAAGCCGTACGTCTCGTCGGCGAACTACGTCGATCGGATGTCGGATTACTGCGCCGACTGTCGCTACGACAGCGACGAGACGACCGGCGAGGGTGCCTGCCCGTTCAACGCCCTCTACTGGGACTTTCTGGCACGAAACGAAGCGAAACTCCGCGACAATCACCGGATGGGACTGATGTACTCACACGTCGATTCCAAACGCGAGTCCGGCGACCTCGAGGCGATTCGCGAGCGCGTCGTCGATCTGCGGGCTAACGTCGACGACGTGTAGTCTCAGTAGTGGATCGCCGCATCGACAATTCCTGCCGTCTGGCCAAGCCCGACGAGCACGAGCCCACCGACCGCGGCCGTCCGGGTGCTCCAGGTCGGGCTGACGGCGTAGAGTGCCGCGCCGAGCAGACAGCCCGCGGTCCCGACCGCGTAGATCCAGCCCCCTCTGGTGACCCGACGCCCGGTATCGACGAAGCCGACTGCCGGTAGGAGCATCCAGCCGAAGAGAGCGACGGCCGTAAGCGCCGGATTCGTCGGCTCGAGCCAGAGGCCGACGACCCCACAGAGCGTGACGACCGAGCCGACGGTGATGAGCAGCCACCACGTGCGTAGGACGCCCTCGCGCATGTCGGCGTAGCCGGTCGCCGCGAAGCCGACCAGAAGGACGGCCATCACGACGTGAGCGATGAACAGCGTGTACTCGGTTACGACCTCGAGGTGGGCGGCCGTCACGAATGTCCAGGCCAACGGGACCAGGATCGGCGGGCCGAGCTCTCGAGCGCGTCTGAACATGCCGGAGCATACTGTGTACTGACACAAATGCGTACACGGTAGCGGTGGTAGCTCCTGCCGAGTGTCTCGAGACCCTCTCCTCCGAGCAGCGATGTCAGCTATCCAGTTCTTCGTAGCGTGCCTCGATGTCGATCATCGGCCGCGGGTAGTCGACGCCGAGTTCGACGCCGTAGGTGGCCTGTTGCTCGTCGCTCAGTCGCCAGGGCCGGTGGACGAACGCCGAGGGAAGTCCCTCGAGTTCGGGCAGCCAAGTCGTCACGTACTCGCCGTCGGCGTCGTAGTATTCGGCCTGTGAGAGGACGTCGAAGTAATTGTCACGGGAGTCGTTTCCCACGCCGGCCTGGTAGGCCCAGTTCCCCCAGTTCGAGGCGACGTCGTAGTCAACGAGTCGTTCCTCGAAGTACGCTGCTCCCCAGCGCCAGTCGATACCAAGTGCATCGGCGAGAAACGAGGCGACGTTCTGGCGGCCACGATTGGACATGTATCCCGTCCGGTTTAGCTCGCGCATGTTCGCATCGACGAACGGAATCCCCGTCTCGCCGTTCGCCCACCGCTCGAACGTCTCCCGGTCGTGCTCCCACGCTTTTTCGATGTCCCGGATTCCGTTGGGATGGAAAAACTGTGCGCCGTATTTACAAAACTGGAACTGGAAGAAGTCACGCCACAGTAACTCGTAGACGAGCCAGTAGGTGTCCTCGTTCGAGACTCGTTCGGCCTCGTAGCGACGGACCTCGTCGTAGATCCACCGTGGCGAGAGACACCCTGCCGCCAGCCACGGCGAAAACTTCGAGGAGTAGTCTGCCCCCAGCATCCCGTTTCGGGTCTCTTTGTACTCTCTGAGGTGGTCTCCTTCCCAGAAATACGCCTCGAGGCGGCGCTTGCCGGCTGATTCGCCTCCCTCGAAGGCCAGCACTGTACGTTCGTCCTCGGGCGGCGTCTCGAGTCCGAGGTCCGACAGCGTCGGTACACTGCCGGCGGGCAAGGCTGGCGTGGAAATCGATTTCGGTGGTTCGACGGGCTCTCGAATCGAACACTCGCGTTCAATCTCTTTGCGCCACGGCGTGAACGTATCCCCCATCCGCTCGTATGACGTCGGGAGATCAGAGACGTGATACAGCGTATGCGTCCACCGGTGCTCGAAGGCGATCTCGTCGGGAAGTGCCGCTCGAACACTGTCTTCCACCTTGCGTTCCTCCGTCGCCGGTTTCGTTTGTGCGTACACGGCATCGGCGTCGACGCGACCCGCGATGTCGGGAACGACTGTCTCCGGACGGCCCTGCCTGACGAACAACTCGCCCCCTCGCTCTCGGAGCGCCGCCCGTAACTCGAGCAGTGACTCGCGGCGGAATCTGGCGCGGTGAGTGCCGAGCTTTTCGGTCCCGTAGCGTGTCTCGCCGCGCTCGTGCGGATCGACGACGTAGACCGGCACGATTTCGTCTGCCGTGGTGACCGCATCGGCGAGCGTCGGATTGTCCGTGACTCGGAGATCGTCTCGAAACCAGACGACGGCGGTGTCCATGGTTTCTGGACGGAGAGCGATAGCAAGTATCTGTGGACAAACAGTGATACGGATGTACCCAGCTACAGTAACAACTGAAACGATTTACACACTGATCGCACGAGAGCTGTGCGATCAGGTGTGCAGTGGCTCTCGATGGTGAACCAAGTGTGTCGCTGGGGGTTAGCCGATCGCTGGAATCGATAGATTCCACGATCCACACCGAGAACAGTACGTATCTCCGCCAGAACTCGTAGTCAAAGAGCTTGAGAACCGACTTCTTCGTCGTCAGATCACTCTGACTTCTCCCACGACTGAAGTCGTGGGGTTCGACCGCCACAGACGGCCGAGGACCCGTCACAGACGGGCATCCCCACGTCGGGAGTTCCCCGGTCGGATGCCGGGGTTCGGGCCGAGCCAGTACGGCCCCCGACCGAGACAGCGGCTTTGGTGGGCTTGCCTCGGACTCGGTACCCCTGATTTCGGAGGGAATACCAATCAAGCTTACGGGATTCATCCCACGGCTAAAGCCCTGTCTCTTACCCATACATCGGAGTCTCGCGAAAGTGGCGTTTCGGAGGCTCTCGAGGCGGGCGAGCACGAGCTGAGACCCACAGGAAGAGAGACGAGATCGACGCTCGGTACGGAGCGTAGTACTCGAGTCGACTGCGTTCGGATCCACAATTACGGATTTCACCTGGCGAAAGGCGCTGAACACTGGTATCTCGATCGCCACTCTCCTGTGGATTGCTCGCAGACTGGTAGCGCAACTTGTGGGTAAGAGACAGGGCTAAAGCCGTGGGCTTTCTCCCTGCCTCCGCTGTAAAACAACAGCAGATCGAACAACTTGAGGCTCGCCTCGAGTGGTACGAAAACCCATGTCGTGTTGCACACTACTTCCGAGAGATATTGACCTCCTCCCGCGCCTAAATCAATAGGGTTGAAGCGGAAGACCTCGGTTGCCCATGACCGTCTTCGGGTTGGGTTGCCGAGACGCGCGCAATGTTTGATGTCTGTCCGTCTCCAGTGATCAGTATCCCATGCGCCACGTCGAGATTTCGCTCCGACCGGAGACGCGCGAACCAGTCTTAGAGGTACTTGACTCGGAACGGATTGACTACACAGTCGTTCCGACCGACGACAGCAGCGAGTACGAATCCCTCGTGTCATTCACCCTCCCGAAAAGCGCCGTCGAAGTCATCTTAGACGAGTTAGAGAGGGTCGGACTCGGCGAGGACGATCACACGGTGATCGTTACGGCAGACATGGTCATCTCCCAGAAGTTCGGAGCTCTCAAAGATCGGTTCACGGGAGAGGTACTGGACGATCAGCGCCTCGCTCGCTACGAACTGTACGCCGAATCGGAAGGACTCGTATTGGCGATTCCGATATACGTGACGCTGACGCTGGTGAGTGCGATCGTTGCGACGGCCGGGCTGTTACTCGATTCGGCCGCCGTCGTGGTCGGGTCGATGGTTATTGCACCCTTGATCGGACCGACGCTCGCAGCCAGCGTCGGGACCGTTCTCAACGAACGCGACCTGCTCTGGACCGGGGTTATGTATCAAGTGCTGGGCGTCAGCGTAGCGATCGCCGGTTCCGCGGCGTTCGCCTGGCTCTCGAAGTCGCTATTTCTCGTACCGCCTGGGATTGAAGTCCTCGAAATCGACGAAGTCAGCGAACGGGTCCTTCCTCACCTCCTTTCGCTGGTCGTCGCCTTCGGCGCGGGAATTGCCGGCGTGTTGTGCCTCTCGACGGGTGCCTCTGTCACACTGGTTGGCGTGATGATCACTGCTGCACTGATCCCGCCCGCCGCAGCGGCCGGCATCGCTATCGCCTGGTGGATACCGAACGCCGCAGTCGGCTCGCTCGTCCTCGTCTTCGTCAACCTGCTTGGCGTCAATATCACGGGCCTCCTCACCCTCTGGGCGATGGGGTACCGCCCCCAAATTCAGAGTGAGGAAGGGATCGCACGTCAGTTAGTCCGTCGTCGCCTCGTCGTGTTGACGTTCGTCATCCTAGTACTGTCGGTATTCATGATCGGTGTCACGTGGGCGTCGTACGAACGCGCATCGCTCGAGAACGACGTCACGACGGAAGCGGAAGCCGTCCTCGACTCGTCGGCGTATCAGGACATCTACCTCGTCGAAGTCGAACTATTTCTCGAGGAAGAAATCCCGTTCGAGCCCGTAGTACGAATCGAAGAAGGGTCTCTGTTAGAAGGACCCGAACGTATTGTAATCACGGTCGAGCAGCCGAGCGATGACGAACATCCGGAACTTGTCTCAGAACTGGACGAACGAATTACCGACGAAACGGGAGACGACGTGAGGGTTGACGTTCGGTTCGTTGAGTACGATACTGCGTAGGGATTTCGGCGCTCTATGACTGATAGTGAATCCTCTCCTGCCGACAGGGCAGTTTCTTACCCACAAAGAGCGTGACTCCATGAAGATCCCCCGAAGTCCAATAGGGTGCCAGCTGACTGTGCGACAGGCGTGAAACTATGTGTCGTTGCTCGATTCGATGTCAGAACCATTCTCGGGCCTTCAATCGAGCAGTTAACTCGATGCTTTTGCGGAGGCCTCGACGAACGATACCGCTTGAGTTCGGGACGCCCTCACCGTCTTCATACTCGAGCCCACGAACGACCACGACGGGAACCTGTTCGTCAGCCTGGCCGAACAGCAGCGCTGAACCTGCGGTGAGTTCGTCGGCGACGAGATCGACACCGCCCATCTTCGGCTGGTCGTAGAGATCTGTTCGTCCGAAGTTGGCGTCAATCGCTTCGATTCCCGAACAACCAACAGCGAGGTCCATCGATCCCGGACCGGCAACTTCTGAATCAGAGAGCACGACAGCGACGTCGGCTTCGGTTCGTGCTTCGATCTCCTCGCGGAGTCGTCGCGCACTTTCGTCGGGATCTTCTGGAAGGAGCGTCATTTTTCCTTCCGGACTGTTCGACCAGTCGATGCCCGCGTTCGTACAGAGTCGGCCGTTACGTTCGGTCACAAGCATGGAGGGGACGTCGTCGAGCGCTTCTTGAGCGACGTCGGGATCCACAGCGTGTTCCAACAGCAGGTCCTCACCAATTTCCGCGATCGGGATTGCACCGAGAACGTCACTTTCCTCATAGATGACCGCCACCTCGCGTGGATCGATTCCAGTGATATCAGCGACTCGCTGGTCGCGTTCAGTAACATCGACATCGTCGGCTTCGATGAGTCGCCCCTCGGCGAATGAAACGACTTTCGTGGTGATGACGATCACGTCACCGTCCGACAGGGGATACTCCTCGTCGGTCGTCTCGACGATTCGCTCAACGAGATCGTCATTCGGGTCGACTCGCCCAATATCTAATCCGTGGAAGGTCAATTCCGGCATCAGTGAAAACATCGGCGGCGACCTATTTAAGATGCAATCTCGTTCTCACCAACTCTGGTGAAGAGGACGTAAGACCACAAAGCCCCTATCAAACGTGCAAGATAGCATGACGGGAAACAGCACAGCCGTTGCCAGTCAATCGAACGAGGCGCTCACTGCATCTGCGAGCACGCCCGGTTCGCGGTAGTGCTTGCTCACGGGTGGAATCTCCGCATCGAGATCGAGCAGGTCATAGACGGCGGTCATCGCCGTCCGCACCGAGTACTCGACGGTGAACACGACGTCACGTTGGAGTTCGGCGTACTGCCCGACGAATGCGAGATTGTTCGAGCTATCGGGGACGACCAGCGGCCGGTCGCCGGGCGTCCGGGGCTGGAAGTGGGCCGTGATGAACGGCATCATGCACGGCACGCAGTCTACGTCCTCCAGGATTTCTGGCAGGCGATCCTCACACTGCAGGTGATAGCAGAGCTCTTCGAGGATCTCTCGTCCTGTACATTCGGACATCTTCTTTTCGACGTAGTCGCCCTCCTGGTCTGTGAACAGGGCGTACCCCCAGAAGATTTTCACGTCGTCAGGCTGGTTCGGGAAGTGGGGCTGGGCTGCGACGACAGTGGACAGAAGCCAGGACGAGTCGACGTAGGTCACCAGCCCGTTGCCCGGCTCCTCGTCGGTGAATTCGACGATGTGATCGAACAGATCGGTGTTGTGTAACGTGACGGTAAAGGACTCCCACTTGGTCTCCTGGACATTGCCCGCGAAGACCTCGGGGTCGCCGAACCCAGTGTTGTCCTCGGCGATCGACCTCCACAACTCCCAGGACGCTCCGGTCTCGTTCGTTTCGGGTGCTTCGTCCCATGACCCGAGATCCGAACCATCGGTCATCGAACCGTTGGTGAAAAAGACCAGATCCGTGGGATCGACCTCGACGCTCTCGGTTCTCTCTCCGGTCTCGTAGTGGAGCCGCTCGACAGTCCGCCCTGCTCGCGAAGTCACGATGTCCATATCGGTCACGCGACAGTCCTGCTGGAAGTCGACGCCACGAGTTTCGAGCCAGCGCCGAAGCGGCAGGATCATCGAATGATACTGGTCGTACTTGGTCCGGTCGATATCTTCCAACGTGTGTAGACCGGGGAACACGTGCAGGAACCGATACATGTATCGGCGGACTTCAGCGACGCTGTGCCACGGCTGGAAGGCGAAGATCGTCGCCCACAAGTACCAGAAGTTCGTCTCGAAGAAGTCGTCGTCGAACCATTCTTCGATCCGGGTGTCCCCGAGTCGTTCCTCGGGTGTAAGCAGAAGTCGAACCAGCGAGATCCGGTGGTGCATCTTCAGCTCGAACTGCGAGGCATCGAGCTGGGTCCCATCTTCGACCAGCCGCGTCTCCGCATATGACTCGTGGATCTCGTTGAACTCGTTCATCTCTTCTTTGACCGAGATGCTGGAGTCCTCGAGCGAAGGGATCGTCCGGAAGAGGTCCCATGTACATTCGTAGGCGGGGAAATTGAACATGCGCCCGCCGCGGATAACGTACCCTTCGTCGGGGTTGCCTGCACCGTCCATCGCCCCGCCGACGACGTCGAGTTTCTCGTAGAGATGAACGTTCTCGCCAGGCATGTTTCCATCGCGAATCAGGAATGCCGCGGCGGCCAGGCCGGCGATGCCACCGCCAACGACGTGGGCTTCGCGGTCGGCGACGTGTGGTGTCTGTTCACCAGGCATGCAATTCCCCCAGTGGCGCATTCGTCCGGAAACGATCAGAGGCCGTCATACCGTCTGTATTCGTCTGAAGTGCCGGTAGTGGAGTCGTGGATACTCTTCTGGATCGCTGCCGACCTAACAGGTGCATCTGACGTTTCATCACAACTAAACCGAGGATGGTCGGGCAAATAACAATTTGTAAAATATATACTGTATTTCGCATAGTCTGTTTAATAACTAGAGATATAATCGCTCATTCGTGCAACCAATCCGTCAGTAGACGATCGATGATCATACCATGCGATTGATTGTGTGGTCGACGAGGCGACGTTGGCCGCGTCGGAGCCGCTCAGACTGCTGTGTTCAATGACACCGTCGCTAAACGCGATCAGTCGGTCGGTTTCCTCGGATTCGGGGTGGAGTGAAAGTTCTATGTGCGATATATACAGCCCACCGATAATTTATAGAGAATCGAGGCGAATACACCCGCCTTCCCGTGAAATTCCCCCGCGTTCACGCGGGGGAGGTGGTCAATTTGGTCACTCTACCGTGAATAATGGCTGAGAACCGTCGTATCAAGCAGTTTCATCTTCTGTCTCTCCATCCGCCAACTCGTCGAGAGCCTCTCGTTGCCGCGCGGAAAGGCCCTCGTCCAGTTGGTCACGGGAGTCCTCGACGAACTGCTCGAGTTCGTCTGCTTCCCCTTCGGAGAGCGTTTCGAATCCCTCTCGCCAACCGACGGTCGTTTCGTCCAGCAGGCGGTTGACGAGGTCGGAGAGGCTCTCGTCCGCTCGCTTTCGAGCCTGCAATCGCTCGTATACGTCGTCTCGAATGTCGATGGTCTCCGTCCCCATACTTGTGTTCCTACGATAACCACAAACTCCTTTCCGACGGTTTCAACGATAGACCGAGTATCGATATCGAACTACCGACGACCGACACCGGGGCCGTTCCAGGTCGTCGAGAAGGGGCGAAGGAGTTAATAAGCTGCAGAGTATAGTTATTAACGAGCAATAGTGATCGAAGACACCACCACCTCACAGGCGGACACGGGACAGGTTCGGGGGAGTTCCTACGGGCGAGCGGTCGGCGTCGGCGGACTGCTCGCGCTCGTCGTACTCTCCGTGCTCGCACTCGCCGCGGACGTCACCTGGAAACTGCTGGCGATCTCCTGGGTCGCGTTCGGCGCGATGGCGATCGGCGCGCCGCTGGGCGCACGGGCAGCGACAGCCGGCCACCCACTCGAGTCGGTCTGGGGATACGGCCTCGCGAGCGGGGCGATGGTGACGAGCGCCGCGCTCTTTCTGGTCCCGCAGGCGCTCGGCCAGCACGGCCAGTTCGGGAGCCTCGGCATCGCCGTCGGCTTCCTCGCGGGCTACGTCGGCCACACCCTCGGCCACCGACTCTCCCACCTCGAGTTGCCGGTCGACCACACGGCGGCCGAACTGACGGTCCACGCCCTCGCGGCCGGGGCGATCATCGGGGCGATCTACACCGCGATGCCGTCGCTGACGTCGGTCCTCGGGGTCGCGCTCGTCTCGCACAAAGCGCCCGCCGGCTACGCCGCGGCGCGTCGACTCGCCGGGGAGGGACGGTCCGTCGTCGCGCTCGCGCTCCCGGCGGCCGCCGTCGGCTTGATCGCGCTTCCCGTCGGTATCGTCGGCTTCGACCCCTCGAGCGTCGTCCGTGGGCTGCTCTTCGGTATCGCGGCCGGCGTGTTCCTCCACGTCGCCGTCGACCTCCTGCCGGAGTGTACCGCCGGGAGCGAGACGTGTCCCGCAGACGCCGAGATCGACGGTGACTTCCACCAGTTCCAGGACCGACTGCGAACGCACGCTGCGGTCAGTGCCGTCGTCGGAGCCGTTGCAGTCGTCCTCGCGTGGCTGCTGGTCGTCTAGAGTTTTCGGTTCCACTCGTCGGTGGCGAACGTCTCGGTCGCGCGGGTGCGAGCGTCGTTTACGACGTCGTCCGGAAGCGATCCGGGTTCGGCGTCGAAGCGGTCGGCGAACGTCTCTTTCATCGCGTCGATGATCTCCGCCCGGTTCGCGTCGACGTAGTCACGCATGACCGCGACGCGTTTTTCGGCGGACTCGATCGCCTTGTCGGAGACTTTCTCCTCGCCGATCCGGAGCACCCGGAGCATTTCGCTCGTGTCGAGGGCGTAGCTCATCGTCGTGTGGTGGAGGACGGCGTCGTCTTTCCGGAGCTGTGCCGAGCCGCCGATCTTCCCATCGGCGTGGGAGATGTCGTTCAGCGGCTCGTGGAAGACGTCGAGTCCGACGCTTCGAAGGGCGTCGATCGCCCACTGGTCGAGTTCGGCGTAGCTGGCCTCGATGTCGTCTGAGACGGCCTCGCGGGGCAAGTACAGCGAGTAGGTGATGACCGCACCCGGTTCGACGTACATCGCCCCGCCACCGGTGAGTCGTCGGACGACGTCGACGTCGTGTTCGTCGACGTAGTCGACTGCGACTTCGTCTTCGTACGCCTGAAAGCGCCCGAGCGCGACTGCAGGCGACTCGCGATGCCAGAACCGCAACGTGGGCTCGAGGTCGCCCTCGTCGAGACGCTCGGTCAGGACGCCCTCGAGTGCCTGCTGTACCGGCTCGCTGTAGGTGCCAGCGTCGACGATTCGATAGGTCATCGGATCGCCTCCAGCGTCGCGTCGGCCAGGTGCTCCGCGTCGAAGCCGATGAGCGTCGCGTCGACCGCTTCGATCGCCTCGACGAGCGTCGTCCGAGAGACGTCGGTTGGGTGCCCCTCGAGTGCGGCCTCGAGCGAGGCGTGACGCTCGGGCGGCTCGAGGAAGAAGTCACCGGTCACGCGGACGTCCGTCAGTCGGTCGTCGTAGGTGACGTCGACCTCGACGAGTTTGCCAGCGGGAACTTTGACCGTCGCGCTGTCGTGCATCGGTACGAGAAAGGGGTTCGAAGCAGGTAACGCTGACTGTCTCCGGCCCGTGGACCGGTCGAGAGCGGCCTGCCCACCGTCGGCCGTCAAGTCTCGACGTTCGGCTACCTCCACGTCGCGCTCGCGACTGTCCGTCGTTCGGGTGGCCCGTGCGAGTCGCCTCGAGATTTATGTGCCTGCGGTGCCCATCGCCCACATGGCAATCCTCGTCGCGTACGACGGTTCCTACCCCGCACAGCAGGCAGTCGAACACGCGGTTCGCGAGTACCCCGACGAGGAGGTCATCCTGCTGCGCGTCGTCGAAGCGGCCGGCGGCTCCCTCGGGGCGGGCTTCAACCTCACCCGAGAGCGATTCATGGAAAAACGGGAAGCGGTGGCAGGTGAGACGGCAGAGGAGGTCAGCGACCTCCTCGAGGCCGAAGACGTCGAGTACCGACTCGAGATAGCCGTCGGCCAGCCTGCGACCGAGATCGTGTCGTTTGCAGAAGAGAACGACGTCGATCAGATCGTCGTCGGCAGCCACGGCCGGGCGGGCCCCTCTCGCGTCTTGCTCGGGAGCGTCGCCGAGAAAGTCGTTCGCCGTGCGCCGATGCCGGTTACGGTCGTCCGCTGACCGGCGTGTTTTGCGATACGAGAGGCGATACGAAAGGGCGAATTCAGTTGTCGAACGCGCCGGCCTCGACGGTGATGTCGGCGTGTAGCTCCTCTCGAAGCGCCGCGTGCACGTGACAGATGTCCTCACCGAGGGCGGCGAGTTCGTCCGGGTCGTCGACGTCGGCTTCGACTTTCAGCGTGAACTCGATGTTCTCGAGGTCGTCTTCGTCGTCCAGCGTGGCCGTCGCGTCGATCTCCATCCGACCGAGGTCGTCGTAGCCGGCTTTCTGTGCGCCGACGCGGACGGCAGGGAGGAAACACGACGCGTAGTCGGCGACGAGCACCGCGTTCGGGTTCGGCCCCGTCTCTTCCATCGGGTCGATGGCGAGTGCGAAGTCGCCGATGACGCTCTGCGTGTCGAAGCCGTCGTCGCTGGTCGTCGTCAGAGAGATGTCGTCCATGTCTGTATTGTACAGTGTCCACCATACGGGAAAAGATCTTGTGAATCGAGCGGATATAAATACGGTGTCGAAACGAGGCGATAGCGGCCCTGTATCGGCGGCTGACGGGTGTGGTCGTCAGCGCGTGTGGATCGCTTCGTCGCGGGCGTCGGCGGCGGCTTCCATGATCGCCTCCGACAGCGTCGGGTGCGTGTGGACCGTGCCGGCGAGCGTCGAGAGGTCGGCACCGACCTCGAGTGCGAGCGCGACCTCGCCGATCAGTTCGGAGGCGTTCGGGGCGACGATCTGCGCGCCGAGGACGCGTTCTGTCGCCGCGTCGGCGACGACGCGAACGAACCCGTCGGTCGCTTCGACGGTCAGTGCCCGACCGTTGGCCTGGAGGGGCATCCGACCGACGATCGGATCGTAGCCCGCATCGGCAGCCTCGTCGCGTGCCAGCCCGACCGTCGCGATCTCGGGGTCGGTGAACACTGCGGCGGGCATCGCCTCGTGGTCGAGTGCGGCCGGCTGACCCGCGATCGCGGCCGCGGCGACCTCGCCCTCGTAGCTGGCCTTGTGTGCCAGCATCGGCTCGCCCGCGACGTCGCCGACGGCGAAGACGTGATCGCGGACCGTTCGCCCCTGGGCGTCGGTCGGCACGAACCCGTCGTCGTCGAGTTCGATGCCGAGCGCCTCGAGGTTGGCCGTGTCGGTCGCCGGTTCGCGTCCGGCGACGACCAGCGCGGCGTCGGCGGTAAGTTCCGTGGTCGCGCCGTCTTCGTCCTCGGTCGTGACGAGAACGCCGTCGTCGGCCGGCTCCCAGTCGGCTGCGCGTTCGCCAAAGCGGAACTCGACGCCGTACTCGACGGCCTGCTCGCGGACGACGCGCGAGATCTCGTCGTCGTACATCGGCAGGACGTCGTCGAACATCTCGACAGCCGTGACGTCGGTGCCCAGTTTCGCGAAGGCCGTCGACAGCTCCATGCCGATGTAGCCCGCGCCGACGACGACCAGGCGATCGGGGGCGTCCGAGAGCTCGAGTGCGTCACTCGAGTCGAGAATGTGCTCGCCGTCGGGTTCGAATCCAGGGATTTCGATGGGGCGGCTCCCGGTGGCGACGATCGCGTACTCGAACGAGATGGCGGCGTCCCCGTCGTCGGTCGCGACGTGGGCGCGGTGGTCGTCGACGAACGTCGCGTGGCCGTCGACGAGCGTGACGCCGGCGGCACGACACAGGCTCTCGATGCCGCCGGTCAGTCGATCGACCACGCCGTCTTTCCAGTCGGTCAGCCGGTCGACGTCGACGTCGATCTCGGCGGTGATGCCCAGGTGCTCGGCGCTCGTCGCCTCGTGGGCGACGTCCGCGCCGTGGATGAGCGCCTTCGACGGGATACAGCCGTCGTTGAGGCAGGTACCGCCGTAGGCGTCTTTCTCGACGAGCGTGACCTCGAGTCCGAGCTGGGCGGCGCGAATCGCCGCGACGTAGCCGCCCGGGCCGGCCCCGACGACGAGCACGTCGGTCGACTCGGGGACGCCGTCGACGGTCCCCGCGGGCACGTCCGCCGTGTCGGCCGACTCTGCGTCGTCGATCCGGGTGACCGCCGGCGTGGGGCCGTCCGCATCCGACTCGTCTGCGCCAGTCGACTCATCGGCGTCGGGGTCGTCGTCCGTCTCGAGTCGCGTCACTGCGGGCGTGAGGTCGTCGGCGTCGGCACCGGTGTCGGCGTCAGCGGTAGCGCCGTCCGCGTTCGCCCCGTCGGTCTCGAACCGCAAGACGACGTCGCCGACCGAGACGGTGTCACCGACGGCGGCGACGACGTCGGTGACGGTGCCGTCGACCGGTGCCGACAGCTCGACGACTGACTTGTCGGTCTCTACTTCGGCGACGAGGTCACCCTCGACCACGTCGTCGCCCGGTTCGACGTGACAGGCCACCAGTGTCCCGTCGGTCGCGCCGTTTCCAAGCTCCGGCAACTCGAACTCGTAGGTCATCGACGTGAGTTCAGCGGCCGTGTTTAATATTGGCTTTGGTATGCAAGACTAATGGGGCGTGATACCGTGTGGAACTGCGACACGCCACTCGCCAGTTGACGCCGAATTTTCGGCTGGCTGCAGTCGATACGTTCAAGTCTAACGGCGCACAGTTATTACAATATTAGACAATACTATGGCTGACGTCGAGCGGACGACGGCGGAGACGCGGTCACGAATCTCGAGCACGATCGAGTTCTTCGGCCCGCAGTGGTTTGGATCGACGATGGGGACGGGCGTCCTCGGCATCGCGCTGGCGCTGGTCGCGACACGGGTCCACCTCGAGTCCGTCGCGATGCTCGCCACGGCGTTCGTCGGCCTGACGCTGGTCGCGACGGTCGCGTACGCGATTCCGTGGTTCCTGCGGATCGTCTACTATCCCGGCCGGGTGTGGGCCGACCTGACCCACCCCGTCCGGAGTCAGTTCTTCCCGACGATGCCGATCACGCTGCTCGTCCTGGGCGTCGGGATCGCCCAGACGATGGGCGACGTGTTGCCCGACGCGACCCTCCGACCGCTGCTCACCGCCCTGTTCGTCGCCGGAAGCGTCGGCATCTTCGGGTTCGGGTTGTTGCTCGTCACGCTCATGTTCACCAACGATCGGATCGGCCCAGACGACGGCGTCTTCGCGTGGTACATCCCGCCGGTGTCGCACCTCGTGATCCCGCTGCTCGGCTTCCTGCTCGTCAGCGAGTACTACGCCGGCACCCTCGCCGGTCAGGCGATCTTCACCGCGTCGGTGGTCGCCCTCGGCGTCGGGACCTTCATGTTCCTGTTTTTCGGCTCGATCGTCCTCTACCGATACGCCTACGAGTCGCTCCCCCACGAGAAACTCGCGCCGACGTTCGCCATCGGTCTCGCGCCGACGGCCGTCCTCGCGATCGACGTCGCACGGCTCTCTCACGCGTTACAGGCTGGCGTCGGCATGGACGTCGCCGCCGCACCACTGGAACCACTCCTGAAGCTTCTGGCGCTGTTGCTGTGGGGCTTTTCGGCCTGGTGGTTCCTCCTGACGGGCGCGCTCGTCGCCTACTACGCCACCCGTCGAACGCACCCCTTCTTTTTCACGTGGTGGGCCTACACCTTCCCGGTCGGTGCGTTCGCCGTCTCGACCGACGTGCTCGCAGGCCTCCTCGAGGTCGACGTCTTCGGCTACGTTCTGGTCGGCGTGACCGCGCTGTTGCTGGTCGTCTGGACGGTCACGGCGGGACGGACCGTCCGACTCGTCGCCCGTGGACGGGCGTTTACGGCCGATTGATTCCTCTCTTTTGGCCCTGTCGAAATCCCATTCGGTCGTCTCTGTCATCATCGAAGCAACCGTCGAGTGGGCGTATCGACAGCGCTACTCATCTCACCACGTCCCTTTTTCGACCACCGTGGGTAAGATGCATACGGCGGCAATGGAACACAGCAACGTCGAGAACGTCGAGGCGATCTCTTTCGATCTCGATGATACCCTGATTCGGTACGAGCGATCTCCCGGAGAACTGCTCCGGGTGTGCTTTTCCCATCTCGATCTCGAACCGATCTTTTCTGTCGAGGAGTACTATGCCCGATACGACGAGTTCGCAGAAACGTGCGATTCGATGGCCGAACTCCGTTCTGAATGCTTTGCAACGCTTGCTGCAGAGAACGGATACGAGAGACAACTTGGCAAAGATGTCGCAGCGGTGTTCGACGATGAACGCGACCAATCGAACGTAACACTCCTCCCGTCTGCCGCTCGTCTCCTGGACGAACTCGCTCGAGAATACCGACTAGCGATCGTGACCAACGGCACACGGGACGCACAACAGCGGAAAATCGAGGCTGTGTCACTCGATCGATGGGTCGAGGCGATCGTTATCGCCGGCCACGAGACCCCACCGAAACCAGCCCCGGAACCGTTCACCCGGGCGGTGACCTCACTCGATGCGACTGTCGCGACCACGGTGCACGTCGGTGATTCGCTCGCAACGGATATCGGCGGCGCAACCGCTGCTGGACTCGATTCCATCTGGGTCTCGGAAAGTACCGACACTCGTGGGTACGATCCGACAGTTCAGGTACAGTCGCTCGACGACCTTCGGCCCCTTCTGGGGTGAAAATTCCACCGTCTTCGGGCTCTCGCGTCCGTTCGAACCGCGACGGACGACGTCAGAAATTCGTGTGTGATTTCGTAAGTCGGTCGTTCGAGGAGCTCTGCTGTTCGGCGCTTCGGTCGCTGTACCCGGAGTATACGATAACGAAAACCGGGCAGTGGTGGTACGGTGAACACGAAGTTGACGTCGTGGGTCTCTCTGCGGGCGAAACCCTGATCACTGGCGAATGCAAATTCCAGCAGTCGCCACTTGGATACGACGCACTCTCGAAACTCGAACGACACGTCGACGAACTTCGATGGACGCCAGACGGCACCACCAGTCGAGTCGAAGAGCATGCGCTCTTCTCGCGGAGTGGATTCAAACGGTCCGTCGAGGAGGCAGCTACGGAGCGAGAGGATCTTCGACTGTTCACAGTTGACGATGTCGTTACAGCGGAGGCAGGGAGAAAGCCCACGGCTTTAGCCCTGTCTCTTACCCACAAGTTGCGCCACCAGTCGCGGGCGATCCATCGGAGAGTGGCGATCGAGATACCAGTATTCAGCGCCTTTCGCCGGGTGAAATCCGTAATTGTGGATCCGAACGCAGTCGACTCGAGTACTACGCTCCGTACCGAGCGTCGATCTCGTCTCTCTTCCTGTGGGTCTCAGCTCGTGCTCGCCCGCCTCGAGAGCTTCCGAAACGCCACTTTCGCGGGACTCCGACGTATGGGTAAGAGACAGGACTTCAGTCGTGGGAGAAGTCAGTGCGCTGAGTAGATGACAGGCCCTAACTGAGAGTCATACGCGAATTGACGATCGTGGGTTGTCGTACGCGCTGTCTACCAGGTGGGCCTCGAGTCGGCGACGAACCGATCGTTCGTACTGCACGTCTTTTCGCGATTTCCCTGCGCTCTCGTTTCGGGGTCGGCACCGAACACGAGGTCGATCGTCCGCTCTGTTCTCGCTCCGGTCTGGCTCTCAGAGATCCTCGAGCCACCCGAAGGAGGCGTCTTCGTCGTCGATCGATCCGACGTACGGTTTCACGTCGACGACGGGCGTCCCGTCGACGAGGTCGAGTCCCCTGACGTGGAGCGTCGTCCCGTCGCGCTCGAGCAACTCGACGGTCGTCTGGGCGAGCGGGTTGGGTCGGTGGGGACTCCGCGTCGCGAAGAGGCCGACCTCGACGTCGTCGGCGTGTGGCGGGCGGGCGGTGAGTCGGTACTCGTCGATCTCGTCCAGGTGGGCGAAGACGACGACGTGTGAGAACTCCTCGAGTCCCTCGAGACCGGCCTCGTACTCGTCTTCGAGGACGATCTCGCCGGTCGTCTCGTCGGCCTCGTCGTGGGTGACGTCGGCGGGGGAGTCGTAGGGCGAGCGAACGCGTCCGATCGGTGTGTACGTGATGGTCATTGGGTTGGTGTGTTGTGGTCGAGTCAGTGTGTGAGCGATTCAGTGGCCACTCCGGCCCTCGAGACCGAAAGCACTGCGACGGCCGCGACGAGCGGGAACACCGCGAGCACGCCAAAGAGCAGCGAGTAGGAACTGCTCGAGAGAATCCAGCCGGCGAGCGAGGCCCCGAGTGCGCCGATGCCGAAGTTGACGGTGAAGACGAGTCCGAAGCCGATCCCCTGGCCAGCGTCGGGCGTGTGTTTCGCGACGAGCGACGACTGTAGCGGAGCGAGGGTAAACAGGAGCGCACCGAAGACGAGCCCGACTCCGATGACGGCGGTGCCGGAGAGCCCGCCGAGCGCGAGCAAGGCGAGGCTCGTCGCGGCGAAGACGCCCAGCAGGACGCGCTCGATCTCGAACCGCTCGCCGAGGAGTCCGCCGACGATCTGGCCGACCGACCCGGTCAGCAGGATCAGCGAGTAGAGCCACTGGCCCGCGCCGACGGAAGCACCTGCGAGATCGAGACTCGGAAGCGACGACAGCGTGTCGATGAACTGCGGGAGGAACGTCAGCGTGCCGCGGTAGTAGACGCCAGCGAACACGTAGACGGCGACGATACCGACGAAAACGGGAGTGACGAGCGCACGGAGCTGTCCGAAGACGTCGCCCAGCGACTGTTCGGACGCGCCGTGATCGTTCGAGTCCGAGGGCCCGCGGAGCGCGAAGAGTACGCCGAATCCAAGCAGCGGAACCGAGAGGAGTGCGAGCACGGTCCGCCAGTCGCTGACCGCCAGCCCGGCCGTGATGAGCAGCGGGCCGATGCCGATCCCGAGATTCGCGCCGATCCCGTGGTAGGCAAAGCCCTTGCTCGGTGCCTCCGCCTCGCGACTGATGAACGCGAGCGCCGGCGGGTGGTAGAGCCCGGCACCGGCACCCGCGAGCGCGACGACGGCCGCCAGCGCTGCAAACGAGTTCACGAAGGGCACGGCCAGAAACACCGCACCGGTCAGTAGCAAGAACCCGGTGATGATCGTGTCCGCGCCGAATCGGTCGCTCAGAATGCCGGATGGTAGCGCCATGACGCCGTACAGGCCGGTCATCAGCGTCACGAGCAGTCCGAGCTCGTACGTCGTCACCTGGAACTCCTCGATCCAGATCGGAACGAAAAGCGGAATCGAGAGGATGACGAGGTGATCGAGTGCGTGTGCACCCGTCGTATACCCGATAAGTTGCTGGTCTGCTGCCGGTACTCCTCGAGCGTCGAAGACGTCGCGTATCACGTGTCTGAGTCGCATTAGTATTGCGTCACTCACTCAATTATTATTTGGACTTCGTTTGTTAATATCCCCTTCGATACCGGAGACAGGTGCCGTCCTCGAGACGATCGTCGGCGTCGAACCGAACGTATCGACCTGAATTATAGTGTGTGCTAATCCCACAGTTGGACACGCTCGATCGAACGCGATGCGAGCGGAGGTGCAGTCACGGGGAATGTGGATTCACGCACGAGGACGACTATGGTGATGAGTTCGAGTATCTGAAGTGCGGGAAGGAACTGCACGCCGACATAACGCCGCTCGAACCATTCGGTGGCATCTTTTCCAGCAGTGGCTCGAGTCCGGTGCTGGATGGACCACCAGTCAACTGGCCCTCAAGTCAGGGACGTTGAACGCGAACGGCGATTATCGCGTTAGGCGGGTAGAGCGGGAGTTCACTGCGCCGAAGGCACCGCCAACCAGGGCGGTGAGAAACAGATAGCAAACTCTTCTCCCCCATGCCGATGACGGGGATCTGGAAGCGTACCTGCAACGCGATCACCCCTCCGTAGCCCAGTTGCGAGAGCGGTCGACGGCGTCCAACCAGCGGTCGTACCGCCGATCTGCCTCGTCTGTGTCCATCTCGGATTCGAACTTCGCGTCGACCTGCCAGTTGCTTCGCAACTCGTCAGGGTCGTCCCAGTAGCCGACGGCGAGCCCGGCAGCGTACGCCGACCCCAGCGCCGTCGTTTCGTCGACGACCGGCCGTACGATCTCCGAGTCGATGATGTCGGACTGGAGCTGACAGAGGAAGTTGTTCTTGACCGCGCCACCGTCGACTTTCAGCGACCCCATCTCGATTCCCGAGTCGGCCTCCATCGCCTCCGCCACGTCGCGGGTCTGGTAGGCGATCGACTCGAGGGTCGCTCGAACGACGTGTCCTCGCCGGGTACCGCGGGTCATCCCGATGATGGTCCCGCGTGCCCGCTGGTCCCAGTGGGGCGCGCCCAGCCCCGTAAAGGCGGGGACGACGTAGACGCCGTCGGTCGAGTCGACGCTCCGGGCGAGTTCCGCAGTCTCGGCGGGGTCGTCGATCAGCGTCATGTCTTCGAGCCACTCGATCGCCGCGCCGGTGATGAAGATCGAACCTTCGAGGGCGTACTGGACGTCCTCGCCCGAGCGCTGGAAGCCGATCGTCGTCAGCAGGCCGTGGTCGGACTCGACGGCCTCGTTCCCGGTGTTCATCAGGAAAAACGAGCCCGTTCCGTAGGTGTTCTTGGCGTCGCCGGCATCGAAGCAGGTCTGGCCGAACAGGGCCGCCTGCTGGTCGCCTAGCGCGCCCGCGACGGGAACTTCGGCTTCGAGGAAGCCGTCCGGATCCGTCGACCCGTAGGTCGCCTCGTCGCTCGAGGGGCGGACCTCGGGGAGCATCGCCTCGGGAACCGAAAACTCCGCCAGCAGGTCGTCGTCCCACTCGAGGTCGTGGATGTTGTAGAGCATCGTCCGCGAGGCGTTCGTGACCTCGGTGACGTGCTCGCCCGTGAGGTTGTAGATCAGCCACGTGTCGATGGTCCCGAACAGGACTTCGCCTTTCTCCGCCCGATCCCGGATGTCTTCCGGGCGCGTTCGCTCGAGTTTGATCGGATCGGCGTTGTCGAGCAGCCACTCGGCTTTCGTCGCCGAGAAGTAGGCGTCGGCCTCGAGTCCGGTCTTGTTGCGAATGGTCTCGATCAACTCGTCGTCCTCGAGTTGCTCGACGCGATCGGTCGTTCGGCGGTCCTGCCAGACGATGGCGTTGTGGACCGGCCGGCCGGAGTCGGCGTCCCACAGAAGCGTCGTTTCCCGCTGGTTCGTCACGCCGATGGCCTCGAGTCGGTCTGGGCCGATTCCTGCCCGTCCGAGTGCCTGTCTGATGACGTTTTTCGTGTTCTCCCAGATCTCCAGCGGATCGTGCTCGACCCAGCCGGGTTCCGGGTAGATCTGTTCGTGTTTCTCGTAGGCGTTGGCGACGACTTGCCCCTCGTGATCGAACACGATAAAGCGCGTGCCGGTCGTGCCCTGGTCTACCGCACCGATGTAGGTGTCGTCTGTCATAGGTGGTTAGCCGTACTCCACGCGCCGTTTTACTGCTGACGGCACGATAGAGGTAAACAATTATTACTATCATTATAAACGTTGCCGAAACCATAATATAGTTATCGTGATTGTGGAGGATTATCGATCGTATGTCGATCGGAGACGACTCTTTGCTGGAAGAACGGTTCGCTATCGGCGGATCGAGACCCGGACGCCACACCGGCGTCCTCGTCACCAGCCTATTGTTACTGTCGTTCTCGAACCGTCGATAAAATAAAGACGGGGCTGTCCGTAGGGGTCGGTAACAGAATGGCACGGGATACCGAGGTTCTCGTCCTCGGCGGCGGCTCGACCGGCTGTGGAATCGCCCGCGACCTGGCGATGCGCGGCCTCGAGGTGACGCTCGTCGAGCGGGGGACTCTCACGGACGGAACGACCGGTCGGATGCACGGCCTGCTCCACAGCGGTGGGCGATACGCTGTCTCCGACCAGGCCAGTGCGACGGAGTGTATCCAGGAAAACGAGATCCTTCGGGAGATCGCCGGCCACTGCGTCGAGGAGACCGGCGGACTGTTCGTCCAGCGGCCCGAAGATCCGGACGACTACTTTCGGGAGAAACTCGAGGGCTGTCGAGAGTGTGGGATACCCGCCCGCGTCCTCTCGGGTTCGGAGGCCCGCGAGGTCGAACCCTACCTCGCAGACGACGTGAAGCGAGCGATCGAGGTTCCCGACGGCGCGGTCGATCCGTTTCGGCTCTGCGTCGCGAACGCGATCGACGCCGAGACCCACGGCGCGCGGATCGAGACCCGTGCCGAGGTGGTCGACCTCCTGCGCGACGACGACGACATCTACGGGGTCGAGGTGCGCCACGAGTCCGGTCCCGGGAAGCACACGCACGCCACTGCCGGGACCACGGAGAAGATCACCGCCGAGTACGTGGTCAACGCGACCGGCGCGTGGGCCGGCCAGATCGGAGCGATGGCGAACCTCGAGATCGCGGTCCGGCCTTCGAAGGGCGTGATGACGATCATGAACGTTCGGCAGGTCGACACCGTGATCAACCGCTGCCGGCCGAAAGGCGACGCGGACATCGTCGTCCCCCACGAGACGACGGCCATCCTCGGGACGACCGACGAGGAGGTCGCGGATCCGGACGACTATCCCGAAGAGCAGTGGGAAGTCGACGCGATGATCGACACGCTCTCGGATCTCGTCCCGATCCTCGCGGAGGCCAGAACCATCCGCTCGTTCTGGGGCGTGCGCCCGCTCTACGAGCCGCCAGGAACCGGCACGCAGGACCCGACCGACATCACGCGGGACTTCTTCCTGCTCGATCACGCCGAGCGCGACGGCGTCTCGGGAATGGCGAGCATCGTCGGCGGCAAGTTCACCACCTACCGGATGATGGCCGAACAGATCTCGGATCACGTCTGCGAGAAACTGGGCGTAACGGCCACCTGCGCGACCGCCGACGAGCCCCTCCCCGGCAGCGAAAACGTCGAGATCCTCGAGGCCGGGATGGACGACTTCGGTCTTCGGTCGCCGGTGGCCCGCCGGAGCAAACAACGGCTGGGAAGCCGGGCGCGCGACGTCCTCGAGACGGACGAGCCGAACCCGGTGATCTGCCAGTGTGAGGGCGTGACGCGCGCGGAGATCCGGGACGGCATTTCACAGTCGGGGACGGACCTGAACGCGGTCCGCATCCGGACGCGCGCCTCCATGGGCAACTGCCAGGGTGGCTTCTGCTGTCAGACGATGGCGAACGAACTCCATCCCACGTACGACGAGGAGACGATCCGCGAGGCGCTCGACGAACTCTTTCAGGAGCGATGGAAGGGCGAACGGCACGCGCTGTGGGGCGAACAGCTCTCGCAGGCGATGCTCAACTACGCGCTGCACGCGACGACGATGAACCGGGACCGCGACCCCGCGAGCGAGAGCTCGACCGTCGATTTCGCGGCCTTCGACGACGGCCGGGGGGCCCAGTGATGGCGATCGAAGACGACGTCCTCGTCGTCGGCGGCGGGCTCGCAGGCACGATCGCTGCGCTCGCTGCAGCAGACGAGAGCGCACGGGTACGACTCGTCTCGTACAAACAGAGCACGCTCCGCCACGCCAGCGGGCTGGTCGACGTCCTCGGCTACACGCCGGCGGGCGACGGCCCGCTCGTGGATCCGTTCGACGCGCTTGCCGACCTCCCCGAGGGCCATCCCTACGAGCGCGTGGGGAACGAGGCCGTCCGCGAGGCCCTCTCGTTTTTCGACGGGATCGCAGGCGACGCGTACGAAGGGGGACACACCGACGCGAACGCGCTCGTGCCGACCCACGGCGGCACGGTCAAGCCGACCGCCCGATATCCGGGGTCGACCGCCGCCGGACTCGCGAGCGACGACCGCGATACCCTGCTCGTCGGCTTCGAGACGTTACCGGACTTCGAGGCCCCCCTCGCGGCCGCGCATCTCGAGGCCGCCGGCGCACCCTTCGTGGCCCGCGGCGTCACGGTTCAGTTCCCCGGAATCGTCCGTGACGACGCGAAGGTCACGCGATACGCACACCTGCTCGACCACGACGAGGTCGTGGCGACGGCGACGGGCGAGACGACGGCGCGAGCGGCCCTCGCCGAGACCGTTCGGGCCCATCTCGAGGACGAGACTCGCGTCGGCTTCCCCGCGATCCTCGGGGACGACCGCGCCGACGCGGTCAGGGCCGACCTCGCAGACCGGCTCGGCGTCGACGTCTTCGAGGTCCCGATGGGGCCGCCGAGTTTGCCCGGTATGCGACTCGAGGAGTTGCTCTACGCCGCACTCGAGGACGCCGGCGTCCGGGTGACGACCGGCGTCCCGGTCGTGGACTACGAGACTGACGACGGCGGAATCGAGAGGATCGATCACGTCGTCGTCGACCGCAACGGGACCGAGATTCCCCACCGCGCCGACCAGTACGTGCTGGCGACGGGCGGGCTGGTCGGAAAGGGCGTGCGATCGGAGCGCGAGCGGGTGTTCGAGCCGATCTTCGACTGTCACGTCCCGCACCCGGCGGACCGCTACGACTGGTTCGTCGACGACGTCTTCGGAGACCAGCCCTACGCGAGATTCGGCCTGCCGGTCGACCGCGAGCTCAGACCGCTCGACGCCGACGACGACCTCGAGTTCGAAAATCTCCGTGCAGCGGGCGCGGTGCTGGGCGGCTACGACTTCGCGGCCGAGAAATCCGGCAGCGGCGTCTCGCTCGCGACGGGCTACGTCGCGGGCCAGCGTGCGGGGACGGAGGCGGGACGATGAGAGAGGCGGTGGCCGTCTCGAGCGATGGTACGGAGCGATCACGGACGATCGATACGAGCGACAGCGACCGACCGACTCAGGTGATTCGATGAGCGACGCAGAACGGCCGACCGACGATCACGTACCGGGAGACGACGAATTCGAGCCCGTTCAGGTCTTTCCGGAGGCCGAAGAGATGGACCTCCGGCCGGGGGCGGACAACTGCTACAAGTGCTCGACCTGCGACACCAACTGTCCCGTCGCCGAAGTCGACGACGAGTTCCCGGGTCCGAAGTTCCAGGGCCCCGAACAGTGGCGACTCAAGCGCCAGGACGACCACGACATCGACGATTCGGTGATGAAGTGTTCGAACTGCATGCGCTGTGACAGTGCCTGTCCCTCGGAGGTGCCGCTCTCACAGATGCACAACACGGCACGCGGCGAGTACGTCGAGGAGAACATGAGCAAGCTCTCGCGGGAGTACTGGCGCAACCGCATGCTCGCGAACTACCGCCGACTCGCCCCGCTGGGATCGATGTTCCCGCGGACGACGAACGTCGTGATGGGGCTGTCGGCGACCCAGTGGCTCGGCGAGAAACTCCTCGGGATCACGGGCGAACGGGAGTTCCCCGAGTTCGCGACCGAAACCTTTCGTGACTGGTGGGCGGCGAGAGGCGGTGCACAGGTCGAAAACGCGGACAAGCGCATCGCCTACTTCCACGGCTGCTACGCCAACTACAACACCCCGGAAGTCGCGAAGGCACTCGTCCGAGTGTACGAACACTTCGGCTACGAGATCATGGTCCCCGACCAGCACTGCTCGGGGACGCCGATGTTCGCAAACGGGATGCTCGAGGACGCGCGCCGGTCGGCCGAGACGAACGTGCGCGAACTCGCCGCGGCCATCGCAGACGGCGCGGACGTCGTCGCCTCCTGCAGTTCGTGTTCGATGTCGCTCCGCCAGGAGTACCCCGAACTGTTCGACTTCGAGGGCACGGAGGAGGTCGCCGCGAACACCTGGGACGCCGTCGAGTACCTCCGGGTCCACGAGGACCTCGAGGGCGAACTCGAGGGCACCTCGGTCGGCGACGAGTTCGACGACTTCGCGTATCACGCGCCGTGTCACGCCCGAAATCAAGGGTTAGACGGCCAGACGGTCGAAGTACTCGACGCCATCGACGGCATCACGGCCCACGACGTCGGCGACTCCTGTTCGGGCATCTCCGGGACGTACGGCTGGAAGGAGGAGAATTACGAAACCTCCATGAAAATCGGGGCAGAAATGTTCGAGCACATGGAAGACGCGGACGCGAAGGCTGGACTCACGGAGTGTCCGACCTGCTCGATGCAGATGGAACACGGAACCGGCTACGAGATCACCCACACGCTCGAGGTGCTCGAGGCAGCGCTCGTCGGTTCGACGACGGAGGCAGACGCCCAGTAATGGACTTGCAGGAGCGAATCGCTCGCCGGCGGTCGGCGCGACGGGGCGGGCGCGTCGTCGTCGACCGCGACCAGCTCAGCCCCGTCGTCCACCGGGCGGAGCCGGTCGGTCGCGGTCCCGTCTTAGAGCAACTGCTCGACGCGCTCGAGCCGGTCTTCGACGGCGAGTTGCCGTCGCCGGTCGCGGTCGTCGGACCTGCGGGATCGGGAACGTCAGCGATCGTCACCGCCCTGTTCGACGCCTTGAACGAACAGTTCGGCGGTCCGAGTCGGACGATCGGCACGACGACGCGAGCGGGGAGCACCGGGCCGGTGACGTGGTTCGTCACCGTCGACGGCCGACAGGTCGAGAGTCCGTTCGCCTTCTACCGGGCCGTGCTCTCGAGAATTTCGACCGACCGGGTCCCCGAAAGCGGCGTCGGAACCGACGAACTACGCGAGCGCCTGGCCGACAGGCTCTCCCGCCCGGACCGGCGAGCGGTCGTCGCGATCGACCACCACGACGAACCCGAGACGCTCGGGGCCGAGCGCGTCCGCGAACTCCTGACCCCGGTCGAGGACCGCGTTTCGACCGTCGCGGTCGGACAGCGTGAACCCGACGACCACCGGGGTACGACCGTCTCCGTGACGGCCTACCGTGACCACGAACTGGTGGACGTGATCACCGACCGCGTCTCGACCGGTCTCGCGGCGGGCGCGCTCGGCCACGACGCCGTCCGCGAACTCGCCGCCTGGGCCGACGGAAACGCTCACGATGCGCTCGCAGCCCTGTTCGGGGCCGCCGTACTCGCGAGCGAGGACGGTGCGGATCGAATCGAGTCTCACCACCTCGAGCGAGCACGGGACGACGTCCCCGACGACGGCGTCCACGTCGGTCGGCCGCTCGCGCTCTCGGAGACCCGCCAGCGGGTGTTACTCGCACTCACCGAACTCGAGTCGACGGACCGTCCGATTCGCGAGATCGCGACCGCGATCGCCGATCGATCGTCGCCGACTGCCGGCACCGTCAAGCGGTTCCTGTACGAACTCGCCGACTGCGGCGTCGTCGAACGAGTGCCGCTGTCGACCGTCACCGCCGGCAGTGGTCGGCAGCCGAGCACCGTCGAGGCGCAGTTTCCGACGATCGCGTTCCGCGCGCTTGCGGCGACTGCGGCACAGACGAGCGACGAAACCGGCCGCTCGTCCGATTGAAATGGGCAGATCCGGCGACGAGACGGTCGCGTCCGATCCACCCACTGCGAGAGTGAGCGTCGACTCTCGGAGCCCGCACCCGTGTCGTGCGTACCGGAATCGGCGTCGATCCACACCCAGACTCCGGATCGCCGTCACCCGCACCACTCGAGGATCGTGGAGGCGTAGATCTTCGCTGCCGTTACGAACTGCTCGAGCGGGATGTACTCGTCCGGTCCGTGCGTTCCCATCGAGATATCCCCGGGACCCAGGCTGATCGTGTCTACTCCGCAGTCGCGCTGGATGTACGAGTTGTCGGCGACGGCTTTGAAACCCGAGTACACGGGTGGTTCGTCGGTGACGTCTTCGACGACCGCGCCCAGCGTCTGACAGGCGGGATGATCGACGGGGACGTCGAACGCCGGCCAGTCGAAGACGTCCTTCCAGCTCATCTCCGGCGGATGCTCGTCCAGCCAGTCGTGTGTCAGCGCCAGCTTCTCGACGACCGCCTGCATCTCGCTCCAGAGTTTCTCGTCGTCGGCGAACGGCGGATAGAACACGTGCCCCTCGATCGTCGCCTGACCTGGGAGCGACGCGATGTAGTCGCCGGCCTCCACGATCGTGCAGTTGATGCCGATCGGGCCGACCCCCTGTGCGTCCGGTGCGGGGTGGCCGCCGCCGCCGTAAATCTCGTCCCGGTAGCGCATGTTCCACTGGTGCTCGAGATCGTGGAACTCCTGGAGGAGTTCCGCCATGAGCAACCCCGCGTCCACACCAACGTCCTGTCCGACCGGAATTCCGTGACGCTGTGGATACCGGGTGAGGTTCCGCTGGGAGGTGTGCACCTCTTTGCCGTGGATCGTGATGGTGAAGTCGAACGTCGCGGCGCTTTTGGTGTGAATCTCGTTGTTCGTCGGCTCCGTGTTGAGACAGATCGGAATGTCGATTCCCTCGTCCAGGAACGCGTCCGTCGCTGCGATCGAGCCGTACTCCTGTTGGTTCAACTCCTCGCCGACGACGATGCTCATCATGAGGTCGCCGCTGAGTTCGACGTCGGACTCCATCACGGCTTTCGCCGCCCAGATCATCGCGGTGTTCGGCCCCTTCATGTCGTTCGCGCCACGACCGTAGAGTTTGCCGTCCTGGACGACGGGCTCCCACGGGTCCGTCGTCCACGCTTCCTCGGCTTCCTCGGAGACGTCGACGATATCCGAGTGACCGTTGAACAGGAGATTGCGCCCCTCACCGTCGCCAGTACCGACGTGCCGACCGTTGATGTTGGGTCGATCCGCCTCCTCCGAGACGTCGACGACGTCGACGTCGTCCCAGCGCATCTCGTCTCTGAAGAACGGCTCGACGAACTCTCGCTGGACCTCCCGTTCGTGTTCGGTCGGCGACCGGTAGCGGACGTACTCCTGTAGGAAGTCGATCATTTCCTCTTCGTGGTCGTCGATCCACTGGTGGACGTGCATAGCCATTGGTACCACACCACATAGTGAACCCATCCATCCGGCGATAAACCCTATTGTATTCATCTGATCAAAACCCGACGATACTAAGAAACGACGTGTGAGACACCCAGCAGTCAGTTCGTCCCGTCGAGGTGAGGCGAGACGATCCGAGCTGTGGGCCGGGTGCGGTCTGAGAGAGTTAATCGAAATGATGAATTAGCTGGACAGATCATCGATAGAGCGTGATCGATTACGACACGGTTCTGTTCGACAACGACGGCGTGCTCGTCAAGCCGCCTGCGTACGAAACGCAGTCCGAAGCCACGAGAACGGCGTTCCGTGAGGTTGGCGTCGAAGCCGCCGACCGACGACACGTCGACGACGTCGTCGAGGGCGTGACCGTCGACAGACTACACGAAATCTGTGCAGCCTACGACCTCGAGGCGGAGACGTTCTGGGACGCACGCGAGCACCACGACGAGCAGTCGCAACTGGCCGCATTCAGAACGGGAGCGCGGACCTGCTACGAGGATGTCGCAGCGATCACAGACGTTACCTGCAATCGTGGAGTCGTGACCAACAACCACCACAGCACCCTCGAGTTCCTCCTCGACTTTTTCGATCCGCTACCGACGTTCGACACCTACTACGGCCGTGAGAAGACCGTCCAGAGCCTCGAGTTGAAGAAACCGAACCCCTACTACCTCGAGCGTGCGTTGACCGATCTCGACGCCGACTCGGCCCTCTACGTCGGCGACAGCGAAAGCGACGTGGTGGCGGCCCACCGAGCGGGAGTGGATTCGGTGTTCGTTCGCCGCCCCCACTGTCGTGACGTGGACCTCTCGGTCGCCCCGACCTACGAAGTCGAGTCGCTCCACGAGGTAGCGGCGATCGCGAACGAGTGATTCGTGAACGGCGAGTCGATCGTCGTCGACGGTGGGTACACCTCCACCGGGTGGTGCTCGATCACTGATGGAGGAGGCTGCGACCTCACGCGAGCGTCGCTCCCGCTCGAGTAGCTATTCTGAACCGCGATCGTTTCTTCTCGCACGCCAGCGTTTGTGTATCGCGTCGACGAGCAAAATTGCCGGCGCGGCGAGCAGGGCGACGAGCGCTCCCTCGAGCGGCGGCGGCGCGTGTCCCAGTATCCGTGCGATCGGTCCAACGAAGAGGAACACCAGTAACGTGAGTAACTCGACGCCGACCGCACCGACGAGGAGGCGGTTGGACGTCCAGCCGAGCACGCCGGGCCACTTGGTCGTACTCCGACAGGCGAAGGCGTTCGCCATCTGGCCGACGACGACGGCAGTGAACGCCGCCCCGGACGCAGCCAGGAGTCCAGGCTGGGCGGGGAATTCGCCGCCTGGCGTCCAGCCGAAGGTGGCGAGTGCGACGACGAACGCGGTCATCTCGACGGTCGCTTCGGTCGGGCCGAGAACGCCGAACGCCCGCCCGAGTACCGTCTCGTCGATCAGGTGCTCGGCCTCGAGTGGCTGCCGAAGGACGTCCTCGGAGGGCGGTTCAGAGCCGAGTGCGAGCGCTGGAAGGAGATCGGTGCCGATGTCGAGTGCGAGGATCTGGAGGATGCCGAGCGCGAGCGGAAACTGCCCCGCTGCGAGTGCCCACACGACGAACGGTGTGAGCTGTGCGACGTTGTCCGTGAGGTGGTAGGTGAGAAACCGCTTGATGTTGTAGAACGTCGCGCGTCCCTGTTTAATCGCGTTGACGATCGTCTCGAAGTTATCGTCGAGCAAGACCAGATCCGCCGCCTCGCGCGCGACGTCCGTTCCCGAACGGCCCATCGCGACGCCGACGTCGGCTTCCTGGAGCGCTGGCCCGTCGTTGACGCCGTCGCCGGTCATCGCCACGACGTGACCCCTGTTTTGCAACGCGCGGGCGATTCGGAGTTTATCCTCGGGGCTGACCCGACTCACCACGACGCCGTCGCGGTCCAGAAGTGCCCCGAGGACCTGTTCGTCGTCGGGAAGATCGTCGCCGTCGACGACGAGTCCCTCGTCGGCCAGCAACCCGACCTCCTCGGCGATCGCCCGTGCCGTTGTCGGGTGATCGCCCGTTATCATCGCCGTCCGGACGGACGCGTTCTTGCTCGCGGTGACGGCAGCCGCCACGCCGGGCCGCGGCGGGTCCTCGAGTCCGACGACACCGACCAGATCGAGGTCCGTCTCGATCGACTCGAGGCCGTCGTCTACGGGTACGTCGTCGGCAGGCCGCGTTGCGACCGCGAGAACGCGCAGTCCGCGTTCTGCCATCTCCGCGACCGCGGCCCTCGCGTCGTCACCCCCGTGACGAGTCCTCGAGATGACCGCCTCCGGCGCGCCCATCACCAGCAGTCGATCCTGCGTGAGCACCGACGTTCGCCGCCGTCGTGGATCGAACGGAAACCGCCGCACGTCCGGATTCGCACGCGTTCGCTCCGGAACGTTCACGTCCAGTCGACGGGCAAACGCGACGAGTGCGGCCTCCATCGGATCGCCGTGTGCCACCCACTCGTCGTCCCGCTTTTCGACGTCGCCGGTCGAACACCGCGCGACGACGGTGCCCAGGTCTCGAAGAACGGGTCGCGTCCCATCGTCTGCGCCGACGGTTCCCGTCGGTTCGTAGCCGTCGCCCTCGATCCGGGCGCGACCCATCGGCGTCCAGGCTTCGACGACGGCCATTTGGTTCTGTGTGAGCGTCCCCGTCTTGTCCGTGCAGATGAACGTCGTCGAGCCGAGCGTCTCGACGGACTCGAGTCGCCGAACGAGCGCGTTCTCCGTCGCGAGGCGTTTGGCTCCGACGGCGAGAGACATCGTCACGCTCGGGAGAAGCCCCTCGGGAACGAGCGCGACAGTGACGCCGATCGCAAAGAGAATGCCGACGCCGGGGTCGGTCCCGAGTGCCACGCTCACGGCGAAGAAGACGCCGCCGACTACGACGGCGACGGTCGCGATGACTCTGACGAGGCGATCGATCTCGTGGTGAAGTGGCGTCTCCGGACGCTCTCTCGCACGCGTCAATACTGCGATCTCCCCGAGTCTCGTCTCGGATCCGGTCGCCTGGACGATCCCCGTCGCTTCACCCTCGACGACGAACGTTCCTGCATACGCAGTCTCGCCTGCCGCGACCGACTCTGGAACGCTCTCGCCGGTGACTGACTTCTCCCACGACTTCAGTCGTGGGGTTCGACCGCCACAGACGGCCGAGGACCCGTCACAGACGGGCATCCCCACGTCGGGAGTTCCCCGGTCGGATGCCGGGGTTCGGGCCGAGCCAGTACGGCCCCCGACCGAGACAGCGGCTTTGGTGGGCTTGCCTCGGACTCGGTACCCCTGATTTCGGAGGGAATACCAATCAAGCTTACGGGATTCATCCCACGGCTAAACAGTAGTTGCTAAAGTGGCCAAGCGACGATTGTCGTCGCGGTCGTTGTCTCGATATGGTCGAGACAACCGAAGCAACGCAGGTGACTCGAGCAGCGTCGTCGCTACTATTTCCGGAGATCAACTTCGAGATTGCTGCTAACGGCACCTATCCGAGCGAGGAGTTCCAACAAGTCCTCGCTCGGATTGCCTTCGACAACGAGTTCGCCAACACTGGCGCGAAAGCCTATCAGCTCGCTCGTGGCGACGATATTTCCATTGACGCAACCGCTCGAAATCCGCTCGCACGGGCACTCCTCTACCATTTGCGTGGGCTTGATGCGGATGCGGTCGACGATCAGTTCGACCGCGTCCGCGACGCAATCCTCGACGAAGCGGCTCGCAACCGTGTGTTTACTCGGCCAGTCGACGTCGCAATCGACGTTCACGACTGGCTCTATTACGGAGACGAAGAGACTCCTCACGTCTGCACAACGAATCCAGCGCAGGGTACCGATCGCGCGTACAAGTTCGCTACCGTCTGTATTGTCGATCCGAGCGTCCGATTCACGCTCGGATCGGTAGCGGTGGAGGGGAGCGATACCGACGAGTTGGCGGAGGCGATCCGCCAACTCGTCTCAGACGCCCGCGAGTACGTCGACATCAACCGGCTCTACCTCGATCGTGGCTTCTATCGTGTTCACCTCGCATTGACGCTCGAAAATCTCGACGTTGAGTTCCTAATGCGTGCGCCGCAAACACGAAAGGTACAGCAGTTCATCGATGAGCACGACAGCGACACGTTCATCGCAGAGTACGAGATGGCTCGATCGAATCCGCCGACGGGCCGGACGACAGTCCGGCTCGTCGTCGTTCCGCACCGAACACGAGACGACGATCACTTCTGTCTGGTCACCAACTGCGATCTCGACGTCGGCACTGACGTCGAAATCGCTCGGCCTCTGGCCGAAGCGTATCGCCGTCGCTGGGGCATCGAGACGTCCTATCGAAAGATCACGGAGTTTCTCCCGAGAACGTCGACACCGACGTTCTCGGTACGGCTGTTCTACTTCCTGTTCGCCGTTGCACTGTACAATCTGTGGGTGTTGACGAATCTGCTCGTAACTCCACATCGGGCGGTCGGGACTGAGCCAGTCGTCCCGACCGCCCTGTTTCGCGCGTTTCTCGGGCAAATACCGTACGGATAACGGTTGTCTCGGCGACTGACTCGGGCTTCTCAGCCCGAGTCAGTACGCCGTTCAGTACTGGCAAGACTGGAAAAACAACGGCTGACGAAAAGCTTCGGCAGCTGTTCCACTCTCTGGACAGCACTGAGCACGATTTCACGAAGTCGGAGTTGAGTCTGAGACTTCAATCCTTGCGGCTTTCCTGATCGAATCAGCAACTACTGTAAAGCCGTGGGCTTTCTCCCTGCCTCCGCTGTAACGAGACGTCGAGTTGCAGGCCGTGGGAATCGACGATCTCGAGATCCGCCGATACGCGATCCCCCGGGCCGAGCAAGACGACGTCGTCGACGACGAGTTCCGTCGCGTCGATCTCGCGCGTCGTCCCGTCACGGCGGACGGTGACTCGTTTCGGAAGCAGATCTCGAAGCCGTTCTGCCGCACGCTCGGCGCGGTACTCCTGGACGAACGCGAAGACGCCGTTGACGACCACGACCAGAGCGATCGCAACTCCCAGTTCGCTCAGTCCGGCGACGAACGCCAGACCGCTCGCGACCCAGAGCATGATCGCAAAGAAGTGAACGAACTGCTCGACGAACACGTGCCACGCCGGCGGTGGCCGCTGGGTCGGCAGGACGTTCGGTCCGTCGCGCCGGAGCCGGTCGTCAACTTCACGAGCGGTGAGACCGCGGACGCGACGGAGGGTACGGGAGTCGACGGGGTTCCGGTCCATCCACCGAAACCCCACGACCACGACCTCGAAAAACCCCCCAACGACCCCTCAACCGGGTGAACTACCTCGAGATCGAACCCGTCGAACGAGTGACGCCCTCGCTACTGTGAAAGGCAGACGATCGTCGACGACACGTGACAAAACGGGAACCGGCGTCGTCCGTGCCCGGCGAGGCGAACCGTCGACGCTCGTTCGATAGTGCATGCCGTCAGGAACGCTCCGATCGCGTCTCGTGGCCTTCCACCCGTGGTGACGGTCGCTCGAGCGGATCGAGACGGTTACCGACCGTCGTCCGACACGATCACTGTTCGTCGTCTTCGTACGGCGGCTCCTGGTAGAAGAAGTTCGGCGTCTCGATCGAATTGTCGTAGGTCTTGTGGAAGATGTGCGTCGTCGCCGGGGAGACCGGCGGGATGAGCCACGACCAGTCGCCGGTCACCTCGCGACCGGCCTCGGCTTCGCGCGTTTCGAACGCTTCGAACTGTTCGGCTGCCGTGTGGTGGTCGACGATTGTGACGCCGTCGCGCTCGAAGGAGTGCAACACCGCCCGATTGAGTTCGACGACCGCCTCGTCTTTCCACAGCGACCGCTGGCGGGAGGTTTCCAGTCCGATTCCGTCTGCGACCGCCGGAAGCATATCGTACCGGTCCTCGTCGGCGAGGTTCCGCGCAGCGATCTCGGTCGCCATGTACCAGCCGTTGAACGGCGCGGCCGTATACTGGAGGCCGCCGATCTCGAGGCGCATGTTCGAGACGACGGGGACGGCGTACCACTGGAGATCCAGGTCCTCGAACCAGTCGTACTCCGGATGGCGGATCGGCACCTCGAGGACGAGGTCCTCGGGCACCTCGAACAGTTCCGGTTCCCGGTCGCGGATCTGGATCACGTGCGGGAGGACGTCGAACGCGGTCCCCTCGCCTTCCCAGCCCCGCGAACGGCAGTACGCCGTAAACTCGAGTTCGTCCGGGTCGCCGACGACGCCGTCGTCGGTCTCGTAGCCGGCGTAGCGAACGAGCTGGTAGTTCCAGATGCGAACCTGCCGTTCCCCGCGAACCATCGGCTCGAACAACGTGATCGTCGGCCGGATGTCGCCGCCGTTGGTCGCGTACTCGAGGTGGTGACACAGCGCCTCGTGGACGCTCTCGGCGTCGTCACAGTCGCGTGCGTCGATCACGTCGAGAGCCTGCCAGAAGAGTCGCCCGATACAGCGGTTGCTGTTGCGCCAGGCCATCCGTGCGCCGTGCTCGAGTTCCTCGAAGGTGTGCTCGTAGTGGCCGGTTTCGGCGATCGACTCGCGGATCTCCGCCAGACGAGGCTCGATCTCCCCCTCTTTGTCCAACTCGGTGTAGCACTGTCGAACGAACGTCTCCGCCTGCTGGCGCAGTTCGTCTCGATCGTACTCCGGCACGGCAGCGTGCATAGGTGGATCGGAGGGATGAGAGAGTTTACGAGCATCGATCAGCGACGTCTGTGCCACTTCTCCATTCGCGACGTCCAGAACCGGAAATTTTCCCGTCTGCGATATCGACAACTGTGGCCACCAGCCGACGCGATCGAGGTCGACGGCAGGCGCTGTGGGCCGGGCGAACTGGTCTGTTTCCACGACGAAACCTTCGATCGACCCGCGGACGCGACCGGCCTGGTCGGCGAAACCGACCTCGAGACGGTACGCGATTCGGGAGGGCGAAGCCGCGATTCATTGCGGCTTCCCCGTCGTCTGGGAACTTCTCGATCAACCGATCGACGGCCCGACACAGGTCGATGAGTCCGGAGCGGTGTGTTCGGGGTACGAGGGCCAAGATCTGTCTCGAGACAGCCGTCGTCGTGGCGGATCGTCTCGAAGGGGGCGGTCGCGGTAGCAGGGACGCCATGGTGACCAGCTAACGCTCGTCGCGGCGTGCCGCGACTCGCTTTGCGTCGTTGGGCTTCTGCAACTCGACACAAGAGCGGAAGCATTAACCAACGAATCGGATCCTACTGGGAACGTGTTGGTTAAGGAACTACGCCCCGGCTGCGATGCGACCAACATATCACACCCGGTTCGTTGGGATAGGTTGGATCGAGAAAGAGACCCCACAAAAGGCAGACGCTCAATCCGGCTGCTTATACTGCCGGACAACAGTCACTGAACACTCGATCGCGTCTCATGGCCCGTCGCCAGCGGCGACGGCCGTTCGAGTGCGATCGATGTGTGAATCGTTTTGTCCAGTAGTATTAGGCTTCATAGAGATTGCGAGGCGGATACCCCGACCCTTGAGGTCTGTCTCTTACCCATAACTCATCTCTACTGAGAAAAATCAACCAAATTCCGCCCGATATGAATAGATCAGTCAGGAAGGAATCATTATTGATACTGGCTTACGACTTTCAGAGGCTGGACAGTCTGTGACCCTGAACAAAAGCTGGATTCACGGAGAGTCTCGCTGAATGAGCGGCTGTGGCGCTCATTCAGCACCCAGTTCGTAGCCTTCTGCCCACATGCGGAGCTTCTGAAGCCCTTTCCACATCGTCTCCCAGCCTGGAGGAGGATCTGAACCGCGGTCTAAATATCCGCCAAGCTTCGCCACATGTACCGCGTAGGCTTTCCCGCTTTGACCGCTCAGTTCTGGAAATTTCGTTTCCAGAACTGCGCGTTCGGCCTCGCTTAACAAGATCTCTGGAGCAACTGAACTCTCTCCACGGGCTAGCTCTCGTAACTCCAAGACCTTCCAGGCAATCACTGAATACACGCTCAACAACACTTCCATACGCTCCCACGTTTGCAGTTGCCGTTCTTCGATTTTACAACCGCTCTTCAGCACCTTGTGCCAGTCTTCGATCCGCCAGCGAAGGCCGTAGTACTCGATAATGGCTAGAATATCGTCGAACGTTTCGACCGATTCAGTGGTGAGTAACACCCACTGAATCGGATCGCCAGTCCCATTGACTTCATCCACTCTCACCACATTCACTTTGACGGACCCTTCTTGATCCGGATTATTTCGCGGTGCGCGCAACTCACAGGTTCCTGCAGTGATTGAGACTTCGGCTGTTCTGGCTTCTCGTCCACCGCCTTGTTGAATCTCGATGGAGTTGCGACCTCGTTCTGCGAGGTCGCTACTCCAATCGAAGAGTTTCCCACCTTCACCACCTTCTGTCAAGACTCGTCGGTTTTGATTGGCTCGAACAACGAAACCAGCGTTAGCACTCTCCTTGCTCAGTTCCTCGTACAACGAGAAGGCGTCCCCACCTCGGTCATGGACAAAAATCGGACGCACGTCTTCGGGAAGCCACTCGGCGGCTTCCCTATCCCCACGCAACCACTTTTCATGCTCGTTCTCAAGGAGAATTGGGTCGTCTTTGCCGTTTGTGCTGTAAGTGTTGCCCGCCTGTTGGTCCTCGACCAGCACCTGCTGGTCGATGACCCCAGTCATCTGCTGCGTGTCTGGGCGAATACCAACGGAAGTGTGTAATTTGACGCCTTCTACGTCGATATCTGAGGAACTAATATCTCCAAGACCGTCCTTGGCTGGGTGGCGAGGAAAGGTGAGATACGTCGTGTCGGAGACGACCAACAGCTCGTCTCCGCCACTCACCCGTGATCGCTGTGACTGCCTGTGAGCAGAGAGAATCTCGGTCGGTTCCACACTCTCATTATCGCAAAATCGGTATGTAGCCTTTGTGGACGCCCAGTCCTCGCAGGAAGCCGGGATGGACTCGGCAGGTGAACTGCCGAGTTCATCCCCGAGTTGGACCAATCGATCGGTAAGACGCTTGTCTCCGAACTCCGCTGCCCGAAACTCCGTCCGAATCCAACCTGATACATCCATGTCACACAACTCCCCGTCATCGTTCAGATCAGGTCGCCAACTCCGCTGATCTCGTCCCATCTCCCAGCCTCAACTTCTCAGCTACGGGAATAGAATTTGTGGGTAAGAGACAGGCGTGAACGGCTGGGGTGAGTAGAGAAAGACGATCACGTCCAGTTCCTTGACGGCGAAGATGAACGTAAGTATCCAGGAGGCGGCCAGTGACCGACGGACGAGAGGGACCAGAATTTCGCGGAAGACCTCGAGAAAGCTGGCGTTGTTCAGGTAGCCTGCTTCGACGAGCGAGTCGTCGATCTGGACTAGCGAACTCGCGGTGCTCTGGACGCCAAACGGGAGATTTCGGACGGTCGTGACGACGATCACGAGGACGATCGAGCCGTACAGAAATCGAAGCGTGAAAGAGCCACCGAGACCGGGGAGTGGTTGGGTCACGACCAGCAGATACGCGATACCCAGTGCAACGCCTGGGAGTACGAACGATACCAACGAGAGCCCGTAGGTAGCGAACGTCAGTAGTCGATCGGTTCCGGCGACGAGAACGTACGAGACGAACAGACTTGCGACCGTGCCGGTCGTCGCCGCGCTGAGTCCGATGAGCAGCGAGGCGAGTAGGCTATACGCTAGCTGGGGAGAGTGGAAAATCGCTCTGTACGCCTCGAGCGACATCGCGTTCACGTCGATCAGCGACCACGAAGGGGATACCGACTGCAACCCGAGGAAGGCGAGTGGGACGACGATCGTAGACAGGAACGATCCGAGGATGACGAGTGAGATCGGGGTGCGATAGGTGCCAAGCTCGAAGAGTTCACTGTGGGACCCCTGTCCGCTCACCGTTTCCGTCCGACTCCGTTTTAACATGACGTAGTAGCCGAGAAACGGAAGCAGTGAAACGGCAGTGAGCAACAGCGATGCGATCGCCGCGACCGGCATGATGGTCGGAGTCGAGAGCGCGTTCTGGTAGAGCGCAAAGATCTGTGTCGAGAGTACTCGATACGGATCAGATCCGCCACCGAGAATCGCGACCGGGGCGAAGACGGCGAGAGACGAGAACGAAACGAGCGCACCGCTCCCGACGATCGCAGGGCCAGCAAGCGGGAGAACGACCTCTCGCAGTGCGACACGCTTCGAAACCCCGTGGACGAACGCTGCCTCCAGCAACCGGAAGTCGATCTTCTTGAACGCGGCACTCGTAATCAGGTAGACGAAGGGATAGAAGTGAATCGCGAGCACGAGAATCATGGGTGCTGGGCCGTATCGGATCGTCGCCGGCAATCCGAGTCGTTGACCCATGATGATCCAGGCTGTCGCCAGGGCAAACGGCGGGAGAATAACCTGATAAATCGCAATCGTCGTAAGCAGCGACTTGAATCGAACGTCCGTCAAACTCACGAGGGTTGCAAGCGCCGTACCGACGACAACGGCAGCGACCGTCGTTCCCGTGGCTACGACGAGTGAGTGTTTCAACGGTCGCCAGACGAGCGTCGAGGAGTACGTCGCGTCCCAGGCCGAGATGAACCGATTCGGGGTGCCGAAAACGAGCGATCGCCAGAAAGCGAGCGTCGTCACGCCGTCTACGACGACGGTTTTGGAAACGAGGATCGCGAGTGGGTACCCTGCAAACAGGAGCAGCGGGAGCAAAAGCCCGAGAGCGACGAGCCTCGGTGGACGAGTGATCGAGCGGACGAGCCGATGCGACCGAAGCGTTCGGAATCGCGTGCTCCCACTCATCTGCCAGTCGACCCCCTCGACCCGGCCCAGTCGAGAATGCACTCGAGTGCACTGGTCGTGTCGATCGGATTCGTGATTGCTCCCTCGCCGAGATGGTGTAGTGGGTCGAGCGTCGTCGCGAGGAGGTTCCCGGTCCCGAGCGACTGCTCGTACATAATGACGCCTTCGGGAGCAGCGAGCAGCGGCGTCGCATCCGCTGGTGGGTCAAATCGCCCATGGTAATGCCAGAGATACGCGTCGCGAGAAACGTTCGCGAACAGCGGATGCGCCGGCTCGATGATCTCCAGTTCGAGTGATTCACCGCGACGCCACCACGTGTAGTCGAACTCGACTGGATGCCAGGTCCCGCCTGGAAGCCACTGTCGAAAGGCGTCGCCGAACGCGAGGATCGTCCCTCCAGTTTCGACGTACTCTGCGAGTCGTCGTCGTTCCGAGTGGAGTATCTCCTGGTTCGTTTTGTAGGGGATAACGAGCGTCTCGACGTCAGTGAAGTCCGTCTGCGGAAGTGACCGGACTGAAATCGAGTCGAACGTGTCTGCGTACGGGCTCTCGGTGAGGATGTACTGATGAATCGGGACCTCCGAGTTCACCATCGAGATAGATCCGTTTGCACCGCCGGTCATACCCCACCTCGTCGCGTCTCGTGTTCGATCTCGCTCTCGTCGACGATCCACTCGAGTAACCGCGCAACGACCGCTGGGAACGGATCGTGGTTACGAAACGCGGTGTGGAACAGATCCGAACCTGCGGTGGCGAAGATCGTCCCCGGAGTACTCTCCTCGTCTACTGCGACGACGATCCTGTCTTCAGTATCGACGACCAGAGGGTCGACTCCCTCGGGCGTTTCGAGATACCCTCGCGTAAACCACCCCCGGACCCCTTCGTACAGGTTCAAATCCCGCTTGGTGACCGAGTCGAATACGGGGTGTCTGCGGGCGAGTTCCAGTTCGAGATCGCGCGCCGGCGTCGGATGGGACCGCCAGCGGTATCCGTCGAGCCACTCGCGGAAGATCTTCGCGAAGGAGACGACGACGCCACCTGCGTCGAGATAGCTCGCGAGCAGATCGGACTCTCGCGCTAAAAATTTCTGGTCGACGACGCTCGGTACGACGATGCCGTCGAACCTCGTCAGATCGTACTCCGGGAGGTCGTATATCGGCAGGAGCGTCGTCTCTCCGTACGCACTGTCGGTCGTGACCTCGTAGGTCGACTGATAGCCCGCATAGAGGACGCCGACAGACGCATCAGGAGTCGAATTGATCGAGTTCATAGCTCGGCTATCTACGTGGTTGGTCAGCTGAAGATATTCTGCCATCTGACCTTGAGATCCAGTTCGTGCTCGATCATCCAGTTCCAGTCGGCGAGACGAATGTCCTCGAGCGATAACGGTGAATCATCGGGCAGTTCGTGCCCGTCGAGGGTCACCGGGAGGTACTTGTTCGTCCAGAAGTCCAGTACGTCCTCGTCGAATTTCACTTCCTCGATGAACCGGCGTGTCAGCTCGGGGTTGGGCGAATCCGGATTGATTGCGATCGCGTGAGAACTTCCAACTGCACCCTCAGTCGGAATGACGTTTTTGATCGGCTCGCCGTCTTTCTCGGCTGGAAGTCCCAGCCCGAGCCCGAGAATACCGACCGAAGTATCAGTCTCCGAACTGATGACGTCCTTCGGGACTTGCGGATATCCGGAGACGACTTTGGCACCGTTCTCGTGAAGCGACTCCCAGTACTCCCAGCCGCCGATGTTGTTTGCGACGTAGGCGACGACCTTCATCGCACTGCTGACTTTGACCGGATCGACGACTTCGATTCGTCCGGCAAACCGCTCGTCGGTGAGTGCTGCATACGACTCCGGCGGTTCGATTCCGGCGGCCTGCAGTTTGTCCGGATTGTACGCCGGAACGATTGCGGCAACGTGTCGAACGAGCAGCGGGTCACGGAACCGTTGCGGAATGCGATCCGCGAGCGTGGGAAGTTCGGGTCGAGCGAGTTCGCCGTCAAGTTGGGCACTGAGCAGCTTTTGTGGAATCCATCCTGCAAGAACGTCTGCTGTCGGTATATCGTTACTTTTCTCGACAAGATATTTGTCGACGACGTTCGCTCCAAGCCCCCCGACGACTTCGACAGTCACGTCGTGATTTTCCTCGAACCGGGACACTGCCTCCTCGTACGGGTCGGCAAAATTAGCTTCTTGATCGAACACACGAAGCGTCGTCCCATCCGAGTTGGTGGGTGTTCCAGCGTCCCCAGACGTATTCGTTTCGTCCGCCGGTTCTCCGTCGTTTTCCCCCGCACAACCAGCGAGCAGGGCCGTACCAGTCATACCAGCAGTCGTCAGAAACCGCCGTCGAGATCTCGAATTCTGAGACATCCACTTGCTTTAGGCCAGCCTAAAACATTTAATCCTTTCTATTTTAGGTCGGCCTAAAGTGTTGGTCAGTCAGAAAAACGAATCTCAGAACTTCACGAAACCAGGTCGTGAGGACGGCTGTTAGCTACGAATGCACACTCAAGGAAGAAGCAGACGGTTCACTCTACGAAAATGTCATTATCAATCACACGTCCAGCGTCGAAACGACACGAGACGGAGAGTATCGAATATCTTCGTTCCCGCACCGAAAATCGATTTCGTGGGCGAGAATGAACGGCGGCCTGACTTCTCCCACGACTTCAGTCGTGGGAGAAGTCAGATGCTTCGCTCAACGACGAACGTCTTCCCCACCAGACCGGTAGCGAAACTCTGGAAGGCGTGTGTTGATGCGAGTAGCGGCGACAACCCTGGGAGCCAGGAGCGACGAGAATCAAGGAGGGTCGGAACGAGAGTGCTGGTGAAGTGCCTCGGGGTCAAGTGGTTCGAGAAACTTCGTCTCTCGTCAGCAAGCGAAACCGAAGGTTTCGCGGACGACGAGGGAACTTCGATCCCTCGAGCAGCCGGCGCGAAGCGCCGACTATATCGCGAATCGAAGATTCGCTCGGTCATGGAAGACTGCGTCTTCCGTACGACCCCGTGGCATTCGCCTCGTCTACCTGTAAAATCGATCTGAACACCCCTCTATCGATGTGATTTCTGAGGTCTGTGGGAGATATTATTCAACAAGGACGACACGTACACCCCTCTATCGATGTGTTCGATGTCTTTCGAGGGAGGGGGGTGGAGAAGAGACGTTCGACGCGACGGGACCGACGGAGAACGGCTCGAGTCGGAAAAAACACCGAGTAGAGACAGTAAATCAGGAGGAGAAGCAACTCGAGCTGGCAAAGCGAAAGGCCGATCTTTTGCTTCTCTTCTAGCTTTCTAGCTAGGACACTCACACACACACCTCTATCGATGTGTTCGATGTGTTCACCCAAAGACAAAATCTCGTCCTTCTAGAAAGGACAGATAACTGCTCTCTCGACAGATCCTTTCTCTACAGGGAATGGGAGTATATGCTGTTCTCACCCCCTTCTAACCCTCTTTTCGACGCGGTTGACTCTCTCTAATCCTCCTTCGTCCACTTTCAGACACCCTCCTCGAACACTTCGAACACTTCGATAGAGGGGTGTCTCATCACCGATCGCACGAATCGCACTATTGTTCACCGTACTCAACACTTCGTCGTCGCTTCCCAGATTAAACGCCGACATTTTACTACTACTCGCGCTAAGAGTCGATTCAACGACTAAAACGACAGATCACACTTCGATACAGGTGGTAACTTTTTTGACCCCTCACTGAGAGGCCACCTAGCATGGGTACTGACGACTCCGAGTCTTCTCGTACCGAACAGGGAACCTCGGAGGACGAGAGCACCACGCAGTCGAGGTTCTCATCGAATTCGTCTCGTTCGGAGCACCCGCCGGATCGATCCGACGATCTGAACAGATTGGACATCACCGAGCGATCGAACACTGCCGATCAGACGAGTGACGCTGGTCAGTCGAACGACACCTCGCAGTCTACCAGCACCCCACAGTCGAACGATGCGTTTCGGTCGAACGATACTATCCCTTCGAACGCCGTTTCCCAGCCGGACGACGTCGATCGATCGGATACTGGAGAACGAACGGACGTTCGAACCGAGAACGTACAGTCCGAAGACGAACCGACTACGGGGACAGAACCGATCAGGAGAACAGAAGCGGCTACAGGAGCCGAGGACGGACCCCTCCCCAGTTCGACCCCTTCGAACACCGGACCGGATGACGACTCCCGATCGATCGAGGAGATGCTACTGGAGTTCGACGATCAGAAGGGATTGATCCGCGAGCGATCACTCCTCGATCCAAACTACATCGTCGAGGAGAACCGGATCGTCGGCCGTGACGAGCAGCTCCAGGAGGTCACGAAGATGCTCCGGGTCGCACTCGGTGACAATCGACCGCCGAACCTCTTTCTCTATGGACCGTCCGGGACCGGCAAATCGCTCATCACGAAAGCCGTCTGCAAGAACATCAGTCGTATCTGCAAATCTCGAGATATCCGCTTCGGGACGATCGAGGTCAACTGCCAGGACCTCGATACGCTCGGCGTCGCGGTGTACGAACTCGCCAGTCGCGCTGCAGAGGAAGCCGGCGTCAGCGTCGAGGTTCCGAAACACGGCGTCGCGACGAAAGAGAAGTGGGACGAACTGTACCGGATCGTCAACGAGAACTTCGATTCGGTCGTGTTCGTCCTCGACGAACTGGATATGCTCGTGGGCCGACGCGACAAACAGGAGCCGGCGTTTTCCCGTCTGCTCTACCAGCTGTCGCGAGCCGGTGCCAACGACGACCTGGCCGCGTACATCTCGGTCGTCGCGATCTCGAACGACACGAAGATGATGGAGTCGGTCGGCAGTCGAGCGTTGAGTTCGTTTACGCCCGAGGACGTCCACTTCGACGACTACGACGCGAATCAGTTGCAGGCCATCCTCCGTCGCCGACAGGACGCCTTCTACGAGGGCGTCCTCGACGACGACGTCATCCCGCTCGCTGCCGCGTTCGCCGCCCAGACTCACGGCGACGCGCGGAAGGCGATCGACCTGATGCGCGTCGCCGGTGAACTCGCCGAACGGGAGGGCGACGAGCGCGTTCGCGAAGCGCACGTCCGACGCGCTCAGGACAAAGTCGAGAAGAACCGCGTCCTCGAGGTCGTTCGCGGTATCAGCACGCAGAAGAAGCTCTGTCTGTACGCGACGGCCGCCGTCGCCGCGGAAACCGACGACGGCACGGCCCGCAGTACGACGGGCTACCGGGTCTACGAGTTCATGACCGACGCGATCGACGCCGACCAGTATCACCAGGAAACCTACGTCAACAAGATGAAAGAGTTGACGACGTACTCGCTGGTCGATTTCGAACGCCGGAGCCACGGTCCGAGCTCGGGCATGTTCCTCGAGTTCCAGTTCGGTGAGCGCCCCGAGACGATCCTCGAGACGCTTCGTGAAGACTCTCGCATCGACGCTGTCGCTCCCGCCGAAGTCCAGTCGGTCGTGAGAGCACAACTCCGCAATACGACGTGACTGGCCGCGAATCGCTAGCGGTCACGTCTTGAGGCACTCGACTTGCTCCTCCTGTAGAATACGATGGGGAGCTGCCAGATCGTGTTCCGATCGAACTGGTGGCACTCCTCTATCGATGTGTACCGTTTGACTGGTATCGTATCACACTGAAACGGTACAGCGGCATCGATTTCGCTGTGAGGAGCTGGCTTTCGACGTTCGAGTACGTTTCCGATTCGTTTCACAATCTGAGACACGACACACCTCTATCGAAGTGTGATTGGCTGTATTAGGGCCCCTATTGCTCGATTTCTCCTTTCGTATCTCGTGTCCTCACTCGACACACAGCTTGGTTAAGTAGGCCGCGAGCTGGGATGTGCACCGCTGGACACCCCTCTATCGATATGTTTTCAGTCCGTCTTCGACAACGGCCCACCCCTCTATCGATGTGTTCCAGTACGGCGATATGCGGTGGACACCCCTTTATCGAAGTGTTTGTCCGATTGCCCGGTTGACAGACTGTACGGTGACGAAGCGCTCAATTTTTTCGATCAACGTTTTCGTTTCGAGAACATCTGTGGAGGCTGCGCTCCCTGTGGATTCGGACCCAGAACTCGTCTTGAGCAACGGGACGGATCACTGACTTCTCCCACGACTGAAGTCGTGGGGTTCGACCGCCACAGACGGCCGAGGACCCGTCACAGACGGGCATCCCCACGTCGGGAGTTCCCCGGTCGGATGCCGGGGTTCGGGCCGAGCCAGTACGGCCCCCGACCGAGACAGCGGCTTTGGTGGGCTTGCCTCGGACTCGGTACCCCTGATTTCGGAGGGAATACCAATCAAGCTTACGGGATTCATCCCACGGCTAAAGCCCTGTCTCTTACCCATAAGTCTCAGGAGTGCAGTTCGTATCCCTCCGCCCAGGTCTGAAGTTTCTTGAGGCCTTTCCACATCGTCTCCCAACCGGGCGGTGGATCGGAACTTCGGTCAAGGTAGCCACCGATCTTCGCAATCGCAATTGCGTACGCTTGAGTCCCGTTGTCGGTCAATTCTGGAAATTTCGTTTCCAGAATTGACCGTTCAGTCTCGCTCAGAAGGACATCAGGTGAGTAGTATGCGTCTCCCCGGGCAAGTTCCCGCAACTCCAGCACCTTCCACGCAATCACCGAGTAGACACTCAACAAAACCTCCATACGTTCCCACGTTTCCAGCCGACGTTCCTCGATCCGGCATCCAGTCTTCAGCACCTTGTGCCAGTCTTCGATCGTCCATCGGGCGCGATAGGACTCTACCACACTCAGCGAATCACTGAACGTAGCGACCGATTCAGTGGTGAGTAACACCCACTGAATCGGGTCATCTTGTTCTCCACGTTCGTCGATTCGTACGACGTTTACCTCAACTGGATCCGTATGAGTTGGCTTGTTCTTTGGAGGGAGTAACTTACATGAACCGGCTTTGACGATTAGCTCAGCTTTTCTGGCCTCTCTTCCATTCCCCTGTTCAATCTCGATAGACGTGCGACCTTGTTCAGGAAGGTCTTCACTCCAGTCAATCAGACGGCCGTCCGGAACGGACGGCGTCTGAATACAGCGGTTCTGATTCGCACGGACGACAAATCCAGCGTCCAAGTCGTCTGTAACTTCGCGGTAGAAGGCAAATGCGTCAGCTCCTCGGTCGTGGATGAATATTGGCCGAACTTCCTCGGCAAGCCAGTCGCTGGCTTGCCTATCTCCTCGAATCCATTTTTCCTGTTCGCTCTCTAATTCGATTGGCTCGTTCTTTCCGTTCGCATCGTGCTTAGTACTGGCTTGCTGGTCCTCGATCAGCGATTGCTGATCGATAACCCCGGTCATACGGTGGGTCTGTGGATCAAGTCCAATCGTCGAGTGAACTTTGACGCCTTCAAGATCCGTCTTGGAGTTGCCGATGTCGCCAAGCCCTTCCTTCGACGGATGTCTCGGAAAGACGAGTTCAGTGGTATCAGAGACCACCAAGAGCTCGTCGTTGTCCTGCACTCGTGACCGTTGTGCTCGCTTGTGTGCATCAAGAATCTCGTTAGGATCCACACGCTCGTTATCGCAAAATCGGTACGTAGCCTTTGTGGAGGCCCAGTCTTCGCACGCGTTTGGGATCGACTCGGCAGGTGCCCTGCCGAGCCGATCTCCGACCTGTATCAATCGCTTTGTAAGCCGTTCGTCACCAAACTCAGCAGACTGGAACTCCTCACGTACCTTGCCAGAGACATCTGTCTCACATCGCTCACTCTCATCATCTACGTCAGACCGCCGGTTCCGTGAACCGCTCTGCATCTTGGTCTCGTTCTCGGCGAACTACAGCGATAGGAATTGTGGGTAAGAGACAGGGCTAAAGCCGTGGGCTTTCTCCCTGCCTCCGCTGTAAAGTGCGTCGTGGAAGCAGGAAGCCACGGGTCGGGCGACCCGTGGTAATTCTCAGATTTGCGAGGCGGATGCCACGGGGACGTCCGGAAATCGAAGCTTTCCGTGATCACGAGAATCGGAGATTCTCGAACGACTTGACCCCGAGGCAGTTGGCCGGTGCCAACATGACCACGAATGGCCTTCACAGGATGGTGATGACACCACTGAAGAGAAAGAGCGTCACGACGAGTCGTCCCAGACTCCCCACAAACGTGGCGATCACGAACTTCAGATAGTCCTCCTCGAGGATTGCGAACGCGTAAATCGAGAGCGTATCCGGGAAGAACGGGACACACAGGGCGAGGGCCAGTCCACCGTATCCATATCGTCGAGCGAGCAAAACGGTCCGTCGTTCTGACCACTTGATGACGTCAAACCGCGACCGACGCAACCACCGAACGATCGGGCCAGCCTGTTTCGCCTCTTGTCCGAGATGGAAGGCCACCAGACTACCAACGGCTTTCCCCATCGCACTGACACCCATAATGAGACCAAGGTGTCCCCAGAGTGGGACCCCAAGGTCGAGGGGAGCAGCGAGTACGACCTCACTAGGACCAGGAAGCACGAACGCGATCAAAAACGAGTAGACAAAGATGATTCCCAGACCGGGCCAGCCAGTCGCACTATCAACCGCCGTCTGTCCGTACTCGAGCAGGCCGGTTGCGTGAGTACTGGACACGAACGCGACTACGCAGTGATATAGCGAGCCCAGAGTAGTCGTGACAAGAGACATCTACTTACTCGACGGGGGAACGTCAGCCGAGTCTGTGCTGGCTGACTCGACGGTTGACGCTGTGGAATTCTTCGACTGGTCGGTGCGGATCCGAACCTGTGTTATGCGGGTCTGGTCGATCGTCTCGACCCGGAGTTGGACAGCGCCAACGTCGAACGTTTCACCCTGCTCGACGAGCCGTCCAGCCCGGTTGAACAGGAGGCCTGCAATCGTCTCGAACTCCTCACCGTCCGGAAGATCTAGCCCGAGTCGCTCGTTTACGGCGGCGATATCCACATCACCGCGAACCAGCGCTGTCGTCTCGTCAAGCTCTGTAACTGGTGCATCCTCCGTCCCTTCGAGAATCTCGCCGACGATCTCCTCGGTGAGGTCCTCGACCGTCACGAGTCCCTCCGTCGTTCCGAATTCGTCGATGACGACCGCCATCTGGGTTCGCGAGGTCTGCATCTCGCCAAGCAGTTCATCTACAGGTTTACTTTCCGGAACGTGGTGGGGCGGATCCAAGAGCTCGAGCTCGCCAAGAGGCGTATCTTCGGCACTACCGTTCCGTTGGGCTGCGATGAGTGCGTGAATATCCGCGGTTCCGACGATATTGTCCAGGGAATCAGCATACACCGGAAGACGTCGGTGCCCGCTTTCGAGACAGCGAGTGGTTGCGTCGTTGAGCGTTGCCTCTCTGTCGATGCCGACGACGTCCAATCGCGGCGTCATCACCTCTTTAGCGATCGTGTTTCGGAATCGGAAGATACGCTGAAACATCTCCCGTTCCTCCTCGTCGATGACGCCCTCGCGTTCTCCCGTTCGGATCATCTCCTGAATTTCGTCGCGCGTCACGTACGAGTCCTCGATCGCAGCGCCTCCACCCGTCAGGCGATTGATTATCCGTGTGAGATGATCGAAGACGACGACCAGTGGAAACAGTACGTATTCGGAGAGTTTGAGCGGCCTGGCAACCCGTAACGCCCACGACTCCGTGTTCTCGACGGCATACGATTTCGGGGCACTTTCACCGAAAAGCAGGACGATCGCCGTAATACCGAACGTTGAGACGAGTACTGCGGCCCCGGGATCGAAATAGAAGCCGACGATGGCAGTCGAAATTGAGGACATCGCGATGTTGACGAGATTGTTCCCGACGAGGATCGTCACGAGCAGCCGGTGTGGGTTCGACTTGAGGTCGGCGACCGTTTCAGCACTGGCCGTTCCCTGCTCGACGAGGGCGTCGATACGATGTTTGGCGAGTGAGAACAACGCAATTTCGGACGATGAGAAGAACGCGGAAAGACCGAGGAGCACGAGGAGAACCGCAGTCCCGATAAGGGTAATCGACGTCTCCGAGTAAAGCCCGTCGACGCTGATTGCGAGGATCGCGCTCACTGAATCGGCCTCGAGCGGAGTAGTGAGGAGCATTTCCTAACATTCGTTCCTGTTTCAGACGCTGCTATAGGCTTTTGGATGGATCACGCTGGCTCCCGGTGAAGTGTTCGCGTGAACGATCGATCGGTGTTGGTACGAACGGTCGTTCGACAGGCGGTGCTGCTCGTCGCACAACGTCTCGGAACTCACGTATGTTCGAAGACGCGGTGGAGAAACCACACTCGTGAAAACACCTTAGAAAACACCCCCCGTATAGGGTCGTATTGGGAGTATGTACGAGAACATCCTGTTTCCCGTCGACGACAGCGAGGACTCTAGCGAGATTCTCCACCACGTCGGGGAACTCGCGCACTGGGCAGACGCAACGATCGACCTCTTGTTCGTCGCGGATACGACACGCGATAGCGTCACCGTCGTCGAAAACAGGGTGGTCGACGCGCTCGTCCAGGAAGGCGAGGACATCGTCGAGGAGGCAAGCAAGACACTGGAGACCCTCGGTCTCGAGCACAAGACTGACGTGGTGCAGGGGAATCCAGCGCCCACGATCGTCGACTACGCCGATCGGTACGGGCACGATTTGATCGTGATGTCCACTCACGGTCGAAAGGGGCTGTCACGGTATCTCCAAGGTAGCGTCAGCGAGAAGGTCGTCCGTCTCTCAAAGGTGCCTGTCCTCACCGCGAGAATGCAGCCCGACGAGCAGCTGGCGTTCCCCTACGAGAACGTTCTCGTTCCAACGGATGGCAGTGCTGGCGCAACCCAGGCCGCACAACATGGAGTAGCGTTCGCGGAGTCGCTCGAAGCGACCGTTCACGTCCTCTCTGTCGTGGACGACGCATCGGCCGGCCTCGATATTCGGTCGACTGGTTCCGAACAGGATCACGAACAGGCAGCGACCGAAGCCATAGAGGAAGTCATCACAGAAGCGGAGACACACGGCGTTACCGATACAGTACGACAGATCGAGCATGGTGATCCTGCCGATGCAATCCTCAGCTATATCGATGCCAACAGTATCGACGTTATCGTGATGGGAACGACAGGAAGACGCGGCACGGATCGGATCCTCCTCGGAAGCGTCGCCGAAAAGACAGTCCGATCTGCACCAGTGCCCGTCCTCACGATCGGCGGGGCAGAGTAGTACGTCGACGCGATCCCCGACAACAGCGGCGACGATCGTCAGTGAGACGTGCTCGAAGAACGGCGCCAGCCCACTATCGGGAGACCTGTGTCCACGCGAGTTGAGCGATATCCTGGTTCCACGCGAGTTCCACCTGGTGGGACGAGCGCGGACGGGATTACGTTTGCCACCTGCGTTGCGCTGGCCCCGTGCCAGAGACCACGGCGAAGCCGGGGACCACTGCCCCCGTGGTACTTCACTAGGTGACATCGATCTCGAAAAAGAGTTCCACGGCGATACGACGAGGGCGATACCGAGCACGGCGTAGACCGTCCCTCGCTCTGCGATGTACAGGCGACTTCGACGCGCTCAAAACTAGACCGCGAGGCGGATTCCCCCCACCGTGCGCGGGGCAGTTGACAGCGTGGATTTCCGTCTCACTCGACGAGACTTGCAACCATCCTCGAGACGTGCTCGATCTCGTCTTGGTTGACGCCGTGGCCCATTCCCTCGTAGAGACGTTTGGTCACGTCACCGTTCAACTGCGCGAGGATCGCTGCCGAGTCGTGGACTCGCTTCTCTGGGATGTGCGGATCGACGTCGCTACAGCCGAGGAACGCGGGCGTTCCCTCGAGGTCGCCTTCGTAGCTGTCCGGATCGACCGTTTCACCGATGAGACCGCCACTCAGAACGGCGAGGCCGCCGTAACGCGTGGGATTGCGGGCGACGTATTCGCTGGCCAGACACGCACCCTGGGAGAATCCCAGCACCAGGATCCGCTCGGTCGGGATACCGGCATCGTTCGCCTCGGTTACGGCGTCGTCGATCGCCTGTAATCCCGACGATCGGCCAGGTTCGTTCGCCTCGACTGGCGCGGTGAACGCGTTCGGATACCAGGTGTTTCGAGCCGCCTGCGGCGCGAGGTACACGACCCTGGACTGGTCGAACTCGTCGGTCATCTGGACGATACTTCGTGCAGTCGCGCCTCGTCCGTGGACGAGGACGACCGCCGCCTCGGCGTCCGTTACGGGCGTCCCGGCTGTCACGAGCGGCTGGTCTTGGTGAGGTCCGGTCACGTCAGTTCGCCTCCGAAACGGTCGTGAGATCGAGTTCGAGTTCGGGAAGGCGTTCCTCGAGTCGCTCTCGGTCACTTTCCAGCCACGGCGGCAGCTTCAGGTTCGTCCCGAGGGCCGGAACCGACTCGTCGCGAGTGAAACCGGGGCCATCGGTCGCGATCTCGAACAGGACGCCGCCGGGCTCTCGGAAGTAGATCGAGCGGAAGTACTGGCGGTCCTTCTGGGGTGTGACGAACAGCCCTGCGTCGGAGAGTCGCTCGCGCCACGCGTCCTGGGTCTCGTCGTTGGGCGTCCGAAACGCGACGTGGTGGACAGTCCCGGCGCCCGGCTGGCCACGTTCGCCGCCGTCAGTCCGCAGGTCGACCACGCTCGCGCGTTCACCCGGCACTCGGTACCGTACCCGGTTCGCTTCCGTTCTGACCTGTTCGTACCCGAGGGTCTCGAGAACGGTTCCCGTTGCCTCGGAATCGAGCGGCTCGAGGGTGACGCCGTGGAACCCTCGGATCGCGTCGTCGACGGGCACGGGACCGTCGGCCCACGGCTCGACGTCCGTCTCGCCGGTCACGAGCTCGAGTGGCTGGCCGTCGGGATCTTCGAATCGGACGACCGTCTCGTCGAACCGTTCGACAGGATCGTCGACTGCGACGTCGTGTGCCGTTAGACGGTCGACCCAGTAGTCGACTGCAGACTCGGGAACGACGAATCCCGTGGCGGTCGCTTGCCCCTTGCCCGGCCGTCCCTGGTGTGCACCCTCGAAGGGGAAGAACGTCAGGACGGTCCCTGGCGTTCCGGTTTCGTTCCCGTAGTAGAGGTGATACGTCGACGTCTCGTCGAAGTTCACCGTCTGCTTTACCAGCCGGAGTCCGAGGACCTCCGTGTAGAAGTCCACGTTCCGCTGGGGGTCGCTTGCGACGGCAGTCACGTGGTGGAGTCCGTGTGTGTGCATCGTTGGATCTGGATGTAGACGCAGGTGTTCATACTATCGACCGACAGCCTCAGACGAGCCCGATGCCGATCGCGTAGGGCCACGTCTCGAGTGCCAGGACGGCGAAGGCGATCGCTCCGCCGAACAGGGCGGCGTTCTTCAGAAACTGCGTCATCTCGGACTGCTGTTCCGCCTCGGGGACGTTCCAGAAGTCGTGCATCATCGGGGTCGCGACGAAGAGAAACGCCGCGATCGCTGCGGCCGAAACGGCGGCAAAGGCGCCGAGAGCGATTCCCAACCCGCCGAGGACGAGCATCGCGCCCGACCCGAGGACGGAGACGGTCGGGAGCGGTACACCTTTCGCATCCGCGTACCCGACCATCTGTTCGGTCGTCACGAAGTGGTTGAGACCGGTAAACGCAAGCACACCGCCGAAGGCGATGCGGGCGACGAGGAGCGCGATGCCGGCGGTCGACTCGATCGCCATCACCCACTCACCTCGATTTCGACGGTCGTCTGATCGGCGGTACGCTCGAGGTCGTTCGATGTCGGTCGTTTCACGATAGAACGTAGCGGCTATATTCCTATATAATTCATCTGACATTGGTGTTACCAGGTGATGTCGATGTTACGGGTGGCGTTCGAGCCCCTTCATTCAACTAGCAATTTCCGTCACGAGGATACCGTCTCAAAACCTGGGTATAAAAAGTCATTCATGTTGGGTGGAATACATAGTTGTATGTTTAGTTAAGATCTAGATAGTGTTTTCATAGCAACATCTTTACCAATTCTTTCAAACTATTGACCCGATGGCGAACGACAATTCGTCGACTACCAGGCGAAAGGTCCTTCTCGGAAGTAGTGCAGCACTTGGCAGCGCGATGGCAGGATGTCTCGGGAGCAACGATCAGAGCAATAGCGAAAGCGGTGGAAACGGCGATAGTGACGAGTACGAGGTCGGCTACGGTGACTATCAGACGACCGTTAGTGCGGCTAACTTTCCCGAGGAATTGCGCGTCTACGCCGTCCAGACTGGTTGGTCGAACTGGGGCGCCGTCATGGAGGAGTTCGAATCGGAGTACGGCATCTCGCTGTACGACGCGCAGGGATCTTCCGGCGAGGCACTACAGGACGCTCGATCGAACGCCCGAAACCCGACGTACTCGGCGTTCAACGGCGGCTACTCGTTCAACCTCGAGGCGATGAACGACGGCCTCACGACTGATTACAAGCCGAAAAACTGGGATACAGTCCCGGATACCCTCAAAACTGATAACGGGCACGTGACCGCCACCCGACAGATGACGACGGCCGTGACGTATCGAACTGACGTGTACGAAGAACGCGGACTCGACGCGCCGGAGACCTGGGACGATCTCAAGCATCCCGACATCGCACAGGATCTGGCATTTACACCACCGCACACGGCCAACGGGCTGGCCTCGGCGCTTTCGGTGAACCGTGCCTACGGTGGCGATCTGGACAACCTCGATCCAGTCATCGAGTATCACGAGGAAATCGCCGAGCACGGGGCGGACTTCCGTCGAAACATCGAGGGCGACGTGACCAGCGGCGAGATCTCGACCGTCGTCGAGTACGATTACTCGGGGCTGAACATGAAGTACAACATCGACGAAATCGGAGCGGATCAACTCGACGTGGCTATCTTAACTGGCCCGAACGGCGAGGAGGGTGCGATGAACGTCCCCTACGGCTATGCCCTACTCGAGGGCGCGCCGAACCCCGAGGCGGCGAAGCTGTTCATGGATTACGTTCTCAGCATCGACGGACAAAAAAAGTTCTTCGACGCGTACGTTCGTCCGATTCGAGCGAGCGAACTCGACCAGCCCGACGAGTTCCCCGACCAGTCGGCCTACGACGACGCGGAGTTTGCCCTCGACCAGGAGAACCTCGTCTCCAAACAGGCGTCGATACAGAACGAACTCACGGATCGCACGCCGTTGCCAGGTGCCCAGTAGGAGATCATGTCAGTGCGACTGTCGATAGGTGATTCGATCCGTCAGGCGCTGTCGAGCGTTCACACCGTCGTCTTCCCGACGACCGAGCGAGAGCGCGAACGGCGACGGATCGCGATCATGACGATTCCGTTTTTCGTCCTGGCGATCTTCGCCGGGTTCGTGCCGCTGGCGACGATGCTTCGGATGAGTCTCTCGGAGGAACAGCTGTTCAACGAGGGGTGGTCCGTGGACGCCTGGGAGACGCTGGCGACCGATCGGACCTACTGGTGGATCGGCTTCAACACGCTCTGGTTCGCGGCGGCCGCAACGCTGGTCAGCGTGGCGATCGGCGTCGTCGTCGCTCACGCCCTCGAGAAGTACTCGCTTCCGTTCGAGCGCGTGATCGTCGCGGCAGTGTCGTTCCCGATCGCGCTGCCGGGAATCGTCGTCGCGTTTATGATCGTCGTCTTACTGGGCCGACAGGGTCTTTTGACCCAGACGGTCGCGTTCTTCAGCGGTCGGAGTGCGATCGACCTGGCGACTGCCACGACGATCGGCGGCCTCTTTCTCGGGTACGTGTACTCCCTGATTCCGCGTGCCACGATGATCCTCCGCGGGACCTACGCCGAGGTCAACACCGACGCCGAGGAGGCCGCCCGGTCACTCGGCGCGAGCCCGTTCGAGACGTTTCGTCACGTGACGTTCCCCGAGATACGTCCGGGAATCGTTGCCGGCGCGATTCTGGTCTTTCGGTCCGCGCTGGCGATCTTCGGTACTGTGCTGATCCTCCAGGGAGGGTTCGTCGTCGTGACCTTGCGAATCGACCGCGAACTCGCCGTCGGCTTCAACAGTCAGATCGCGGCTGCCATCGGGGTCGTCTACGTTGCGTTCCTGATCGCGTTCACGTTCATCGGCCTGCGCTTCGTCCGGGCGGAACAGGTGGCGATCTAACATGACGACACCACGTACCTCGCCCTCGAGGGACGATTCGACGACGGGAGACGAGACTCAGGAGGTCGAGTCTCCCACAGACGACGTCGACACAGAAACCGCTCTCGGACGGGAGCCGGCGTTTCAGGTTGCCGATCGGCAGCCACTATCGACGCTTCTCGGTCGGCCCGTCGTCGTCGGCGTCCTCTTGCTGGCGCTTTCGGTTCTGGTCGTGCCGATCGTGACGACGTTCGTCTCGTCGTTCGCCCGCACCGCGACGGGCGCACTACCGACCGGATTCGTGACGCTCGAGCACTGGCGGTACGTGCTTGGGTTCGGCGAGTACGGCGTACGTGCCAACGCGATTCCCGGACTCACCTTCAGCGTTGGCATCGCGACAGCCGGGATGCTCCTGAACGTCCTCATCGGCGTGCCAGTCGCCTACGCGCTGTCGCGATACGAGTTCTACGCTCGCGACTGGGTGAATACGCTGGCGATTTTGCCCCTCGTCCCGGGTGTAATCCTCGGCATCGCGTTCCTCCGGACCTATCCCGAACGCGGCGGGTCGGCACTCGGACTCGTCGTCGGTTACTGTCTGCTCAAATCGCCATACATGGTACTCACCGTCCAGAGTTCGTTCCAGTCGATGGACTTACGACACCTCGAGGAAAGCGCGCGATCGCTCGGGGCGTCGTGGCCGCGGGCGCTCCTGACGGTGATTTTCCCGCACGCCAAACAGGGGATCCTCGCCGGCTGTATCATCACGTGGACGCTCGCTGCGGCGGAGTTCAACTTCACCTACATGGTTCATACGGGTGATCCGAAGCCGTTCTCGCTGTTTCTGTTCCGGAACATCTCGAACGCCCCGTACCTCCAGTCTGCGGCCGCCATCTCGATTTACTTCCTGATCGTCGTGGTGGCCATTCTGGTCCTGCAAACGATCGGTAACAGCGGCTTTACGACCGTACGAGAGTGACTATGGACGGACACACAGCACACGTCGCGTATCGAAACCGAATGAATACCCACACTCGAGACGACAGCACCGAATCTCTCGGGGGTGATCGTCGGTGAGCACCGTCACCCTCGAGTCGATCACGAAACGATACGGCTCGGAAACCGCGGTCGACGGGCTCGATCTGACGATCCGGGATGGTGAGATTCTCGGCATCGTCGGTCCCTCGGGCTGTGGAAAGACGACGACCCTGCGTACCATCGCCGGGTTCGAGACGCCGACGAAGGGAGACGTCCGTTTCGACGACCAGGTCGTCACGCACGTCCCGCCCGAGCAACGGAACGTCGGGCTCGTCTTTCAGTCGTACGCCCTGTTCGACACGATGAGCGTCCGCGAGAACGTCGCATTCGGCCTCAAGATGCGAGACGTGCCGGTCGACCAACGCCGTGCTCGCGCCGACGAACTGCTCGAGATGCTCGACATCGCCGACCTGGCCGATCGACTGCCGGCGACGCTCTCGGGTGGCCAACAACAGCGCGTCGGTCTCGCTCGAGCGCTGGCGATCGAACCCCACGTCCTCTTGCTCGACGAACCGATGACCGGACTCGATGCCACGCTCAAAGCGAGACTCCGGATCGAAATCGCCGACCTGCTCGCGGACCTCGGCGTGACTGCACTGTACGTCACACACGACCAGACCGAGGCGATGGCGATGTGCGACCGCATCGCCGTCCTCAACGATGGCCGCCTCGAGCAAGTCGGGACGCCGTCGGCGGTCTACGAACGGCCCGAAAACGCGTTCGTCGCCGACTTCATCGGCACCTCCAACGTTCTCGAGGGGACGGTACGAGACGGTCGACTCGACCTCGGCGTCGTCGAACTCTCCGGATCGTTCGACGCCAGCGGCCCCGTCCAGGTCGTCGTTCGGCCCGAATCGCTCGATCTCGGCGGGCCGCTCGAGGCGACAGTCGAGCAAGCCACCTATCTGGGCGACCGGACGGAACTAATCGTTGCACTGCCGGACGAACGTACGGTGACGCTACGAGCTGACGGGAACGTGGAGTACAGCCGTGGAGATTCGGTCTCGATTTCGATCGATCCTGCGAGCGTCTGCGTTCTTCCTTGAGATCATCTCCGCCTAAACCGTTTTTCGTCAGGCTCGCTCCCTGATCGAGAGTCGCGATTGCCGATAGCCCGAACGTGCGTATTTCCTTCCTCGATCCTCCCGACGACACCGCTCTCGATTCCTATCGACAGTTCAGACGTCTATTGATGGATCGATAGTATTTTCTCGTTCACCGTTGTGTTAATGGTTTGAATTTTATACTATCCGAACTCGTTGTAACTGTCGACTATGGTCGACGACAATAACTTCGCAGATGGGAACAGAACACGCAGAGGACTCCTTCGGACCACTGGCGGGACGCTCGCAGCGCTGATCGGGTGTGCTGGAATCGGTGCTGCTGCGTCCGACGACGATGGCGACGGCGACGACGTCGGTCCGACGACTGCCGAAGCAACGGTAATCAAACGATTTCGTCCCAGCGACGACGACGAGCACTTCTACCTCGAGAAACGAGCGATCAGCCCCACGTTCAAGCGCCGTTTTGGCGGGCCAGTGCTCACCTACGAACCGGAACCGGTTCCACGCGAGGCCATTCCCGAGAAGTACACCGATCCCGACCGACCGTTCACGCGACAGTATCGCGACGACCTCGTAGTGGGGACGCTCGAGGACCACCTGGAGGTCGAGAAACCAGCGGAGACCGACGGGACCGAAGAGGTACGCACTCAGACCCAGTACTACGACGGCCCGAAGTACGTCTACGAGTCGGCGTCGGGCGCTGAGGACCAGGACATCTACGAGCGAACTGGACCGATCAACGTCGCCTGGGGGTCCTCCGTCGACAAGACCGCGTCACAGCTCCAGTCGTACATGGAAGATCGGGACTGGCAAGAACACTGGACGATGCCTGGCAGTGGGAGCCGGTACATTCTGTACGACGGACAGGCCCAGGCACAGGACGAACACATCTACAAGGAGATCTACTACACGCGACAGTGGCACATTCGGGTCTACGACGTGAGCGTCGACTCCTCGACAGACTCGATTCAGGTCATCGGCAACGCCCACCGTGATCCGCTGGATCACAATCTCATCGGTGACGATCCGTGGTACTTCAACGACGCTCGAGACGAGGCGATGAACGACTGGGAGTCGTGGAGTCGCTCCGCGGAGTACGTGTTCGGGGGCGGAACCAGGTGGGAGACCCACGACGGAAATGTGGGCGTGATCTACGAGTGAGGACCGAACGACTATATCAGCTCCACAACCAATTAGCACTCACGGGATAGCACGCGAAATCTCGCTTTCGACAGCACACGACACTGACGGCACATCGACCGCAACCACACGTCCAAAAACGCACTCATGACACGTCTCCCGCTTCTTTCCTCGAGTCAGGATCACTCGGTGCTGGTCGCGCTCGTCGCCGGAGTGATCTACCTCCTGGCACTCTACGCTCTCGCACGTCGCGGCGGCTACGAGTTCGCCGCGGACACGACCGAACAGGTCGCCCTCTACGCTCTCTGGATTGGTTTGGGCCATCTCCTGCTTGCGAGCCTGCCGGTCTACCTCCTCGTTCAGTACGGTTATCTCGCCCCACTGGTCGCGTTCCTCGGTATCGCTGGCTATGTGATCGCCGTCGAGGTCGGCGGAGCGGCCGATAGCCCACTCGCTATTTACGGGATGTTCTGGCTGGTCCCGCTGGCGATGATCCTCGGTGTCGCTGGTCTCGAGTACGCGGCTCGAACGACGATTCTTCCGTGAACTGCCTCACCTACTCTCTGCTACCGCCGGTCGCTCCGTGAGCGGAGCGCGAAGCCTCCGGGCCCCACGGGCCATGCGAACGGACGTGAAACGCCCGTGAGCAGATGGTACGTCTCGGTTCCATGTTGCGTGTCGTCGATACGGAAGTATCTCTGTCCTCAGAAAGTGCGGTCTCTCTTTTCGACAATGATGGTCTTGCTCGAGCGACGACCTCTCCGTCACAGAAGATTAGCGATAGCTACATCTACTGATTATTGTAGCTATTTTCCAATGTATGAGTATTGTCCATCTGTGCTTATCGATCCTGTAGACACCATCTGAAAAATCGCTTCAAACTAGGTAGCGAGGCGGATTCCCCGCCCCACCGTGCGCGGGGCAGTTGACATCTGGGCATGTCCATCCGGAAATCTCAGACCCGTCATCGAGAAATCGGCCTGGCCCCTGATGTGAAGAATCGCGGGGACACGGGCACGGAAATCATAAGAGACTCCGTCGAAAAGGTGTATATGACGAAGAAGAGCGAGCCGCCACAGCAGTCTTCGCACTGGAATGCACTGACGATCTTCGCAGTGGTAAGCACGGCGCTCGCCGTACTGCTCGTCTTCACATACTTGCAATACGTCTTGCTCGCGATCGTGCTCGCATACGTTCTCACACCCGTACAACGGAGACTCGAGCAATGGCTGAGTTCGGCGACGGCAGCGGTCGCCACCATCGCGATGTCGATAGTCGTATTTTTCATTCCGGTCGTATACGTCCTCGCTATCGCTTTTCAGCAGGGCCTGGCGCTCTTCACCGCAATCCAGGAGGGAGCGTTCAGACCGGGCCGTATCGAGGACCGATTCGAAACCATCGGATTCGTCGTCGACCTCGACCTGTTGTACGCGACCTATCAGGATCCTATCACGCAGACCGCGCAGCGACTCGCCACTGGCACACTCTCCGTCATCGGCGGCCTCCCAGGTGTACTGATTGGGTTCACCGTGACAGGTTTCGTCCTCTTCGCACTGTTACGCGACGGCGAGCGGTTCGTCGCGTGGCTGGAATCGGTCGTCCCCGTCGACGATCGTGTACAGCGAGAACTGTTCGTAGAACTCGACCACCTCATGTGGGCCTCCGTCGTGGGTAACGTCGCTGTCGCGGGTATCCAAGCCGTGCTGTTAGGGATCGGACTAGCACTCGTTGGTATGTCCGGGGTCGTCTTCCTGACCGTCGCGACCTTCGTCCTCACGCTGCTCCCGCTAATCGGCACGTTCGGTGTCTGGGTGCCGGTTTCGACCTATCTTCTTCTGGTCGGACGGCCCGTGGCAGCGGGCGCGATACTGGTGTATGGTTCGATAATTAGCGTCTCCGACATCTACCTTCGGCCAGTAATCATCGGCCGGAGCGGGGCGATCAATGCGGCAACCATCGTGGTGGGCATTTTCGGGGGACTCGTCGTGTTTGGAGCGATTGGCCTGTTCATCGGCCCCGTGGTCCTCGGGGGTGCGAAAATCATACTCGACCTATTCGCCCGGGAGAACGCGCAACCGATCGCCGACTAAATAATCCGTTCTCGATATCTCTCCAGCTTCAAGAACAGGGGTGGCACAGGTATAACTGTCCAGCGCCCCTCTCACTAGAGAGTTACCCCATGGATATCTCTGAGATTCTCTCGACGGAGTTCACCGAGTTCGACATCGGAACCCCGCTCTCGAAGGTCGTCGGGGCGTTCGAGAACCAGGAACTCGATGCCGTCGTCGTGACGGACGGCGACGAGTACCGCGGTGTCGTCAGTCGTCGACAGCTCGCCTCCTCGTCCAACCAGCCCTCGGCGAAGGTCGGCTCACAGGCACAGCACGTCCCGGCCGTCGCTCGCACCGAAGACGTCCGCGAGGTTGCGCGGCTCATGATCGGCAGCGACGCCAAAACGCTCCCCGTACTCGACGACGACCGTGTCGTCGGCGTAGTGACCGGCGATGCGGTCCTCGAGGCCGTCCGTCCGTTTCTCGACGCGGTGACCGTCGACGACGCCTACACGGCGAAGTTGATCAGTGCGACTCCTGAAACCACGATCGGGAAAGCGCTCAATATGCTTCGAGAAGCCGGTATCGCTCACCTCCCGGTCGTCGACGGGGACGACCTCGTGGGAATGCTAAGCCTGTACGACGTCATCGACTTCACGACGCGGGGCGGCAGCAAGAGTCAGGGCGGATCGTCGAGTGGCTTCGGTGGCCGCGGTGGCGGGGGGCAGAACCGTGGCGGGTTCGGCGCGCGCGAGGGCGATGCCGACCGGATGCTCGATCTGCCGGTACGGAACCTGATATCCGACGCAGTCGCGACGGTCGAGCGAAGCGCACCGCTTGACGAGGTCGTCGAGACGATGTTCGAGCGGGAGGTCTCCTCGCTCGTCGTCACGGCCGACGACGCCGACGAGCCGATCGGTATCATCACGAAGACTGACGTCATCGAGGCGCTTACCTGGGAGCGCGATGACCGGAACGCCGTGCAGGTGTTCGGGCTCGACCTGCTCGAGGGGATGAACTACGACGACGTTTCCGCGCTGATCGAGAACATGACCTCGAAGTACGGTGAGATGACCGTAATCAAGGCCAGCATCGAACTCCAGGAGCACAAGGAACAGAGTCGGGGTGTGCCGCTGGTACTCGCACGAATCCGACTGGTCACCGATCGCGGCTACTTCACGGCCGATGGGGAGGGCTACGGTGCCTCTCACGCCCTTCGACTTGCCGCGAACGCGGTCGAACGTCAACTGCTCAAGGGGAAGACCTACGGCCACTCGAAGAAGCATTCGGACACTGACGAGCGGGCACAGCTCTATGGCTGGTGGCTTGGCGGGTAATCGGATAGATATCTACAGGCGGAGCAGGCCGGATGCCTCGGGGTCGTACAGAAATCTCCGATTTCCGTGATTGGGCGAACGCAACGCGTTCGCAGACCTCGCGAAGCCTTCGACTTCGCTCAGTGACGAGACGCTTCGCGTCTCGAACCACCTGACTCCGAGGCGGTTCACTGGCTGTGTCGGAGATAAAGTACATTTAGAGATATCGCCGTTTTGAGATCGTGATCGTGGTGTTCCAGGTGTTCCCGTAGGTACGGCAACGTTTGGGGCTATCACAGGGTGGACCGTAACTGTCTGTATGAGTGTCCCAAGCGCGACAGCCACCAGACTGAGATTCGCGCACCCGTGAGCTGATTTGTCACCGGTGTATTAGCCCCAGTATTCGGCTTTGAACATCATCGGCGGAGTCGTACGTTTGGTTATCAGTGGGAGCAAGCACTTCCTCGAGGGATTCCGTCCCACCCTGAGTTTCAATCTCATAGTCGCCATAGGCCGCAACCAATTCATCTGTCGTGGTTGGATAGTCGTGGGTTTCGAGGGCTTCACCGAGGTCACCGAGCTGCCCACTAGGGTCACCACTCATCGCTTGGTCTTCATGAGCGCGGTCGCGTGTTTTCTCTACCTTTCGATCGGACTGGCGTGGTTCTTGCCCACCGTATTTCTCGTCTCGGCCCTGTTTGTAATCTGGCATCTCCCTCACTAGGCGCTCGATTCAGATAACGGTGTGGTAGCTCACGCCTGTGATCCCTCGAGCAGATCTTATAGGCGTAGGGATTCCGTGAAGTTACCGTAATAACGTGCGAGTGGCCGAAAAATCTCGTATGAAACGGAAATCATTGAGTTTGACGAATGAACTCGTCAAGTTCGGCTTCGATGAGTGTCGCGACGCGCTCGCTGTATCTCCAGAGAGCGGCGTTGAGCCGTTCTTCGGTCTCGTCGTCGAGTTCGTCTGCTCCACGAAGGGCAGAGTCTATGGTAATCTGTGGGTGATACACGCAGACCACCCCGAGTGAGGTATCCGAACTCGAGGTCCCTGCCGTGTGGATTCCGTACTGGTCGGTCCCCCAGACACCATCGCCCCCGTGTCGTTCAAGTTCAGAATCGAGGGTATCGAGGAGTCGGAGTTCGTCCGCGGTGAGGATCGGCTCGTCGCTGTCGAACAGTTCAGTATATGCCGCCGTCCGGGCACTATTCGTCCATTGCTCCAAGTGGGATCGTGCTCGTAGTACGAGCTGTCGCTCGTCTGGAAACTCGGCCATGCGCCACGTAGGAGGGCAAGGCCAATCAATGTTCGTACAACGCCGAGCGCTCAGCTTCGACTGATGATGGCACGCACGTGCTCCGATAGATAATGACGGATCGTGGCAGCGTGATCCTCGGGACCCTTACACGTCGTTCGAAGGAACATCTGTTTGTAATAGGAGATGATACGGTTGATTTCTTCAACGACACTGGCAGCTACAGTTTTATAGAGGTCAAGGAGAATACCTGCGGCTGAAGCCGCAGGATGAATCCGACAACTCGGAGTCCATCTACGCTGCAATAGCCACTCTGAGATTTGGCAATCCGTAGCTTATAGTGATAGAAATCCTATGTATAGGTAGGAATCAGGCTGGGAACGGAGCGATTCCCGTCAGTCCTACGATGGCGGCCTGTCCGCCCCAAGCAATGAGACAGTAACCGGAACCAGTTAGGTGAACGGTCGGTTCCTATACTGAACCGATGCAGTGCCCGACTGCTTGAAAGCACCACAGAAAGTAACTCCAAGTCCGCCGAAGTCTGCCGGACTCCCCGAGGCAAAAACAACTCCGGGAGTCCGAACACGACTGAGGATAGGAGTACCGGGGGCTTGGCACTCCCAGCAGTCCTACTCGCCACAGTCCGTGAACCCCACACGGATTCTCACCGCGTCGGGGTCGGTGGGACTGCAAACCTGAAATCTCCAACGCTCAGGATTCCTCTGCGTTTACGCGGAGGAGGATATCAATTCGACTGAGGATTCGGACGAGGGCGTTTTCTTCCACATGAAGGACGTTGACGACCCGATCCTCGAAGAAGGACAGGACATCGATTTCGATATCGAGCAGGCCCCAAGGGTCCCCGCGCGACGAACGTCGTTCGCGACTGAATTGCTCACAGTCACTGGACTGTGACAGACGGTACGGGTTCATTTTTCAGACTCCTGGTTGTTAGATCGGTATCTACGCTCGTCCGGTGAGACTGTAGTGTAGAATTTCTGGGTGGTGGCTACGCGAATCACTCTTTCGCCTTCGGAGGCATATGTTGGTCCGTGAGCTACCGTGATGAACATTGTCAGGGCCATCACGGTGACGACGAGTACGCGTCCTTTCCCAGAGACCGTGTCTACACGGTGAAAATGACGGATCCACACTTCGTAGACGGGTGTGGCGATTTTCTCCTCCGTGACGCTTTCTGCGATAGGTTTGTGGAACACGACTGCTCTCTGTATCCCTTTTGCCCTACATCGGGGGTGAGCCAGTGTATCTAAAATCAGATGCGGACTCCCCAGAAGAACGCGATTCCGAGGACCGTGACGATCGAGAGCAGGAACTGCAACGGTGCGCCGACGCGGAGGAAGTCCGAGAACGTGTAGCCACCGGGGCCATAGACGAAGAGGTTCGTCTGGTAGCCGACGGGCGTCATGAACGCCGTCGACGCTGCGAACGTCACGGCCAGCACGAACGCGAATGCGTTCGCCCCGATCGATTGGGCGGCACTGACAGCCACCGGAATCATCAACACGACGCTGGCATTGTTGCTGATGACGCTCGTCAACAGCCCAGTCGCGAGATAGAACACCCACAGGACGCCGATCGCCGGCAGGAACGTTGCTGTCGAGGCGACGGCATCCCCGAGCAGCGCGGCCGCTCCAGTCTGCTGAAGGGCGATACCGAGCGGGATAACACCGGCGAGCAGGAAAATCACGTTCCACTCGACGGACGAATAGAGTTCGGTCGGTTTGAGGACGCCGGTGAATATCATCGCTACGACGCCGGCAAGTGCTGAGACGACGATCGGGAAAACGTTCAACGCTGGCAGTACGACCACGCCGGCGATGATACCGACTGCGAACGGGATCTTTTCGGTTCGATAGGTCACCTCGTCAAATTCGTGGGCGACGATGAAGTCTTCGTTCTGAACGAGTCGAGTGAGGCTATTGGGAGGTGCCTGCACGAGGAGCGTGTCACCGACCCGAATACGGACGTCCTCGAATCGATCTCGGATCACGTCACCACGGGTTCGAAAGGCTAGAACGTTCGCGTCGTACCGTTGGCGGAACGTCGAACTCGCGAGCGTTTCGCCGACGAGGAACGACCCTGACGGGATAACGACCTCGACCAGGACCGACTCCTCCTCGGCCGAATAGCGATCGTCTTCGGTTGGGGGACTTCCAGATAGTGTAAGCCCTTCAACGTCCATTATGTGCTTGAGCGTCCCTCGATCCGTTCTGAGTCGAAGGGTGTCGTTTTTGCGTATCTCCTTGCGAGCGAGCGGCTCCGAGAACCGTTCCCCATAGCGAATCAGCTGCAACACGTCGATGTCGACCTCGTCATCTCCGAGTGCCTCCTCGACGGTCTTCCCGATTAACGGCGAGTTTGTCGGGACCACGACGTCTGCGAGGAATTCCTGAAGCGCGTACTCCTCGACGAGGTCCTCGTCGGCAGGTACCCGTTCGGGAAGGAGGCGAACACCGACCGTCATGAGATAGACTGTGCCGACCGCGAAGACGATGACACCGAGTTTGGTGAACTCGAACATTCCGAACGCGTGTAACCCGAGACCAGGTGACTCCGAACCAATCTGGGCTGCGATGTCACTCGCGAGGATGTTCGTCGACGTGCCGATGAGTGTCAGCGTTCCCCCAAGCATTGAGGCGAACGACAGCGGGATGAGCAGCTTCGACGGTGAAGTCTTCCCGTTGTGCGCAAGGTCGTTGATGACTGGGACCAGAATTGCGACGACTGGCGTATTGTTGATGAACCCCGAGATTGGTCCGGAGACACCGACCGTCGCGGCGAGTTGCTTGCGCCGATCGGTTCCGGCGAATGCAGCCATCCTCCGGCCGATCAACTGCACGATGCCGGTACGATTGATTCCCGTGCTCAGAATGAGCATTGCTAGTACGGTGATCGTAGCGGGGTTGGCGAATCCCGAAATACCCTCCTGCGGAGTGATCTGTGTCCACGGTTCGAGCACCATCAACAACACCATCACTAGGATTGCGGTGACGTCAATCGGGAACCATTCGGTCGCAAAGAGAACGAGTGCGAGGAGAATGAGTGCGAAGACGACGAGCATCTCGGCTGTTACTGGCGTTGAGGCTAGACCCTGGACTGCCACAGAAACTGAAGAGAAGGACATACTGAGAGTAGACGCTGCCGCCGGAAAAGAACTGGTATGTTCACTAATTGGTTGACTGATACTCACGGACATAAGTACGTAAAGACATCTGGCACGTTGATCTCGTCCAGTGCACAGAGAGCAGCATCACGAAGTTCGTCAAGCGTTTCGAATAGGCGGTTGCCGAGTGATTGATCGAGTTGTCGCCAGCACTCTTCCGCGGGGTTCAGCTCTGGTGAACCCCGCGGAAGGTAACACAGTTCGATCGGAGTACCTTCAACGAACTCTTGGACTCTGTTCGCCGTGAAATACGAGGCGTTGTCGAGGACAACGCAGATTTTCTCGCCGAACTCGGTCTGGAGAGCGTCCAGAAAACGAATCGTCGTGTCGCTGTTGAAGTTCTCTTCGCAGGGGAGAAAGAACGTCTCATCAGTATCGCTGACTGCACCGAGAAGTTTGATGCTGTCCCACGCGCCCGTCACCGGGAGTGACGGGCGCTCACCCTTGGGAAACCATGCGTGAATCAGTGTCGAGAGAACCTGTCGCGTCTGATCAATGGCTAAGATCGTGTATTCGTCGTCCAGGTTGTCGCGCTTTTTTTGAACCCGTCTTGCCATGCTTCCTGTGCTCTCTCATCGGATTTGTGAAACTCCGGCCGGGCTGTCTTCCAGGACAGCCCGGCCTCGGTCATCAATCGTCGAACGTGACGCTCACTGTACTCAACGTCGAATTCCTCGGCGAGATAGTGACGAGCTAGTGGAACGGACCACGCAGGCGCGTCAAGTCCAACTTCCTCTGGAGACTTGTGAAGCGCTTCAACGAACTGTTCATGCTCTTTGTCGGAGAGTTTTGAGGGCCTTCCTGAACGGTGCTCGTCGTAGACGACCTCCTCGAACGGCTCGTCGGCGAGCCGTTCGAGTCGATCAAGCCACCGCGAGAGCCAGCCAGCAGTGTATCCATAGCGTTCAGCGACCTCTTGTAGCGTTGCACCGTCTTCTTCAAGGTAATTGATCGCCGCCATGAGCCGTTGTGATGGCTTTTTTCCCTCGACCTCCGCCAAGGCCTGGCGGAGGTCTTCGGTAGAGACGTTGTCGAGAGAGGTCATATCGGAGTAACGTGCTTTTCTTTGAAATATTTTTGGCTGACAGTATGAGCTACCCCCGACAGAGGAGGGCGTCGCCTCTGGTGGTGGCCCTTCGAAGCGTTCGTCGACATGATAACTCGGGCAGCGTGGATGGCCCTCGCGGCGCGTCGGGCCAGTCCCCACGAATCGGCCACATTCCGCAGGGCGACCTGCGGGCCGATCTTCGTTCCATTAGGCCATTTCGCGCTGCAATGGACGTCGATAACCGCGCTGTGGGCGGTATCGACGAGAAACGTCGTCTCTATCGTTTGTACCTCTCGATCACAGCGTTTGAGGTAGTGGCTAGACGCCTGTTGGCGGTCAAAATACGTGGCGTCAATGGCGCCGTGACCAGAATGATCGAGCAGTTCCGATGAGAGTCGGAGCACCTCTCGCCAGATACGCATCGGTGCCCAGTGAAACGACTTGCACAGCGCCGATGGACCGGGGAACTCGCCGCGCTCTAAGACGAGCGCGGCTCGTACCCGCTCCATCTCTTCAGCCCAGTCACGGACTTCCTGGAGCGTTGCTTCCATGTTGGTCCGAAGAAAGTGCAAAAAAGCGTGCTTCCAGCCGGCAACGCCGTTGCCGGCAGGGTGGCTAATCTGCATCAGCGCGGCAACGGTACGTTTTCGTGCGATTGAGACAGCCTGTTTAACGAAGCGGAAGAGTACTTTTTGTATAAATGTCCTCTTCCATTTTAATACAGTCGCTCTAACAAATTACCTCAACGCTGTCGACGGATTCAATAGAACCCCGGAAAACAGTTACGACAGACATTATCAGTCCCATCTGATGTATATGTTATAGAGATGTGAGAAAAATACCTGCGACTGTGGTCGCAGGATGAATTCGACAACCGGGAGCCAATCCATGCTGCGATAACCTGTTCGAGATTTCTAATCCGTACGTTGAAGTGGCAGGTGACCAACTGTGAAAGGAGGAATCTGGCGTGGAATGGAGCGATTCCCGCACGTCCTATGGAGGCGGCCTGCCCGCCCCAGATCACGAGGCAGTATCCAGAATCCAGTCGGTGAACGCCCGATGCCTATACTGAATCGGGGCGGTGCCGACTGCTGTACGCCCGAGGAAAGTAACTCCGAGTCCGTCGGGGTCTGCCGGACTCCCTGAGGCAAAAATAACTCTGGGAGTCCGAAATTGACGGAGGATAGGAGTACCGGGGGCTTGGCACTCCCAGCAGTCCTACTCGCCACAGTCCGTGAACCCCCCACGGATTCTCACCGTGACGGGGTTCGGTGGAACTGCAAACCTGAGATCTCCAACGCTCAGGATTCATCCGGCTTTACCCGGAGGAGGATGTCAACGAAGTCGGGTGGACGGGTCACTGATCGACGGCTGCAGCCGGATTCAGGAAGCCCGATCCGTAGTACGTCTTGTCGTACTCTTCGACCGTCTCGGCGGTGTTCTTCAGCGTTTGCCGCACCTGATTCGCGTTGAAGTCGGGATTCCGGCTCTTTACGAGTGCAGCAGCCCCCACGACCTGTGGACAGGCCATCGAGGTCCCAAGAAGCCAACCGTAGTCGTAGGTCGCCCCCTCGTAGGTCCCGTCATCAGCGTACTCGGGCACAGCAAGAGTGTTGTATATCTGGTCGCGTTGCCACGGGACGTCAGTGTCGATCGCGTCGAGGTCGGCGTCCCCTCCAGGTGCAGCGACGTCGATGGCGTTCGTTCCGTAATTGGTGTAGAACGCTGGGCTAGAGAAGCCTTCGTCAAGCCCCTCGCCGCCCCACTGGTATCCATTCGGTCCGGTAGCGCTGACGGATACGACGTTCGCCGCCTCGTTCGGAAGACTGATCACCGGGTTGCACTCTTCCGTGCCGTCGCCGTCGAAGTCCATGCAGATACGTCCATCGTGCTGGAGATCCGCACTGTCGTTACCAGCGGCTGCGACGAGCAACGTCCCGTTGCTATTGGCGTAGGTCGTGGTCCGATTGAGCATCTTGCCGTAGAGTTGACCCTGTGCCTTGCGCGAGACTGGATACGCTCCAAGACTCATGTTGGCCACGTCGACGTCGATGCGGACGCTGTAGACGATGGCCGCGAGGATGTCTGCGAACGACGCCAGTGACTCCGGCGAGAACACTCGGCAGTCGACGATCTCCGTCGCGGGCGCCGTACCGACGACGCCCTCTTCGTTCTGATCGTTTGCAGCGATAATTCCGGCGACGTGAGTCCCGTGGTACCCACCGTATGGACCACCAGCACCGTAGTCGTCATCAGTGAAGTTCCGAGACAGGTCCTCGTTTACGGCGTGCTCGAGATCCGGATGTCCGGCAGCGACTCCTGTGTCGATGACCGACACTCGAGTTCCGTCTCCGCGAGTGATTTCGTGAGCCTCCGGAATGTTCTGGACCTGCTTGTCCCATTGATATTCGTCGTACCCTGGTTCATCAGTTGTGCTTGCGCTGATGGGTGTCTGGTCGCTGAGAGGCTGATTCAGCGAGTACGTCGTGTCCCGAGCGTACTTTGCGTTCAGTGACTTTACGTCAGATTTTGTTCCATCGACGACCAGTAGGTCGATCTCACGAAGATCGTGAACGACGTCCAAGTCCGTCGCTTTGACCTTCGATCGCGAGGTCATTTTGGCGTCGACGAGGAATCGGCTGGTCGACGTCGCTGCAACGACCGAACTTCCGACCGCAATTCCACCGAGGAGGCTTCCGCTCACCTTGAGAAACGTTCGTCGTGTTCCATTTACCATATCCAGCTGTGATAATCAATAACATTGGTATTAATTCTATTGGTGAATTGAAGTTTCTATGAAGCTGTAAATGTGGAAAATGCAGATTTTTTCTCCTGTTAACTGTATCGTCGAAATGGGGCTGGAACCGGCAGTTCGGGGTCTTCGATCGTCTTCTCTCGCGGCGTGGGCGCTGTAGAACCGCGAGTGACCGATGTGGGAGAGATAGCAACTAGATTGGTGAACTTATCAGTGAATCCTGTGAGAGCTATACCTCGCTCGAACGAGTCCATTCGGTATGGACAGCGAGTCGTTCGCGTTTGGCGCACCGGTGATCGGCGTTCTCGTCGGAGCTGTCATCATCGTCGTGAGCCTCTTTCAGGGTGGCTTGACTCCGGTGACGATGATCGGCGGTCTGATCGGGTTCGTCAGTATCGTGGGATTGACAATCGCGGTGACACGTTTCGAACGCGGTGAACTATCGGGGAGCGAACTCACGGCTGATCGTGAACACTGATCGCCTCGAGGCGGGCTTGCGCTCCGTGAGGGCAGTGGCAAGCGGACGAACCGCTCGAGGGACAGTCGTAAGTAACCGTCGGGTGAAATGACAACATGTTCGATCACATCCTCGTGCCGACGGACGGAAGCGGTCCCGCGACCGCCGCCCTCGAGTATGCGGCAGCCATCGCGGCAGCGAACGACGCGACCGTACACGTGCTGTACGTGACCGAGACGCCGCCCGACGAGGAAGACGAGGAAGTCGTCGCGACGGCCCGCGAGTGGGTCACCGACGCTGGGGCAGCCGTCGACGAGGAGGTCGTGCAGGGCGAACCCGACGAGACGATCTGCGAGTACGCCGCCGAGCGCGGCGTCGATGGGATCGTCATGGGAACGCAGGGGCGACAGGGACTCGAGCGGTTCGTGCTCGGGAGCGTGACGGAGTCGGTCGTCCGTAACGCGACCGTTCCGGTGCTCGTCGTCCGCAGGGGCAGTGACGTCCGGCGGGAGTATCCCTACGAGACGATCGTCGTGCCGATCGACGGAAGCGAACACGCCGTGGCGGCCTTAGAACACGGGATCGAGCTCGCGAACCGCCACGACGCGACGCTTCACCTCCTGTCGGTCGTCGACGTGAGAGCCACTGGCGTCGACGCCGTCGCCGACCTGCAGGCCGACCAGTTCGCCGAATACGCACGGACGATCGTCGACGACACGGCGGCGAAGGCACGAACCGCGGGCGTCGACGACGTCGTGACGACGGTGACGTTCGGTTCGACCTACCGCGAGATCAGGTCCCACGCCCAGGACTACGAGGCCGACCTCCTCGTGATGGGTACCCACGGACGACACGGCTTCGATCGGCTCATGCTGGGCAGCGTCACCGAACGCGTCTTGCGGACTGCTCCAGCGCCAGTGCTCACGGTTCGCGTCCCCGAAACGGAGTAGTCTCGTCGACGGAGTGACGACGTCGCCGAATCGTCACTCGAGTGACTTTGCGAGTGGACGACACTCGAGTGACTCCCCGCCCGGAACGCGTCGTCAACGGTTAAGTAGCGTGGCACCAACACACGTGGTATGGCGACGGAATACCTGACCGCTCCGATGCCCGGCGTGTTTTACCGACGACCCGATCCCGACGATCCGCCGTTCGTCGAGGTCGGTGACGACGTCAGCGAGGGTGAGACGGTCGCCCTCGTCGGCGTGATGAAGAACTTCCACGACGTCACGGCGTCCTCGAGCGGGACCGTAAGCGAGATTCTGGTCGACGACGAGGCGGAGATCGAGGCCGGTCAGGAACTGATCGAACTGACGACGGACGATTGATCGCCGGTCGACCGTCGACGTTCTGTCGAGCGCCGTGTGGGGACTTTATAGAGAATCGAGGCGAATACACCCGCCTTCCCGTGAAGGACGAGTGTTCCGACCGCTTGGGTTCGAGGTCCGCAGCGAGGTCGTCCGTTCTCGGCGTACCACGTCAGCAGGGTTCGACGAACTCGTCGCCGTCCTCGCCGTTCATACTGCGTTTTGGTCCCCTCATCGTATATCGACACCTCCGAAGAGATCGCGCTTTACCCGGCGGAGCGTCTCGCTCTCCGAGAGGGCGATCCCTTCCTGGAAGATCGGCCGTAGGTCCTCCCCTCGCCTGCGGGCGCTCTCGGGCGACTCGACGAAGACCTCGAACTCGTACCGCTGACCGTCGATCCGTTCCTCCTCGAGATCACGCGCGACGTCCGAGGCGGTTCGTCGCGCGGCAACCAGCTCGTCGTCATCGTCGACGAGCACGAAGACATCGACGTCGCTCGCTCGGTCGGCCTCTCCCCGTGCCACGCTCCCGAAACAGACGATCCCGACGGTGGACGATAGCTCCTCGTCTATTCGGTCTGCGAATCGCCGGAGCGGTTCCCGGAACTCCGCCTGCGGGATCTCGAGCAACGGGTCGTCGGCCTCGCGTAGCCGTCGCTCGTCGATCCGGTAGAGCGTCTTGTTACCAACGTCGCGCCTGACGATCAGTCCCATCGCCTCGAGCAGCGAGAGTGCCTTCGAGACGCTGGGGCCGCCGAATCCGGTAAGTTCTTGTAAGTCTCGGTTCCCGAACTCGTCGGTCGGGTTCCGCGCGAGGATCTCGAGGATGTCGTCCATCGCCTCGTACCTGAAGATCTGCTCGTCCGGTAGCGGCAGTCGCACTTCGACGTTCATTCGTTATATCTCATGTAACGTGGTACATCACATATGACAGATTTCGCTATCGAGTTCTGGCGCGCAGAGGCCGCGCGATCGTTTGAGGAAATCCCCTGAAAGGGGCACGGTACGGTGACTCGAGCCCGACCAGCTGGCCGTTCGAACGAGCTCCGTCTTCGCTGTGCCCACGACGCAACGGCTGCCGACTGTTCGGTGTGCTGTGGGTGTACGAATACGAGTTCGGGTCGGCACCTCGACGCTACCGCTCGAGTCCGTCCCGGATCGCCTCGAGGTCGTCCTCGATCGCTTGGCGAACCTCGAGTGCCTCGTCGACGGTCACGGCGTCGAAGGTGACGCTCTGGTGGGTGCGCCGCTGTGCGAGCAGGTCGCGGTCGGCGCTGATCACGGTTCCGACGGTGGCGTAGCCGCCGCCGGTCACGGCGTCGCGCATCAGGACGATCGGCTTCTGTGGGAGCTGGATGGAGCCGATCGGGTAGCCGACGTCGACCACGTTCGACGGATCGGTCCCCGCGCCGAAGGGCTGCTCGCGTTCGACGAACTCGAGTTCGGGCCCCTCGAGGCGGTAGCCGACGCGGTCGGCTTCGGGCGTCACCGTCCACTCGACGTCACACAGCCGCTCGCGGCTCTCGTCGGTGAGCCGGTAGTCACAGAGGCCGACGACGACGCGGACGCTGGCCGTCGTGAAGTCCCGGAGGTGTTCCTCGGGAGCGCTGTTGCCGACGACGGCGTCGAGATCTGCCCCGTTGTCGGCGACGGCGAGTTCGTCTCCTTCCTCGAGCGTCCGTCCCTCGTGGCCGCCGATGCCGACCAGCGTGTACGTCGAGCGACTCTCCATCACTTCCGGGACGTCGATGCCACCCGTCACGGCGAGGTAGGTGCGTGCGCCTTCGCTCGCAAACTCCGTCTCGAGTTCCTGGCCAGCCTCGACGCGAACCGCCTCGTGCATCGGGACGGTTTCCCCGTCGATGCGGGCGGGCATCTTTGCGCCGGCGAGTGCGACGACGGCGTCCTCCTCGAATCGGACGTTCGCTCCCGCGTAGGTCATCTCGAGGGTCGCCGCGTCGGGGTCGTTGCCGACGAGGGCGTTGGCCACCTCGTGGGAGAACTGGTCCATCGCGCCCGACGGGGGCATTCCGATGTGGTACTGACCGAACCGGCCGAGGTCCTGGACGGTCGTCGAGATGCCGCCGTCCGTAATTTCGATCATCCGGCGAGCACCCCCACGAGCTGTTCGTTGTACTCGTGTGGCGCTTCGAAGAACTCCTCGGGCGTGAACTCCACGTCCTCGATCGTGTACTCGTAGGTGCCGGCTTCGACTTCCTCGCGGATGGCGTCGTACTCCTCGCGGTCGATGCGTCGGTAGGTCAGGATGTCACCGGGGTTGGGAAAGACCATCGAGTCTTCGAAGGCGGGCAGTTCCTGGTCGACGTCGAGCACTTCGATCGGCGTCCGGCCGTACAGCTGGTAGCCGCCCGCCCCCTGGACGGGATAGACGACCGAGAACGCGCCGCCGAAGCCCACGGCACGGCTGGGCGTGTCGGTCCGCGGCTGGACGTACTTGGGAACTTCCATCTGTTCGCTCTTCGGCACCATCTGGAAACACCACGGCAGGCCGGGGACGAAGCCGACCATCGTCACCATGTGCGGCGCGCCGACGAACGCGTCGAGAAACGCCTCGACTGAGTCGAAGCCGTTGATGCGCGCGGAGTACTCGAGGTCCGTCGCGTCGGGGTCCTGGTGGCGATCGCGGAAGTTCATGAGCGTCTCGTGGGTCCACGGGTCGTCGAACAACACCGGGACCTCGACGATGCGCGTCTTCCAGGAGTACTCTGAGATGTCGGTCTCGGCGGCGATCTCTTTTAACTCCTCGACCATCGTCTCGGGGTGGATCACGTCGGGATCGAACCGCACCATGTACGAGGCGTTGGCCGGACAGATCTCGGTCACACCCTCGAGGTCGCGGTCCCGGATCTGCTGGGTGATCGCCATCGCCTCGAAGTTGGCGTCGAAACTCATCGCCTCGTCGAGTTCGACGAAGACGTGGTCGTCACCCCCGAACTCGTATCGTGGCTCCGGGAGGTCCGTCCGCTCGATTCGTTCTCCTGTCATCAGTCTGTGCCAGAAGACACCATGACCACGCTTAACGGTGCCGGTCGTGGAGGTGGCGACGTCGCGTCTGGCTGTCCTCGAGGTCAACGTTCGTTTCCGTCGTACTCGTGGCGGACCTGTCGGGATGGACAGCCGGTTCAATAGGCACCTGTCTAATACTATATTAGATAGGCTACTATTAAGCAATGTTTAGAATAGGAACCTATTGCAGACGAACACTACGAGTGGCTATCAGATCTGTGTAACTGCAGAACCGCTTTTCGATCCACTCGAGAACGTCGAAGCAGACGCCGAGATGGTGGTTCGACTCTGCAACTCAGAGGAACAGTCCGTGTTGGTTCGGCATCGACCGAATACCGTCACGCCGATAAGAACACGGGTGACGGTGATCGGTGGTCGCGTCCGTGTGCCCACGGCGAGGAGTCCCCGACGACGGAGATCCGGAAACCTGTGAGGTGCCAACACGCGGCCTCGAACTGTCCACCGCACCGAGCGTGAGCCCGCATGCGACCCGGCGCGGAAGCATTACACATAGTCTCAACAACGATATCTGGATACAGTCGTCAGCAACAGCGCGAACGTCTGTTTAAGTGCAATCGAACACCACGACGACCGTCGTACGGAACAGGGAAAGATGGAACAGCGGCGAGATTACACAGAGACGAGGAGAACGCCCACGACTGAAGTCGTGGGTGGATGTCTGCTTCACCTCAGATATCTGTATCTCCCTGTTTGTGAGTTTCGAAGAGCGACTCGAGATCCAGCCTTGATCGACGTTCGGCTCCCGCGTGCATCTCGCTGTGGCCGTCGTTCCAGGCGATGCATACGATCTCGAGAAGAAACCTCAAGACGAGCGGACGCAGCCGTGTCGAGTCCGTATCGATGACACGTCTGTCCAGTTGTCGACTGCAGGCTGCACAAGTAGCGCAAAGGCGTTTCTTCCCACAGGGAGAACGCACGCCCGATGACCGACCACCCGTCCACCGACTGGGACTTCGACGTCGAGTTCGCAGCCGCACTCGAGTCGGTTCCAGACGACCAGTTCGATCCGGCGCGCTTCGTCCCCGGGGTCGGGCCACTGTCTGCCGACGTGATGCTCGTCGGCGAGGCGCCGGGCAAGCGGGAGGTCGCCGAAGGCGAGCCGTTCGTCGGCCAGGCCGGCAACTAACTGGAGCGAGCACTCGAGGCGATCGACCGCGACCGGCGGGACCTCTACGTCACCAACCTCGTCAAGGTGCGGCCGCCCGAAAACCGCGACCCGTACGTCGCCGAGATCGAGGCCTGGTGGCCGGTACTCGAGGCCGAAATCGAGCGCGTCGACCCGACCGTCCTCGTCCCGCTGGGCAGTTTCGCGACCGACGAACTCCTCGACACCGACGAAACGATCACTGCCCTCCACGGCCGGACGTTCGAGCGCGAGGGTCGGACCGTCGTGCCGTCGTTTCATCCCGCGGCGGCGCTGTACGATCGCAGCAAGGTCGACGCCCTCGAGTCGGACCTCTCGGCAGCGTTCGATGCTATCTGACCGGCGACAAATCGCTCGTTCACGTGTGTTCGAGGGTCAATCTCTCAGATGCTGTCGATGCCGAGGACGTCGTCGACGACCGCCTGCACGCGCGTCGCCTCCGCGAAGGAGACGAGGTCACCGTCGCCGCCCTCGAGATCGGTCACGAACTCGTCGATCAGCGTGAGCGTCGTCTTGCCCGGTTCCTCGGTGATCACGCGCTCGTCCGACTCGCCGGGGCTGGCGACGAGGCGGCGCCACGCCTGCAGCGACAGCGACCCCTCGGTCCCCTCGACGGTGATACTGTTTTCCTCACCGCCGGCGCAGTCACAGAGGAGGTCGATAGTCCCGTGAACGCTCTCGTCGAGGTCGACAGCGCCGCCGGCATCGGTGGCGGCTCCGACAGTCGCCCGGTCCGTCTCGTTCGCGTCGGCACCTGCGACATCGCCACCGGCGAGGAACGTGCCGACGATGGACTCCTCGTACTTCTCTGGGGCCGTGTACCGGACGTCCGCAGTGACGTCGACGAGACCGCCGAACAGTTCCTGCGTACCGAACACGAAGTGGCTCCCGACCTCTCGGAGCGGACCGCCCTGCTCGCGGCCGGCGAGCCAGTCGACGGCTTGCCACTCGCGCGGCCACTGCGGGAAGCGAAACCGGAGAGCGACGCGTTTCGGCGTGCCGATTTCGCCGGCCGCGATCCGCTCGCGCATCTCGACGAACCCCGGCGTGTAGCGAAACGGGAAGTTGATCGCGGTCGTCCGGTCGCTCTCGCGTGCACGGTCAGCCAGTTCGCGGCCGACTGCTGCGTTCTCCGCGATAGGCTTCTCACAGATGACGTGCTTTTCCGCGTCGAGTGCAGACCGGACGACGGCCGCGTGGTGCTTCGGTGGGACGCCCACGTAGACGATATCGATCGCGTCGATCTCGACGAGGTCCTCGACCACGGTGACCGCCTCGCAGTCGTACGTTGTCGACATCGACTCCGCTTTCTCGACGACGCGGTCGCAGACTGCCCGGATTGTGGTCCGTTCGTGTTCGTGGAACGCCTCCGCGAGGCGCGACCCGATGACGCCACAGCCGACGATTCCGACCTGGTACATGAACAGGTGGTGGTCCGCTCGTCTCAAGAAGGTGCTCATCGCAGTCCGGCCGTGGTACTCACAGCCACGATTGCTCAATTGATTCAACTGCCCGTGGTTTTGAACGCTAAGCCAGACGCGGGCAGTGCCGTCACCTTCACCTGTTCAGTATGTTGCCGCGTAGTCGTTTGAGTCACGAATTGTTGGCTTCATCAACGGGGTCTGGTCGTTCGAGAATCGAAGGTTCTCGTGATCACGGCGTTCAAAGAGTTCCGAACGACCCTGTGGCATTCGCCTCGCGAGTCTGTGAACTCCGTTTCACGAGTACTTGTCAGTGATTTAAAACATAAACAGCTGGATGAGTACTCCAGTGAGAAAGAGCGCGACTACAAACGCAAAACCGGTTCGTTGGACCCGTTTCCCGTATGTATCGAGATCGTAGTTCCCCAGAAGAATTGTAACACCTCGAGTCGGGTGCTTGAATGGACTCGGTGGCCGCGGCTCCGGGATTCGTTCGCGGAGTCGCCGATACTCGGTGAACGACCAGATTCCGTAGAGGAGCAGTCCCGCGATCAACACGCCCACTGCGAGAAACGCCGTGACCAGCAGCAAGCCGACCGGATCTAACAGATCGACCTGTCGGTGTTCTGGTGAGCCACCGGACCCTGACTGTGAGACGATGAGTGCGAGCACCACACCGACGAGCGAAAGCGGCAGGACGACTCCTGCTCCCTTGAGTAACTGCTTGCTGACATGGTTGACCGTCTCCCGGTCAACGCCGAACAGCGTGTGATACCGCTGTGGTTCGTATTCGTCCACTGACCGTATGTCCGTCCCGTGGCCTGGTTTTGGGTCGCCGACAGCATCGAGGATGAGTACGAGCAACACAAGGCTACCCACAGCCACGAACTGCAGTGGCCCCTGTGAGGTTCGTTGCTCCAGAAATCCCGCGCTCGGAGCGTCGGGATCGACGTATGCAGTTACTGTATCACCCTCGTCGTACGGCTCCAACACTGCGTTAGCATCAGACCGCGTATCGTACGTCGCGTCGAAACTCCCGGGAACGAGGTTGTCACTCGTGTATTCGGTTCCCTGATACTGGTAGCTAAACTCGATCTGGGCGTCGTACTCGATGCCACTGCGACCACTCTCGATCTCTGTGATCGATGTTTCGACGACAGTTGCTTCGACTTCGACGGCATCGTCTAACGCTTCCGACTGCTGGACGTAGTCGTACCCACCATACCCGAGGAGTGCAAGGCCAACGAGGGCAAAAATAAGCGTGCTCGTGGTGATCTCAACTGGGGTCCCGCGTATGGAGATCTCCATTTGTTCGACACTAATCACAAACCATCGTAATATTTGCTGTGCTGACATCCTCCCACGGCTAAACAGTAGTTGCTGATTCGATCAGGAAAGCCGCAAGGATTGAAGTCTCAGACTCAACTCCGACTTCGTGAAATCGTGCTCAGTGCTGTCCAGAGAGTGGAACAGCTGCCGAAGCTTTTCGTCAGCCGTTGTTTTTCCAGTCTTGCCAGTACTGAACGGCGTACTGACTCGGGCTGAGAAGCCCGAGTCAGTCGCCGAGACAACCGTTATCCGTACGGTATTTGCCCGAGAAACGCGCGAAACAGGGCGGTTGGGACGACTGGCTCAGCCCCGACCGCCCGATGTGGAGTTACGAGCAGATTCGTCAACACCCACAGATTGTACAGTGCAACGGCGAACAGGAAGTAGAACAGCCGTACCGAGAACGTCGGTGACGACGTTCTCGGGAGAAACTCCGTGATCTTTCGATAGGACGTCTCGATGCCCCAGCGACGGCGATACGCTTCGGCCAGAGGCCGAGCGATTTCGACGTCAGTGCCGACGTCGAGATCGCAGTTGGTGACCAGACAGAAGTGATCGTCGTCTCGTGTTCGGTGCGGAACGACGACGAGCCGGACTGTCGTCCGGCCCGTCGGCGGATTCGATCGAGCCATCTCGTACTCTGCGATGAACGTGTCGCTGTCGTGCTCATCGATGAACTGCTGTACCTTTCGTGTTTGCGGCGCACGCATTAGGAACTCAACGTCGAGATTTTCGAGCGTCAATGCGAGGTGAACACGATAGAAGCCACGATCGAGGTAGAGCCGGTTGATGTCGACGTACTCGCGGGCGTCTGAGACGAGTTGGCGGATCGCCTCCGCCAACTCGTCGGTATCGCTCCCCTCCACCGCTACCGATCCGAGCGTGAATCGGACGCTCGGATCGACAATACAGACGGTAGCGAACTTGTACGCGCGATCGGTACCCTGCGCTGGATTCGTTGTGCAGACGTGAGGAGTCTCTTCGTCCCCGTAATAGAGCCAGTCGTGAACGTCGATTGCAATGTCAACTGGGCGCGTAAACACACGGTTGCGAGCCGCTTCGTCGAGGATTGCGTCGCGGACGCGGTCGAACTGATCGTCGACCGCGTCCGCATCAAGCCCACGCAAATGGTAGAGGAGTGCCCGTGCGAGCGGATTTCGAGCGGTTGCGTCAATGGAAATATCGTCGCCACGAGCGAGCTGATAGGCTTTCGCGCCAGTGTTGGCGAACTCGTTGTCGAAGGCAATCCGAGCGAGGACTTGTTGGAACTCCTCGCTCGGATAGGTGCCGTTAGCAGCAATCTCGAAGTTGATCTCCGGAAATAGTAGCGACGACGCTGCTCGAGTCACCTGCGTTGCTTCGGTTGTCTCGACCATATCGAGACAACGACCGCGACGACAATCGTCGCTTGGTCACTTCAGCAACTACTGTAAAGCCGTGGGCTTTCTCCCTGCCTCCGCTGTAATGCGACGGATTGTGATCTGGCCGACTCTGAGAGAAACTGCATTTGACGTCCTCCGCACGGCTAACGCCGTGAGATTCCTCCGTGGGTATCACGGCCCGCATACGCGGGCTCCACCCCGGCTGTGAACTTGCGGGTTCACTGACGCGCCTTCAGCCCTCACACGGAGGGTTGTGGTGGTCTTGGGTATCTGCTCGGCGTAGCCCGCCCGATGAGGGAGTGGATCCCAGCGGCGTCCAGCGCACTGGGCAGTGGGCCGCGCCATCGGCCTGACTCTCGATTCCAACCACGAGTGAGGGTCGTCGAGTGGCATGCCAACCACACTGCTGGTTGGGCTGCGGAGAGTGTGTTTGTGTGTAGGCTTCATCCCACGAGTAAACTCCTGTCTCTTACCCATAACTCAGCACCAGCGAGAAAAATCAAGTAGATGCGTCTGAAATCAAAGAATTAGTCGGGATGTTTTCATTATCTGGACTGGCTCACCGTTTCTGAGGAGTGGTCAGTCTGTAAAATTGGAACGAAGTCTGAATTCACGTTGAGGTCCGCTGAATGAGTCGCCGTTGGCGCTCATTCAGCACCGAGTTCGTACCCTTCTGCCCACATGCGTAGCTTCTGGAGGCCTTTCCACATCGTTTCCCATCCTGGAGGAGGATCTGATCCGCGGTCCAGATACCCGCCAAGCTTCGCTACACTCACAGCGTAGGCTTTCCCGTTCTGGTCTTGCAGTTCTGGAAATTTTGTTTCCAGAACTGCGCGCTCTGCTTCGCTCAACAAGACATCAGGTGCAGTCGAGGTCTCTCCCCGAGCAAGCTCTCGTAACTCCAGGACCTTCCAGGCAATCACCGAGTACAGACTTAGCAAGACTTCCATTCGTTCCCAAGTCTGGAGTTGCCGGTCTTCGATGTTACAGCCACTCTTCAGCACTTTGTGCCAGTCTTCGATTCGCCAGCGAAGACCATAATAGTCGATGACAGTCAGCGTCTCGTCAAACTCTTCGACCGATTCAGTGGTGAGTAACACCCACTGAATCGGGTCGTCAGTTTCACCGATCTCGTCGACTCGTACGACATTTACTGCCACTGAACCGTCTTGATCAGGATTATTCCGCGGCGCACGCAACTCACAGGTTCCCGTTGCAATCGACAGCTCTGCTGTCCTGGCTTCTCGCCCACTTGCCTGTTGAATCTCGATCGTTTTGCGACCTTGCTCGGCAAGGTCGCTGCTCCAGTCAAAGAGTTTCCCAGATTCATCGTTTTCTGTCCAAATCCGTCGGTTTTGGTTGGCTCGAACGATGAATCCAGCGTTCTCTATCTCTTCGACAACGTCTGTATAGAACGCGAATGCATCTGCTCCTCGATCATGAACAAACAACGGGCGAACATCGTCGGCAAGCCAGTTTCTGGCTTGCCTGTCACCACGAGCCCACTTCTCCTGTTCACTCTCCAACGGAATTGGCTCTGATTTCCCGTTTGTCTCATACTTTTTGTCAGCCTGTTGGTCCTCGATCAGCGCCTGCTGATCGAGGACCCCTGTCATTCGATGTGTTTGTGGATGAATGCCGATCGTTGAGTGGACTTTGACGCCCTCAAGGTCCATCTCAGAGTTACCAATGTCGCCGAGTCCGTCCTTGGATGGATGTCTCGGAAAGACAAGTTCAGTGGTATCGGAGACGATCACGAGTTCGTCTAACTGACTCACTCGTGATCGTTGTGCTTGCTTGTGAGCGGAGAGGATCTCGTTCGGTTCCACATTCTCATTATCGCAAAATCGGTACGTAGCCTTTGTGGAGGCCCAGTCTTCGCAGGCAGTCGGGATGGACTCGGCAGGTGAACTGCCGAGTTCATCCCCAAGTTGCACCAGTCGATCGGTGAGGCGCTTGTCTCCGAGATTAGCTGAGCGAAACTCTGTTCGAATCCAACCTGATACATCCATGTCACACAACTCTCCGTCATCGTCTAAATCAGGCTGCCAACTCCGTGACCCCCGTCCCATTTTCCCGTCTCAATTCGTCAGCTACGGGGTTAGAACTTGTGGGTAAGAGACAGGAGTAAACTCATGGGCTTTCGTCTGTATATCGTGTAATATACAGAGGAAAGGAAGAGCTCAGTGGGAATCTGTTGTCAATGGTCAGCTCAGGCCTTCGCTCCAGCAACACCGCCTCCGATAGCGACGCCACACTCACCGCAAGCTACCAAGTAGAATCGCTTTGAAGCTTTGAAGAATCCGGTCGTGGCATCCATCTCGACGAACTCAACGTCGTCTTTCTCGGAGAGCGTTGCTTCACATTCAGGGCAGTGAACCATAGCTACCCGTTTTTGAGGACTTACTTATATACCTTGTTTTGTCAGACGGCACCGCCACCGTCACCGCCACCAGCTTTTGCACCCGCGACGCCGCTCCCGATCGTCGCTCCACACTCCGTGCAGGTCGCAATGTAGTATCGTTTGGATGCTTTGATGAATCCGGTCGTCGAATCCATCTCTACGAACTCGAGATCTGATTCTGCTTCCAGGCTGGTACCACATTCAGGGCAATGCACCATACTCTGGTCTGCTCATAGAGTACCAAAGCATCTGTGGAATCTCGGCGCACTCCTCTACGACAGTAGCTGAACCGAGGCGCTAAGCCTCCGTCCTCAAGGAGCAACGTGGTTCGAAAGGCGCGTAGCGCCTTTCGTCATCACGAGAGAGCTTCGCTCTCTCGAACGACAGGGAGCGAAGCGACCGAGTAGCGTTAATGAGAGCACAGCTCTCGTTCGCACATCAGAACGCGAAGCGTTCTGAGGACGCAGTAGGGAGGGATACAGCGTCGTCATCGTCTCTCTTGCACGTTCTAATGCTGGCCCACAGGCCCACGCACCAATCACTTGTATCAGTCCTTCCTGGGCGCGGGCCACCGAGGGTCGATCGGTTCCTCGATACGCTCGAGTTCGTCGGGGGAGAGTTCGACGCCGATCGCAGCCACGTTCTCTTCGAGGTGCTCGATCGACCGCGGGCCGATGATCGGGGCGTCGACGACGTCCTTGTGGAGGAGCCAGGCTAGCGATACTTGCGCCGGTGATGCCTCTTTCGCTTCGGCGAGTTCCTCGACGACGTCCAGGACGGCCCAGTTCTCGTCGGTGAATCGTTGTTTCGTGTACTCGTCGGCGGCGGCGCGGAGGTCCCCTTCAGGGTCGGCGTTCCTGTCGTACTTTCCGGTTAGGAAGCCGCCGGCCAGCGGTGACCACGGAATGACGCCGATCCCCTCCTCGGCACAGACTGGGAGGATATTCGCCTCCTCGTGACGATCAACGGCGTTGTACTCCGGTTGCATACAGACGAACCGCTCGACGTTCTCGACGTCGGCCGTGTACAGCGCCCTGGTGAACTGGTAGGCCGACATCGTACTGGCGCCGACGTACCGGACTTTCCCCTCCTCGATCAGGTCGTCGAGGGCGTGCAACGTCTCCTCGATCGGCGTCGACTCGTCCCAGCGATGGATCTGGTAAAGGTCGACGTAGTCTGTTCTCAGCCGCTCGAGGCTCGCCTGGCACTGATCGAAGACGTGTTTTCTGGAGAGGCCCTTCTTGTTCGGCCCCTCGCCCATGCGACCGAACACCTTCGTCGCGATCACGAGGTTGTCGCGATCGTACGACTCGAGTACCTGACCGACGATCTCCTCGCTCTCGCCGTGCGAGTAGACGTTGGCGGTATCGAAGAAGTTGATCCCCATTTCCAGCGCGCGGGCGATGATCTCGCGGGACTGCGCCTCGTCGCCGATCATCCAGGGTTCGCTGCTCCCGAAGTTCATACATCCGAGGCAGAACCTGGACACCTCGAGTCCCGTCTCTCCCAGAGTCGTATACTCCATGTCGTCTGCATACTCGATCGTCTGATCTGCCATACCCTGACCAATCCGGTAATCCCGAAAAGCGTTGGGGTGGCAGAGATTGACCTCCTCCACGCCCTGAAGGTCGTGGAACCCCACCATGGGATTTCGGCCTCTCGCTGGGAGGCCTTCACGGTTTCAAGACGCATACGCGCTCGCGTCATCTACCTCGCCCCCGCAGTGCCAGTTTCGCTCTGGTTGCTAGACTCAGTATCTGCGAGCGTGTCTTGTGGCCCGGTCAAACAGGCCCCATCCCCGCCAGAGTCATCGCCAGCCACCTTCTCACTCGGATCCGAGTGCGTTTGGGGCTGGCTCTCTCCAGCGGGGTCGTATCTATCCGCAATATTGAGCGCAGCGTTGATATCCGCCTGATACTCAGACACCCAACACTCTTCGTTCGTACATTTGAACGTGCCCTGTCGCGGGCGATAGCCTTTCTCGCCACACGCGTGGCACGTCTTCGACGTGTACGCTGGTTCGACGGTCGCCACGGGAATCCCGTGTTCGGTCGCTTTGTACTCGATTTGGGCGTGGAGCGTGGCGAACGCCCAGCCGTGTAATCGGCGGTTCATGAACCTGCCGTAGTCCATGTTCTCGCGGAGGTGCTGGAGGTCTTCTAACACTACGACGGGATTCTCGACGGTCTGCGCATGGGCGACCACGTCGCTCGACACGATGTCGATGAGCTGGTCGATCCGCGCCCAGAGTTCGTCACCGTACTCCTCGTCGAGGCGGGCTGCCTCACGCTGTTGGAGGCGGCGTGTGGCCGTGAAGTAGGTTTTCCGCAGGCGTCTGACTTCACGGGATTCGTCGCTCCAGATAGTGGGTGTGGTCGGGGTGCCGCGCTCGTCACGGTGACACACCGTGGCCAAGGCAGCCTCCCCGATATCCACCCCAATCGGCGTCGGCTCACTGGCAGACGCCGACCTGGACTGCTCGACACCTCGCGTCACGGACATGTGGACGTACCACTCACCATCCTGTTCGATGAGTTGACATTCGCCCATCTCTGCATCGCCGTGGTACAATGCTTCGAGCCAGTCGTGCTTGTGCGCTGGTGGTTGAGCGGACAGCCACAGGTGGTAGTCGTCGTGGTGTGGGATTTTCACGTACCACTCGATGGCGTTCTGTGGCTTGTGGTCGAGACGTGGTCCCTCGTTCGTGAAGCGGACGGGATGGGTTCCCTCTCTGAGTTCGTCTGCGTCGTACGTGTCTTCGTCGAGTAGGTTCGGAACGTACTGTTTGAGGGCGTTCTTCGCGTAGCCGGAGAGGTCGTAGTCGACGACCACGTCGTTGGTTTTGGTTTGGGTGTCGCAGTCTTGGTCGAACGCGTCGTGGAGGGCGAGTTGGTACTCGTCGACTGTCTCACGGAGTTTGCGCTGTTTGTGCGCGTTCGGGTTGACGAGCTTGAGTTGCACCGTCTCCGTGAGTTCGTCGACCATGGTGGAGTTATTCGTCGGTGGGTGGGTCGCTAGTGCGGACGATGTTGACGGCTGCGCCGCACCAGTCTTTGGGGACGAGGACGTGCGCGCCGTTCCCAGTGGGTTTGACCTCTTCTTCGATGACTTCGTGACCGTTGATTTCGAATCTACCAGTAATAATAGTATTTATATCTTATTTAAACTTGAATATTTAGGACGAAGGAAATCAAGACCTCTGATACGCATGGTTCGTGTGGCTGGGCCTATCGCTCGACCGCCGCCTAAAGTCGGAGGTATGCGCTAACAATCTCTATCATCCTGCCTGTCTGTCTTTCGTCCGCAGAGTGTGTTCGGCGAGAGTAGCGCTCTCGGCGAGACGACCTCGAGTTCACACGCCGGGCCGGGGCGAGTTGCTGCACGAGTACGACGTCCGCTACAACGTCGGCGATCCTCGTCTTTCGACCGACTACTCGTCGCCGCCTCCGTCCCCGTCTGAAACTGCGTCGTTCTCCCAGCCTTCGCTGTGGATCCGTTCCTCCGGCGTGCCGAGGTCGCGAAGCCGCTCGGTCGTCTCGACTACCATCTCCGGAACGCCGCAGACGTAGAAGTCCCGCGTTTCGAACTCGTCGAAAAGCTCGTCGAGGTGCTCCTGGACGTACCCAATCCGGCCGAGCCAGTCCCAGTCGGGATCTGACAGGGTGTAGGTCACCTTGCAGTTTGCGTGTATCACCGCCAATTCGTCGAGCGTGCTCCGATGGATGATCGACTCTGCGGTTCGCTCGCCGAACACGAGGTGTGCGTCGCCGTCTCCGACTCGAAGGTAGTGTCTCAGGATCGCGAGTAGCGGCGTGAGGCCGGTACCACTCGCGAGTAAGGCTACGTCGCGGTCCGGATCCTCGAGGGTGAGGTTCCCCTCGAACTCTCCGATGGTGAACTCGTCGCCCGGCGAACGGGTGTGCATGTACGACGAGGCAAGTCCGTCGTCGTATCGTTTGATTGCGAGCGCGAACTCGTCGGTTTCAGGGAGGGTCGTCGGCGTGTAGGGGCGAACGACCTCCTTTCCGTCGGTCTCGAACTGAACGGTCGTGTGCTGGCCGGGATCGTAGTCGAGGTCGTGGTCGGGAACGCGAATCCGGAACCCCCTGACTCGGGGCGTGAGTCGGTACGTATCGACGAGCGTTGCGGTGTACGTCATCGGGTCACCTCGAAGCGAAAACGAGCGATCATCGTTCGCTCGGACGTACACGAGCTAGCCGCAAAAACGGTCAATACGAGCGTGGACGACAGTCACCATCGGGAGAACGTGTGCGAGCGTCTCGAGGAATCGACGACGCCGAACCGCTCCCCGCCGACGCTGCCGTGCGCGAACTCTTCGCTCTCGAGAATGCCGCAACCGAACTGGCCGAGGCGAAGTCCGCACTGACGTTCTACTCGGCGGTCGCCGGTCACTTCGAGTCCGAATTGAGTTCACGACGCCACTGGCGGTAGAGTGCAGTGCTAAAGACGAGAAGAATTACCGCGACGACGAGGTTGCGAAGTAACGGTCCCGTTTCTTCGCTGAGGTACAATTGCAGGACGCCGACGCCTACGAGGAGGGTAACGACGAGTACTGCCAGAGCCATCATCACCGTTGCTATTTCGAAACGACTCGCATCGGTCATTTGGCATCATTCTCCTGGCGTTTTCGTCGGCTCCTCATGATTTCACCAACGGACTTCACCGTAGCGACATTATCGGTCCACTCGTATTTAGGCTGACGGGTCGCAGCACCACAGGCCCTGTCGGAGAGACGTCGATCGACTCCATCGACGACGCCGGTAGCTAGTTCACGAGACCTGGAACTCGATCTTTTACAACAGATGCAGCGCGAAAGCCCACGGCTGTAGCCTGGGATGAAACGAGGAAGCTGTAGTCTGGGACGAAGCGAGTAAGCGTTAGGTGAGACCATCCCGTCTCAGATGAGACCGAGATCGAGGCAAGCCCACCCAGCCGCTGTCTCGGCCGGGAGCCGGATTGACTCGGCCCACACCCGGCATCCGATCGGGAAACTCCCACGTGGCGATGCCCGTCTGTGACGGACGCTGGTCTGTGACCAGCAGAACCCCACGACCGGAGTCGTGTGAGAGGTCAGCACTGGGAGTTCCCCGTCCCACCGGGAGTGGGGTGAAGCGCGTCACTCCTTTGACTAGAAAGTACAGTTTCTCTCGAAAGACACGGTCGAGGACTCGATCAGTCGAGGACTGAACGCACTACGCGGCGCTCGAGTGCAACGGTTCGCTACTCTGCCGTCGAGCGTTGCACGTTGACCGTGACTTCGTTCTCGAGGTTGTCCAGGATCGGCGAACTCGAGTGGGCGACCTCCTGCAGAGCCTCGAGTTCGTCCGTAGATGCGGGCGACTCGATGTGGGCGGTGCACTCGATCTGATCGAAGCCAGGGCGTACGTCGTCGGCGAGACCGAGGAGTCCGCGCATATCGACGGTACCCTCGAACTCGAGGCGGATTTCCGAGATTTCGACGTCCCGCTTCGCGCCGTGTGCGGCGTAGGTGATCGTGAGACAGGTACCGAGCGACGAAAGCAATTGCTCGAGCGCGTTCGGTGCGTCACGATGTCCGAACAACGCGCCTTCCATGGTGAACTCGGGCGATTCGACGAGCGTCCCACCCTTTTCGATGTCGCTGACGGTGGTTTCACACGTCGTTTCACCCGTCCATTCGGTTTCTGCGAAAAACCGGAATTCGGCGTTTGCTGGGTCTTCTTCGGCAGCGGCGGTGAGCTGTTCGAACTTCTCTACGTCGATCCCGTTCTTCAGAGTCATGTAGATCTCATCCAATATTGAATAGGCGGTGGATCAGTTGTAACCCCGGCGGATGTCGACGTTGTTTCCGACTGACGTCTCGTCCACATGTTGCCTGACGAATTGATCATGGGACGCGTTGTGCCCGTAATTAGCTCGTACCATCAACGATTTCCGGCTTTAGCTGATCGAATCTGGAGATCGACAATCCAGTGGGTGTCACCAAAGGTAACCAAAAGCCGCAACATTGGTTGTGAACTGTATCGAAGAGGTTACTAACTATAGCTAGTAGGTCACGACATGTTGTGAACAAGTTCGAAAGGGTTATCGACGTTTAAAGCGGTGCGCTATTGTGCTATCAAAACATGACTGATGTGACGGACTCGACGTCGACGAACTCGAGACGCTCATCGAATCGGTCGCTGCAGAGCCCGAGCACGCAGCGTTCACGTTCCGTGCCGAGACCGAGTGGACTGGCGGGTTCGCGAGCGAGACGCGCATTAGCGACTTCGAGCAGAACGAGACCACAGTCGAGTCGCCGGAGTTTACGTTGACATCCTCCTCCGCCTGAAGGCGGAGGAATCCCGAGCGTTGGGATATTAAGGTTTGCAGTCTCCCTGTTCTCTCGGGGTGAACCGTCCGCTCTCGCGGTCGAACAGGAAGACTCCGGGCTGTGCCAACCAGCCGTTACTCATATCCCCCGTCGGGGGACTCTGAGTTATCTTTCGTCGGATGTTTACGGCACCGTTCACGTCTGCGTTCATCGTCGTTTCACAGGACTCGCAGACGTACAAGCCACGTTCCACGCGGTTCGATCTCGAATCTGCCCGCAACACGAACACGTCTTCGACGTGTTCTCCTCGTCGACGCGGTCAACGAGGATGCCGTATTCCTCGGCCTTGTATTCGAGCAGGCGGGCGAAGCGGTCGAACTCCCATCCGTGCAACTTCTTGTTCCCCGACTGACCCCAATTCCGCGAGTCGCCGTTCCCGTCTTCACGGATGTCGCTGAGGTTTCCAACTGCGATCTCCGCCACGCCCTCTTCGACACACCGTTGAACAATGTGTTTCGAGAGGGTGTGGAGGAAGTGGTCTTTGCGCCGGGAGAGTTTCCGCCGAGTCTTCAACGCCCGCTTCGACGGCCCGTTCGCGCCTTCAGTCTGGTACTCCTCGCGGGTAAAGTAGTGCTTGTCCTCTTTCAGGGTATTCCCCGGATACAACTCCGAGGGGCCGTCCTCGTAGTCGATGGCGAGGTAGTTGCTGATCCCGAGGTCGATGCCCGCCGTCTTGTCACCGGGAGCTTCCTCAACAGGAATTTCCTTCTTACAGACGAGGTGTAGTTCCCACTCGCCTCCGTTCCAGACGGCACGCACCTGCTGGATGTTCTCCACTTGTACGTCGGGTCGAGTTTCGTATTCCGCGAGGATGAAGTCAGACCGACTCTCTTTCAGGGTGAAGCCTTTCGAGAGACGGAGTTGACCGTGTTTATCGTCGTGTTTGATGCCTTTCTGTTTCCACGTTACGGTGGAGCGTGGGTGTCGGTCGCCACGTTTCCGGTAGCCCGGTGGGTTGTTTCTGTCGTCGGAGTTGTACCAGCCGTTGAACGCTTCAGCAAGTTCTTCGAGAACTCGCTGTGCTCAAAAATCGGAGATTTTTGGCATCACGAAAGACTTCGTCTTTCGAACGAACTTGACTGAGACTGGAGGTCACTGTAGCGTTCGTGGTCTTTCAACTCCGATTTCAGTTCGGCTTCGTCAGGTATCTCACCGTCGTCATTCCACCGTTGTTGGATGTAGTAGCGTCCGACGTTCCACAGTTTGGATGCTGCGAACCCGCAGTGGTCGAGGTCGTCACGAACCTGCTGGTGGTTCATGATTCGGGCGACGTAGGTGCGGGTCGTCTCCAGCATCGTACTGTGTTCATAATCAGTTATGAAATAGATTATATTAAAGACTGTGTTTAGCGTGGAATATCCGTCCTTGTTGGTGTCTGTGGAATGTGTCACTGAGTGACGGCGCGTATCCACGGCCTGAAGGCCATGGTATTGCGCCTGCTCCGCGTATAACTCCGAGTCCTCACGGCGAGGATAGGAGTAACGGCTGTGTGGCACAGCCATCGGTACACCTGTTCGACCGCGAGAGCGGGACGTTCACCAGGAGAGAACAGGTCGCATCGTAGACCAGCAAATATCCCAACCTGCGGTACGGGAAGCTCCGGCGTTCACGCCGGAGAGGATGTCACCTCTTGAGAGGGTAAGACGTAGTGAACTGAGTGATGACCAGCTCGTACGAAGCTCGCGCACTATCCCGCTCGAGCCAGAATTTTAATACCTGCCTCTGGTAGAATAAAATATGGGATACCACCTCGTCGACCCTGACGATCTCGACCAGTGGGACGATCGCCCGGCCGACGTCCGATCACTCAGTGTCGCCGCCGGGTTCGACCACCACGACTCGAAGCTCGGTCTTCGTGTCTACGAACTCTCTCCCGGCGAACAGTCGGGTCTACGCTACCACTACCACGACGAACAGGTCGAAGTGTTCTACGTCCTCGAGGGCACCCTTCACGTCGAAACGCCAGAGGACGAGTACGTCGTCGAAACCGACCAGGCGCTATTTGTCGAATCCGGTAGCCCACAGCGAGCATTCAATCCCGAAGACGCCGATACGATCACACGCGTCCTCGCCATCGGAGCACCGTCGGTTGACGACGCTCACACGTACGATCCACCCTCCGATGCGTGACGTGGTACTGCAGACGTTCTCTCGACGTGGGACGCCAATTTTGTCGTCTCGACGGCCGTCGACGCCGATGACAGCACCTCGAGTGTGATCGACGTGAACCGTTTTGTCCGGTAGTACCACAGATTCGAGGAGAACGCCCACGACTGACATCGTGGAGTAGTCAGTTCATTATCGACCGTCGTTTCTGGACCACAACGTCGTTTGCCAAACGCTAGTGTGTGTCGAACAGTAGTGAGCGTCCGACAAATATAAAGATTAGACGCGTCTAAATAACCACGAGATGATACTGAGCGGCGTGCCGGAGGCCTGCCTGACGACGAGTGCCGTGCTCGAGACGGTGGGTCGCCGGCCCATCGCTACGGACGACGTCGCCGAGCGACTCGAGGCAGTGACACTGTCGGAAACTCGTCTGTTCGGCAGTAGCAGCCGATGCAAACGGCGTCGCCTCGAGTCGGGAACAGAGGCAATCGACCGTTCGCCGGTCGCCCCGGCTGGAACGCGAAGCGTCGGTGCGCCGGAGGGAGACCGATGACCGGGTTCGTCGAGATCGTCGTCATCGCAGCGGTCGCACAGCTGGCCGTTCTCCCGGGTGAGAAAGTCCAGTTCATCATCGCGGGGCTCTCGACGCGATACAGGCCACTGCTGGTCGTCGGAGCAGCCGGGGCTGCCTTTGCAGGCTGGACGGCGCTGGAGATCCTGTTCGGGAAAGCGATTCAGCAGGCGCTCCCGGGGATCGCTCTCGACGCGATCACCGCTGGACTGTTCTTGCTCTTTGCAGTGTTGCTCGTCCGTTCTGCTCCTGGCGCCGAGGGGGTCGCCGGAGCAGAGACGGATGGCGGTGTCGTCGGTTCGAGAGCGATGGAAATCGACGCAGAGTTCGAACTCCTCGGCCGTACCATTCGCGGCCCGATAGGGCAGTTTCTCACGATTTTCACCATGATGGCTGCCGGCGAGTTCGGCGACAAAACCCAGCTCGTCACTATCGGACTCGCAGTCGAGTACGGCGCGACACCGGCGATCTGGCTGGGCGAGATGCTCGCGATCATTCCTGTGAGCTTAGCGAACGCCTACGTTTTCCACCGGTTCTCCCACCGCTTCAACGTGCGGAAGGCCCACTACCTCGGGGCAGCCCTGTTCGCCTTCTTCGGACTAGATACGGTGCTGGCGATGTTCACCGGGTTCTCGGTGTGGGAGCAGGTGGTCGGGTCGCTCTCCCAACTGATCGTCGCGTTGCTCTGATCGGTTGATGATGATGGCTGTGACTGGGTGCCGACGCAACCGCACGATGGTTCGCGGTTGCAGCGGTAACGACTCACAGCCATCGTTATGAGTGCGCACTCCGAGCGTCCGTCCTGGTGGCCGTCGCCGGCACGGCGGGCTTTCTCGAGAAGGCGTCGAGAATCCCCGTACAGTGCTTTGTTTCGTCTCGCCGTCGACCGGAGCGACGGCTCGAGACGATCAACGCGAGCCGGTACGGAAACTCCGCGAGCCTGTTCACCGAGCGCGGCCGAGAGGCGCGCGAGTTCCGGCTCCACGTCGAGGCCGGCAACGTCGGTGTCAACGTCGGAACGGCTGCACCGATGGCGTTCTTCCACTTTGGCGGCCAGAAGGACTCTTTCTTCGGCGACCTCCACGCCCAGGCCGAGGACGTGATCCGCTTTTACAGAAATACAGGAGAAAGCCCACGACTTTAGCCCTGTATCTTACCCACAAGTTGCGCTACCAGTCTGCGAGCGATCCATCGGAGAGTGGCGATCGAGATACCAGTATTCAGCGCCTTTCGCCGGATGAAATCCGTAATTGTGGATCCGAACGCAGTCGCCTCGAGTACCACGCTCCGTACCGAGCGTCGATCTCGTCTCTCTTCCTGTGGGTCTCAGCTCGTGCTCGCCCGCGTCGAGAGCCTCCGAAACGCCGCTTTCGCGAGACTCCGACATATGGGTAAGAGACAGGACTTTAGTCGTGGGATGAATCCGTCACTATTGAAGACAACCACGATACCATAGCCCGCCGAGAGTGTCATAGAACGAGTAGCACACCAAAGAGCAGGGTGAACGCTGAGGTGGATGAGTTCAGCGACCCTGCAAGATGATCCTTCGGTAGAGTCGTTCTTCAATGTCGCGGAAACCGAGACGCTAGCGTTGTTTGAGCATCTCTCCTTCGAGTTTCTCGAAGAGTTCGACGTGTTCGCCCCGGCGGAGACGGGGCGAACACGAGATCACGAACCACCAGAGCTGATGCGTGGCTTCCTCCATTGCTACTACCACGACATCTACGGCATTCGTCCCGTTGAGCGAGAGCTTCGGAACACGGTCGTTTGGCTCAGCTGTGGGTTCGATCGACCGCCGTCGAGAGACGCGGTCGATCGCTTTCTTACCGACCTCGAACACGTCGTTGACGAAGTCTTTGACCAACTCGTCGAGCAGGCCGCCCGGCGCGGCCTGCTCGACTTGACCTACTGTATCGATTCAACCGACGTGAGGGCGATGCCCGCCGATCAAGACGCGTCGAAGTGCTACGATCCAACCGACGACGAGTACTACTACGGCTACGGTTGCACGATCGTCTCGACCGGGCAAAAGATCCCGATTGCAGCCGAGTTCACCGAGAGTAAGCAAGCGCCAGAGGAGACGGCGATGCGCGTCACGCGTGACGCGCTCGCCGTCGCCAAGCCGATCTGGATGGTCGGTGACAGCGCCTACGACACGCTCGACTGGCACGACCACCTGCTGGCCGCAGGGGTCGTGCCAGTCGCTCCGTACAACGCGCGAAACACTGACGACCCGAAAGACATCGAGTACAGGGTCGAAGATCGCATCGAACAACACAGCGAGGACGTTCAGCTGAAGCAGTCCGCGTTGGATGAGACGTACAACCGCCGTACTGGAGTCGAACGAACCAACGAATCAGTGAAGGACTGCGGCCTCGGGCGAACGCACGCCCGAGGCCGCGTCCACGCACGAGCGCAGGTGTTTCTTGCCCTGTGCCTTCGCCTCGTCGTCGCTATCACCAACTACGAGCGTGGAGACAATCCGGGAAGTACGATCATCACGGTGTGACAAGAGTTCTATGACACCCTCTAGCCCGCCTGCAATCCCAACGTTGACAACATAAGAAACCGACATCTAACACATGAGCGACCGACCACAACGCACGAACGAGTACACTGCTCACCCCGCTACCGAACGGTACAAGCAGTGCTTGTTCGAGTGGTTGGCCGCCCACGCCCCCTTGTGGAACCAGATAACCTATCGACGACGCCAACAATACTTCCAAGAAGACGGTGACGTCTGGGACGCCGAGTACACGGACCTGTACGACGAGTACGCACCCATTCTCGGCAAGGCAGCATGCCAGCAAGTCGCCCGCAAGAACAGCGAAGCATGGCGGAGCCACTTCCGCCTCCTCGACAAATACCACGACGACGCAGACTCCACAGTCACGGAGAAACCATCTCCACCCGGCTACTGGGGCAATCGTGACGACGGGTACGAGTTGCACGGTCTCGTCCGCAACGACCTGTACGCGTTCGACTGGGACGAGGACAAGAGCATCCTCGAATTCGGCGTTGGCGACGTCCTCGAAGACAAATACGACTTCGAGTATCAAGAACGAATCACTCTCGAAGTTCGCGGAAATCCACAGTGGAACGGTGACGATAGCAGGTTAGAACTCGTCTACGACGAGGCGGCTGACACGCTTCGTGTCACGCATCCGGTTCGCATTCGGCCAGACACCCTACGAGAACAGCGATTGGATGCATTCACTCATACACTCGACAGCGAGAACACGACGCACACTGCCGCCATCGACGTCGGCGCGAACAACACCCTCGCCATCGTCACCACCACTGGCGAGACCGCCGTATATCATGCTCGACCCGAGTTCGACCAGTTCCAGGTCCTGTCCGAGGTGATTTCCGAGTTGCAATCCGCGCTTCCCGACGACCAGTACACGAGCAAGCGGATTCAACGCGTGTATGACGAGCGCGGGGAGAAGCGTGACCATAGCCGTGACGCGGCGGTGAAACACGCGGCGGACTGGCTCTTAGAACGGAACGTGGACACCGTATACGTTGGCGACCTCACCGACGTATTGGACAGCCATTGGTCGGCGACAGTGAACACGAAGACACACGCGTTCTGGTCCCATCGCCAACTCGTCGACAGGCTTGAACTCACGCTCGGCGATGTCGGCATCACCGTCGAGCGAGTGAACGAGTTTGATTCGAGTAGTACGTGCCCGGAGTGCGAGAGTGAGGACGTGTTGCGTGATGGCGATTCGTTCCGTTGCCACGAGTGCGAGTTAGACGCGCATAGTGATATTGCTGGGGCGTGGAATCTACTGCAAGACGAAGTTGGGCCGATGGCGCGGCCCGCTGCCCTCTCTGCTGAACGCGACAGGGACGCACCCACCGATGGGGCGTACTGGGAGTGGAATGGACACGACTGGACACCCAGAAGTTTTGGAGAACAGTCGAGTCTGCTTGACCAAACCAGTATCAGCGAACCCGCAAGTTCACAGCCGGGGTAATCTGCTGGCCGGATTGCCCACGGAGGAATCCCACGGCTTCAGCCGTGTGGAGGACGTCAAACCGACGAGACGGTGTACATCGAACGGTGGCCTGACGCGGAGTAGTCTCCATTCCGTGCGGTAACGCCTTCGCCCGTCGTTCACAATCGTGTTCACTCGCTGAAAAACGGCCCTGGGGCACCGATCGTGGTAGTCCACGGAGAAAGCCCGCTCTTTGGGAGGATATCAAAGATCGTCACAGCGACGTATTCCACGAGCTAGTTGTCTGTCTGGTTTCGAACGGACAGTCGCACGGCCATCCAGCGTGAGCGTTGAGACGAACTGAGGAGACGTGACTGCTTGTTCTCGGGGGATCTAACAGAACAAATATCGAATTGAAACATGAATATCGACAAAAGTGGTGAGGAACCTTCGATAGTACAGGATTTAGTCCCCTATTCTTCGATTTATTAAGGGAAACGGGCAAAAAGGAGGCTGCGATAGTCTAACTATGGAAGCCGCGCTCGTCGACGGAATTCTCGAGTCGATGCGGATTGGAGTCGGCTTTCTCTGGACCGCTGCCTGGGCGATTATCATGGGTCTCGTCATTACGAGTCTCGTCCAGGTCTACGTCTCCAAAGAGCGGATGGCACGGGTCCTCGGGGAGGGAGACGTCAGTGGGCTCGCGAAAGCGACGCTGTTCGGCGCCGCCAGCAGCGGGTGTAGCTTTGGCGCTGTCGCGATCGGGAAGGGGCTATTCAAGAAGGGCGCACACGTCGTGAACGTCCTCGCGTTCATGTTCGCCTCGACGAACCTGATCGTCGAACTGGGGCTGATGATCCTGATCCTGCTCGGCTGGGAGTTTCTGGTCGCCGAACTGTTCGGTGGGATTGTCCTCATCGCCGTGATGGCGCTCATCGTCCATCTGACGCTCCCGGAGACTCTCTTCGACGAGGTCCGGGAGGAACTGAACCAGCGCGATCGCGACCAGGGCATCACCGAAGACCCGACCTGTGGGATGGAAGGCAAAGACGAGTACTCGCTGGTGACCGACGGCGGTGAAACGCTGAAGTTCTGTTCTGCGGGCTGTCTCGAGACCTACGAGCAAGCGGTCTCGGGGAGCGGCAGCTGGCGGGACGAACTCCTGTCGTGGGGCGGCTGGTACAAGCTCGGAAACCAGTATCGCAAAGAGTGGTCGATGATCTGGAAAGACGTCGTCGCCGGCTTTCTCATCTCGGGTTTCGTCATCGTGTTCGTCCCACAGCGCGTGTGGAACACGCTCTTCCTCCAGGGTGACGGACTGCTCGTGAGCGCGGAGAACGCGATTATGGGCGTGGCGATCGCGATTATCAGCTTCGTGGGGAGTATCGGTAACGTCCCGTTCGCCGTCGCGTTGTGGGGTGGCGGGGTGGGCTTTGCGGGCGTCATCGCGTTCGTCTACGCAGATCTCATCACGATCCCGGTCCTGAACGTCTACCGGAAGTACTACGGCTGGACCGTGATGCTGTACATCCTCGGCGTCTTCTTCGTGACGATGGCCTTCACTGGCTTTCTCATGGAGCAGTTGTTCTCCGTCCTCGACATCGTCCCGAACCTCGCCGGCGGACAGACTGCCACCGAACAAACGTATTTCGAACGAGACTACCGGTTCTACCTCAACCTGATCGCGTTCGCCCTCTCGGGATTCCTCCTCTACGTCTACCAACGCGGACTCGGTGCGCCCGGTCAGTACCGCGATCCGGTCTGTGGGATGCGGACCGACGAGAGCGGTCCGAGCGCCACCCACGGCGGCGAGACGTACTACTTCTGTTCGAACCAGTGCAAGCGGTCGTTCAAGAGGAACCCGACCGCGTTCTCGCACGCGCATCCGCAGGTTTCAGGAGTCCACTCCTCCCAGAACCACGAGCACCACTGAGCGGCACGAACCTCGCCTCGTCGAGGCGAGAATCACCCCATTCCCGCTCTCGACTACTCCGATTGTGGGCTGGTCCCGCCTGGGGGGCACCGCCACACGGCGGATTTTCCTTATCGGTGGGCTCGGACGGATGCGTGTCGGGGCAGGGACGCATCCTCGCCCCCGATTCTGGGGCTGCCCGACTGTCAGCCCGTCTACACCGACGCTTGTGGCCGGCGAGACCAGCTCGAGCGAACCGGATGAGTTCCGCCACGGCTCGAGCACCCTTCTCTTGACGCCTACCTTGGAATCGAAAATTTAGGGCAGTCATAGGGCAGGATTGTGAAGGGAAATGGGGTTAAAAAGCAAGACCGTAGCGGAGAACGTGATCGAAGTCATCTTCTTCACCCAAGAGACGTGCGGGGCGTGCGCAACACAGCGGGAGAAAAACGACGGCCTCGAGGACGAGTATCCGGACGTCGAGTTCCGGGAGGTCGACATTCAGACCGATCTGGAAACGGCCGCGGAGTATAACGTCCGGAAGACGCCCACGACGCTCGTTTACGCGAACGGCGAACGGATCGCCGAATTCATCGGGATCGTCGACCGGGACGACATGGAGACGGCCATCGAGAACGCGACCCAGCGGCCGTCTGGCCTCACCCAGCGTCTCGTCGACATCGTACGCGAATAACGAAGGATACCGACACAGATCCATGACAGACCACAGTAGACGACAGTTCCTGCGAGCGCTCGGAGCGAGTACGGTCGCGAGCACGGGACTCACACAGTCAGCGACCGCACAGGAGACACCCGTCGTCAAGATGGGCAACAACTACTTCGATCCGATCGGCCTGTACGTCGAGCCTGGTGCCACCGTTCGCTTCGAGATTGAAGCCGGGTCGCACTCCGCGACGGCTTATCCAGATCGCATCCCATCGGACGCTACTGCCTTCGATAGCGGCACTATCTCGGAAGGGAGCTTCGAGCAGACGTTCGAGACGCCAGGCACGTACGACTACTACTGTATCCCACACGAGTCGGTCGGGATGGTTGGTCGAATCGTCGTCGATAGCCCCGGTGGTCCGGCCGAAGAGAGCCCGATCCCGTACGGGAACGTACCCGAAAGCGAGACGATCGTCGACCAGGGGACCGCCGGCGTCGGTGGAGGCTCCAACAGCGACGGGAATACCGGTGGTGGAATGATGGGGCCTGGGAGAGGACCAGGAATGATGAACGGACGGAACAGAGGCTGGGGAGGTGGCCTCCAATTCGTCGGTGGCGCACTCGGAGTTCTCGGCGTGATCGGTGGAGTGCTCTACTGGGCGCGCCACCGCGCGGAGATACTCGGTCGGAGAGTACCGATTCGGCGATGACGACCCTTCGACGCCAGTACGCACGCGGCGAGATCGACGAGGACGAGTTCCAGCGGCGCCGTCAACGGTTGCAAGATCGCGAGAACGAGTGAACGACAGCCAGACCGGCTTCCAAAAGCAAATTCCGACGAGTACCGAAAATCGCGGTCGAATCGAGTCGTTCGATCAGTCCGAGATCCGACGCGTCGGTCTCGAGTCGGGCTACCTGACGACGGTGACGGGCACCGACGCACGCCGGATCACGGTCTCGGCGACCGAACCCAGGAGTATTCGAGGGACGCCCGATCGTCCGTGACTCCCGATCACGATCATGTCGCTGTCGTGTGTATCGGCGTACTCGACGATATTGTCTGCGGATTTGCCGACCTCCGTCGCCGTCGACACCTCGAGGTCGTGTTCGGCGGCGATCTCCTCGGCCTCGGCGAGCAGTTCCGCCGACCGGTCGTGGGCCCGCTCCTGCAGCGTCTCGTCACCGACCAGCGCTTTCGCACCGTAGCTCTCTTCGACGTAGTCGATGACGTGGAGGACCGAAATCGACGCGTCCGGGTAGACGTCGAGCGCGTGTTCGAGTGCCTTCGTCGAGAGAGGTGTGCCATCGAACGCCACGAGAACCCTGTCGATCGAAGCCATACCGTCACTTCGGCACACCGGCTTAAATAGGACCGCGGTGCCGGTCACAGGACGACTGGCAGGAAGACGATTACCGTCGGAACGACGACCAGTGAGAGGAAAAAGGCGGCGAGATACCGGCGATCGTTAGTGAGTTGGCGGTGGATCGTTTCGATCGATCGAACGTACGGTGAAAACGCCCACAGTATGCCGACCGTTATGACTGTCCCAATTGCAAGCAGTGACAGCGTGATCGTCGCTCCCTCGGGAGTATCCAGGAGCACGGCGATGACGACCGTATCGAAGAGCGTCCCGATGTTCGCCCCGAGAACGTAGGGAACGATCTCCCGCCGTTTGACGTACTCGCGGTTATAGAGCGGTACGATCACGCCCAGGGAGAACGCGACGCTGGTCGTGAGACCGGTGATGAGGATCCCCAGTCCGAGGGAGGTCCACTTGTGCTGGAACCGGCGGAAGAAGTGCTGGCGAAGCCACTCGGTGTCGACCCGCTCGAGGACCCAGTCGAAGAGGGTGAGACTGGTGAACAACACGAGAATGGCGACGGCCAGCCCCAGGCCCACGCCTGTGGCGTCGACGATGGCCTGCGTAATCGGTTCGAAGACCGCCAACGGATGCGTGGCGAGCTCGAACCGGCCGGTCACACCCTCGAGTAGCGTCTGGAGTGACGGTAACAGGAGATACCCGAAAATGGTTGCCGGCAGGTAGACCGTGTGGGTCAACAGGAACGTCAGTACGCCCAGCTCGGTGGCCTCGCCGATCGAGTAGCGCCGTTTCTGGAAGTAATCGAGGCCCCCGATCAGGAGGACGATCGCGGCCGCCCCGAGACGCGACCCCGCGATCATCAGAAACAGCTGCTGGGCCGTGACGATTCCCGCCTTGAATAGCGACACGGAGAGTGCGGCCACCACAGACCCGTTGGTGAGCACGTACGTCGCGATCCAGCTCACCCCCAGGGCGGATCCACCCCCGGCGACGTATCGCCTGAAGAGTCGCTCGAGCGAGCCCGCTGCAGACTCCGTCGACGTCCCTAGCAACTGGACTGCAAACAGAAACAACAGCAGCGAAACGACGATTCCGATCAATAACGGGCCGGACGTCCGACTCCACTCGAGCAGGTCGTCTCCGACGTCTGTCTCTACGGCCTGCTGTCTCCACGGCTTCATAATGACTGAATGACCATTCACCATCACCGTCCACGCCGGGACTTATTATCCCTCGTTTGGCAATCCTCGACTTTCAGCGCGGGAAGACTGTCAGGACGTCTCCGTCCTCGCATGCACTCGGATCGGTCCCGCGGGGAGTGTTCGCTATCGAGGGGGGATTCCGCCCTACTCGAGCGGGCGTCCGTATCGGCCACGCGAGGCGACCTCCTCGAGCGGTCTGCGATCTTTGACCCCCTCGACGTCGTGTGTAGGATAGCCAAAGCCGGCGACGAGCGTGAGGTCGACGTCGTCGGGGATCTCGAGAAACTCCTTCACGGCGGATCGGTCGACCGTGTAGATGCGCGAACCGACGCCGTCTTCCCAGGCTGCGAGTTGCATGTGCGTGACCGCCCGGCCGGCGTCGAGTTCGTTGAAGTCGTACTGGGGATCGGTACAGACGACGACCGCGAAGTCCGCGTCTGCGACCCAGCCGCCCGTCGGGCTCAACTCCCCCAACCGACCGACGTCCTCCGGGTCGTCCACGAGAACGAACTGCCAGTGTTGGAGGTTTCTCCCGCTCGGCGCGAGTCGCCCGGCCTCCAGTACGTTTCGCTTCACCGTCTCGTCGATCCGTCGGTCGTCGAACTCCTTGATTTCGAGCCGCGTCTCGATCGCCTCGAAGACGTCCATGCCCCAACTCATTCGGTCTGTGCTATTATAGCGCATGGGCAGGGAGACAGCTGGATGGCGAGCGCGACCGGAGTCCGTCTTTTCCACCGAGTCGGCCAGAACGGGAGTCCACGCCATACTCCACTGCTGCGTCGTCGTGTGGGCTCACAGTATCCGCTGCTCGATGAGCCGTTCGATGCCGTCGACGTCCATCGTCATGACTTTCGTCACGATGTTCTCGTCTGTCGGCGATTCGAGGCGGACGAACGCCGGTGGCACGTCGAGCCGAATTAGCGGCGGGTACGGTTCGTCTGCAGGGCTGACCCCATCCGGGAGATCGCCGATAGGGTTGCCTCGAGCGTCGATCGTCCGATGGAGGAACGCACCGTCGTCGAGTTCCCAGAGTGCGCCGGCGCGGAGCTGACATCGGACCACTCGGGGTCAAGTGCTTCGAGACGCCGCAGGCGTCTCGTAACGGCTATCGAGCGGTGCTGCTACAGGTTCGATTCGTCGTCGAGAATCCACTTTCCGCTGGGATCTCTACTGAAGGTAGCAGTACTGCTGGGATAGCGAACTGTGGCGGTCGCACCGTCCCCGAGTCGGTCCTCGGGGATCGCTTTCCGAAGGAAGAGGTGTACCTTCTCGTCGGGGGAACTCCCCTGTGTGTGGGTTACCAGCGGATGAACTTCGTCACCGGTGTATTCGAACTCGAGTGAGGTCTCGTCAGGTTGCCGTCGTTCGAAGTTGTCGAACACCCATTCGACGGCGTGTCGGATCTGCAGTGACTGATACGCGGGGACGGTCTGTCTCGGCGTATGCCATCCCTCCGTGTTCTCGAACGTATCGAAGACGATCTCGACAGGGTCGACGGCATCGTAGAGGGTCGAAAGCGCCGCCGCGAGTCGCGACTGGTCGATCTTTGCCAGTGGTGTGGCTTCGGAGAGGTAGAACTTCTCCTCGTCGCCATCGAGCCAGTGGTCCGAATGCCCTTCGATACGAACTATCTCGGTCTGAGACGGTCTCATAACGTCGTGTTGCTGAATAGTGATCTCGAGGGGGATAGAAACGTCACTCGATGGTGTTACCCGTTTTTCAGCGTCGGAGAGATCACCATTTCGCCCAAAATAATGGATACCATCTGATAGCGTGATTCGCACGCTACCCGTGAATTCGAGCCGGGCAAGACGTGGGGCAGAAGTAGACTCTGCAGTCTGTCGAATCGAGTCGATAATCTCGACAGCCGAAATACCCGTGTTATCGTGGAGTTTCTTCTCGTGAGAGTCGTCTCCGTCAGCACTGGAAACGACGTACTCGACGGCTGTTGGGTAGAGCAGGGGCTCGAAGGCGTCGATCGTCTCGGTGACCGTCTGTAAGCCACGTTCAAACTGCTGTTCGGAGTTCAGGTCGTCGAGCGGCGTCTCGAACCGCAGCCGGAAGAGACGGTCATCGTACGTGATATAGTCGTAGTCTTTAGTTGGCATTGTTCGCCTCTTCGTAGAGTTCTCTGAGAGCGAATTCACCGCCGTCAATGACGTTGCCATCGGTATCGACGATTCTTACGGTCATATCGGGGTTGTCGAAGCCCGATATATCCACCGGGAGATCGTCGATAGGTTGAACGTCTGGATTCTGTTTATTTTTGAGGTGAATTCCCTCGCCCTGCTCGCTCGCCACGATAGACAAGCGCGTGACCGCCGAGTTCGTCACGCCCGTCAACGAGGAAGGCACGCGTTCGAGGATTACAGAAATACAGGAGAAAGCCCACGACTGTAGTCCTGTCTCTTACCCACAAGGTGCGCTACCAGTCTGCGAGCGATCCACAGGAGAGTGGCGATCGAGATACCAGTATTCAGCGCCTTTCGTCGGGCAAAATCCGTGATTGTGGATCCAAACGCAGTCGACTCGAGTACCACGCTCCGTGACCGAGCGTCGATCTCGTCTCTCTTCCTGTAGGTCTCGGTTCGTTCTCGCCCGCCTCGAGAGTCTCTGAAACGCCGCTTTCGCGAGACTCCGACGGATGGGTAAGAGACAGGACTACAGTCGTGGGCTCTCTCCTGCGTTCTCTGTAGGATAGCCAAAGCCGGCGACGAGCGTGAGGTCGACGTCGTCGGGGATCTCGAGGAGGCTGGTGAATCACTAGGCGGTGGTAATCACGCCGCTCGAGGCGCCACGCTGGATTGATCGTGACTGCACCCTCGAGAAATCGGTGTTGACGAGCCAATTGGAGGGTCTCATAACGACGGAAAGACACGAGGACCCGACGCAGTACGGCGATTTACGGTTGATGGCCCATTGAGCGACAGTTCTTTGAGTACCACCAGCGTACCACGGAGCATGAGCACGGACGCGGACGACAATGGGGACATGGTGAAGCTCAATGTGAAAGTCCCGAAGCGACTCCTCGAAGAAATCGACGAGTTGGCCGAAGAACTGGAGTACACTAACCGGTCGGAGTTCATCCGTGAGGTGCTGCGTGACACCACGGAACCGGTTCTGACACCTGGGGCTCAGGAGGGCGTCTCCGAGGGCTACGCGGACGTGGCAGCGGGACGTACGATGTCGATGTCGGAAGCGAAGGACCGACTCGGCATCGAGGACGACAGCGAGGAGTGAGGGCTGAACGGTGGCCCACCGAGTCGTCCTGACAGAGACGTTGGTCGAAACTCTGGAGCAGTTCGAAACGGGAGACGCAGAGCGGATCATCAGCAAGCTAGAGGACATCGGTGGTTTCCCAGATCACTTTCTCGACCGGCTGAAGAACCACCCGGGCTACAAGCTTCGTGTTGGCGACTTCCGGGTGCTGATTGATTGGGACAAGGACAACGAGGTACTCTACGCCATCGATGCGTTCGAGCGGAAGAAGGAATACCGAGAACTCGGGAAGTACCGGGAGGTCTGGGGCTCCTGGCGAGACGATGAGTAGAGTATGATACGATGTGGCAACGTAGAACGGCAATGACGCCGACCGCGACCCGGAGTCGAAAGCTGAAATCCATCAGCGGTGGCAGGAGAAGGCGGAAATCTCAAAGCGGTACAGAGGAGTTGACATCCACCCACGACTTCAATCCTGTCTCTTACCCACAAGTTGCGCTACCAGTCTGCGAGCGATCCACCGGAGAGTGGCGATCGAGATACCAGTGTTCAGCGCCTTTCGCCAGGTGAAATCCGTAATTGTGGATCCGAACGCAGTCGACTCGAGTACTACGCTCCGTACCGAGCGTCGATCTCGTCTCTCTTCCTGTGGGTCTCAGCTCGTGCTCGCCCGCCTCGAGAGCTTCCGAAACGCCACTTTCGCGGGACTCCGACGTATGGGTAAGAGACAGGACTTCATACTATCGGACGTAACTGTGTGAAGATTCTCGCCACCCCGGGACGGCGAGAATCTTTCACGACTTACGTCCGGCAGTATCAATCGTGGGTGGATGTCAAAACGCGGCGAAGAACATCGCTGTGCGGTATTGCGGGTATATCCATCGCGGGCAGAAGTCTCGCGGTGGATGGGCCACCAGTCAACTGGCCCTCAAGTCAGGGACGCTGAACGTGAACGGTGATTACACACCTGCCGAGTTACTCGGGGAGAACGGGAGTCCACTGGCAAGCCTCGGGGTCGTTCGGAAGATCTTCGATCTTCCGTGATGACGAGACGCCGGAGGCGTCTCGAACCACTTGACCCCGAGGCAGTTGACCTCTTCGTAGAGTTCTCTGAGAGCGAACTCACCGCCAGCAACGACGTTGCCATCGGCATCGACGATTCTTACGGTCATATCCGGGTTGTCGAAGCCCGATATATCCACCGGGAGATCGTCGGTGACATCCTCTCCGCCGTTTGCGAGGGGGTGGTCACACGAGGAGGATACCGATTCAACTCCGCCGACCAGCCCCTTTCAGGAGTTCGATATCGTCGACCGGCAGTTTACTCATCGATTCGTCGAACGTGTACTGATCAACTCGATCTTGGGCGACGACCAATTTCCGGATCAGCTCCCCATTTTCGAAGGCTGCCGTCGCGTCGGCAACCAACTCATCGTCGTAGTGGTCGCGCCAGTTAGCCTCCTCGAGGGCAGCCTTGATCCAGTCGTCGGAGAGCACCTGACCTGCCTCTCGCTCGGGAACGTCGTCGGCGCTCACTGGCTCGCCACCTGGGTGGTATATTCGGCCGGCGATCACCGGTGTTCCATCGTCATCATATTCGAGCTCAAACAGGCCGACCGTGCTATTGACCCGTATCTCACCTGGTTCAACGTCCAATTCGACGTCGTCCTCTGGAGCGTCGTCCCTGAGAAGTGCCGCCGGAAGGCGGTCTGACTCGAGGGGCACGTCCACATCTACGCCCCGATGACGTGCAAGTACGATGTACGCACAGACGTCGTGGAGGACAGACTCTCGTGGATCTTCAGGATCTGGCTCTTGATCTGCAAAGAAACTATAGAGGTCCGCGATGGCCGCTTCAGCAGCTGGCGCTGAGTCGTCGACGATCGCCTGATAATATTGGGGAATCGTCTTCCAGTACTGGCTCACGTCTGCATGCTCGTCGATCGCGGCACGCAACTCATCGAGATACACCGTCACCTGGTCATCGCCAAGTGTCAGCGCAGCGTGTACTTTCATATCGTAATATTGAGGCGGACTATCTGGATAGTCTGCAGCGAACTCCTCCAGATAGGATTCGTCTATCTCGATGGCTGCAGTTGCAATCTCCGTAATGAGTTCCTCCTGCCGGCTCAGTACGGCGGTGTTCAATGCATGGTAGAATTTTCGGGGCTCTCCCTCCCAGACGATCCGCCCACGAATGTCACGCCGAAGACGACCTGCACAAATCTGCTCGAAATAGAACTGAGCTGCTTTCCCAAACCACAGCCAAGACTGCTGTGTTGCATTAAGCAACGCAGCACATGTTGCTACCCGTTCGTACTCTTTCGCCGTAGCCCGGGTGATATTGGTTATCCCGTCAATGGGAACGCCACCGTCTTGCCAGAGTCGTTCTTTCCGTTGGAGCCCCTCTAGACCGTCTTTTAGACACTCGTGAAGCGTTTCTTCGGAATATTTCATCGTGTCACACCACCGGTTCGGACGACAGACATTCCGACCTACCGAGTTACTCGGGTAGAGCGGGAGGTCACTGACAAGCCTCGGGATCGTTCGGAAGATTTCCGATCTTCCGTGATCGGGCGAACACAACGCGTTCGCAGACCTCGCGACACCTGCGTCTTCGCTCAGTGACGAGACACAGAGCGTCTCGAACCACTTGATCTCGAGGTAGTTGACCCACATCGGATACAGTTCGTGGATGTACGGGAACATCCGGCCCTAATCCTCGTCCTTGTGCTCGAGGTACGTCTCGATTTCCTTGAATGATTTGTCGGCTTTCACTCACGGATCACCTGACCCGTGGTACTTTGCCTCGAACCGTGTAGAACGAAGACGGGACGGTATTCGTCTACTCGTAGGTGTCGTACGACTTGACCAGCGTCAGGAGTTCTCGTACCGGTTCACCACCAACAAACCGGACATGACCCGTTTCAGCCTCGTAGTCGATTATCCGGATATCTTCCAGTTTTGGGAGATGAGTGTGGTGAAGCGCGATCCGGACGCGTTGTCGATGTTCGTCAGAGACTTGCCCTCCATCTTCGTCTCGAACCCTGTCTGCGACGCGATCTACGAGCGTATCGTAGTCCAGTGTCTCCCCAACTGCACTGTTTAGAGACTCGAGAATAGCGCGTCGGTATTCGTTCGCTACTGCCGACAGAAGCCTGTCAGGGGGAATCGATTTCTCTCGTTCCGCAGGACTGGAAAGATCGATCTTCTGTAGATCACGCGTCCCCCACTCTCGATTCTCATCCATACACATATGGCGGAACCCCAACTGCCTGGTTCTATTCCATGGTGTACAATGGTGCCAGTCGGTTGACTCACGCCTCTGGCTCGGGGGTGAGCAGTGTATGCCTGACGAACGCACCGATAGCACGACGCAGCCGCTCCGTCACTGCTTGATCTGAAATCCCCAGTTCATCTGCGAGTTCCGCTGTTGTACAGCCCCGAGGAATGTCGTAGTATCCCATCCGAACGGCAAGCATGAGCGCTTCTCGTTGTGGCTCGCTCAAGCCGTACCACGGGCCAGCACCTGGATCCGTAGGATTGTACACCCGAATGATTTCCGGAGATATGTGCGTATCCTCACAACAGGATTGACACTGAGATAAGGCCTTGCGGTGAGGGAATCGTATCTCGAAATCCCACCTGTCCGAGGTTCCCGTCGCACTCAATATCTGCCCCTCGTGGTTCAAGATGCATTGAAGGAGACGATCCTGGCTCGCATCCCAATCAAGTCTGAACAAGGTTCGATCTCCGAACACATCCATCTCCGTTACACTGTTGACGGTCGGATAGTGCTGGACGGTATCGAGAAACTCGTCTCCGACCGGTTCGTAGACCCAAAAGAGCGGTACGGTAGTATCACCACTCGGGACAAGCGTTTCGAGTTCGATGGCTGACGCCTCGTCTAGACTGAGAATACGCCCGAGTTCGAAGTCGTCGGGTAGTATTCGAATCTCCGTTATCACACTCATACTCGCTTATGAGACTAGATTGCTCAGGGCCGTACAAAAGAGGAAGACATGGTGTACCATGTTCATCCGGTATTTTACACGTCTTCTCGATTGCAGAAGACACTACACTGCTCACTTGCCGTATTTTCTTACTTTTGTAACCATGGTGTACCATGCCCAGTTATCCGTTCCCGGTATGAACGGTCTCGCATGGCAACTGAGATGGAATTTACAGTCCCAGCAGAGGAGTTTCCGCTGGGAAGTATCTTCGAGAATTTACCGGGAGTGACGGTCGAGTTGGAGCGACTGATTCCACACGAGACGCTGACGATCCCGTACTTCTGGGTACGAGGGGCGAAAACGGGGGAGATCGAAGCTGCGTTCGAACCACACGCGGGAGTGACGGATATCCGACTGGTCGATAGCGTCGAAGACGAGTATCTCATGCGGGCAGAGTGGGTGCGGGAATACAATGGGTTGTTGACTGCTCTGTCAGAGACGAACCTAACCGTTCTCTCAGGGGTCGGAACAGACGACGGATGGCGCTTCGAAGTACGAGGGGACACGCAGGAAGCGATCGCTGAGTTTCGAACCTACCACCAAGAACAGAATATTTCGATCGATATCGCTACGGTCCACGCGTTACTTCCGATCCGAGGAGATAGCTACGAGTTGACCGAAACTCAGCGAGAGGCACTGGTCTTGGCTTACAAACGTGGCTACTTCGATACTCCACGCGAGTCCTCGCTCGAAGAAATCGCAGACGAGCTCGGTATCACCCAGCAGTCGCTCTCTTCTCGACTTCGGCGCGGCCATCGACGCCTCATCAGTGAGACACTCACCAGTCCGTAGAAGTGCTCGAGTGAGTCCACCAGTGTCTCAATCGTTCCGCTTGGAGATCGACACACAAGAAACGTCTCATAGTGATTAGTTCGAATCTTTACCGGTAAGATACGGCCAAATGCTGGGTTCGCTGATTGTTTTTACACCTCGTGAGATGTAGTCTTTCAGCGACGAGAGATCAGGGACGAGTCGATACTTGAACCACTCTTGCAGCTGGTCCCAACACCCTTCGACGGCGTTCAATTCGGGGAGTTTTGACGGGAAGTACCAGACTTCGAGATCGTCTCCGCGCACGCACGAGACCGAACTGTCTCCGACAGTTTCGGTCTCGCGCTCACCACTCACGTGCTCCCAGAGATCCCTCGCATAGAAGTAGCCCGCTCGATCCAGAAACACCACTAACTCCTCACCGAACCGCTCGGTTAACGCCTCTAACAGCCGAATCCCATGGTTCCGTGTGAGATTCTCTTCTGTCCAGCAGAAGAAGCTGTCACCGTCGTCGGTGACAGCGCCCAGCACGGTCACTGAATCCCACGACGTTGCAACCTCTATTGTCGGATTTGAGCCAATCGGGTAGAAGCCACGTCGTTGGACAGTTCCGACGTGTTTGGTGAACTGATCGACAACAACGACGGTTTTGTCGGTTAGTTCGGGTCGTTTTTTTCGACTGTTTCTTGGAACTCGGCTTTCTCTTCAGGGTCGGCTTCATGATGTTGAGGCCGTGCTGTCCGCAAGGACAGCCCGGCCTCTTTCAGCAAGTCGTACGCGTAGGTTTCGTGGTATTCGACGCCGTATTCCTCTTTGGCGTGATGAAGCAACAGTTTCGCTGACCACGCTTGCTGGTCGTAGCCGAGTTCGGTCGGCGGCTGTTGCAGTTGTTCGAACAGTTGCTCACGGTCTTCGCCCTCGATTTTTGCTGGACCTCCTGGTCGAGGAGCGTCGTACGGTGCCTGCTCGATCGGTTCTTCCTCGAACCGATCGAGCCAGTTGCGAATCGTTTTCTCGACAACACCGTGGCGATCAGCTAGTGTCTCCAGTTGATCGCCCTGCTTACGCCCAATCGCCGCGAGAACACGTTCTCGCGGCTTCCCTTTGTCGATCTGGTCCTTTAGATCATAGAGTTCTTCGAGCGTGATGTCGTCGAGCCGATCCATTACCAATACCAGTGTCTCTATAGGTAAAACATTTCCCTAGACACTATCAGAGAGTAAATGCACCATTCCGCTTTCGGAGCCATGGTACACCACCCCTGTTGATTATTCGCTTTCCAGACGAAGGCTTCTGTATGGCGACCGTTATGGAGTTTACGAGTCCGGCAGAGGAATTCCCACTGGGCAGTGTCTTCGAAAACTTACCGGGAGTGAGGGTCGAGTTGGAGCGACTGATTCCACACGAGACGCTGATCATCCCATACTTCTGGGTGCGTGGCGCGGGGACTGGGGACATCGAAGCCGAATTCGAACCACACGCTGGCGTAACGGACATCCAACTGGTCGATAACGTCGAAGACGAGTACCTGATGCGCGCAGAGTGGAAACAAGAGTACTTCGGCGTTCTGAGTTCCCTAGCCAAGGCCAACGTTGTCGTGCTCTCTGGATTCGGAACGAAAGACGAGTGGCGATTTGAGGTGCGCGGCGAAAATCAGGAAGCAATCGCGGAGTTTCGAGAATACTGCCAGGAAAACGAGATCCCGATAACGATCACCGCTGTTCACGCAATGCTTCCAATTCAGGGAGAGGGCTATGAGTTAACCGAGCCTCAGCGTGAGGCGCTAGTCTTGGCCTACGAACGTGGCTACTTCGACTCTCCGCGTAAGGCGTCGCTCGAAGAAATCGCAGACGAGCTCGGTATCACCCAGCAGTCGCTCTCTTCTCGACTTCGGCGCGGCCATCGACGCCTCATTAGAGCGACGCTTATCACTTCGTCGTGATCGCTCTGGCAGATACGTTTAAACCCTCTGTATAATCAGTACCTCTGTTAAACCGATTTGGGCCCTAAACTGGGATACATATGGGCGCGAAGGTTGCTGGGGTCGAAGTAGAAGCGGTCGAGTATAATCATGGGACTGCGACTGTTCGTACCCAGTTCGACCAGGAGAAGACACCAGCAAACATGGCTGTCGTCGCAACGTTAGCGGAAGTGATGGATGCAGATCCAGCTGAACTGGATCCGCTTTATTCTACTATCGACCCAGAGGCGTTGGATACACTCGTCCGCGTCCGCAATCGAACAAGCGGAGATACGCACGTTACGTTCACGCACGAGGATCACACGATAGCCGTGTATAGCTACGGCGTGGTCGCTATCGCACCAGAGCGAAACCCAACAGCGGAGACACACGAGAAAGATACGGAAAGATGACTTCTGGGGAGCCATCGCTTACGTCGAAAGAGGAATTGAACGAAGAGCTACAGGCACTCCTTCTCAGGGCCTACGAGACGGGAATCGATGTGGAAGGCGGATTTGAGTGTCGTAATGGGATCGAGCATCCCGATTGGGATGTAATCGTCACGGAAGTCGAAAAGAACGAACAGACGGAGTGACTGTGAAGAAATCCGGATCGGTTACCGGTTATATGATCCTGTAATCACTTCGCTGCTGAATTCAGCACGCCGTTTGTGTCAATCGACGAGAAGTTCAACGGAGCCAGCTAACCCATATAAGTCCTGCACGCCCATTGTCTGTACGATGTTCGATACGGTACTCGTCGCCAACCGCGGAGAGATCGCGGTTCGGGTGATACAGGCAGCCCAGGAGCTGGGAATCGAGACGGTCGCGATCTACAGCGACGCCGACGAGTCGGCGAAACACGTCCGTCACGCCGACGTCGCCGCCCACGTCGGCCCGTCGGTCGCCAGAAAGAGTTACCTCGAGCAGGAGGCCATCCTCGAGGCTGCCCGCGAGACGGGTGCCGACGCGATCCACCCCGGGTACGGCTTTCTGGCCGAGAACGAGTCGTTCGCCCGCCGCGTCGAGGAGGCAGAAGGGATCACCTGGATCGGCCCACCGGCGGACGTGATGGCCGAATTCGGTGAGAAGACGGAGTCTCGAGCCATCATGCAGGACGCGGGCGTCCCGGTCGTCCCCGGGACGCCCGGCACCGTCGACTCGCCCGAGGAGGTCCGGGCGTTCGCCGACGAACACGGCTATCCCGTCGCGATCAAAGCCGACGGCGGCGGCGGTGGACGCGGGCTGAAGGTCGTCGAAGACGAGAGCGAGATCGAGGCGGCACTCGAGGAGGCGCGCCGGGAGGGTGAGGCCTACTTCGGCAACCCGGCGGTCTACGTCGAGAAGTTCCTCGAGAACCCCCGTCACGTCGAGGTGCAGGTCCTCGTCGACGCTCACGGGAACGCCAGACACCTCTACGAGCGGGACTGCTCGGTCCAGCGTCGCCAGCAGAAGCTCATCGAAGAGACGCCGTCGCCGTCGCTGGACGAGCAGACGCGCGAGGAACTCTGTGCGGCCGCCCGACAGGGCGTCTCCGAGGCCGGCTACGTCAACGCGGGGACCGTCGAGTTCCTCTACGAGGCGGACACAGACGACTTCTACTTCCTCGAGGTCAACGCCAGGATCCAGGTCGAACACACGATCACGGAGGCCGTGACGGGCATCGACGTCGTCAAGCAACAGCTCCGCGTTGCGGCGGGCGAGGAACTCACCTTTGCCCAGGCGGACGTCGAACCGCGCGGTGCGGCGATGGAGTTTCGGATCAACGCCGAGGATCCGCGAAACGACTTCGCGCCGACGCCGGGGACGCTCGAGACGTACCGGCCGCCGACCGGGATGGGCGTCCGCGTCGACGACGGCGTCGACCAGGGCGACCGGATCAGCCCGTACTACGACTCGCTGATCGGCAAATACGCCGTCTCCGGCCAGGACCGCGAGGAAGTACTCGCACGGGGCCGTCGCGTCCTCGAGGAGGCGGAGATCGACGGCGTCTCGACGACGATTCCGTTCCACCTCGCGGTGCTCGCGGACGAACAGTTCCGGGAGAACGAACACACGACGAAGTACCTCGACGAGCAGTTCGACGGCCTCGAGTGAACCGGTCAGAGTTTCGTGGCGTTTCGAGCCCGCGCTTGGCGTCGGTCGGCCTGCTCCGGTCTGTTTCGCGCTGCACTCGAGAGCGGTTTCGGAATCTCGCCGTTCACGGTGGGTGTGGACATCTCCATTTTAAGACGAATCTATCACTAACCCGAGAAGGTTCAGGATTACTCCAGCAGATAGTAGTGCCAGACCAGGACCGCCTGTTGGAGTCTGTATATAAAACGATCCTCTAGCGACTGATAGCACCATTGCTAAACGATGTAATCAGGTAGCGTTGGAAACCAGCGCCAACACCGAGGAGGACGAGGAGAACTCCGCTCAAGATACAGAGATAGAGGCCCGGCTCGATTGCGTATCGGTCAACTTGCCAGTAGTGCTGTAGTGTCGTCCCAGACCACCAGACCAGCACGGCTCCGACTACGACAAGAACGCCATCTGGAGGACGATTTAACTTCCGTCCGGCGATAACTGCGACGATGACGAGAACAGCAAGCAGAACGGCGAAGGGGTCTGTTCCTTGGAAGCCGGCTTCCAATCCCAGAACCCACTCGGAAGTATAGTACGGTCGACCGTTGGTATATCCAACTGGACGCTTCTGAACCCACGGTAGCCAGACACCAACGATTGTGAGTATCGCCGTGAGTATCGTCGACGTAGTGTATTTGATTGATGGAGGGCGTCCCATATCCCGATTCTCCCTCTACTCACGTAAGTGTCTTGTCGGGGCCCCCCTTCCACTGGAACAATCGATCGACCAACACGCACACCTACCTAACAGCGTTTTCATCGGACGGGATGTCTACCGAATAGGATTTCAACAGAGCCGTTATCGTTTATGTTCTATCTGTGCCGGTAAAACGTCGACCGGCTCGTGGATCCGTTGGCGACGGTAGCCGTTAGAATTATTTGCTCGTACTCTGTAGCCGTAGTTAGTGGATCATCTCGACGAAATCTCTGTCGAGGAACTGCAAGAGGCCCTCGACAACGTAGAGGGAAAGAAGCCAGCACAACGGCTTCTAGCGGCGATTGCGTACAAAAACGGCGTGACGCAGACCGAACTCGCCGAGTGGCACGACGTCCAGCGACGGACGATCTACAGCTGGCTCAAGCGACTCGACACCGACGAACCGCTCGAGCAGGCGGTCACTGATGCTCATCGACCCGGGAGAAAGCGAAAACTTTCAGAGAAACAACAACGGGAGTTCGAGCGAACCGTCCACGAACCACCGCGAGACGCGGGGATCGACGCACCGGCGTGGACACCAGCGCTCGTCCAGCAGTATCTCGAGGACACGTACGACGTCCACTATTCGATCCCGAGCTGTCGGCGGTTACTCAAAGAAGCGGGGTTGCGCTATCAAAAACCTCGCCACACAGCCACCGAAGCAGCTAGCGACGAGCAAGCGGAGTCCGGTGACGACCGCGACAGAAGCGACGGGAGGTGGGTTCCAGAGTAGCGCGTCTCGAGCAGCCGACGAACTCCGCACAGGGGGAGTCGCGTACCGAACACCTCAACTTGACATCATAGTATGAATTCAAACACAATTTGGACTCGTGTTCGATGGTAGACCGCACCTCCAGGCATCGGCCGTCACGGACCTGGCGACCCGTGCCGACCTCGAGTGCGTCACGCTTCCGTCGTCCGCTCCAGAACTGAACCTGGTCGAAGCGTACGGGAGATAGCGTCGAGTACCGCTGAGCGATCGATTCGTCGACGCTCTCGACGAGTTCACCAGCAGTCGGTGACGCAGTAGATTACCTGTCCAGGCCAAAAGCGAGTCACCACTTCTAATCGGAGATCTCGTGTTTTTCGATGCTGAAATTCGGGAAACCCTACACCCCATCTTTCGATTTCGGGAACGTGCCGTCGGCCGTCGTTCCACAGTCGGAGTGACCAGTCGACGTCGCCCGCCGTGACGCACTCTCCCTGCCGCGATCCCTGTGTGGTGCGAACACCTGCGGCAGGACGCGACCGGGGACTCGTACGGACCCGTCTCGAGCCAGAGCAGTTCGCAGCACTCACGATGGGTGTCTCGGCGAGACGGGACACCGTTTCGTCGGTCGGCACCTCGAGTGACAGACGAGCGGCGACCGAGGGCGTCGATCGCGTGACTAGCGAACGACCGGCGCGTCGACGGCACCGATCGTCTCGACGGTCGCACGAACTCGATCACCGGGCTCGATCGGTTCCGCACCGGGCGTCCCCGTACTGAAGAGGTCGCCGGGCTGTAACGTCATTACGCGGGAGTGAAACGAGACGATCTCTCGAGGGGGAAACAGCATGTTGCGGACCTCGTTTTCGGCCGCGACCGTCCCGTTGACGACCGTCCGGACCGTGACGTCCTCGAGGGCCGGTGGCTCGTCGGGGACGGCGATCGTCGGTCCGACGACGAGAAACGAGTCGAAGCTCTTGGCCCGCGTCAGGAACCGCGGATTGCGCTGGAGGATGTCCTCCGCGGTCATGTCGATGACGGGGAGATAGCCCGCGATCACGTCGTCGACTGCGTCCTCGTCGACGTCGCGACATGCCCGTCCGATCAGCACGGCGAGTTCGGCCTCGGCCGTGACGCCGTCGGTCTGATCGGTCGGCGGGAGCGTGATCGGCCCACCCGGACCGGTGAGGGCGCTCGACGGTTTCAGGAAGCTCGCTGGCTCGTCCGGGCGCTGCTCGTCCAGATCGCCGGCGTGTTCGGCGTAGTTCAGCCCGATCCCCCACAGTTTGCCGAAGCGCTCGAGTGGCGGTCCGAACCGAACGTGCCGGCGATCGATCCGGTCGGCTGGAACGTCGTCGACGTCGGGGAGCGTTCCGCTCGCGGCGTGCGAGAGCGCGTCCAGAACGCTCGAGGCCGCCGGGACGGCGGCCGAGAGCGGAACGAACCCGTCGTCGTCGCCGAGCAGCGGCCGGCCGTCGGTCGTTCGTGCGAGGTACTTCATTCGTCTCTCTCGGTCCAGAAGTCGAACGATCGACCGGGTGCGAAGACGTCCAGGCCGACAGCCAGTTCGTCGCCCGTGTTCTCGACGCGGTGGGGCTCTGCGGACTCGAGCAAGACGGAGTCGTACTGGCCTAGCACCACCTCGTCGTCCTCGGTCGCGACCGTGAGTTCGCCTCTGAGACAGAGACAGACCTGCTCGTTCTCGTGATCGTGCATCGGGGAACTGTGGCCCGGTGGTTTCTCGAACCACTCGAAGGAGAACTGGTCGCTGCCGGCCAGCGAGACGCGCCGCCAGCCCTCGTCCGGTTCGTACGTCTCCGCGCCGTCGAAGTCGACCGGCTTCATAGGTTCGCTCCCGTGGAGCCGCCGTCGATCAGGATGCTCTCGCCGTTGATGTACCCCGAGACCGGCGACGAGAGGAAGGCGACGGTGTTCCCGAGTTCCATCGGGTCGCCGATTCGATCGAGGGGGTTGTTCGCCCAGTCGTCGAGACCCTCTTCGTACGAGTCGTAGTCGCCGCGGTCGATAGCCTGCTCGACGAGGCTTTCGATGCGTTCCGTCTCGTGGGGGCCAGGGAGGACGGCGTTGGCCCGCACCTCGGGGGCGAACTCCTTCGAGAGCGTCTTCTCGAGTCCGATGACGCTCATGCGAACCGAGTTCGACAACACGAGGCTGTCGATGGCTTCCTTGACGCTTCGCGACGTGATGTTCACGATCGTCCCCTCGCCCTCGCGGAGGTACGGCTCGGCTTCGCGCGCGAGTCGCACGACGCTCATCACGAGCAGGTCGTACGCCTGGTACCAGTCCTCGTCGTCCGTCTCGAGGAACGGCCCCGACGGCGGTCCGCCGGCGCTCGTCACGAGGTGGTCGATTCCGCCGAACTCGTCGACGGTCGTCTCGACCAGGCTCTCGACGTCGTCCTCGTCGGTGAGGTCGCCCGGTTGGGCGACGACGGTGCCGTCGGCGACGTCTTCGATCTCTGCTTTCGCCGCCTCGAGTCGGTCCTCGTCGCGGCCGTTGATGACGACGTTCGCACCTTCGCGGGCGAGCGCCTTCGCCGACGCCTTTCCGAGACCGCTCGAGGACGCCGTGACCAGCGCTGCGTTACCGGTAATCTGGAGATTCATCCCGTCCGTAATCCCCGACGAGAGGAGCAAAAAGCTTCGCGTTGCGGTAAGGCAACTCGTCTCTTTGTTACTCTGAAACGTTCACGATCATCAGTCAGGGTTCCGCATCGAGGAATCGACCGGCATCTGGTTTGGACGAGCCCCGGTCCAACCCATCGGTGGCCGTAACCGCACAATTCGGGCGTTATCTTTCCACAAACGCGGTAGTAGTTACCACGAATCGATATGTTGCTTTACGATCATAGCCGCGTAATTCCATCGATTCTCGAACTGATCGATCGCAACTTCCCTTCCGCGACCCGGAATTCCGTTCGTCCACCGAACGCCAGTGTTCCCACCAGTGTACCTGCTTCGGCCGAGTCAGCGCGAGGTCGACACCTCGAGCAGTCGAATTCCATATAGCGTAATTTTTAATCCACGAGCGATTCCGTCCCGCTATGACAGAACGCGACGCTGGGGGCGGAAATCGGATCGGGAGCACGAAGACGACCTTCGAGATCGTCCACGAACTCCAGGAGAACGGTCCCGCACGGCTCTCCGAGATCGCCGACGAACTCGATCTCGCCGAGAGCACCGCACACCGCCACCTCAACACGCTCTGTGATCTCCGATACGTGTCGCGGGTGGGAGCGCAGTACCAGCTCGGGCTCCGATTCGTGCGGTTGGGTCGAGCAGCACGAACGAGGGAACCGGCGTACGAAATGGCGAGGCAGTACGTCCAGACCCTCTCCGAGGAGACCCAGGAGCGGTGCCAGTTCGTCGTCGAAGACCACGGACTCGGCATCTACCTCCACATGGCGACCGGCAGCAAGGCCGTCCGCGCCGGGTTCGGCGTCGGTCGGCAGATCCACCTCCACTCGTCGTCGGCGGGCAAGTCGATCCTCGCGCACTATCCGCGCGAGCGCGTCGACGAGATCTTCGACCGGTGGGAGCTGCCGTCGCTCACCGAGAACACGATCACCGACCGCGAGAAACTGTACGACGAACTCGAGCGAGTCCACGAGCGCGGCGTCGCCTTCAACCGGGAGGAACACGTCGACGGCATCAACGGAGTCGCAGTTCCCGTCAAACGTGACGATTCGGTCCTCGGGGCACTCGCCGTCGCGGGGCCGTCCAACCGGCTGACCGGCGACCGGCTCGAAGACGAACTCCCGGCCCGCCTGCTCGCGGCCGCGAACGAACTCGAACTGAACATCACCTACTCGTCACCGGACAGTTCGAACGATCACGTCGTCGAGTGAGCTAGACTCGCTCGAACTCGGCCGTGCCGTCGTCGAACGTGAGTTGCGCCCGGCTCCGAACGGTGACGTCGTCCGCGATCTCCTCGAGCAGCGCTTCCGAGACGTAGAACTCGGCGAGGTCGGTCGTGTTCTCGATCCAGGCGACTCTGGCCGTCTCCGGATCGTAGCCACCGAGGGCGTTCAGCGCGGTCCGAAGCGCCAGTTCGTCGTTCGGCGCCACGGGCGGAAGCTTCGCTTTGGCGAGCGAGCCGCTCGTCAGGGCGTTCGCGTAGGTCTTCTGCAGGTCGAGTTGCTCGACGGCAGCCCGACGAGTGATATCGGCCAGGCCGATCCCGTTCCCGTTGCCGCTGGTCTCTGCCGTGAGTCCACGGGCGTAGATGAGTTTGATCGAGGGGTCCTCCGGATCGGGCGCGTTGAGAACGCGGTACCTGCCGATCACGTTCGTGTCCATCCCCGCACCGGAAATCTCCTTTCCGAGTTCGTCGACGACGAGCAGATCGATGTCGTCAGCCGGGAGCGTCGCCATTTCGTCCCGTGCTCGTTCCAGCAGGTCGGGCTCGCGTTCCTCGAGCGACGAGGCCGGGATCGCCTCGAGGTGGCCGGTCTCTTCGTGGAAGTTCTCCACGAGCGCCAGTCCGCCGAGCACCGGGGCGGCGTCCCTGATGGCCGCGACGAGCGATTCGATCGTCGGGACGTACCCCTGCTCGATCGCCGTCGAGTGGAACGCCTGGGCACCGCGTTGCTTGCCGAGGCCCACGGTGAGCATCTTGCAGAGCCCGCTCTCGATTCGGCCGGTGAAGTTCGTGTGCGGCTTGACGCGGTTGATCACGAGGACCGCGTCGGCCTCGAGCGCGGCGGCAGAGAAGTAGACCGGGGTCGTCGTTCCGCCGACGTCGACTTCGTCGAGCTTTTCGACGTCCATGCGAGCGTCGATCGGCGCGTCGATGCGGTCCTCGGTGATGTCCAGGGCGGCGAGAATCTCGCGTTGACCCTCGGGGGTTGCACCGCCGTGGCTGCCCATGGCCGGAACGACGACGGGGTCGAACCCGCGTTCCTCGAGGGACGTGATCGTTTCGGCGACGACGTCGTCGAGGCGGTGAATCCCCCTGCTGCCGACGCCGACTGCGACCGTGGCGTCGGGCTCGAGGTCGTCGAACGGAAGCCGATCGAGTTCCGATCGGACCGCCGGTAGCAGCTCGGGGAGCGTCTCGGTGGGCGGATCGTAGCTGACGCGTGCGAACGAGGGATACGGCTGCGGATCGATGAGATGCGCTATCTCGTCCGGGTCGGGAAACTCCATACCTCGTATTCAGCCGCCCAGCTTATATGTCTCCCTGTGAGAATTGCCGGTACGTGAGTGACTTTCACCCTCCCTTGTCGTTCTCTGGGTGATGGAGATCGACCACGTCGAGTCGTTTCCAGTGGCAATACCACTGGCGGAACCGGTATCCTTCTCGAATCGGACGCTCACGTACAGGGATCACGCGATCACGTACGTTCGGACCACGAGCGGACACGAGGGGGTGGGGTACTCGCTCGGATACGAAGGCGCAGGTCTCATTGCCGACGCGGTAGAGTCACTGCTCGAGCCGATCGTCGTCGGTGAAGATCCGCGAGACACGGAGCGACTGTGGCGCGAGATGTTCGACGGGACGGTCCAGATCGGCCGGGCTGGCGTGGTCCTCCGTGCGATCTCGACGGTCGACATCGCTCTCTGGGACGTCAAGGCGAAAGCCGCCGACCAGCCGCTGTACAAACTTCTCGGCGGGCACGCCGACGCGGTCCCCGCGTACGCCAGCGGCGGCTACTACCGGGACGAGAAGGGCCACGAGGGACTCCGTGACGAGATGCGTCGGTACCTCGACGAGGGCCACGACGTCGTCAAGATGAAGGTCGGCCGGCGGTCGATCTCCGAGGAAGCCGACCGCGTCGCCGCCGTCCGCGACGAGATCGGTTCCGATCGAACGTTGCTGCTCGACGCGAACGGTGCCTGGTCGAGCGGGACGGAAGCGATCCGTGCCTGTCGCGCGTTCGAACCGTACGACCCGTACTTCATCGAAGAGCCCGTCATGATCGACAGCGTCGGCGCGATGACGGCTGTCAACGACGCCATCCCGTATCCCGTCGCGACGGGTGAACTCGAGGGCCCGCGCTACGCTTTCGAACGACTGTACGACGACGGTGCGGCAGACGTCTTACAGCCCGACGCGACCGTCTGCGGCGGAATTACCGAGTGGCTCAAGATCGCCCACTACGCGGCGGCAAACGACGTACAGATCGCGCCACACTACAACTGGAACCTTCACGCGTCGCTTCTCGGCGCGATCGAGAACGGACTCTGGGTGGAGTACTTCTACCGCGACATGGACGTGAAGGTGTTCGACGACGTCGTCGAAACGCCACTCCGGCCCGACGATACCGGGGCGATTCCGCTCCCGGACGAACCGGGCCACGGCGTCCGGCTGGACGCCGACGCACTCGAGCGCTTCGAGCGGACGTACCAATCGTACCAGACGAGCTAACGACCAGATTCATCATGAAAGACTTCTCGAACCAGATATCGAACCGGAACGCGGATCGCGACGTGGAGATAACCGACGTCCAGACGTGCGTCGTCGAGGGCAACTTCGAGTGGAACCTGATCAAGATCGAGACCGACGCCGGCGTCACGGGGATCGGCGAATCCTACCGCGGCGGCGGCGTTCCCGAACTCGTCGAGTACACGAAGCGGTTCCTGATCGGCGAGAACCCGCTCGACGTCCAGCGCCTCTACAGGCGGATCATCCAGGAGATGTCCGGTCACGGCGGAACGACCGGGAAGGTCATCACCGCCGCTTCGGGCATCGAAATCGCACTGTGGGACGTCGCCGGAAAGATCCTCGACGTCCCGGTCTACCAGCTCCTCGGCGGGAAGTTCCGCGACGAGGTCCGAATCTACTGTGACTGTCACGCGGGCGAAGCCTACGCCGTCGAGGACGGCTACACCGAGTACGCCGACGCCGACGCGTACTCTCCGGACGCCTACGCGAACGAAGCACGGCGCGTCGTCGACATGGGGTTTACCGCGCTCAAATTCGATCTCGACCTCGAGATGGACAACGACCCGGATCCGTTCAACGGCCGCCTGAGCAACGGGGCCGTCGAGTACAAACGCGAGATCGTCGAGGCGGTCCGCGAGGAGATCGGCTACGACGTCGACCTCGCGTTCGACTGCCACTGGGATTACTCGGTCGAGAGCGCCAAACGCCTCGCCTACAAACTCGAGGAGTACGACCTCATGTGGCTCGAGGATCTAATTCCGCCGGAGAACATGGACGCACAGATCGAGGTCACGAAGGCGACGAAGACCCCGGTCGCGACCGGTGAAAACCGCTTCCGGGTCCACGAACTGTCCGAGCTGATCTACGAGCACGGTGTCGACATCGTGACGCCGGATCCGACCACCGTCGGCGGCCTCGGTGAGACGATGCGGATCGCAGATCGTGCCGAAGAGAACTACATGCCGATCTCGCCCCACAACGTCTGCAGTCCGATCGGGACGATGGCGTGCGTGCATCTCGGTGCCGCGATCCCGAACTTCGACGTCCTCGAGTACCACGCCCTCGAGGTCGACTGGTGGGACGAACTACTCGTCCGCGACGACCCACTCATCGAAGACGGCTACATCGAGGTGCCGGAAGCGCCCGGTCTCGGGGTCGAACTGGACGAGACGGTCGCCGAGGAACATCGACTCGAGGGAACGAGCGGCTTCGAGTAGCCGTCGGACGATCGCGTCCCAGCGCTGGTCGCTCGAGGCGGTGGTCGAGCCGTGGACGTGGTCTCGGTCGGTGGTCGGGCGGTACCGAACGGACGACTGCGACTCGACGACTGATAACGATAGCTGTGAGTCTGTACCGCCGCAACCGCGAGCCGTCGTGCGGTTGCGTCGGTAACCAGTCACGGCCATCGTTACGATGCAGTGGTGCGCGACGGACTTCGTGATAACCGTTTCTCCGGGATTCGCCACTACTCTCGATCAGCGAAACCAGGCGACGTATCCGGGAAAGACTTCACCACGTATCGTTCGATAGAAACGTGTCACGGAATTCTGTTGGAAACGAATAAAAACATTATTAAACACGACATGTGATGCCGTGAGTGTACATGGCAGATGACACTGTGAATCGACGACAGTTCCTTCAGGGGACAGTAGCTGCGAGCGCAATTGGTCTGGCCGGCTGCATGAGTGGCGGTGATGGCGGTGATGGCGGTGGCGACGACATGCAACTTCGAGTCGGCACGTCCGCAGGCGGCACGCAAGACGTCGGTCTCGCCGTCGAACGGGCAGTGAGTCAGAACAGCGACGAACTCGACTACTCGACGGTCGAGAGTCCGGGATACATCGGCACGCTCTACCGACTCGATCAGGATCAGTTCAACGCGGGAATCGTCGACAACAACTCGATGACGAAGGCGGTCGACGACCGCGGAAGCTTCGCTGATCGAAAAGTCGATATGATCCCCTACCAGGGATTCTACGCGTTCCCGTACAGCATTTACGTCGTCGCCCGCGACGGAACGGGTATCGAAACGTTCGACGACCTCGCGGGTGCGAACGTCTACCCGGCCGAACCGGGATACTCGACGCGGGCGACGACGCTCGACGTCTGGAGTCAGGACCCGACGGCGGACGTATACGACGAGATGAACATCATGGACATGGGTGTCGCTGACGCCCCAGGTGCCATGGAAGAGGGGCGTATCGACGCCGCGATCGCTTACGGTACCCCGGGGGTCAGTTACACTGGCTTCGTGACCGAGTACGACGCCCGCGTCGACGTCCACTACGTCGAGGAAACCGACGCGCTGGTGGAATCCGCCGAGTCGTACGCCGGTGCTGGTACCTCGCGAAGGGCCTACGATGACTGGGGTCTCGAACAGGACATCGGAACCGACGAAGTGTTCACCTGGGATCTGCAGGTCAACTACGTCTTCCACCCGGACGCCAGCAACGAGGCAGTCTACGAACTGTGTCGCGTCGTCGACGAACACAACGACGCCGTCAACGAGGCCGATGATCAGTTCAACGACTTCGAGTCGACGGAAGACATGCTCGGGGCGGCCCTCGAAGGCGACGAGTTCCCCTTCCATCCCGGCGCGGTCGAGTACTACAAGGAGAAAGACGCCTGGGACGACAGCCTGCCCACCACCGAATAATTCACTCGACCTAGACGAAAAGAGGGGACACTCCCCAATATTATACATTACAGAATACAATGAATTCAGAAACAAAATCCAAGGACAAGTTGGTCCCCCGCGTACTCGACATCAGCGTCGTACTCAGTTCGCTCGTGTTCTGGGCGATCGTCCTCTACTGGGCGTATACCCAGGGGATGTCTCGAGTCAGATACGGTGTGATCTTCATCGGTGCGATCCTCACCGTGTACGCCATCGACCAGTCGCGACAGGCACTCGAGGAAGGCGATCGACTCGACGCCGCCGTCCTGTTACCGGCCTCGGTCGTGCTGATAACGGCGTCGGTATATTTCGGCCTGAACTTCGAGCGCGTCTACGTCCACCAGCAGGGGTACGCGTTCGAGCACGAGTACATGCTGGCGCGGCTGATCATCCTCTCGATACTGTATCTCACGTGGCGCGAGTTCGGGAACCTGTTTCTCGGACTCGTCGGCGGTGTCATCCTCTACGGGATGTACGGCAACGTGGCCCCGGGGATCCTGAACCACGGTGGGATGACGGAGTTGACGCTCCTGCAGACACTGGTCACCGACCTGTACGGCTTCTACGGGAGTCTCACGCAACTGACTGCCGCGTTGATCGCGCCGTTTCTCCTGTACGCCGGCCTGCTGTTCGCCTACGGCGCGTTCGACCTGATCCTCCGCGTCGCGATCGAATCGGCGAACTACATCAGGTCCGGCGTGGCTCAGACGGCGGTGCTCTCGTCGACCGTCATCGGGTCGATCAACGGCTCCTACACCGCGAACGCCGCCATGACGGGCTCGTTTACGATCCCGACGATGAAAGACAGCGGGATGGCGCCCCATCGAGCGGCCGCCATCGAAGCAGTCGCGTCGACGTCCGGACAGGTGCTGCCGCCCGTCATGGGTGCGTCGGCGTTCGTCATGGCGTCGTACCTGGGCGTCTCCTACCTCAACATCGTCATCGCGGGTATCGTTCCGGCGGCGATCCTCGTCGCCTCGATCGGTATCGCCGTCCACTACGTCGCGATCGGCGACATGAGAAGCCACGAGATGGAGTTCGACGAATTCTTCGACGACGAACTGACGACCAGACAGAAGATCGTCGAAGGAATCCGTTTCGGAGTGCCCTTCCTCGTCCTGATCTATCTGCTGGGCGTCGCCCAGTACACGGTGATGACGTCTGCGCTGTGGACGATCGTGTCGATGATATTCACCGGCGTCTCCTTCCCTACGATCCAGGCTCTGGGCGACCCGGAGACCAGTCCTGCTTCGGAATTCCTCACGCAGGTCTGGAACACGATCCGTGGATTCCGTCGCGGTGCGATAATCCTCGCACCGATCGCGATCATCCTGGCAGCAGTCAACGGTGTCGTCGACATCTTCAGCGTGACCGGCGTGCCGAACAAGATCGCTCTACTACTGATCGACCTCTCGGGTGGCGTCCTGTTGACGGCCGTCCTCCTCGCGATGCTCGTAAGCATCCTGATGGGCGTCGGCATGCCGACCGTCGCGGCGTACGTCATCGTCGCGATCCTCATCGCGCCGACGCTCATCTCGGACTTCGCCGTTTCCGAGATAACGGCCCACTACACCGTATTCTACGCCGCGATCCTGGCCGGTATCACACCGCCGGTTGCAACGGCTGCGGTCGTGACAGCCGGGATCGCCGAGGCGAACTTCTGGCGGGTCTGTGGCGCTGCGATCAAGATCGCTGCACCGCTTTTCGTCCTGCCAGTCGCGTTCGTCTACAACCCGGGACTCGTATCCATGTCGATTGGCCTATCGACCGTGATCGCCGGCACGCTGGTCCTCCTGGGTGCGATTGCGATGATTTACGGGCTGAACTACCCCTTCAATATGCGGCTAGGTCGTCGTATCGCGCTCCGAACCGTTCTCACCGCGATCGGGATGGTCGTGATGATCTATCCGGGCCGATTCGTCAAACTCGCCGGTGTCATCGTGTTCGCAGGCGTCTTCGTCATGGAGAAGATGATGGCACGTGACCGAACTCCGGCGTCCAGGGGGGTGGGCCAATGAGTGCGAGACCAGACGACGAAGATCCGGAAGAACAGGTCGACACCGAGAACGTCGGCGGACTCGAAGAGGTCCTTCCACCACAGCTCATGCCGATCTGGAGCCGAATCCAGGTGATACAGGACTTCCGGCGCACCCACGGACAGACCTACGTCCAGCTCATGGAAGCGATCGTCGCTCTCGTGCTCACTGGCGGCTACCTCTACTGGCTCACCCTCTTCTTCGGGGGATAAGCGCCAGTCGCCGTCGATTCGAAGATTCTCTTTATCGACGTTCAGATACGCTCGGCGGGGGAGAAATCGCGTTCCGGTTGCTTCTCTGCCGGGACTACACCCACTCCACGGCTCGTTCGACGTCGTGAGGGATGTGGTTGTCCTGCCCACGAACGCCGTCGAGATACTCGTGGAGACGCGGCCTGAACGAGGGGTGTGCACACTCTTCGATTATCAGTTCGGCGCGTTCGACCGGCGAACAGCCGCGGACGTCCGCGACTCCCTGCTCGGTGACGAAGACGTCGACGTCGTGTTCAGTGTGGTCGACGTGGAACGCCATCGGGACGACGCGCGATATCTCGCCACCGTCGTGCGTCGAGGGAAGCGCACAGACCGTAATCAAGGCGTTGCGGTTGAAGTCGGCGGAGCCGCCGACGCCGTTTATCATTCGCTTTCCGCCGACGTGCGTCGAGTTGACGTTTCCGTAGATGTCGAACTCGATCGCACTGTTGACCCCGATCACGCCGAACCGATCGATCAATCCGGGATGGTTCGAGACGTCTGCCGGGCGAAGCACGACGTCCTGTGCGTAGCGTTCGACGTCCGCGAAGAGTCGCTCCTGTCCGTCGTCGGTGAGCGCAAGCGACGTCGCACTCGCAGACTCGAGTCGACCGGCATCGAGCATATCGAGCAATCCGTCCTGGATGAGTTCCCCGAAGTACACGACGTCGCGGTCGCCGAACTCGAGGGATGACAGTTCTCCCATCAACGCGTTTCCGAGCGAGCCGACGCCGAACTGGAGGTGGACCGCGTCGTCGAACGCCGAGCCGCGTCGGACTTGCTCGGTAAGGAAGCCACCGAGGTTGGCCGCGATCGCGAGGTCGTCGTCCGTCGGCTCTCGGAACGAGTACGTCGAGTCGGCACGATCGGTCTCCACGACGCCGACGAGTTTCTCGGGGTCGAAGGTCACGTACGACGTCCCGATTCGGTCGCCCGGATCCGTCAGCGGGATGGGGCTCCGGTTCGGCGGTGCCTCGGGACGGTAGACGTCGTGAAGCGTCTGGAGCTCGAGGGGCTGTCTGTCGTTCACTTCGACGAGCAGCTCGTCGGCAGCCTCGACGAACGCCGGAACCTGTCCGATCGACGTCGACGGGATGAACCAGTCCTCGCCGACGGCGATCGCTTCGACGATTGCAACGTCGGGGTCGACCATCCCGCCGTACTGAACCTCGTCGCCGAGTGACGACGCGTTTCGGTCGCTGAACGCGATTTCGCGCCCGTTCGTCGCCGCTCGAGCGACGGCAGACGATTGATACGTGTATCGCCGATCGATCGCACCCGACTCGACGAGTTCGACGTCGATCTCGTCGCCGACGTTGCCGCTGCTGACGACCGTCAGCGACAGCGCACGATCCGAGTCGGCGAGCGCCAGCGGAACGCGTTTGGGGTACCCGACGCTGCCGAACCCGCTCGTGAGCACCGTCGCATCGGCGTCGATTCGCGCCGCGGCAGTGGCGGCGTCGAGACGCGGTAGATCACCGTACAGCCGTCGATCGACGTCGCCTGGTTCGGGTCCGCCGTGTCCGGTCACGACCACCGTCTTCCCTCCGGTACGGGAGTACGGGACACGCGGTGTTCCTCGGATGCTGTTCGACCGGCCAGGACGGGGATCGACTCCCCGCTGTCGATAGTTCGGATCATCAGTTATCTCTGAGCGCGACGGTCACGTGGCTATCCGCTGGGAGCGGTTGCGTCCCGTCCCCGGCGGCGAGCCATTCGTCGCCGACGCCTTCGACTGTCACTTACAGGCATACGAATAAAAAACCTCCTGAAAAACGGGTGCGCTGACAAAACCGCATTTCGGAGGAGTCGCCGCTGTGTTCGGCTCGAGACGTCCGAAAGCGACCGTGCTCGTCACGACGAGAACGAAGCGACCACGTGACATTCCCGCCTCCGCGATGCTCGTGGCCGTCGCATCCTACCGAAATCGAGCGGTGCCGTAAATGGAGGGGCCGTCGATGGCGACGAGTGAACAGACGTCACGTCCGCCGTCGAACCGCTACGAGCAGTACCGTCGCCGCCAGCGTCGTGCCGGCAAGCAGCGCCCAGCCGATACCGTAGCCAGACGTCTCGATTAACAGCCCAAACAGCGGTGGCGCGACGATTCCGCCGATGTTGATCGCGGTCTGGCCACCGGCCGTCGCACCGCCGATGTCGTCGGCGTCGACGAGTTCCGAGAGACACGAGTAGTAGACGCCAGTCGAGCCGTGGATCGAGAGGCCGAGACCGGCAAAGAGCAAGACGACCACTGGAAGCGGCCAATCACCGCTGGCGATTACGGCAAAGAGCACGGCCCCAAGGGCCATCTGACCAACCGCGACGGTGGCTGCGCCGCTCGCACCGCCCAGCCGGTCCGCGAGATTCCCGGCTCCGATACGGCTGACACTCCCCGTCACCTGCGTCACCGCCAGCACGATGCCGCCGGCGGCGACGCTCGCATTCGTGACGTCTTGCACGTAGAGGACGGTGTAGCCAAGCATCGAAAAGATCGATGCGCCGACGAACAGGCCGGAAGCGACGAGCAGTACGTAGGCCCGATTGGCCCGAAGTCTCGAGAGGTCCGGCAGTGAGAATTCGCCACTACCGTGTGAGCCGTCGTAGAGGGCGAGAAATCCCAGCGTGTAACCGCCGGCCAGGATCGCGACGATCCAGAAGCCGACCTCCCAGGTGGCGATCGTCGCGATGCCCGTGATGAGAAGTGACGCCGCACCGCTCCCCGCAGTGACCCCGACCTGCTTCAATCCCATCGCGAGGCCCTGCTGTCCCGTCGGGGAACTGGCGACGATCGCACGATTCGACGCCGGCATCGACGTCGAGTATGCGCCACCCAGGAGTATCCCGGCACCGAGGAGAAAGCCGAACGTGGGTGCGAGCGACACGCCGACGGCTGCGATGGCGAGGACGACCAGCCCGGCGGCCATCATTCGTTTCTCGCCGAGACCGTCGACGGCTGCGCCACTCGGGAAGAGCAACAGCGTGTTTCCAAGCAAAGTAGCAGTGAGGAAAACGCCGACGAGCGCTTCGGACAGGGAGAACGCATCTCGAAGGAACCCGGTCGCGGCGAAGATGGTATAGTAACAGAGACTGGCCGTCGTCTGCCAGCCTGTCACCACCGCAACCGACCGCCAGCTCCTCGACGGACGCACCGACCGTGACTCGATTGCCATCGTTCACTATTCCTGACTGCATGGTGGTAAAATAACCGACTCGCTGGCGGTCTCAGCGCTCGGCTGCCTGAAGTACGTCGCTACCGTGAGAACTCTCGAGATGCCACTGTCTCTTGCTTTTCTTCCGCCAAATTTGGATTAACGTTCGATACCTTTCTCGTCTTCGTTACTGGGTTAGTATCCATCTCGACGAGATCTCTATCGAGGATCTGTGCGACGCCTTCGATAGCGTCGCTGGAAAGCGACCTGAGGAGGTGCTCGAGCAACTGCCATTAATGATAATATGTCTTATAAAAAAGGAAAACTCTCGGAATAACTGTCATCTGAACTCGAGCAAATGTCTGCGAATCGTCGAGCGGCTGGAACCGACGCGTCGGCGTGGACGCCAGCACTCCTCCAGGAGCCTCGTGAAGACACGTACGTCGTCGACGATGCAGTCCCGAACCGTCGGCAGTTACTCGCAGAAGCGGGATTGTACTCTCGAAATCCTCGCCACACAGGTTCCGAAGCAACTGTCGACGAACGAGCCGAGCTCCGTGACGACCGCAAAAGGCGACGGAGATCGACGCCACAGCAGTGTGTCTCCAGTAACCGAAGAAATCCGGACGCTCGAACCGCGTACCGTGTAGTTCCCACGCGGCGTGGGGCCGACCGTCGAACTCTCTGGACAACGTGCTTGGACGTGCCTGTTGGACGCGATCACTGCAGTCGGTGATCGCTTCGTCGCTCGGGTCGAAGAGCACGCCACTGCTAAATCCGCGAAAACATATCTATTTCGTATTATAATATGGAATTAGATAGATTTCACGTCTCGTTCTCGACGGTCGATGTATCTTTGGGTATCGGCTATCACGGGCTACTACATCCGTGACGAACTCCAGTTCGTCGGATCGACAGCGAGCGATTTCCACAACCGAATCGCGCGACGAAGTCGGCGTGGCCCTAGATTGGATCGTCACGAAGATCGGCGGCCACGCGGTCGACCGGTCGGCCATCGACCCGTTCTCCGAATTCGACGACCAGCATTCAGTCGTGGGCTTTCTTCTCGAATATCTGAGATTATCTCGTTTGATCTCGTGGACGGCGGTATCTCGGGAAGCCAGTGTGGGATGCTTTCATCGTTGACCTCCTCCCCCGCGTGAACTCGAGGGAATCCCGAGCGTTGGGATATTAGGGTTTGCGCGTCACTCGGCGGTTGCTCGCGGTTGGAATCCGTAAGTCCGGCTGAAGTGAATGACGCGAGGCTGGGCCAAACAGCCGTTACCGCTATCCCCGAGTGGGGGAGTCACGGTTAGCGTTTCCTGTCTGATGTTATCGGCTCCGTTCACGTCGCCATGTGCGACGACGCCACAACGGTCGCACTTCCACAGGCCACGCTCAACACGACTATCCCGGTCTTTGTGGCCACAGACACTACACGACGACGACGTACCGCGTTCGTCCGGCATCTCCACCTCGATTCCACGCTCACGGGCTTTGTAGTCGATGAGGTTCATCAGCCGCTTGTACGCCCAGTTATCGAGCCGCTTGTTGCCGTGCCTGCCCCAATCATCGTCATCAACACCGCTCGGGTCACCGACAACAAGCGTGCCTACGTCGTGGTTGACGCATCGTTCGACGATGTCTTTCGACAGGGCGTGCAGGAAGTGGTCTTTCCGCCGGCCACGCTTTTCACGCGCCCACTGTGCCTTCTGGCTGGGGCCGTGGTCGCCTGCAGTCTGGTATTCTGCCTGCTGGAAGTAGTGCTTGTCTTCACGCAACGTGTTGCCTGGATAGAGCAGGGCGTCGTCAGGGAACGCGACGGCGGCAGGATTACAAATACCAAGGTCGACACCTGCCGTGTTCTCGCCGGGTGATGCTGCGTTGATTTCCACTTCACAGACGACGTGCAACTCCCACCGGCCTTTTCCAGTGGTGTAGACGGCACGCACTTGTCGAATGTTCTCCACTTCGGCGTCTGGTGGAGCCTGGTACTCACAGAGGATGAAGTCGCGTCCGTCTTTGTGGTTTTTGCCTTTGCTCAGGCGGATTCGGTCGTGTTTCGTGTCGTGGCGGATGCCGTTCTTCTTCCACGTCACCGTCGAGCGCGGATGTTCTTCGTGGACTCTGTTGCCGTCGTCGTCGTAGTAGTTCTGTTTGCGGTAGCCCGGTGGGTTGTCCCGGTCGTCGTCGGAGCCGAACCACGAACTGAACGCTCCAGAAAGTTCTTCTAAAACGTTCTGGCTGGACTGGCTATGCAGTCCCGTGTATTTGGGGTGGGTTTTCAGTTCGCGTTTGAGTTCGTTTTCGTCGGGGATTGTGCCGGTTTCGTCCCACTGTTGGCGGGCGTAGTAGTTCGCAACGTTCCAGAGTTTGGATGCTGATACTGCCGGACGTAAGTCGTGAAAGATTCTCGCCGTCCCGGGGTGGCGAGAATCTTCACACAGTTACGTCCGATAGTATGACCATCCGTGTCTGTCAAGCGCATCAGCCACTTGCGAGTGGTTCTGGATGCGGCAGACGTAGGTACGGCGTGTCGTCAGCATCCGGTACTTGTTGTTATGAAATCGTGTTGTTTAATAGCTGTGGCATATCCTGCCGTGGTGTAACTGGTGGATTGTTTGTCGGAGTGTCGGCTTCATCACCCGCCTGTTCAGTCCTCGGTTCCGACCCAAGCGGTCGGAACACTCGTCCTTCACGGGAAGGCGGGTGTATTCGCCTCGATTCTCTATAATTCAATGTAAGTACGGCGACCGTGTTTCTGAGTCCGAAACGGCAAACAACACTAAACGTCTATCCGAACCAACGATAGCATATGAACCGGTCTCAAAACGCTCTCCGTCGATGGTGCTACGACCAGCCATCCAGAGGGCTGAATACTCTCTGCATCCCTACAGGAGACAGAGGACACTGATGACAGACGAGCACCACGTGGCAATCACGCTCGACGAATTCCCTGACCCAGTCATCGCCTACGCTGTGGAGGGCAACGAGCCCCACATCACAGCGACAAACGGGGCCTTCGAGACGGTTTTCGACGGTGTCTCGTCTGAGGTGCCCGTTGCGACAGTATTCGACCAGTTTCGCGTTGTCACCGCGACTGCTGCCGCCGATCCAGTGACACAGCTCCTCCGTGGCAACAGCGTCGGCATCTACCTCGACGGACTCGGTGACACGGGGCCGTACTTCGCTAGAATAATTCCGTCTGGCGATGACACCGGGTACATCGTTTTCTCGGATCTGAGCGAGTGTCCCGATATCGCGGCGACTTCCGCCGTCGACCAGGTGAGCAGCGTGATCAGTCACGACCTCCGTAATCCGCTGGATGTCGCCAAGGCACATCTCCGAGCGGCACAGGAGACCGGAGACGCCGAGCACTTCGACGCAGTATCCAACGCGCACGATCGGATGGAACAGCTCATCCGCGACGTACTCACCATCACGCGAGGGCGCACCGCCGTGGATCCGTCGAAAGACGTCTCGATCGAAGCCGCCGCGAAGGATGCGTGGGAATCCGTCGATACCGGAGAAGCGACTCTCGACGTGCGGGACCCACTCCCTACTGTCACTGCCGACGCCGACCGTCTTCGGCGGCTGCTCGAGAATCTGTTCCGAAACAGCGTGGAACACGGATTGGACGTCGAGGATCAGTCTGTAGAGCGAGGGCACGAGGCGAGTCCAGAGAGCGGAGTGACGATCACCGTTGGCGAGTTGGAGAACGGCTTCTACGTCGCCGATGATGGACTCGGCATACCTGCACAAGAGCGGGACGTGGTCTTCGAACCGGGATACTCGACTCGGAACGGAGGAACAGGCCTTGGGCTCGCAATCGTCGATCGGATCGTCGCTGCACATGACTGGGAACTGACCCTCACTGCAGCCACGAACGGTGGTGCGCGCTTCGAGATTCACTTTTGCACCGATGACTAAACGTGTTGCCAGAACCAGCAGATCAGTATCGAAAGAAGACAGTACTAGCTATGGATAATCGGCTCCAGCACGCACCTATCGGCGTTCTCGACGTTTCGTCTGACGGGATTATAACCGACGTCAACAGAGTTGCCCGGTCGCTGATCGATACCGCGGACGACGCAGTTGATGCCCCTCTCGCCGAGGTATTTCCTCGCTCCGTCGAGGATTCGCTTTTGATCGCCTTCGAGGGCGAGTCTGTTACCGACACGTCCTTTGAGGAGTACTATCCCGATCTGGAACGGTGGCTCGACGTCTCCGTCGTCTCTGCTGGTGATGGAGGCGTCGTCTACGTGCAGGACGTGACGGATCGACGCCGGTACAAACAGTCTCTCGAGCGGCTAGAGCAAGAGCGGAAACGAACAGCCGTCATCGAAGACGTGCTTTCAGAAATCCTCGCAGAACTCGTCGGTGCCACCTCTCGGGAGGAAATCGCTGAAACGATCTGTCGAGAACTCGGTGAGACCGAACTGTACGAATTCGCCTGGGTTGGCGAGCGCGATCTCGGAAGCGACGACCTCGTCATCCGTGCTGTCGCAGGCGAGAGTGGCGAGACCTTTGCAGCGGTTCGTGACGCGCTTGCAGACGATACGGTGACGACACCGGAAGAGCGTGCAGTCGAAAGTGGCTGCGTACAGACGGCACAACCGCTTGCAGACAGCTCCCAGGTGCCTGAATCAGTTCGAATCGCAGGGTTTGCAGACGGTGTTCAGTCCGCACTGGCGATCCCACTCTTGTACGGCTCGAGTGTACACGGCGTGGTCGGCGTCTATGCGAGCGGTACCGAGGCGTTTTCCGATCGAGAGTGCACCAGTTTCGAGACGTTAGGTGACGTCGCTGGCTTTGCAGTCACTGCTGTTCGGAATCGGAATCTACTGCTCTCCGATACCGTAGCGGAGATCACTTTCGAAATTGGTGATGACTCGGTCTTGACCACGCTTAGCCAGGCACTCGACTCGAAATTGGAACTGAAAGGAGTAGTCCCAGAAGGAGACGATACGTTGCTCTGTTTTGTCTCGGTCGAGGACGCCGACGTCGAGGACATCGGCGACGTGACCTCGGACACCGACGGTATCGACGAGAGCAGAGTCGTTCGGAAGTCGGAGGATGGTGGCACCGTCGAGATCACAGTGCAGGGACCAACACCCTTACTCGCGATCTCGTCACTGGGTGGGACTGTCCGACGAGCGAATTTCGACAGCGGTTCCGGACGAATCGTCGTAGAGTTCCCTCCGGACGGTGACGTGCGTCGTATTGCAGAGACGATCAGCCGTGAGCACGATGTGACGTTTGTTGCAAAAGAGGAACGAGAACGGTCTGTGACGACCGCTCGTGAGTTCCAAGACGACGTGAACGATCGGCTGACGGACCGACAAAAGACCGTCCTTCAGACCGCATACCTCGCGGACTACTTCGAATCGCCTCGAGGGAGCACAGCAGAGGAAGTCGCAGCCTCGCTCGGTATTACCGGCTCGACACTGCTTTACCATCTCCGTGCGGGACAGCGGAAGCTACTCGATGCGTATCTCGATGGGAATACACAGCCCTCGAAGGACCACTGAACGGCTGACTTCTGCGATTCTAGCGCAGCTGCGTGAGATCGATCAGTCGATTCGCGTTTCACACGGAGAAACACGGACAGGACGGTTTTGTATCCAAGTGCACAAGGGCTCGTGTGGTACTCCCTGCAATCGGCATCGTCACTGGCTTCGCGGTCGTCGTGTTGTCGTTCTGGTCACCGCTCTTAGCGATTTCGAGCCTCCGTGAACTGTTTCGCTGGCCGACGCGCTGGCTCGTCGTGAACTATCTCCTTGTTGGAACTGGCCTCCTCGCAGGACAGTGTCTCTCGTACCTCGTGGTGATCCTCCTTTCTGCGGGCACTGGAACGGTCACGGGGAGTGATGCAGTTCGCATCGTTGGCGGTGTTCTCGTCGCCAATCTGCTCCTCCCGGGAATCAGTGCGCTTGCTGCTCTACGAATCCTCCCCGCTCGAGGCTATTGGACGCCGGAGGGGCATAGATTGAATGGCCAGATCGCGCTCGGGATTGGCGTCCTCTGGTATGCAGTCATCACCTCTCTTGGATTCGTCTTCATCGGCCTTGCTCTAATGTTCGCGAATCTGCCAACGTGACTGCCTTCCCATGTGTAGCAGCGTCCATCACTTTGAACGATCACGATCAGCTTCGAAAAAGACGCCGTTCCCTGTACGGCAAGCGTCGTTCAGCGATATTCCCGCTCGATCTGATCGAACTGACGGAGAAGGGCATCGTCACCAAGCAGTCGTCGTGCCCGGTCTTCGAGTCGCGCCGCTCGTTCCGCGATCTCCGCGTACTGCTCGTTTTCATTGCGCCGTTCCGCGCTCATTTCACTTTCGAGAACCGCACGTTTGGCTTCGAGACTGAAGTACTCGCCGAGCGTTTCGTACGCGAGAATCTGTTGCTGCTGGTCGACGACGGCGCGTACGTCCTCACGGTCCACTGGCTTACACAGGTAGTCGTCGAAGGGTAAATCCAGGACGTCGAATCCAGGATCGACTGCAGTTACCATGACGATTCGCCCATAGAAGCCACGCTCGTCGAGTTCTTTCAGCACGTCATCCCCGGACATGCCGGGCATATGACGGTCGAGGAGGACGATGTCCACCGGGGAGTCGTCGATAATCGAGAACGCCTCCTCACCACTGTAAGCCGTCTCGACTTCGCAACACCCTCTCAGTCGAAGCGCGTATGCGTCTGCCACTTCCTGTTCATCGTCGACGACGAGCGTACGTAGCGTCTCCACACCGTCATTCTCGGGCATCTGTCTCGGTCGCTCATCTACGGCTCGTATCTGAACCCCTATAACTGATGGCCTTTTCCACAGAGAGCCATCTGCACTCCTAGAGTCGGGTGAGTACGGCGATCGGGATACCTAGCATCGGTATCCAGTAGGATCGGAATCGTCTCCAATAGTATGTCCGCCCACCTCCAACCACCCAGGGAAGCGCGCCCGACGGACCAGCCAGAGCACGACCTCACGACGGACGAACTCCTCGATCTCTTTGGAGACGAGTATACCCGTCGTGTCTACGAAGCTATCGCAGAGCAACCGCGATGTGGCCGTCGGGTCGCCGAAGCCGTTGACGTCTCACGGCCGACTGCGTACCGCCGACTCAACGACCTTCGAGACGCTGGTCTCGTCCGAACCGAGATGTCCATCTGTGAAGACGGGCATCATCGAGAGCAGTTCGAGGCTGTTTCCACGTCGCTCACGGTGTCTCTCGACGAAAGTGGAATCGACGCGATGATGACGATCGTCGACTGATATCGTGCCGACCTCGTTCTCGATCGTGAAACACTGACCCATCTCTTATTATCATCGCGTTATAACATCTCGAGAGTAACCCCCTGTGAGGTCCGAATAATGGCAATCGTAGCGACTATCGGTGAACTCGTCCTCAACTCTGTGGCCGTCGCTCTTTTGGGCTGGACGACCTGGACAGCGTTCCAGTCTCGGGAACAGCCGAGCGCGGAGCCGTTCGTTGCACTCCTCGCTACCCTGACGCTGTGGGCGATGTTGGCGTTCGGGTCGAACCTTCCGGAGCTGTTGCTTCCGAGCCCGTTTTCTACGGTCCTGGATCTGGGTCAATTCGGTACTGCTCTGCTCGTCCCCGGCATTTGGACCGTGTATGCACTCAGCTACACCGGTCGCGGAACCGGGCTGACGTGGCGACGGATCGTGCTGTTAGCTGGAATCGTCTTCCCCGTTCTCGTAGTCGGTCTCGTCATCGCAATCCGTCCACCTGTGTCCGTCATCGAATACGTACTGGCAACGATGCTGGGAACGGAAATCCTGTACCTGTTGGTACTGTTTCTGTATGCCACGTATCTCCTGGCCGATCTCGGTGGCAGCCACGCCCGCGTTTCCAACACCCAAATACTGATCCTGACAGCCGGCGTCGGAGCACCGTATCTAGTTGGCCTCGTTGGAAACAATACCAGCGTCGCAAATGGCGCAGTGGTCGGTCTCCTCCTGTCCGGCGGTCTCCTGACGATTGCCACGCGACGGTACCCGGTGATGACTGGGTTTCCAAAGGCCGACTACATCGCTCGAACGCGCGTCGTCGAAACTCTACAGGAAGCCGTGGTCGTGCTCGACTGGGACGATCACATTCTCGACCTTAACGAGGCAACGGTACAGCTATTCGACCACTCCGCAGCGACGATGATCGGTGAACCGATCCGATCAGTGATCGATGGCCTCGAGCAGACGGAATTCCCCGCAGGGGCCACAGGCACTGTGAGCCTTCAGACGGCGAAAGGACGCCGCCAGTTCCAGTTCAGTGTCTCCGCCGTCGACGAGGCCGAAACCGATGCGGAGGGGAATGCCGTCGCCAGGACCGTTCTTTTCCGGGACGTAACCGATCGACAGACTCGAGAGCAGCGACTCACCGTTCTCAACCGGATTCTCCGACACAACGTGCGAAACAACCTGGACGTCGTACTCGCCTATGCCGACCACGTCGACGAGGACGAAATACAGCGTGGGGTTCGAGATAGTGCGACTGAACTGCTCGAACTCAGCAAAAAAGCCAGGGAAGCCGAAGAGGTCATGACGTCGAGTACCGACCCACCCGAGCCGGTCGACCTTACCGATGTCGCGGACACTGTCGTCGATCGGTTCCGAACCGGTAATCTCCCGGGCGACATCTCGCTCAACGGCCCAGATGAGTTACTGATTACCTCTCACCGAACCGTGATCCAACAGGCTCTCTCCGAACTGATCGAAAATGCACTCACACACACGGACGCGGACCCACCGCAGGTCGACGTCAGTGTTCGAAAGGGTACTGAAGCAGCAGCCGAGATCACCGTCGCGGACAACGGTCCTGGACTGCCCGAGCGAGAACAGCAAATCTTGGCCTCCGGCACAGAAACGCAGCTCAAACACGGGCAGGGAATTGGGCTCTGGGTCGTCAACTGGGCTGTTACCCGGTTAGGTGGCGATCTTCAATTCAGGGCGAACGACCCAGAAGGGAGTATCGTTACGATACGTCTCTACGACGTGAAAAGCGAGCAGTCGACTACGACCTGACGACTGTTGTACCCGCTACTCTGTCGCCAAGACGTTTTCGCTGATCCGAAACTACCATCCCCGCGATTCCGACAAGGTACACTGCTGGTAACCAGTCAACGAGACGCATCGCGTTCCGTATCAGCGACGAGCCAAGCGTCGGGGACGTCCCATCCTCACTCGCAACACGGATATTCACGAGCGCCTTCCCGATCGTCTTCCCAAACTGCCACTCAAATACCGTGTGGTAGCCAAGCGCGAGTACGAACCACAGTCCCAGTGCGATCGACGCGGGAGCACCGCTCAAATCCGCGTTCAGTCCCTGGGTCCCGGTTTCGAGCTGTCCCGTGAACGCACCTGTAACGAAAATTGAAACGAACAGGAGCACGAACCATACGAACGAGTCAATTCCGATTGCGACGCCTCGAATACCGATTCCACAGTATTCGGGCTGATCTGTCACTTCCATGTCCACTCGATACGTAGACGAGTGGACATAAACAACCAAGAGCAGTGTTTCTCTGCTGGAAACACTCGAGGTGTCGGGGTGAACAGCGATTTCCCAGATGAAACAAAAGACACTTGATATCAGTGCTCGACCCCCTCGAGCGTGCCCCCAACGCAGTCTTCTCCGCCAGAGTCCCGGTTCGATCCTCCTCGACGCCTTCATAGCGTTGCAGGCAACCTCCACGAACTCGAGCATAAACCGGCGAGACGAACCGGCGGACCCGCTTATCAAGCGGGGGCACCTCTGTTCCCGTTGTAACTGTCGATGACGTCCTCGTCGCGATGAGCGGCATCTGCGCGTTTCGACGGGATACCAGCGGCATCTCCGGTTCGGATCGCAAGCGATGATGTTCGTCAATTCACGCAACCAGTTATGCGTCGCCAGTGGTTGCGGCCGATCGCGTGTTCGTCGCAGGGTCTCCAGTACCAATTAGAACTATTTACTCATAAAGTATTGCAGCAGACAGTGGATCTCCTCAATGAAATCTCAGTCGAAGAGTTGCAAGATACTCTCGACAACGTGGACGGAACGAAGCCGACACAACGGCCTTAAGTCGCGATAGCGTACAAAAACAGCGTCACGTAGACTGAACTAGCCGAGTGGGACGTACGTGCAGCGACGTCTAATTATAGCTGGCTCAAGCGGCTCGATACTGATGAGTCGCTTGAGCAGGTCGTTACTGATACTCATCGATCTGGGAGAAAGTGAAAGTTATCAGACGAAGAGCAAGAAAGACCCGAAGAAACTATCGATGGATCTCTCGAAGAAATTGGCCTTGACGCGCCGAAGTGTACGCCAGCGCTCGTCTAGCGATATCTTGCCGAAACCTACGATGCCGAGTACTTATTCCCAGGCTGTCGACGGTTGCTCGAATAAGCCGCTGACCACTCGACACATTTAATTCCCCCATCATGTGAAGAGATCGTAGATAATCTGCTCATCGTGCTGGATGGAGCGCCGCATTTCCAGGCGTCGGCCGTCACGGACCTGGCGACCCGTGACGATCTCGCCTTCGTCACATTACCAGCGCACTTGCCAGAGCTAAATCCTGTCGAGGAGTGCTGGAGACAACTCCAGACCGCTCGTAGCAACTGCTTCTGTGACTCACTCGACGAGCTTACGACCGCGATCGATACAGCTCTCGACCGACTCTATATCATATATGAGTAATTATTTCTACATTCTGCTATAGCAATCGCATTTCCATTACAATTATAGGAGAGTAATGGATTGCTCCGATGATCAAATTCGACGAGTGAGTCATCTAGAACTGAATGAGTTGTATCACTAATTATCGAACTCCGTGTGTACTACCAAGACAGTCTGAACATTCAGACATTTTACTATATGCTTTCCAAGGAAATCTTTGATACTATTTGAATCCCATATTGTATCTACATCAAAATCTAGTCACTAATAAATATAGTTTAGTATATATTTCTATTTAACTAAAATATAATATAAAATTAGGTCTACAGCAATATACAACCGATCTCGCTCGTCAGCGGTGGAGCGCAAATATGTGAAGTACGCCGTGATTCACTGCACTGCTTCGAAGACGACTACTAGGAAATGCTGTATTAGATTTCGGCTACACGTTCGTACTCATCGGGAAGGGCAGCAGCGTCCTCCGGGAGCAGCGCGACGAGCAAGTAACCGGTGTACTCGTTGAGGTAGTCGACGAGCGTGGCGATCCGGTCTGCATCGATCGCTTCCAGCGAGTCCAGCAGCATGAACGGGACCTTCTCGTACACTTCGTGAGCGAGGTACCCTGCGAGTGCGAACACCAGTCCCGTTACCTCTCGTTCGCTCTCGGAGAGGTGATCGACCGTGTCCTCGTACGCCGCACCAGACTCCGCCGTCCGGATGACGTGCAGTTCGAAGATGCTCTTGGTGACCTTGCGTCGGCCTTCACGTACGTCGCGCTCGACGCGCTCGATCCAGATACGCTCGATGTTCGCGTAGTCGAGCATCTCGAGGACGGTATCCATGTGCTCGTTGAACTCCTCGACGGCGTTCGCCTCGATTCGGTCGATCGCCGTCCGACGGTCCTCGACTTCGGCTTTGACCTCCTCGAGTTGCGCTTCGATGTCGTCCTGTTCGTCGATCTGACTCTCGATGTCGGCGATCTCTCCTTCGACGCGCTCGAGGTCGTTTTCGAGACGCCCGAGTTCGTACTCGAGCTGGTTTGCCTCCTTGTGCAGATCCAGCACGGCGCTGTAGTCTTCGTCTTCCAGTTCCTCAACCTCCGTTTCGATCGTCTCGATTTCGTCCGTCAGCTCCTCGCGGCGCGTCTGGAGGCGATCGATCGTGTCCTCACCGCGGTCGATCTCGGTCTCGACGTCAGACAGTCGGCGTTCGAGGCGGTCGCGCTCTCGCTGGGATTGCTCGAGTTCGCGCTTTCGATCGCTCAGCTCCGAAATCTCGTCGTCGAGTTCGTTCACGTCCCCGAGCTTCGTCTGGCTGAGCTGGCGCAACTGGTCGAGCGTCGATTCGATCTGTGCGGTTTCGACTTCGCTCCCGCACGTCCAGCACGTGACGGTCTCGTCTGGCAGCAACTGGTCGGTGACGTCCCCGGACGAATCCTCTGTGAGCGCCTCGAACGCGTCCGAGTCTGTCTCCTCGAGCATCTCCTCGTTGAAGCCGATGACGCTCTGGAGTTCGTTCACTTCGGTCTCGAGTGCCCGCTTCTGGGTGCGGAGTCGCTCGAGTTCGGAGTCGATCTCCTCGAGTTCGCCAAGCGGCGTCTCTGGAAGCTCGTCCACCTCGTTCTCGAGTTCTCGCTGCTCGCTCGTGAGTGCCTCGAGGCTCTCGCGTTCGGTCTCGAGATCGAACCGGACGTCGTCGAGGTCGGCCCGTTTCGAACGGAGGTCGGCGAGTCTGTCTTCGAGTTCCGATTTCTCTTCACGCGTTTCTTCGACGTCCGCATCTGCTGCCTCGAGTTCCTCCTCTTTGGCCTCGAGTTCGGCTTTCTTCTCGGCGATGTCGTCTTTCAGCTGCGTCTGCTGTGCCTCTAATTGCGGCAGTTCTCCTTTCTTGTCGTCGATCTCCTCGAGTCTGCGTTTGAGGGACTGGCGCTCCTGAACGAGTTGGTCGATTTCGTTCTGGATCGCCTCGGTGTCGACCGGTCGCATGATGAGCTCACGCAGATCGTCGTTGGCCGCCACTGCCCGGCGCGCCTCGTTCGACTCGAGGAGAAACGCAAAGAGGTCTGCCAGGGTCGGATCCTCGAGGTAGGGTTCGCCATCGGTGACGACGCCGCCGGCACGCCGGCTCAACCGTCGTGTGTACGTCTCGTCGCCGAGCGTCAGTTCGACGGTCGCTTCGTCGGCGTCGCCTTTGATAGAGACGTTTTCGCTGCCGAGTGCCGCCATTACTGCCTGCAAAAACGACGTCCGGTTGGTCGCGTTCCGGCCGACGAGGATCGTGATTCCCGGCGAGAACTCGACGGTCGTTTCCTGAATTCCGCCGATATTCTCGGCGTGAATCGTCCCGTCTGGTTGAATGGACTGTTGCAGTTCCATGTTCGCTCGTTAGCCTCCGTTGGTTATAACACTTTATATTGTATCGATGGCCTGAGTATTGCCTACTCTGACTCGGCCGATTGCCGTTTCGGGCTGCCTATCGTCACAACTGTTGTGACCATCTATTCGTCAGTGAGATTTGGGCAGTTATATCTGCCCCGTCCTAAAATTTACTTATGATAATATATGTGATTTACTGTGGTGGATCCAGTTATCGGTTAGCGATTCTACGCGTGTAACGGGGGTGACTAGAGCCGAACCGTATCGACGATGGCGCGATCTGTCGCTATTCCGTGTACTTCCGTTTGTCCATCCCGCTCTCGCGTTTGGCGACTGCAAACACGACGAACGCACATCGAATCGCCGAATCGATATACAGAGATGCCACAAATCGTCGTGGAGACGAACTCTCCTCGAGGAATTTCTGAATCTATCGTTGTATCCACGGTGCAAAATCGTTCGCGAGAGACGAAAGATCAGACCTGTGTCGAATTCACTTCGATCACATTTGCTGCCCCCCGAACGACCTCCGCTAGCTCGTCACGAAACCGTTCGTCTTTGAACCGGCTGGTAGGCCCCGAGATACTGATCGCACCCTGAATATCGCCGTTCTTGTAGACGATCGGTGCTGCAACACACCGAAGCCCGGACAACGCCTCTTCGTCGTCGTAGGCGACGTTCTCCTGGCGAATCGTTTCTAAATTGTCGAATAGTTCCTCTCGAGTCGTGATCGTGTTCTCGGTATGTGCAGCCATTCCGTGTTCGTCGATAATCTCCTCGACGCGTTCTCGGGGGAACTGCGCCAGAATCGCCTTCCCAAGTGCGGTGCAATGGAGGTCCTTTCGTTCTCCCGTGTACGAGGCGGTTCGAATTGCATTTTTCCCACGAGCCTTGTGGAGGTACACACCACGACCGTGTTCTTCGACCATGAACTGGGCGACCTCTCCCGTCTGCTCGGCCAGTTTATCGACTTCCTGTTTGGCGATGTCGTGAATAGCGACGCTATTTTTTGCGAACTCGCCAAAGTCGACGAACTTGAGGCTAATCTCGTAGCGGTTTCCGCGCTTGACCACGAACTCGTTTTCCAGGAGCGTCGCCAGGTGGGCGTGAACGGTTGCCTTCGAGTAGCCGGTCTCTCGAGTGAGCTCGGAGACGCCCGCCCCGTCTCGCTCCCGAAGCGCATCCAGCAGTTCACACGTCGTTTCCACCGCCTGTATCCGTCGACCGCCTTCGGACGATGTCGATGGGTTGCTCATGGCTAGCCATACCTAGAGAAGTGACTTAATTGTTCGCAATGACCAAACAGCTACACTACAACTGCTGCGTTGGCTCGACGAGATCGGTCGACGTGCTGTTTTTGATTGCGTCACCGGATCGGCTATCGAACAGGTGGATCTTCTCTTCCGGGAAATGTACGGTAACGTCGTCGCCTGCGTCGATACGGGTTTCACCGTCGACGCTGAGCGTATACGTTTCGTCACCGATCTGGATATAGGCGTAGGTCACTTCCCCCATCGGTTCGACGACGTCTACCTGTGTTACGATGGCGTTCGGTTGGGATCCGTCGCTCAGTTCGATGTGCTCCGGACGAATGCCGAGTGTCAACTGATCCGGTGTCCCCTCGAGCGTGGATAGCGTCTCCTCCGAGAGTTCGTATTCGAACGAGTCGTTGATCAGCCGGTCCTGTTCACGAGTCGTCGAGAAGAAGTTCATCGACGGTGAACCGATGAATCCGGCGACGAACCGATTACTGGGTTGGTGGTAACACTCGAGTGGCGTGCCGATCTGCTGCAGCCGTCCGTTGTTGAGAATGGCGATTCGGTCACCCATGGTCATCGCCTCCGTCTGGTCGTGGGTGACGTAGATCGTAGTGACGTCCATGTCCTGCTGGAGTTGCTGGATCTCCGTTCGCATCTGTGTTCGAAGCTTCGCGTCGAGATTCGAGAGGGGTTCGTCCATCAGGAATACTTCTGGCTCACGGATAATGGCCCGTCCCAGCGCGACGCGTTGTTGCTGTCCACCCGAGAGTTCCTTGGGCTTCTTGTCGAGAAGAGCACTGATCTCGAGCAGTTCCGCCGTCGACTCGACTCGTTCGGCGATTTCGCCGTCCGACAGGTCCGTAGTCATCTTCAGCCCGTAGCCGATGTTCTTTCGGACCGTCATGTGGGGATACAGGGCGTAATTCTGGAACACCATCGCCATGTCCCGGTCTTTCGGTTTGGCATCGGTGATGTTCCGCCCGTCGAGCCGTATTTCGCCGCTGGTCGCACGCTCCAGCCCAGCGATACACCGAAGCGTCGTCGATTTCCCACATCCAGACGGCCCGACGAGGACCAGAAAGTCCCCGTTTTCGATGGTTACGTTCAATTCGTCGACGGCGACGATGTCGTTACCGCCTTCGTCGAACACCTTCGTCAGATCGTTCAGTTCGAGTTTTCCCATGATCCTGAGTCGTGCCTATAGCGTTTCAGGCCACGATATTAAATTCCTTGCTCCGAGACAACGAGGTGCACCGATGGGTCTTTATACCACGGCGACGAGCGAATCCGACGAGAGCGTCCACTCACCGGGGTTCGGGTCGTCCTCGGTATGCGAGAGCGATTCTCCGTTAATAACGACACTGGAGACGTCGTCGGTATCGACCACCTCGAGTCGAAGCTGGGTGGCCGAGAGCGACGGAACCTCGACGTTGAGGACCTGGTCGTTCGTCTCGGCCGAAACGGTCACGAGTCGATCCGCGGTCTCGTCGTAGTAGCGTCCGTTTGCCGTCCCGTCCTCGAGGGTGACCTGCAGGACGAGGTCGTCCGGCGTTCCCGGCTGGACGAACTGGGTCGGTTCCTGCTGGGGGAGGACGCTTCCTGCACGGACGAAAATCGGCATCGTCTCGAGTGGCGCGTCGATCGCGACGCTTCGTCCACCGTCGTATCGCTCGCCGTCCCAGAGGTGGCGCCACTCACCTCGTGGAAGGTAGACGTCGCGAGTCGTCTCGGACTGGAAGACCGGTGCCACGAGCAGGTCTTTGCCGACGAGATACTGGGTGTCGAGTCGATGGGTCTGCGGGTCGTCCTGGTACTCGAGGACGAGCGGACGAACCTCGGGGAGACCGGTTCGAGCGGCGATCTCGGCATACGTGTACAGATAGGGGAGCAGCCGATAGCGAAGCCGTGCGTACGTGCGGAAAATGTCGAGGGCTTCTTCGCCGAAGGCCCAGGGTTCCCGCGGCGTCGTGCCGTGACATCGGCTGTTGCTCGAGAGCAGACCGAACTGCGCCCACCTGACGTACAGGTCGTCGCTCGGGGTGCCACGGAAGCCGCCGATGTCGTGGCTCCAGAAGGCGATTCCCGAGAGGGAGGCCGACAGTCCACCGCGGAGTGCCGCGGCCATTCCGTTCCAGGAGGTCTGTGGGTCGCCACCCCAGTGCATCGGGAACTGCTGGCTGCCCGTCCAGGCGGCTCGACCCCAGACGAGGGCCTCCTCGTCGCCGTTGACCTCGCCGACCGTCTCGTAGACCGTCCGATTGTACAGGTACGGATAGAGGTTGTGCATGATCCGACCGCTCTTCCCGTTGTCGAAGGTCGCATCCTCGGGAACGTACTCGCCGTAGTCCGTCTTGAAGACGGCAACGCCCATCTCGAGAAGCCGCCGGTGTTTATCTTTCCACCACTCCACGGCTTCGGGGTTCGTGAAATCGACCAGGGAGCCACGATACTCTCCCTGGCAGGTGTCGTCCATCACGTACGGCTTTCCAGCCCCGTCGGTGACGAAGTATCCGTTCCGGACGCCCTCGCGGAACGCGTCGGTTCCGACGGGGACGTGTGGGTGCTCCCACAGGGAGAGTCGGAAGTTCCGATCGCGCAGGTTCGCGATCATTCCTTCGGGGTCTGGGAACTGGTCGGTGTCCCACTCGAGGGTGCAGGACTCGCCGGGTGGCATCCAGAACGGGTCCAGGTGCAAGACGTCACAGGGGATCTCCTCCTCGCGAAGTCGATCGGCGATCGCCTCGAGTTCGGCCCGCGATTCGTAGCCAAGCCGGGACATCCACGTTCCGAAACTCCACTTGGGCGGCCGATCGGGTCGACCGGTGAAGGCGGTGTACTGGCGGACGATCCGTTTCAACGACGGCCCGTAGAAGAAGACGAACGCGAACCGATCGTCGTCGACAGTGATGGTACCGCTGGCGGTCGATTCGGTGCCGAAATCGTAGGTGACTCTGGCGGTCGTATCGACGAGGAGCCCGTACCCGTTGATCGAGAGGTGAAACGGGATGTTCTTGTACGCACGTTCGGTCTCGGTGCCGAGGGGTTCCCGGTGCCAGGCCTCGATCGTGCGGCCTCGACGGTCGAACTCCACGAACTGCTCGCCGACGCCGTAGAGTTTCTCGTCGGGCGTCAGTCGGAATCCCGTCCCCGTTTCCGCCATCCGTCGTGGGTTGTGGTTGATCTGCTCTTGGACCCCACCGAGTGGTGCGACGCGGTCGTCCCCGAAGACGTCCTTGTCCTCGCGCTGTTCTTCGAAGACGACGCCGTTTTCGTCCTCGACGCGGAAACGCCACTCCTCGAGACCGACGATTACGGTAAGTACGCCCGTATCGAGATGGAGTTCACCGTCGTGTTCCGCAGTCGTGAGAACGACGGGTTCCTCGAGAGCCGACTCGTCGTACTCCGGATACGGCCGATCGCTGGCCACCTCGGGATTCGTCTCGAGTTCGAAGTGAAACGTCCGATCGTCGTAGAACCGAAGCGTTACGGGCCACGTCCGTTCGGTGGCCCCGGGGGGACCCTCGACCGCACACTCCAGTCGAACCGTGCCGTCCTCGATATCGTATGACTCGACCGCCGAAACCGTCAGTCGCTCACGCCTCATCGGTACCTGGAGTGGTGTGTCTCTGGGTAATAAAGTCTCCGTCGAGGTATCGGTCGATCTGGACCCGTCTCCGTCACTCGCCGCGGGATATTTATACGTATTCCCCGAAGCGTTTCATCGTCTGCCCATGCGAGCAACCAACAGGGAACTGGTTACCACGATTCTCGCGGACCTCTCTCTCGAGGAGAAAGTGGCCCAGCTCGGCACGGTTCGGATCGGCTCACTGCTCGAGGATGGGGAATTCTCTCGGGAACGCGCGTTCGAGACGATTCCACACGGTATCGGCCGCGTCACGCGCGTTGGCCGGGAGAGTCGTCTCGATCCGGAAGCCCTCTCGCGCGTCGTCCACGATATACAGCGGTTTCTCGAGGTAGAAACGCGCCCCGGGATTCCGGCTATTTGCCGGGAGGAGGCCCTCTGTGGCTACGCCGGCCGACGCGGCACCGCGTTCCCACAGAGTATCGGGATGGCGAGTACGTGGAATCCGCCTCTGCTCGAGCGGGTGGCAGACGAGATATCGGGACAGCTCCGGGCCGTCGGTTGTCAGGCGACGCTCGCACCGGTGCTCGATATCGGGATCGATCCACGGTGGGGGCGGGTCGAGGAGACCTACGGCGAGGACCCGTACCTCGTGGCCTGCATGGGGCTCGCCGCAATCGAGGGATTTCAGGCCGGAGATCGAGAAGCGGTCCTCGCAACCGCCAAGCACTTCGTCGGCCACGGTCGCCCCGAAGGCGGACGGAACCGCGCCCCGGTGACCCACTCGTTTCGCACGCTCAAACAGAACGACCTCTGGCCGTTTCGGGCGGCAGTCGAGCGAGGCGGCGTCGAATCTGTCATGGCTGCCTACCACGCCGTCGACGGGGTCCCCTGCCACGCTGACGATCGCCTCCTCACGGGGACACTCCGCGAAGAGTGGGGGTTCGACGGCACGGTCGTCTCGGACGGCCGTGGAATCGAACTTCTCTGTGACGATCATCACGTGGTGTCCGACCACGCGAGTGCTGGAACGACCGCACTCCGTGCGGGTATCGACGTCGAACTTCCCGAGATCGAGTGTTTCGGCGCGTCACTTCTCGAAGCCGTCCGCGAGGAACGGATCGACGAGAAATTCGTCGACCGGGCGGTTCGTCGCCACCTCGAGCAAAAGTCTCGTCTCGGCCTGTTCGACTCGGCGGCTCCGGACCCGGAACGAGCCAGCGCGGCCTTCGGTACCGACGATCAGTTCCGCCTCGCTCGACAAGCTGCTCGAGAATCGCTCGTTCTGCTGGAAAACGACGGGACTCTCCCACTCTCGGACGAGGCGTTCGTCGCGGTCGTTGGACCCAACGCGGACGAACCGCGCCATCTCCTCGGCAACTACACCTACGCGGCGGCGGAGTCCGACGACGACGGCCTCGAGGTCACCACGCCACTCGAGGCCATCCGTGACCGACTGGGACGGGCATCGGTCCGATACGAACGGGGCTGTGGTGTCTTGACCGAGGGCGGGCAGGTCGACCTCGAGTCGCCGGAGTTCGATGCGGCCAGGGCCGCCGCCGACGCAGCCGACGTCGTCGTTGCCTGCGTCGGCGGTCGATCCGGTATCGACGTCGAACGCGACGCGACCGGCACCGCTGGGGAAGGACTCGACCGGGCGACACTCGGCTTACCGGGAAACCAGCACGCACTTCTCGAGGCGGTTACCGAAACCGGAACGCCAGTCGTCGTCGTGCTCGTCGGCGGCCGTCCGCTCTCGCTCGATGGCCGTTTCGACGCACCCGGTGCGATCCTCGAGGCCTGGCTTCCGGGACAGGCTGGCGGGCTCGCGATCGCGGACGTGCTGTTCGGGGACGTGGATGCCGCTGGACGGCTCCCCGTGTCGATTCCGCGGTCGGTCGGTCAGCTTCCCGCCCACTACCGTCGGACGGCGCTTTCGACCAGCCAGCACTACGTCGACGAGGCCGCCGATCCGTGGTATCCGTTTGGACACGGGGAAAGCTACGCGACGTTCGAGTACGGCGACCTCGAGATCGACGCGAAGACGGTTTCGATGGCCGGGTCGATCGATCTCGCTCTCGAGGTCGAAAATGTCGGCGAACAACCCGGTATCGAGGTGGTCCAGCTCTACGTTCGAGATCGCGAGGCCAGCGTGACGCGTCCAGATCGTGAACTCCGTGGCTTCTGTCGGCTCTCCCTGTCGCCTGGCGAGCGTCGACGAGTCTCGTTCTCGCTGCCGGTTGACGCACTTGCACTCGTCGATCGGGACGCCGAGTGGACGATCGAACCGGGGTCGTTCGAGGTACAGGTCGGGCGCTCTGCGGCGGACATCCGGCTGCGTGAGACGATCGCGGTGACCGGCGATCCGACACCGCCGTCGTCACCAGTCGCGTTTTCGGATAGCACCGTCGACCGGTGACGGCCCGTCTTCGGCGGCCGCTATCGACGGACGACCGTCCGTTCCGGTCGGCAGTGTAAACGTACCACAAGCTTTATTCGAGCGTTCACGGATCGGTTAGATGATGCACGAGGACGAACCGGACTACCGTATCCCACAGGGTGGCGGCGTTCCCTGGCGAAGCATGGGGATGGAGGAATCGCATCGCCCCGCGGATCGAGACGTCGAGATCACCGACGTGAAGACGATGGCTATCGCCGGAAACTTCACCTGGGGCATCGTCAAAGTCGAAACCGACTCGGACGTTTACGGGCTGGGTGAAACCTTCCGTGCCGAGGCCGCTCTGGACATGGCCGACAGGATGTCGATCGACCTCGAGGGAGAGAATCCGCTCGACACCGACCGGATCGTCGAACTCCTCGAGCAGCGCTACACCGGGACGGGCCGCATCGGGCAGGCCGCGTTCACCGCCATCGAGACCGCCTGCTACGACATCAAGGGGAAAGTGTTCGACGTTCCCGTCTATGAACTGCTCGGTGGGAAGTACCGCGACGAAATCAAAATATACTGTGATACCCACGGTGGGGAATCCCTCGGCGAGGCTGCAGCCTACGATCCGACGGAGGTCTACACGCCGGAGTCGTACGCACGGGCCGCTCGCGAGGTCGTCGACGAGGGCTTCGAGGCGCTGAAACTCGATCTCGACGTCCCGACCCACAGTTCGTACGACGAGGCTAACCGGCGGATGGACAACGAGGCCATCGAACACAAAGTGAGTCTCGTCGAGGCCGTCCGGGACGAGATCGGCTACGACATCGACCTCGGGATGGACCTCCACTGGAACTTTACCGTCGAGACGGCGACCCGCCTCGGCAAGAAACTCGAGCCGTTCGACCTGGCATTCCTCGAAGACCCCGTGCCACCGGAGAAGTTCGAAGCCCAAAAACGCGTCACCGATGCGCTCGATATCCCGGTTTTGACCGGTGAAAACCTCGTCAAGCCACACCAGTTCAACAAGGCCGCCCGGAAGGGGATCTTCGATATCGCCGCACCGGACGTGAACAAGTGTGGCGGTCTCGGAGAGTATCGCAAGATCGCTACGATCTGTGATCTGTACGGCGTTCCTGTCGCCTCTCACAACATCTCGAGCCCACTCGGAACCGTCGCCGGCGTCCACGCCTCTGCGTCGATTCCGAACTTTCTCATGATGGAATACCACTCCCGGGACGTCCCCTGGTGGAACGACATGGTCGAACGCGTCGACGGGAGCGGCCCGATTCTCGAGGACGGTTACATCGACCTTCCTGAGGGTCCTGGACTCGGTGTACGGCTCGACCGTGACCTGTGCCGAGAGTTCCTGACTGACGACTCGGAACTCATCGTCTAGACGTACGCCGGCCGAATTTTCCCGACACTCGAGTAGACCAGTGAGTCGTCTCCCTGGGAACGCGTTCGGTGCGTCGTATCCAGGCGATCGATCTGGACGTCCGCCAAGAAAACGACCGGACAGAACGCGAGCGGGTGAACGATAGCTGCTTGCACGGTGGCGGATCGGTCACGTCCCCAATGTTGCCCGACGGCTATCTCCCTGCTCTCGTTGGACCCGGTACACGGAACGTCTCTGCAAAAGTCGTCGAAACGACCACGGTCGTTAATCCACCCGTCGTGTGATTCATCCGCGTCTACGGTCGTTTCAGCGCTCGATACTTGCTACTGCGCTTCTGTGCGTGTCCAGGTGGCCGACGCTCTCGTATCAGGTCCACAATAAAAAAGTATATATTTAACATGAATGTATGACATTCACATGGCATGGGATAGTAGTGCTATTAGACGGCGTCAGATAATCAAAGGGGTCGCTGCAGGGGGGAGCGCGTTCGTTGCGGGCTGTCTCGGCGGCGACGGCGACGATGGCGGCGGATCGGGTTCGGGATCGATCACCTTCGTCCACATCTCTTCGTTCGAGCCGTCGGCGAACGACTTCAAGGAAGCCTACGACAGTCAGAGCGACGCCACCCTCGAGGTTCAGTCGACGCCCGCCGAATCGAGCTCGAGCCGGGAATACTACGTCAACCAGTTTGCCGCCCAGTCCTCGGAATTCGACGTCGGAATGATGGACGTGGTCTGGCCGGCGGAGTTCGTCAGTGCGGGCTGGGCGTCGGAAGTCGACGATCCGGAGAACCACACCGACGAGATGATCCCGACTTCGGCCGAAACCGTCACCATCGACGGCTCTCTATACGGGATGCCCATGTTCACAGATGCGAACGGGCTCTACTATCGGACGGACCTACTCGAGGAAGCCGGATACGACGAACCGCCATCGACGTACATGGAACTCGTCGATATGGCACAGGATATTATGGACCAGTCCGACGAGGACCTCAACGGCTACATCTGGCAGGGCGGAGCCAACGAGGGGCTGACGATCATGTGGCTCAACTGGCTGTGGGGGATGGGCGGTTCGGTGCAGGACGACGATGGAAACCTCGTCGTTAACACCGAGGAGGGTGTCCAGGCGCTCCAGCACGCCGTCGATCTCATCCACGAGTACGAGATTACGCCCGAATCGGTCCCCTCGAGCGGGACCGACGGGAACCGGCAAACCTTCCAGCAGGGCAATACGATCTTCATGCGCAACTGGCCGTACGCGTACGCACTCTTCCAGGACGACACGCCCGTTACAGACAAATTCGCCGTGACGACGATGCCGAAAGCCGAGGGACACGAGGATGCAAACAACTCGTGTATCGGCGGCTGGAGCCTGTTCATCAATAGCTTCTCGCAAAACAAGGCCGCCGCCCAGGAGCTGGCGACCTACGTCGGCACGGCCGAAGCGCAGGAAAAACTAGCCGTCGACCGGAGCCGACTTCCGGTACGTGCTGAACTCTACGAGGACGCATACTGGGAGGACAGCGATACCGACAAACCAGCGTTCCTCGACCGATTCAGTGAGATCCTCGATCAGACGAGCGCCCGCCCGGCGATTTCGAATTATTCCCAGTGGTCTAACATCGTGTACACCGAGTGCAATAACGCACTGACTCAACAGAAAAGTGTACAGGAGGCGCTCGACGACGCTCAAGAGCAGATCGATAGCGACGTCAACAACGCCTGAGATCGGCTCTTTGCCGGGTCCGATTCGCTGTTTCGACTCGGGAATCCGACCACAGTCTATCGGATAGCCGGACGTTCGCCTTTTCGTGACTTGTGGTATCGTCAGACACATTTATGGCTCATGAGACCACAACGAGAAGTGATGGTAGATTCGACCACGGGAAAACAGGATATCACCCGAATCGGTGAGGAGGGTTTACGCGGCCGGCTCGAACGCTATCGCGAACTCAGGATCACCGAAGAGGAGCTTGCAGTCGTGTTGTTGATGCCGGTGCTGGCCTTCTTACTCGCAGTCTCGTTCTATCCCATCGTAGACACGATCTGGGCGAGCCTGCATACGGGTTACGTCGTTCAACTTCCCACACAGACCACTGAGTTCGTCGGAATCGAAAACTACCGGGCACTCTTTACCGACGGGAGCTTCTGGAACGCGCTGGGGGTGAGCCTCTTTTACACGTTCGTGAGCGTCCCCGTCGAACTGGTCTTCGGGCTCGGCCTGGCTTTGCTCCTCAGGGCGGATTTCAAGTGGAAGTACTTCGCACAGGCTGCGATCCTCTTTCCATGGGCATTACCAACAGTCATCAATGCAAAAATCTGGGCGTGGCTGCTGAACCCCGACTACGGTGTGATAAGCGACATTCTCGTGCGGGTCGGTATCCTCAGCCAGCCGTACCCGTTTCTCTCCAGTCCCGACGTCGCACTGTACTCGATGACGGCGATTACGATCTGGAAGACGACCTCGTTTATGGCGCTCATCTTGCTCGCCGGACTCTCGAGTATCCCAGATCACCTGTACGAGTCCGCACGGATGGACGGGGCGTCGAGATGGCGCCGGTTCCGGGACATCACGCTGCCATTGCTCAAACCGACCATCCTCGTGGCGCTTATTTTTCGAACGCTGCCCGCGTTCCAGGCGTTCGGGTTGCCCTACGGGCTCACGGGGGGTGGACCAGGAGAGGCGACGACGACGCTCGTCCTCTACACCCAGCAGGCCGCGTACAACAATCCGGGACCGACCAACGGCGGGTTCGCTCTCGGTTCGGCAGCAGCCACCGTCATCACCATGATCGCACTGGTGATCGCGCTGATCTACGTTGCTACCCTCTACGAACCGGAGGTGCGCTAGTATGAGCCTCGTCGACTCCGCTCGAGAGGCGACTCTCGAGGACGTCGCACTCTGGGACATCGGCAAACGGTTCGGGTTCTACGGCTCCATCGCGGCCATGGTCACGATCTCGATGTTTCCCGTCTTCTGGATCCTGCTCAGTTCCCTGAAGCCGCCGTCGGAACTCTTCGTCTTCCCCCAGGAATTTCTCCCCTACGTGATCACGATTCAGGACGGACAGCTTACCGTCGTCCAGCAGTTCCCGCTCACCCTCGAGAACTACCGGGCTGCCCTCCAGGAACGTCCCGTGGGACAGTATCTGATCAACAGTGCAATCGTCGCCTCCGGGACGGCTATCATCGACGTCGTCCTCGGTTCGATGGCCGGATACGCGCTCTCGAGACTTCGGTTCCCGTACAAACTGCACGTGCTACTGCTCATCCTGTTTGCAGCACTCCTCCCGTTCATCTCCCGACTCATCCCGCTGTACAAGCTGGCGATCGACCTGCAGGGAACGGTATTCGGACCGTTTTTCGGGCTCAATCAGTACCTGGGACTGATCCTTCCCTACGCGGCGTTCCAGATGCCGTTTGCCGTCTGGATCTTCCAGGCGTACTTCAACGAACTTCCCGATTCGCTCGAGGAGGCCGGACTCATGGACGGCCTCTCACGAGTCGGCGTGCTGTTTCGCATCATCCTCCCGGTGTCGATGCCAGCGATGGCGACGACGGCGATCATCGTCTTCATCTACGCCTGGAACGAGTTCCTGTTTGCACTGACGTTCATGACGCAGGATTCAAAGCGAACGATTACGGTGGGTATCGCGCTCTTTGGCGGCCAGTTCAACTCCCCCTGGGGGATAATTACGGCAGCGGTCTTCATGTCACTCGTCCCGCTTATGGTGTTCATGCTCGTCTTCCAGAAGAAGATCGTCGAGGGCATGACCGCCGGTGTCGGTAAAGCCTGACCATTGCCGTCTTCGCAGATATTCTCGTTTTCTCGGTCCCTTGGCGAGCGAAGCCGCGTTAGGAAATCGCCGGCCACAGAACGTATCGTGTCCGTGAATGCACCTGCGTTCAGAACGAGGCCTGTGGCCAGGCAGCTGAGATCCAACGTTACTCGACGATGTCTGCGTCGAACCGCTCCGTAACCTGCCTGTGACACGCGCTGAGTCGGTCCCGTTCGTCCCTCGAGAGCGGTGCAAGCGGTGGGAGTGGTTCACCGAGGTCGAGCCCGTCGAGTTTCACGAGGTGTTTGATGGCCGCCGCCGTTGGGATATTCTGATAGGCACTGACGAGTGGCAATACGAGTTCTCGAGAGAGTCGCGTGGCCGTCCGGTCGTCTCCGCGTCGGTGGGCTTCGTACAGTTCGGTCAGAGCCGCCGGGAACACGTTCGCCGGACCCGCGATGAGTCCATCGATACCGACGTCGAGTGACGGGATGGCGGTGGCAGTCGTGCCGTTAAAGACGGCGAACGACTCGGGCGTTGCCTCGACGACGCTGTGCTGGTAGATGAGATCCCCCGAGGTGTCTTTCAGGCCGACGATCGCGTCGTGTTCGGCAAGTGTGGCGACCGTTTCGACGGCGATTTCGTTGCCGGTCAGCGCCGGAATGTTGTAGAGTACCACTGGAAGCGGACTCTCATCGGCAAGCGAGGTGAAAAAACGCGAGAGACCGCGCTGGGTCGTATTCAGATAGTACGGGGCGACGACGACGGCTGCGTCGGCCCCGGCATCGGCTGCCGTCTCCATCTTCGCTCGCACCTCCTGGATACTCGTTCCACAGCACCCTGCGAGTACCGTGGTGTCCCCGTCGGCGACCGAGGAGACCGTTCGAACGATCGCGTCGTGTTCTCTAGCGCTCAAACTCGAGAATTCACCGATCGAGCTTCCCGGAAAGAGGCCGTGAACGCCCCCGTCGATCAACGTGCGTGTGAAGTCCTCGAGCGTCTCTTCGTCGACCCTCTGGCCATCGGCGTCGATAGGCGTGGCCATGGGAACGACTGTTCCCGACAGTTCCATACGCCGTAGTTGTCTACCGACAAGTTATATTTTGGGATGGATGGTAGCTCGACACAAGATTTATTTCTTCGTTTCCCGACTGTTCGGTCATGAGTCTTGACGTAGCCGGCAGTCTCGACAGACAGATGCTCGTCGCTGGAGAGTGGGTCGACGGCGAGGAACGAACGGACGTCATCAATCCGTACGACGGCGAACGGATCGGCTCGATTCCGATGGCCGACGCCGAGCAGGTACGGACGGCCATCGACGCTGCTCAGTCTGCCTTCGAATCGACGACGCTCTCGGCCTACCAGCGATACGAACTGCTGACCGACACCGCCGATCGTCTCGAGGAGCGCACAGAGGAGGTCGCGCAAGTTATCACGGGCGAACAGGGGAAGCCGATCACCGAGGCTCGAACCGAGGTCGACCGGGCGGTTCAAACCCTGCGACTCTCCGGTGAGCAGGCAAAGCGACTGTTCGGCGAGTACGTTCCCATGGACGCCCAGAAGGGGTTCGCCAGGGACCACTGTTTCACCCAGCGTGAACCCCTCGGCGTCGTCGCCGCCATCACGCCGTTCAACTTTCCGCTCAACCTGATGGTTCACAAGGTCGGCCCCGCGCTCGCGGCGGGAAACGCCGTCGTCGGCAAACCGGCGACGAACACGCCGCTCAGCGCCCTTCTGCTGTTCGAGTGCCTCCAGGAGACGCTCGAGGACTCGCCCGCACCGGACGGTCTCGTCAACGTCGTCACCGGCAGCGGCAGCACGGTGGGCGACGAGATCCTGGCCCACGACGCCGTCGAGGCGATCTCCTTTACCGGCAGCACCGCCGTCGGGAAGTACCTCGCCGAGAACAGCGGCATGAAAGAGCTGACTCTCGAGCTCGGCGGGAACGATCCGACGATCGTCTGGCACGATACAGACGTCGAAGCGGCCGCCGAGCAGGTCGTCGGCGGAGCGTGTGCGAACGCGGGGCAGGTCTGTAACAGCGTCGAACGCGTCATCGTCCACGAGTCGATAGCGGACGAACTCGTCGACGCGATGGTCGACGCCTGCCAAAACCTGACGATCGGCGATCCGTTCGACGAAGCGACCCAGATTGCGGCGATGGTCGACGACGACCAGTTCGACGACGTTGTCGAGATCTACGAGGAGACCGTCGCACAGGGGGCGACCGTCGAATGCGGCGGCAACTACGGCGGTGACCTCGGCGAGCGGGTCTTCGAACCCACCGTTCTCTCGGGCGTGACCCCGGCGATGCCAGCAGCCAGAGAGGAGACGTTCGGCCCACTCGTCCCGGTCATCAGCGTCGCTTCGTTCGACGAGGCGATCGAAGAGGCCAACGACACGAACTACGGCCTCGAGGCAGGACTGTTCACCCAGGATATCGATCGAGCAAAACGGGCGGCAGACGAAATCGACGCCGGCGGCGTCAACGTCAACACGGTCAGCGGCTTCCGGGCGGATCACATGCCGTACGGCGGGTTCAAGGACTCCGGCGTCGGAAAAGAGGGAATCAAATACGCAGTCGAGCACTTCTCGCGGGAGAAACTCGTCGGGTTTCACCAGGGATTCACGGACGTGTAGGCCGTTCATACTATCGGACGTAACTGTGTGAAGATTCTCGCCACCCCGGGACGGCGAGAATCTTTCACGACTTACGTCCGGCAGTATCAGTTATCTTCACCCTTCGTTCGCCCTCGCTCACTCCAGAGAGACCCACCGATCGTCCGCGGCCCCTTCGTAGATCGCCTCCATGATCTCTACGTCGATGCGACCGTGGTCACCGTCCGGATAGATGGGCGCGTCGCCGCGGATACGGTCGGCGAAGTAGTCGAACTCCTCGAGCATCTGGTCGACCGGCTCGAGTTCGATGCGGGCGCGGCCGTCGCCGCGCGAGACGTGGAGGGCCCGAGGTTGGTCCTGGAAGAAGGCGGGTTCGACGCGAATCTGTCCTTCCGTGCCCGTAACGGTGATCGAACTGGACTGGCGGGCGTTGTGACTGGCGTAACAGCGACCGGTCACGCCGTCGGGGAACCGGAGCCCAAACGAGACCGTTTCGTCGACGTCGTCGAAGGCGTCGTGCGTGCTCGAGGTGGTCCCGGTGACGGCGATCGGATCCGCATCGAGGAGGAATCGGGCGGTGTTGAGCGGATAGATCCCGATGTCGAAGAGTGCACCGCCACCGGCGAGCCACTCGTCGAGGCGCCACTGATCCGGGTCGGGATTGATGCGGTCGAGCAGTCGCTGGGACATGTCCCCGTCGACGGCCATCGGCGTGCCCACGTAACCCGCATCGACGAGTTCGCGGGCCCGCCGCACCGCGGGTTCGGTGTGCATCCGATAGGCGATCATCAACTCGACGCCAGCACTCGCACAGATCGCCTCGAGTTCACGTGCGCGCTCGCTCGAGCGCTCCATCGGCTTCTCACAGAGGACGTGTTTGCCGTAGTCGGCGGCCGTCTCGACGTACTCCATGTGCAAAGCGTTGGGGGTGACGACGTAGACGGCGTCGTAGGCGTCGGTCGCGACGCCGTCGTGAAACTGATCGTAGGAGATCCCGTGGGTCGCACCGTCTGTGTTTTCGGCAATTCGCTCGGCCTTCTCGGCCGACCCACTGACGAGTACAGTCGGAACGCATCGCTCGCTCGCTTCCAGTGCGGGGAGGGCTCTCCCTTTGGTAAACCAGCCGAGTCCGATCACGGCGAATCGAACCGGCTCGACGTCGCTCGCGTCGACCGTCTCCCAGTCGCGGGCACACCCGTCACCGATCACTGTCTCGAGATTCATGCATACTCCCACCAAACGACGTCTATTAAATCCTTGGCGGCAGAATTCACCACAAAACGTATATTTTTTATTAGGTGCGACCGATCAACCCTCGTTACCGTGACTCAAACAGAGAGCCTCGTTAGCCACTTCGAGTGTTACGACTGCGGCGCGACCTACGATTTGTCGCACACCGAGTTCCCCTGTCCCGAGTGCGGGGGCATTCTCGATCCCAAGTACGACTACGACGAGATCGACGTCTCCCGCGAGGAAGTCGAGTCGCGAAACGGGTCGATGTGGAAGTACCGCGAACTCCTTCCCATCCGCGACACCGATGACATCGTCTCGATGGGCGAAGGGGATACGCCGATCGTCGACTGTCCCGAACTCGCCGATGAGATGGGCGTCGCTCGCGTCGCGATCAAAGACGAGGGACAGAACCCGACGAACACGTTCAAGGACCGTGGCGCTTCCGCGTCCATCTCTGGGGCGTCCCAGCAGAACGTCGCGGAGGTCGCGATCCCCTCGGCCGGAAACGCCGGTCAGGCGGCGGCGGCGTACACCGCTCGAGCTGGGATCGACTGTCACGTCGTTCTCAACTACCAGTCGAACGACATCCAGAAGACGATGGTCGAAGCTCACGGCGCGGACCTTCACCTCGTCGACGGTAAACTCGACAAAGCCGGCGGGAAATTCGGCGAGTTGCGAGACGAATACGGCTGGTACACCGTCGCGACGTTTCAAACACCGTTCAGACACGAGGGCAAAAAGACGATGGGACTCGAGATTTTCGAGCAGTTCGACTGGGACGGTCCCGACGAGATTTTCTATCCCACCGGCGGCGGCGTCGGCCTGATCGGTATCTGGAAAGCCTATCAGGAGCTATCACGCCTGGGCTGGCTCGAGGAGGAAACTCCGCCTAGCCTGCACGTCGCCCAGTCGAGCGGCTGTGCTCCGGTCGTCGAGGCGATCGAACACCACCGCGAGGAACACGACGCCTGGGAGTGTCCCGAGTCCATCGGTCGCGGGATCGAGGTTCCAGATCCGGGCGCTTCGCCCTGGATGCTCGAGGCCGTCTACGAGACCGGCGGTACTGGCGTTGCCGTCTCCGACGACGAAGCACTCGAGGGCGCCCTGGCAGGCGCACGACACGCCGGCGTCGAGATGTGCGTCGAGCCCGGTGCCGCCCTGGCCGCGGCCATGCAGATGGCCGAAGAGGGGAACCTGGACGAAGACGACGAGGTCCTCATCATCAATACGGGTGCCGGAAACAAGGCGACCAACGCGCTCAGTTACGCGATCGAGTGAACGCCCGAGACCGTTTACCCACCGACACTGGCATCTGATCCCGGAAACACAGCTGATCCGATCGAGCGGGTTCAGGACGAGAGAACGGGCAGGATCGAGAGCGGTCTCAGTCCTCGAGGGCGGCCGCAAGCGCCTGGATCGGCGTCAGTGGTCCCTGGGCGTCCGGCGTGAGATCGACTGCTCGCGCGTCCAGGTTCAGATCCTCGAGTTGCGTCCGACAGGAGGCCCCCGGTGCCACGACCACTTCCCCGGAACTGTCGGAGAGTTGGGTCTCGAGAATCTCACCGATCGCCGTGCTCATCGCGTAGTGTTCGGCCTCGTACCCGAACGTCCCGGCCATGCCACAGCACGTCGAGTCGATCGGATCGACCGCGTATCCTGCACGTCGAAGGACGCCGACCGCGTGGTGGTCTTTCTTCGTCGCTTTCTGGTGGCAGTGGCCGTGGTACGCGAGTGAGACCGACGTCGATTCGAAGTCGATCGAGTCGCCCAGTTCGAACACGTCGAGGTACTCACAGACGCCGTAGGTGTTTTCGGCGAGGGTCTCGACGCTCTCCCCAGAGAGCAAGTCGCGGTAGTCAGACTGGAACATCACCGCGTCCGAGGGCTCGACGAGGACGACGTCCCACCCCTCCTCGGCGCGTGGGGCGAGCGCTGCCACGTTTTCGGCCGCGGTCCGGCGGGATTTCTCGAGGAATCCCTTCGAGTGGGCGGGGCGACCGCTGTCGGTTCGATCTGCGAGGTCGACGTGGACGCCCGCGGCCTCGAGGACCCGAACTGTGGCCTTGCCGACTTCCGGATGACTGTAGTTCGTGTACGTATCCGGAAAGAGAATCGCTCGGCGTTCGGCGTCGGATCGGGGGACCTGCGAACCGTCGCGCTCGCGAAACCACCGCTGGAGTGATTCTCGCTCGAACGTCGGCAACGTACGCTCGCGGGCGATCCCCAGGGTCCGTTCGGCGAGACGTCGAGCGCCGGGGAGATTCGTGAGGGCGTTCGAAAGCGGCGCAGTCAGACTTCCGAGACGGGCGAGGGTGTCGACGTTCGCGAACAGTTTATCCCGGATCGCTGCGCCGTCTCGCTGGTGGCGGGCGTGGTCGACCTCGACTTTGAGCTTCGCCATGTCGACGCCACTCGGACAGTCTCTCGCACAGCCCTTGCACCCGACGCAGAGGTCGAGGACCTCGGTGGCGAACGTCTCGTCGGTCGGATCGTCGGGAAGGTCGCCGCTCATGGCCTGTCGGAGCATGTTCGCTCGCCCGCGCGTGCTCGTGATCTCTTCGTCGGCGGCCCGATAGGTCGGACACATCACGCCCCCTGTCGTCTCCTGCGTTCCGCGACAGCCCCCACAGCCGTGACAGAGTTCGACCATCCCCTGCATGCCGTTCTCGTTGTCCCAGTCGAGCGCGGGTTCGAACCCGAGGTCGGCGCTGGACTCGCCGTCGAATCGAAGGTTCTCGGTCATATCGACGTCCCCACAGACCTGTCCCGGATTGAGCAACCAGTCTGGATCGAACGCCGTCTTCAACTCGCGGAACACCTGCCAGAGTGTTTCGCCGTAGAGCTTCCGGTTCCACTGGGTCCGGGCGCGGCCATCGCCGTGTTCGCCGGAGACCGCCCCGCCAAACTCCACGACGAGATCCGTCACGGCGTCCGAAATGGCGACCATCGCCTCGCGGCCTTCCGCCGACTTCGTGTCGACGAGCGGCCGAACGTGTAAGACGCCTGGTCCGGCGTGGCCGTAAAAGGAGGCGAACGTGTCCCACTCCTCGAGGATCGCCTGAAACCGATCGACGAATTCCGGCAGGTGTTCGGCGGGAACAGCGCAGTCCTCGATGAAGCTAATGTGTTTGGCCTCCGAGGTGCGCGAGAGCAAGATCGGATTCGCAGCCTTGCGCATCTTCCAGAACGTCGCCCGTTCGTCGGCCTCGTGGGCCTCCAGTGCCTCGAAGGCGTACCGCTCCTCGCGTGCCGTCTCTCTCTCTGTTCCCCCATTGGTCTGGGCGTGCTCGACATCGCCGCGGACGCGATCTTCGACGAGGGCCGCAGTTTGCTCGCGGCCGTCCTGATCGTCGCTCGCGTAGAACTCGACGAGCAACGCCGCGTTGGTTCCCGGCGGCAAGAGCGACACCGTCTCCTCGAACTCCGGAGTGTCACCTGCCAGCTCGAGGAGCATATCGTCGACGAGTTCGACCGCCGCAGGATCGTGCTCGAGGACGTTCTCGACGTCGGAGACGGCGTCGTGCAGGCGGTCGTAGGCCAACAGCGCGACCGCTTTCGTCTCGGGGACCGGCTCGAGCGAGACCGTGGCCTCCGTGACGATCGCCAGCGTCCCCTCGCTGCCTGCGAGCAGGCGGGCGAGGTTGACAGTCCCCGTCTTGGCCTCCTCGAGCAGCCGATCGAGGTTGTACCCCGACACGTTGCGCTTGAGTGAGGGATAGCGCGATTCGATCTCCTCGGCGTTCTCGTCGACGTCGATAATCGTGAGCACGTGCGCGTAGATCCGGGGGAGGAGGTCGTCGGCATCGCTGTCGGCTCGTTTTCGCAGTTCCGAAACGTCCATCTCGCCGAGCGTCGCAACGGTGCCGTCGGCCAGCACGACCTCGCAGGATTCGACGTACGCGTCGGTCTTGCCGTATTTCAAGGAGTGAGAACCGGTCGAATTGTTTCCGATGGCACCGCCGATCGCGCTCCGATCCCCGGAGGCCGGGTCCGGCGCGAATTTGAGGTTCTCGGGAGCGAGTCGCCGGTTGAGGTCCTCGAGCACCGTTCCCGCCTGTACGCGTGCCAGTCGAGAATCGGAATCGACCTCGAGTATGGAGTCCATGTGTCGCGTGAAGTCGAGGACGATGGCCTCGTTGACGGTCTGGCCCGCGAGACTCGTCCCGCCGCCGCGAGGGAGGACTGGAATCTCCCGGTCGGCACAGTAGGTCATCACCGAGGCGACGTCCTCGGTGGTCCGCGGAAAGACGACGCCGATCGGCGTCACTTCGTAGGCGGATGCGTCCGTTGCGTACAGTTGTCGGGTATAGACGTCGAATCGAACCTCACCATCGAGCCGGCGACGGAGGTCGTCGACCAACTTCGGTCGTTCGACGTCGTCACCGGCGTAGTCGTAGTCGGCTCGGTCGTCGACGGCGAGCGCTCCGTCGTCTACTTCTCTGCGTTTCTCGAATGCCATCTGTTAGTACCTGTTATGGACACCTCACCTTTGATTTTCGGGCTTCTCGGAGGTTCGTTTTGCGGCCAAAGACGCCGATAGCAGGCTCGGATTTGAGGTGATCGGTGCGTCGCAACCGTTTTCACGATAGCTCGGTCCGCGTCCCATCACGAAGGCCAGATGGACGGTCTAGTTTAGCACCTTCGCTGGTGTCTATATATCACGTTACTTATTTCATATGGTATATTATAGTAGTGTGGAAACTATTCAAGTCATTCCCTGACGTTCGCCTAACAGTCCACCCACGAGTTATCAACTCGGTCAAAGCGTGTTCTGAAGGTGTAAGGACGCTTTTTAATCATAATATTATACTAAAATTAATACTCCAACTCGATTCCAACCGAGATATAACAGTCATACATCAGTAGCTATCGACGAGAAGCACAGTGTCGGTGAGATCGTGTACCTCGGTCGATCGATGCAGGAACGCAGCGGCTGGATCGGCACCTCGTCGTCCACAGACTGCGACATCGACAATCAGCTGTGACTCGACATTTATTGCAGAATATATCCAATACCACTTGCTGTCGATATTACTATCAATCTTATGTAATCGATATTCCAACCCAGCAGTACAGTACCGTGGGGAACCTCGCCGTGTGCGGCGAAGAGGAGGTCATTTATACCAGAAGCGGGGAGATGAGGTATGGTACACGTTGGTGAGAAGGCACCGGATTTCGTGGTTCCACGGGCAGACGGAGACGCGTACAACGACGTCGCGGAGTTCACCCTGTCGGAGGCGCTCGGCGACGGACCGATCGTCCTCGCGTTCTACCCGGCGGCGTTCACGAGCGGGTGCACCGAGGAGATGTGCTCGTTCCGTGATTCGATGGACGCGTTCGAAGACCTCGACGCGCAGGTCTACGGGATCAGCGTCGATCTACCGTTCGCCCAGAACATCTGGATTCAGGAACACGATCTCAACTTTTCGATGCTCTCCGACTGGAACCACGACGTCGTCTATCAGTACGACGTCGTCCTCGAGGACATGTACGGACTGGTCGAGGCGGCCCAGCGGAGCGTCTTCGTCCTCGACGACGAGGGCACCGTCGTCTACAAGTGGGTTCGCGACGGCGACAATCCGGACTTCGACGCGTTCGTCATGGAGGTTCGCGACGCGGTTGCGGAAGCCGCCGGCGAGTGAAGTGACCACACCGCTGCGCACCGACGAAGTAGCCGTCCCTCATTCCAGTGCCAGTCGGGAAGGGGTTTCTACAGGTAGCATAGGGTGAGTGCCTCGAGGTCACTCGGAAGGGCTTCACTCTTCCGTGATGACGAGACGTTCCGCATCTCGACCCACTCGACTCCGAGGCGGTTCACTCATCCTCATCGGTGGCAGTCGCTTCCGGGAGGGGCTCGACGCGGAAGACGTAGTCGGCGTAGACGCCATCGAGGTTCGCGGGGTGTTCTTCGGCGGTGTGCGTTCGGCACAGGGCGGCCTCCGCCTCGACGGCACCGTGTCCGGTCTCTTCCTGGTAGCGCTCGAGGACGACGAACGCCGCCGGCTCGTCGCAATCGCGGCGGTGACACGTACGCGGATTCGAATTCTCGTCCATACGCACAGTTGGGGGCGTGGGTACTTGATACTCTTCCTCCCTTGAAGGACGGTGTTCGGATACAGGTGGAAAGGTGAGGCATAACGTGTTGTGCGTGTCTATGGCCGAAAACGCTAGTCTCAGTGGAGGTCTCGACTAGATTGGGGTGTGTTTTGTGGAGCGAGAAGCAACACTGCAGCTGTTGATGAAGCTCGGTATTCAGATTTATTCTCATGACTATTGATTCCTGATATAGAATCAATTCTTGAGATGTTTGACGTTGAACGAGTCCGTTCGACCGTTCACAAGGCCGATCTACGGCCCGAAAATGGACGAAGTCCGAATCACGTTGCGGTCGACGAGACCGTGATTCAACGTGAAGATGAGGGATCTTGGCTATACACGCAGTTGATACCGAATCGGACGAATTGTCTCATACAAATCGTGAGACGATGAGAACGAACGTTTTACTCACGCGGTCTTCGCCGGGATACGCGAGAAACACGATGTCGACGACGCTGTGTTTATCGTCGATGGAGAGACACTGTTCCACGATACGTGTACGTGATACGGCCTCGATTTCAGCTATGAACGCCGCGGAAATCGGAACGGCATAGAACATGTTTTTCGAGATATGAAATAGAGAACTATCTGATTTTCTAACTACTTCAGTGATGCCAAGGCAGAAACTATCGACGAGTGGTTAAGATCGTTCGCTTTTGCATGGAATCGACATATCTGAACACTGCCGAAAGAAGTCGTAGAGAGGAGGAGCCTCAGTTGTCTCAATCCAAGCGATGTCGCTATACTAGAAGCATGTGATAAGCCTGCCTCCTGGATTATAATAAGGTATAAGTAGTAATAGAAGGGTTCTCTTTACGATGAAAATGAATTCGAACGATAATTCAAATGATGAAATACGGATAACGGTCGATATACCCGTTCGAGATGGCCGTTTATTTTCGGGTGAAGCTACAGACGAGATTCTCCTCTTTTTAACGCGGAACCACGACGAGTCGTTCTCGATGACGGACGTCGCCGAGGCAGTCGACTACACGCGGCCGACGATCACCAAGACGGTCGATGTCCTCTCCAACAACGACCTCGTCGTCGAGGAACGCGACGGGTCGCGTCGGCTCGTGCAGATCAACCGTGATCGGTTGACCTTACCAGACGACCCCTACCTCGAAATTCCGCAGTCAGAGTTCCACGCTCCGGTGAAGGTGGCGACGGAGGCGTTGCTGGACGAACTCGATGGTGTCCTCGCCGTCGTCCTCTATGGGAGCGTCGCCCGCGGTGAGGCCGACCGCCTCAGCGACATCGACCTCTGGGTGTTGGTACGCGAGGACCGGATGGGAAACCAGCGGCGGGCGAATCGCGTCAGGCAGGCCCTCGAGGAGGACGCGTTCGACGGCGACCGCTACGCCTTCGAGATCGACGTCGAGGGACTGCAAGCCATTCCAAACTACGTGGACGAACTGCGAGAAATCCTCCGTGATGGCATCGCCGTCCACCAAACGGGCGAGTTCGTCACCGTCCGCAAGATGGTTCTACACGGTGATGTCGATGAGTGACCCAAATACCGTCAGGGAAGCACTTGACGCCTTCAACGAGGAGGGTCGTGGCATTCCGTCGTGAGAACCAGAGATCGACGCGGACGCTGACTGGAAAACACAACTCACCAAGGGATGTCGGCTCCTCGCCGTCGTCGAGGAAATCGAGGGCGGCGGCTACTACACCGCTGTCGTCGAACTGTGCTTCGGCATCATCGAGCGGTCGCTAGAGGCGTTCGCCATCGCGGAGGGCGGCGATGAGTTGCGCGACTTTCAGACGGATTCGCACGAACGTTGCTACGGTCGGGCGGCGCGGTTCGGCCTCTTTACGCGAGAGCTGACGCGCGAACTCAAAAATCTGTATGGCGACAATCGGACGGACAGCTACTACGGCGGTCGCCATCCAACGAAACGGCAGGCCGAAACGATGCATCGGTTGGCCCGCAAAATCCACCGACACGTCACCGATCAGATCCGCGAAGGCGGCGTCTGCAACTGCGACCGGTGACCGAGCGAGCGGAGCATCGACCTCCGGAACTACGGCGACTTCCCCACGACTTCTTTCACGGAAAATTCTGAATAAGAATACCGTACTAGCAACACCTGAGAAGAGTCAGAAGTCGGATAATCGAATCCGTGCAAAATTACTAGTAGATGCCGAACATCGGTACCGACTGACATGGAGTTTGGACTGCTGCTAGTGACCCAGTACGACGAATCGAGATCGATGCACGGTATCGGGGATGAGTTGGTAGAGCAAACACAGCTCGCACGAGACGTCGGCTTCGACGCTCTGACGATCGGCGAACACCACGTGACCGACTCGGATCAGTACCTGCTCAACGAGGCGGCCCTGGCCTACGTTGCTCAGCACGTCGGAGAGATGAACCTCGCGTCGACGCTCGTGCTATTACCGTATCACAACCCGGTCCGCATCGCCGAACTCGGGGCAACGCTCGACGTCCTGACCGGGGGGCAGTTCAGGCTGGGCGTCGGCCTCGGCTATCGGCAGAAAGAGTACGACGTCTTTGGAATCGAACGAAAAGACGCACCCGGCCGACTCACAGAGGGTGTGGAAATTATAAAGCGCCTCTGGACAGAGCCGTCGGTCGACTTCGATGGCGAATACTTCCAACTCGAGGACGTCTCGATTCGACCACAGCCAATTCAGGATCCCCGTCCGCCGATCTGGGTCGGCGCGAGCAACGAGTCGAGCGTCCGTCGAGGGGCTCGAATCGCCGATAGCTTCCTCGGGGCGCACGTCCCGTTCGATCTCGCTCACCGGCAGATCACCGACTTCCGGGACGAACGGTCGAAGACCGACTACGGCCCGGGAGAAGTCGGCCTGATCCGCGAGACGTTCGTCGGTGAAACGACCGAGCACGCCGAAAAGGCAGTTCGCGAGCCACTGATGGGCAAGTACGAGAGCTACAGCGATTGGGGACAGGACGACGTCATCGAGGACGACGACTTCGGCTCTCCGTGGGAGAAACTCCGTCACGAGCGCTTCCTCGTCGGGAGTCCGGACGACGTTATCGACGACCTGCAACGCTATCAAGATGCGATGGATCTCGATCGACTCGTGATCCGGACGCAATTCCCGAATAGTAACTTCGACGACGTCCACGAGTCGATCCGTCGGTTCGGAGAAGAAGTGGTCCCCTCGTTCAGCTGACACTCCCTCTGGTACGGTCTCGTACGTTTTGACGTCGTTTCGTCGTTCTGGTTAGACAACCTGGCTCGTCGAATCGGACTGATCCTATCCAACCATCGACGGACAGGTGAATTCGAACTCGAGTGAGCGTCGCCCGTACCGTTATGGTATCGGGGACGAAGTGTCCCCTATGCACGGCGAACGACTGTACGAGCTGATCACCGACGACGAACTGCTCCAGTGTCCCGGCGTCCACGACCCATTGACGGCGGCCGTCGCAGACGACGTGGGGTTCGACGCACTGTATATGACCGGATACGGCACCTCGATCTCGAAGGTCGGCTACCCCGATGCGGGTCTGATAACGATGCCGGAGATGGTCGAGAACGCGAAACGCGTCAGCGAACGTGCGTCTGTGCCCGTCATCGCCGATGCGGACACCGGCTACGGAAATGCGACGAACGTGGTCCGAACAGTGCGTGAGTACGCCGGGACGGACGTCGCGGCGATCCACATCGAAGACCAGACGTTCCCGAAGCGCTGTGGGCACACCGAGGGCCGCCAGCTGATCCCCGAAGCCGAGGCCGTCGGGAAGTTCCGTGCAGCCAGGGACGTGATAGACGACCGGGACGCCGACCTGTTGCTCATCGCGCGAACGGATGCTCGAGGTGCGACTGGCGGGTCGCTCGAGGAGGCGATCGATCGGGTGAACGCCTACGTCGAGGAGGGGGCAGACGTCGCCTTCGTCGAGGGACCGACAGACGTCGCCGAACTCGAGCGCATCGGCGAGGCAGTCGACGCACCGCTGCTCTACAACTGCGTCGGTGAGATCGGAACGTCGCCGTACGTCGCCCCCGAAACGCTCGAAGATGCCGGCTACGACATCGTCATTTATCCCCTAGCAGCGACGCTCGCGACGATCGAGTCCGTCGCTCGTCGATTACGGGCGTTCAAAATGGACGGGCAGGCCGCCCTCGAGGAGCTAGACGCGGCGTTCTCCGAATCAGGCGTCGGCGACCTCCACGAGTTCGTCGGCTTCCCGGGGGTCGTCGAGTGGGAACGCCAGTACATGCCGGCCGACGAGCAGGCGAAGTACGACGATTCGCTGGGAGATTTGATCACTGACGAAGACTGATCCAGTCCGTCGAGCGCTCACTTATTTTAGGGAATTCGCTCGAGTCAGCCGGCACTAACCCAACTTGCCACGGGGTATCACAGCGTCGACACTCGTGGAACCACTACAGTGAGAGCGGTCGTGTCTGGTGACTGTCCCAAATTGTTATTAGGATCGTGTGAGACTATCGTGATAGGCATTGGCCTGTGTAATACAATGACAAGTGTCTTGGTTGGAGTCGACGTCGGGGGGACGAATACCGACGTTATACTCATCGATGGAGAAAGCGAAGAGACGTACAAATTACCGACGACCGACGACCCGTCGAAATCGAGTGCATTGGGGGTAAAGGAAATCGTCGAGCAAACCGACATCGATCCGGGTGACATCGACACGGTGTTACACGGAACGACCGTCGGAACGAACGCCTTGATCGAAAATGAAGGGGCAAAGACCGGGATGTTGACGACACAGGGATTCCGCGACGTGATACACATCGGTCGCCACCGGAAGGCACACACGTTCTCGATTCAGTTCGAGCAACACCAGCAAGCGCGACCGATCGTGCCACGACGATATCGAAAGCCCATCTCGGAACGTATCTACCCCCCTGGAGAGGTCGTCCGGCCGCTTGACGAGGACGAGGTGTTGACGGCGACGGAGGAACTCGTCGACGACGGCATCGAGTCGATCGCCATCTGCTATATGCACTCGTATCTCGACACTACCCACGAGGACCGGACGAAAGAACTCATCCAAGAGCACTACCCCGAGATTACGGTCAGCACCTCCAACGAAGTGGTCAATCAGTTCCGCGAGTACGAGCGCTTCACGACGACGGCGATTAACGCCCGGCTAGCGCCAGTGATGCAAAGCTACCTCGACAGGTTCGAGCAGCGACTGGAAGGCCACGGCTTTGGTGATGCCGAAGTGCTCATCATGCAGTCGAACGGCGGCATGGCGAGCGTCCGCGAGGTGAACAAGAAACCGATCACCACGATGCTGTCAGGACCGGCTGCAGGCGTACTCTCCGGACAGTTCACCGGCCGGCAAGCCGACGAGGAGAAGCTCATCACGCTCGACATGGGCGGCACCAGCGCCGACATCTCAGTCGTCCCGGGACGGTTACTCGAGCGCGATCCACGAGACAGCAAGATCGCAAACTACCCGACGGTAACGCAGATGCTCGACGTCGAGACGATCGGGTCGGGCGGTGGTTCGATCGCTTGGTTCGACGATGCCCACGGGTTCAACGTCGGCCCGAAGAGTGCTGGATCGAACCCTGGTCCAGCCTGTCTCGACCAAGGCGGTCAACAGCCAACCATCACGGACGCACAGGTCGCACTCGGTCGAATCGACCCCGAGGACTTCCTGGGGGGATCCATCGAAATCGACCCTGAACTCTCGAGCGAGGCCATCGACGACCAACTCGTCGGGGTCGTCGAGGGCGATCCGTTCGCGACGACAGAGCGTGCGGCGCTGTCGACGCTCGAGGTCGCCAACAGCAACATGTACCAGTCGATTCGCGAGCAGACGATCCGCCGTGGGTACGATCCTCGTGAGTACACGTTCGTCGCGTTCGGTGGTGCGGGACCGATGCACGCATGCGACCTCGCAGAGGAACTCAAGATGGACAGCGTCCTCGTCCCGCCAAGTCCAGGCATCGCTTCCGCACAGGGACTGTTGACCGGCGACATCCAGTACGACAACCAGGTGACCGTCAGCCAGCGCCTGAGCCGGGTCGACGCCGAGACGGTCGAGGGTCGAGTCGAGGCGCTTGAAAAGCGTGGCATCGAGCAACTCAAGGGGGACGGGATCGATATCGACGAACGGGCCGAACTGCACCACTCCGTAGACATGCTCTACGAGGGGCAGGGTTACGAACTCAACGTCGAGTACGACGGCACGGACGGCGACTGGCGCAGCCGCCTGCGTGAGCGCTTCGAGGACAAACACGAGACAGAGTACGGCCACTACTTCGATGAGGACCCCATCGAGCTATTGAACATTCGGGTCCGGGCGACTGCGGAATCGATTCCATACGAACCGACCACGATAGAACGCGGCGGTGAGGACCCCTCGGACGCCTATAAGCGCAACTCGGAGGTCATCTTCGGCGACTCCAGAGCGCCAAAGCGACTCGACGTCCCACGGTACGAGCGCGAGGCACTCGTCGCCGGCAACGTCGTCGAGGGCCCGGCGATCATCGACGAGTTCGACAGTACGGTCGTCGTTAATCCCGACTGGGAAGCGACGGTTCAGCCAAACGGCGCGATCAAGATTCACTACACGGGTGAGAACCAATGAGCACTGACGAATCGGAGCGACAGCGTGGACTGCTCGAAGAGCGCGAACTCGACCCGGTGACGCTGCAGGTCATCGGGGGTGAGTTCGATACGATCGCAGACGAGATGGGGAACAAGATGATTCGATCGTCGTTCTCCTCGATTATCAGGGAGTCCGAGGACCTCGGTTCGGGGCTGTTCCTCCGGGACGGCCGCGAAATCGCCGAGTCGGACTTCACGCCGATGCACGTCGGCTCCCTTCCAGGGTATCTCCGGGGAATGTTCGAGTGTATCGAAGAACGCGGCCAGACCGTCGAGGAAGTGACGAACCCGGGCGACGTGTTCTTCCACAATCACCCCTACTACGGTGCGAGTCACTCCCCAGACGTGGCGGTGATCGTCCCGATCTTCGTCGATGACGAACTCGTCGCGTGGTCGGCCGACACGGCACACATCCTCGACATCGGGACCGCCACACCTGGCCTGGCCATCGACCTCTACGACATGTACGCGGAGGGGCAGTTGTTCAAAGCCCGTAAAGTGGTCTCCGAGGGTGAACGCGTCGAGGAAATCTGGCAACATATTCGCGACAATACCCGAACTCCACGCATGAACGAGGGCGACCTCGAGGCGATGATCTCGGCAGCCGAGATCGGCAAGGAGCGGTACCTCGAACTCGTCGACAAGTACGGCCAGGAGACGGTCAAGCAGGCCGGCGAGGACCTGATGGCCTACGCCGAAGACCTCCTGCGCTCGAAGATCCGCGATCTGCCCGACGGCGAGTGGCACGAGGTGGGGTACCTCGACGACGACGGTCGCAACCGCGACGAACGCATCAAGATCGACGTCAAGGTGCGCATCGAGGGTGACGACCTCACCGTCGATCTTACGGACTCGAACGACCAGGTTCCGACCGGGTTCAACTGTCCGGTCGACGGCGCGACGAAGGTGGCCGCGTACTTTACGGTACGTGCCCTGCTGATGGACACATACGTCCACGACGAGTACATCCCACAGAACTCCGGGACCTTCGAACCGGTGAACGTCGAGACCCGCAAGGGATCGATCTACGACCCCGAGCCGCCTGCGGCGGCCTACGCCCGCATCAACCAAGTCGACATGATGGGCGACCTGATCATGAAAGCGCTACGGAACGCGATGCCCGAGCGCGTTATGGCCGGCACCTGTTCGCAGGTATTCTTCACGAGTTACAGTGGTCCAGATCCGGAATCCGAAGGCGACGAGTACTGGGTCTATCTCGAGGTCAACGACGGCTCCTACGGTGGCCGCCCAGACAAGGACGGCGTGGACTGCGTCGGTGCGCTCATCCACAACACGCGCAACAGACCGACCGAGGACATCGAACTTTCACACCCGATGCGCGTCGAGCGGTACGAACTTCGCGAAGACGGCCACGGTGCCGGCAGACACCGCGGCGGACACGGCGTGTGCCGCGAGACGACGTTCCTCGTAGACACCGTGATGTCGACCGAAGGCGACGGCAAACACCACACGCCGTGGGGAGCCTTTGGCGGAAAAGAGGGGGCCGGCGCCGGGATGTACCACCTACGAACCGACGACGACGGATCTGACGCCGTCTTCTACTCGAGGCGAGATCGATCACCAGATCAGATGGAGTTTGGCGACGAGGTCGACGAGGTCGAAGAACTCTACACGAAGGTCACGGGCTACGCTTTCGAACCTGGCGACCACTTCATCGTTCGGTCTGCCATGAGCGGCGGATACGGCGATCCGTACGAGCGGCCCGTCGAACAGGTCTACAACGACTACCGCGACGATCTCATCGACGCAGACACCGCTCGCGACGACTACGGCGTCGTCATCGAAAACGGTGAGATCGACCGGGAGGCGACCCGCAAACTTCGCGGGAACTGACCTGCCGTCTCTGCCGCTCCTCGAGGCCTCTGCAGCCGAAAACTACTTTCCTTCGTTTGAATTATGGCACTCCATGCCACGGTACCCGTCAGCGACGGACCGGTACGCCTACCAGTGTAGTGACTGCGGTGCGGAGATACCAGCATTTCAAGGGCTATTCTGGTTCACGCGAGAACGCGAACACGGTGATGGGACGATAGACGCGCCCTACTGCCCGGAATGTGGTTCCGAGTCGATCGAATGCACCGACTAGACCTCTTCGAGGTAGGCTTTCACGTCCTCGGTCGGCACCACGTCACCGAACTTGGCGTCGATGTCCCAGAGATGGGCGTCGTGTTGTTCCTCGGAACGGTCTGCGACGCAGGTTTCGGGCACGATCGGCACAAACCCGTGAGCAGAAGCGTCGCTGACGGTTGCACGAATGCATCCGCTGGTCGAACAGCCGGTGACAACGAGCGTGTCGACGCCCATCGCCGTCAGCATCGACGCCAGTTCCGTCCCGTGGAAAGAACTGGCGTGTGGCTTCTCCAAGACGTGGTCGTCGTCGTGGACGTGTACCCGCTCGTCGAGTTTCGTCGGGTACATTCCACGAGTCCACTCCGCGAGCGCCGGGATCTGTTTCGGCCAGAGTCCGCCGTCGATCGCGTTGGGATGGTCGTAGACGACTCTCGTGAAGATTACCGGCACGTTGTTTTCATGGCAGACGTCGACGAGAGCGTTCGTGCGTTCGATCAGATCGCTAAGGTCCGACCCGATCGGCTCCTCGGGGTCGGTTTCACCGTTTTGCAAGTCGACAGCGATCAGCGCTGGAGAGTTTCCAGGAGCCAGGTCGTTACCGATCATATTCGCGCTTTCGTAGACGCGTTCTCGATCTCCCATGCAAAGAAGTGTGTCGTGCGAAAGCAAATAACTTGGCACGCGTCACGTGTCAGGGCACATTTACGAGACTGGAACGCGAATGACGAGACAGCAATTTCGACACGAATCAATAGTTAAGCAGGTCGGTGACTAGGTATCTTACGTTCGAACGTCACCGCAGTATATTCCATCGTCGACGATCACGACAGCTCTGACGTCTCTAGTGACGCGAATCGGTAGTGTAACCGTGGACTGTTCACCGAGTAGAGCAGATTCGAGCGAGATACCCGCGTCACTTCTTTGAATCGCTCGATGTAATCGGAATTCCGTAATATGGGATTTTATCCGTGACGAGTCGAACAGCGAACTGGTTTGTTGCAAGTTGTTCGGTGGCGAAAAAACCGATACGAATCGATCAACTTTCGAGGTTGTTCGGACACATCGATTGGATGATGGCACAGAACGGTTTGTTCACGCGTCAGTGCCATGGTATTCCCGATCTGGTCGGCAAAATTATAAATCAACACACCTTCAATTCGGAGGCGTTCAGTCTCTTCCTTTTTCGTACCGAATGCCGAAACATCCAGTATTTTGCGTGCAGAGACTACGTTCATCAGGGAATCGGTAGCGGAGACCACCATGGGAACTGTCCATCGCCGTACAGTCGACGGGACGTCGCTAGACCGACATGCTGTTCCAGTAGAGACGAAGCTAGATCAATAAAACGGTCTCAAGGGAGACGCTGCGATCGGATCACACCAATGTCTGTCGCTCACTCAGTGGCGTCAGCGTCGGGAATCTTTCTCAAATCGTCTCGCATATTTATTACACGCATACACGTGTAATGTTTCTCGTTCAGAGACGATGTCGTAATCGATCAGAACGTCGTCCCGGATGTAGGAACGGAACACTTGTAATAATGGAGTCTAACTATAAACCATGGCGGACAAATCCAGTCGTCAGAGACGGACCAAAGTCGAACGAGTGATCGACGACTACGACCTCGAGGAGTGGGGAGCACGTCTCGAGGCGGAGTGGATAGGCGACGGTACCGAACGGACGAGTCTACGCGACCTCGCGACCAAGTTCAATCTCGCTGTTTTGCGGGCGGCGCTGCGCGATGCGGGGATGGCGGTGATCACGGCCGACGTCGAAAGCACGTACCACACGCTCACAGACGACGACGTCTCACGGTCCGACGAGATTCGCAAACGACGCGAACTCGAGCGAAACGGGGTCGACGTCGACGAGGTCCTCTCGGACTTCGTCACGCACCAGGCGGTCCACACGTACCTCACGAACGTTCGGGAAGCCGAGCTCACCCGGGACGACGAAGATCGTGTCGAACGCAAAAAAGAGACCATCCAGCGGCTTGCGAACAAGACGCGAGTCGTCACGGACTCGACACTCGAGGAACTAGTCCGAGCCGACCTATTAACCGACAAGAACTACGAGGTATTTATTAACGTTCGCGTCGTCTGTGACAATTGCGGAGCCGATTATGCAGTCGACGAACTGATCGACCAAGGCGGATGTGATTGCCAGTAGCCCTCACGCCCCTGACGGTAAACGGGTCGCTGTCTGATCGGCTCTGTTTAATCGCTAGGCGGCGTCGAGTTGAGTCGTTAGAATCACGGTATTGAAGCGGAAGACCGGAAATTGTGCCAACCCAAATCTTCCGCTTCACCGAACGCTGTGTCTGGATTGCTAAAAGAGTTGCTGACGATACGGACGAATCCGCCGCCCCGAAAGGTGGCGGCGGATTCGCCGATTATGCGATGATTCCGCTTCACTGCTTGCGAATTTACCTTGGGACGTCCTATCGGATGACCATCGACATCCTGACGGAGATGCCACGAATAACCCGGGAGATCGGCCTTGAACCGGCCGATCTCCCTCATCCATCCACGCTATGTCTAGCATTCGATAGGCTCGAAATGCGTGTGTGCCGAGTGCTGCTGCGCTATTCAGCGCAGCTGCACGAGACCGGTGAGATCGGCACGATCGACGCGACGTACTTCGACCGCTCCCGTGCAAGTCGCCACTACTGCCGACGGACAAACTACCACGTTCAGACGATGAAAGTGACGAAACTCGTCGATACAGAGACGCAAGCGATTCTCGATCTTCACTGTACTACGACGTGGGAAGGGAGTGATGCAGAGATCTGTGAGCAACTCGCCCGCAAGCACGCGGGCGAGTTGCGCGTTCTCACGGCGGACAAGGGCTATGACTGTAACTGGCTTCGAGAAGACCTCCGAGAACTCGACATTCGGCCGTTGATCAAGCACTGCGTCCATGCACCGTACTATCACGCGCACAACGCGCGGATTGATGACGAACTCTACGGCCAACGAGCCATGTCTGAAACCGTCTTCTCTTCTGTCAAGCGCTCGCTGGGCGTCGCCCTGCGAGCGCGGACATGGTACCGAGAATTTCGTGAGATTGCGCTGATGTGTGCGGTTTATAACATCAAGAAGGCCGCAAAACAGGAAATTCCGCTCCCGTCATGCGATTAAACACGGCCGTCTGATCATGCTACAGTGAACAGGCGGGAAATTCCATGCTCCGATACTTATAATAACCTACCATCCATCGAACGTAGCCGTACTATATGGTACTATATGGCAACACGTCAGAGAAAGCGGTCGTAGAACTAGCAGATGAACTCATCAGCCGACCGACTCCCAATCCGCCAGGGAACGAAGGAAAACTCGTCGAGTATCTGATCGACCGTCTCGAATCCTCTCCAATCGCGTTCGAGTTGGAAACAACAAAGGTAAAGCCAGATCGACCGAACCTCATCGCGAGGGCGGGAGATCCGGCCGCTGGAAGTCTCATGCTGACCGGACACATGGACACCGTGCCAGCCAACGCCGACGACTGGAGGACCGATCCCTACGAATTACATCGCGAGGGCGATCGACTCGTCGGACGAGGAACGTCGGACATGAAGTGTGCGTTAGCTGCAAAGATTCTTGCTGCAGAGGCGTACCTGGGTGGCGACGATCCGATCGGTGAAATCGTCCTGGCGTTCGTCGTCGACGAAGAACGCGGCGGTTCTGGCACGCAGGCGCTCGTCAAAGATGGTATCGACGTAGATGGGGCCATCCTCGGCGAACCGACCAACGTGAACGTTGGTGTCGCCCACAAGGGAGCTGCTCGGTACGACATAACGGTTCGCGGTGAGAATGCGCACTCCGGACGACCCGATAAAGGAGTTAACGCGATTTCTAAGATGCAACGCGTTCTGAGGCGCCTCGAAGAACTCGACGAGGAGATGAGAGGCGTTCGTCACGAACTGTTGACCCCTGGTTCGTCGGTCACTACGACGGAGATTTCGGGCGGACTGGCTCCAAACGTGATTCCAGCCGAAGCGTCGATCACTGTCGACTGGCGATTCCTCCCGGGAATGGCCACGGACGCAACGTGGTACGACCGGCGAATCGAGGAGATGCTCGATGGACTCTACCTGAACGGCGAACCGATCGACGTCGAGATTGATCGGTGGGACTTTGGCCGCGCGGTCGAATCGCCACAGAATTCCGACATCGTCACTGCCGTCAAAGATGCCGCACGCGAGGTCGGCCTGTCAGGCGAAACCGTCGGCTTCAACGCTGGTACGGACGCTCGATACCTGGTCCACGATGCGGGCGTACCGACCGTACTTTTCGGCCCCGGCGACATCGAACAGGATGCCCACACGGTAGATGAATCGATCACCGTCGACGACCTCGTCTCAACCGTACAGACGTACGAGAGAGCAATGGAACTGTTTTTCGAATAGCATCTATATAATTCCTGCCGAGAATCGGGCTGTTCGTCAGGAGTACCGGAGGTTGAGTTCGAGTTCGTTCGCCATCCCAAGTAACAGATTTATGACCTCCTGCTCGAGCCAATCGTCCTGCAGTCTGTTAACCGGTCCCCCGACACTCAACGCGCCGAGTACGGTGTCCGACGAGTTGTGAACCGGAACGCCGACGGCGATGAATCCGTCGACGTGTTCCTGTTCGTTGATTCCGTATCCACGTTCGCGGGTCTCCTCGAGTTCTTCCATCAGTGCCTCGTGACTCGTGATCGTGTGCGGGGTGAGCTCGCGTAGTCCGTGTGTATCGACGTATTCCTCGACGCGTTCTTCAGGCCACTCTGCCATGATCGCCTTTCCTGCGGACGTCGAGTGGAGGTCGATCCGCGTTCCCACACCCCACCCGAGTTTCACACCTTTCTCGCCAATTTCCTGATAGACGTACACGGCCTTGCCGTGCTCTTCGACGATGAACTGCGCCTTTTCCCCGGTTTCTTCGGCGATTTCCTCAACCTTCTGTTTCACCATCTGGAACCCACGCCGTCGCGTTCGAGAAAACTCACCGACTCCGAGAAACCGGAGACCGATGTGATACGTCGTTCCATTTTGGACCAGGTACTCGTTTTCGGTCAGCGTTTTGAGGTACCGATGTGTGGTGCTCTTCGGCAAGTCTAGCTCCGTCGCGAGCTCGGTTACGCCCATTCCTCCCTGCTCTTTGAGCGTTTCAATGATGCGAAGTGCCACCTCGACCGAATTGACCGTGCTGTGTGATTTATTTTCTGCCACCATATCGTGTTTTGTGGTATCTATACCCACTTTACTGTTCCGCTTCTTGGAACGACGTTCGTCCTCTTCCCGATAGGCTGAAATCACGACACAGGCGGCCCCTCAGGATGGTTGACTACATCTGCACATCTAGTATATCTACTGAAATAAATCACGCGAATTTGTTATTTCAGACCCATTATCGACCTCCTTAGAGGGGCTAGTAATATATAATTTCCCTGATTAGTATCGACTCATGGTGGTGTTTCGTCGTTCCACGTTTGGGGATATTTAATAATACATGTGCGACGGGACGCTCGGCTATCGGCCGACGTTATATCCGTTTTTAGTGTCTGAACGATCCAAATGAGGGAGGTAACAAAGTCCTCGCTAATAGAGGGTAGTGTGATCAGTGACTGTGACTCAGTCTCAAGTCGTGTTTCACGTTGAAACCATTGCAGAAACGGCGTCGACGTGGTCGCGTCAGTCGGTCATGTACGCATCGGCGAACTCGAACGGAAGGACGACACGGTCGGCAACCCCATCGTACATCTCCGTTGCCGCATCAACGAGTTCGTCGGGCGGTGCTTCAATCGAAAACGCCGAGAGGATTTCGTCCGTAATCAGTTCCGTCATCTCGTCCCAGCGTTTCTCCTTCGAGAGTTTGTGAAGTTCGCCGCCGACGTCTTTCCACCCGTGAACCGCGAGGGCATCGTGGTACGTCCGAGTGCTTCCATAGAACGCAATTCGGCGACGTATCCGTTCTCGAGCCTCCTCACGGTCCGCCTCGGTTTCCCCAGTAATGACGAGTGGACTCGCGAGAATCGACACGTCGTCTGGGTCCCGGCTACTTCGGGCTGCGCCCGTTTCGACGTGATCCTTGATGACATCGGTCACGTAGCGTCGGGATGTAAACGGATGGATCGACAAACCGTCGGCGAGTTCACCGGCCAGTTGCAGGTTGTACTCGTTGAACCCACCGACGTAAATCGGAACGTGTGGGTTTTCGATCGGGCCAGGGTCAAACCGTTCAGTCATCAGTGAGAACGAGTAATAGTCGCCGTCGTACGACAGGTCGTCTTCCTCGCCCTGGAAGACGTCCCAGATGTGACGAACCGACTCGATCACTTCACGAAGACGCGGCCCCGGTGCGTCCCAGTCGACGCTGAACCGTCGTTCGTTGTGCCCTTTTACCTGCGTTCCAAGTCCGAGAACGAAGCGACCGTTCGAGTATCGTGCGAGGTCCCACGCGAGTTGGGCCGTCACCATCGGGCTCCGGGTGAACGAGAGTGCGATCCGCGTTCCCAGCGTGACGTCGGTCGTGTGTTCGGCTGCTAAAACGTGGGGAAGATACCCGTCGTTGCTGTTTTCCATGCTCCAGACACCGTCGAATCCGAGCCGTTCGGCCTCCGTCGCGACGCGAGTCGTTTCAGTAGAAAGTGGCGGTACGAGAGTGTCGATGTGCGGTCCGCTCATGCCGATCCCACCCAGTCAACGGGCGGCGACTATGATAAATGTTGCCAAACGGGAAGTCCGGCCTCCGGATGCGACGAGTCACGGGCAACCTAGCACCCGGCATCTTGAAGCCGCTGAAAGGTAATCGAAACGTACTTTCGAGACGTGGCGATAGACAGTGGGTCGAACGCGATCGAACGTCGAATCTAGACGAAATGTGTGGATTTATATTCCCAGCCAATAATCGAGGCGAACACCACTACGATGAAAGTTCTTGTAACGGTCAAAGAAGTTGCAACCGTCGAAGACGAGTTCGAGATCGACGGAACCGCGATCGACGAGCGGTTCCTCGGTGCCGACTTGAACGAGTGGGACGACTACGCCATCGAAGCGGCCGTCCAGCTCCAGGAAGACGGCATCGCCGACGAAGTCGTCACGGTCACGATCGGTCCCGAAGACGCCGAACAGACCATCCGCCAGGCGCTCGCCAAAGGCGCCGACCGCGCTATCCGCGTCTGGGACGACGCCCTCGCCGACGTCGACCTGCTCGACGTCGGCGCGAAGACGGAGCTTCTCCAGGCCGTCGTCGAGGACGAAGATCCCGACCTCGTGCTCACGGGCGTCCAGTCCGGCGACGACAGCTTCGGTGCCACTGGCGTCTCGCTGGCCGACGCGATCGACACCCAGTGGGCCGCCGTCGTCAACGACCTCGAGGTCGACCCCGACGCCGGAACGGCCAGCGTCCACCGCGAACTCGAGGGCGGCGTCGAGGAACTCACCGAGATCGACCTGCCGGCCGTCCTCACGATCCAGACCGGGATCAACGAACCCCGCTACGCCAGTCTTCGGGGCATCCGCCAGGCACAGCGCAAACCCCTCGACCACCAGACTCTCGCCGACCTCGGCGTCGACGACGGTGCCGTCGACGGCGACCTCGAGTTGACCGACATGTACGAACCCGAGACCGAGACCGACGTCACCGTCTTCGAAGGCAGCGCCGAGGAGACCGCCGGCGACCTCGCCGACCTGCTTCGCGAGAAGGGGGTGGAAGCATGAGCGACGTCCTCGCGATCGCCGACCACCGCCGCGGCGAGTTGCGCGACGTCAGCTACGAACTCCTCACGGCGGGTCGCGACCTCGCCGACGAGACCGGCGGCGACCTCCACGTCGCCGTCGTCAGCGGCCCCGTCGACGAGTACGCCGAGAAACTCGACCGCGAGGGCGTCGACGCCGTCCACACCGTCGACTACGGCGAGGAGTTCAACCACGACGTCTACACCCGGGCGATCACCCAGTTGTACGACGCGCTCGCCCCGCAGTACGTGCTCGCACCGAACAGCGTCAACGGCCTCGACTACGCCCCCGCCGTCGCCAACCGCCTCGACCTCCCGCTGGTCACCGACGTCGTCGATCTCGCGGTCGACGGTGACGCCCTCGTCGCCACCCGCGAGATGTACGGCGGCAAAGTCGAGACGACGACCGAACTCGCCGCCGACGCCGCAGCCGTCACGATCCGCAGCGGCGAGTGGCCCGCCGCCGAGGGCACCGGCGACGCCACCGTCGAAGCGTTCGACGTCGACATCGACGAGGACGCTATCGGCTCGACCGTCACCGGCTTCGAGGAGGTCGCCGGCGGCGACGTCGACATCACCGACGCCGACGTCCTCGTCAGCGTCGGCCGCGGCATCGACGAAGAGGAGAACCTCGAGTTGATCTTCGACCTCGCGGAGGCGATGGACGCGACGGTCTCTTCCTCGCGCCCGATCGTCGACAACGGGTGGCTCCCGCCGAACCGTCAGGTCGGCCAGTCCGGGAAGGTCGTCACGCCCGACGTCTACGTCGCGATCGGCATCTCCGGGGCGGTCCAGCACGTCGCCGGGATGAAAGGCTCCGAGACGATCGTCGCGATCAACACCGACCCCAACGCGCCGATCATGGACATCGCCGACTACGCCATCCACGACGACCTCTTCGACGTCGTCCCCGCGCTCACCGAGGAGTTCGGCGGGTAGTTCGGAACTGATTCGAGTTCGTCCCGTTTTTCGTCTGCCGTAGTCGCACATTAGACTGCGTCAGTAATCGGTCCCGGACTCGAGTGGGCAGTTTTGAACGGTTTCTCAGTGGGCGCCGCATGGCAAAATCATCCAAACAGTGAAACGTTCTCGTCGGATACGCTCGTGGTCCGTCTTTCGTGGACTGATTCGACAGTGAGGACCGAATAGTATTTCAGGGATACTAGTCAACAGTCAGCACGGATTCGTGAGACGAGGCGCCGTTTGGATTTGTCGGTTGGGGACAACGGACGAACGCAAGACAGAGCGCCACTCGAACCAGTAAGGATACACATGAAGCACCAATCGTACGATATCGTCATCGTCGGCTGTGGTATGGCGGGACTCGCGGCGGGACTTAGGGCGACCGAACTCGGCCAGTCGGTCGCAATCCTCGAGAAATCACCGGAAGAGCACCGGGGTGGTCACACTCGATTCACGGAGTCGTTTCGCATTCCGACTGCCGACATCGATGACGACACCGAATTCAACGTCGAGGATTACACTGCCTCTGATTTTTATTCGGACATTATGGCAGTCACGAACTACAACGCAGACCCGGACCTCGCCAAACGGGTCGCGAACGGAGCCAGCGAGACGTTCGAGTGGCTGAGGGGTCACGGCATCGACTGGGAGTACAGAGCGCCACACCCGGGATATACGGCCGGGCGCGTCTGGCTCGACGGCGAAGAGTTCGTTTCCGAACTCGTCTCACACCTCTCGGATCGGAAGGCGACCATCCACTACAAAGCCGAGGCGCGGTCGCTATGTCGGGACGACGGTGGGGCCGTGACCGGCGTGGAGGCTCGAGTCGCGGGAGAACGAACCCGGTTCGACGCCGACGCGGTGATCCTCGCCGCCGGCGATTACGGTTCTAGCAAAGAAAAACGGACCCGGTACTACGGACCGGGCTACGGGAAGATGAAGGTGCGTGGAAGTCGGTATAACACGGGCGAGGCAATCGACGCCGCACTTGAGCTCGGTGCGAAAGCCGATGGAGAGTGGGGCGACGCGCACATGGCCCTCATCGACGCGGGATCGCCCGACGTAGAGGGAGGGATCACCCGAATCGACGGCTACCAGTACGGCGTGATCGTCAATCACGATGGAGAGCGGTTCGTTGACGAAGGACAGGACTCCCGTGCACACACGTATGCGAAATTCGGCCGCCGTATCTTCGAACAGCCCTACCACGAGGCGTTCATCATCGTCGATTCTAAGACGGTCGACGACGTCGCCCATATGGGACCTTCGAATCCGATCACCGGTGACTCGATCGAATCCCTGGCAAACCGACTCGGGATCGAAAACGTCGAGCGCACCGTCGAAACAGTCGAGGCGTACAACGCGGCCTGCGATCCGGGCGAGTACGATCCGGACGTCCTCGACGGGAACAGCGCGACGACCGTCGAGCCGCCGAAATCGAACTGGGCCCTGCCGCTCGACGAGCCACCGTTTACCGGATATCCAGTGACAGGCGGGATGACGTTCGCGTTTGGCGGCGTCGCGATTACGCCAGACGCAGCGGTACTGGACACGCAGGACGATTCTATTCCAGGCCTCTATGCAGCAGGCAACGCGACAGGTGGGCTCTTCTACGACAACTACCCCGGTGGGACGGGGCTTACAAATGCCGCTGTGTTCGGCAAGATAGCCGCCGAGAGCGCGGTGTCGGCCATCGAAGCGGGGCAGTAATCCGACGGCGATCGAGGAGGACTCGTTTCAGCTGCGTTCGACAGCGTACCAGAAGCGATCAGTCGGTCGTCTTGGCGTCTTCGAGTTTCGCTTCGGGGACGACGCCGGTCTCCGTCCAGCCTCGCTGTGCGTAATACTCGTCCAGCGCGTCCTCGAACCCGTCGAGTTCGTATGGGAGGACGTCGTCGAACCGATCGAATCCGCGCTGGTTGTTGAAGTGTCGCTCGAGTTCGACGATCCGTGCGCCGACCTCCAACAACGTGTCGGAGTCGATGCCAAACAGCTGTTCGTACCGCTCATCGGATAGATAACTAGTAGAAAACCGGCAGATCACCGCTGAGTCCTTGACGGCTTTCAGGTTCTGTAGTTCGACGAGGTGCCCCACCTTTCCGTCGAATCCTTCGGGGTCGATCGTCCCTTCGTACTCGAGGTTGTGTATCTTCGAGTACATGTGGTCGGCCCCGCGGTTCGCGGTGGCGTAGCCGAGCGCCCGGCCGTGGAGGACGCGACCGTCGTGGCCGGGGAACTCGAGACCCTTCGTCGTCCAGTTTTTGACCCCAAGGTCGTCGTGGATCCTGTCGACGCCCTCGGCGAGCAGGTTGCCGACGCCCTCGCGGTAGGCGATCTTCTCGACGAGGTCGTGGATCAACCCTGAGTTGCCGAATTGGTCTTCGGCGGCGAGGTACGCGCCGATGGAGACGCCAGCGCTGATGGTGTCGAGTCCGAGGTCGTCACACAGGTCGTTCGACTTCATCACCGAGACGATATCGTCGACGAGTAGGTTACTTCCGAACGAGAAGACGGTTTCGTACTCCGGCCCCTCCGTCTCGAGGCCAGTCTCTTCGTCTCTCGTGGGGAGTTTGCACGCGAACGCACAGAGCGAGCAGGTCCCACGTTTGTACTTTTTCGACTCGACGGCGGCACCGTTGATCCCGTCGACCCCCTCATCGAAGTCCATCCGCTCGAAGTACCGCGTCGGGAGCGAGAACATGTCGTTCTTGAGGTCGACGCCGCCCGTGGTCCCCTGGCGCTTCATGATGTGTTCTTTCGTCGCCGCATCCCGATGGATTTCTCCGGCGACCTCCTCGTCTGGCACGTCGATCGATGGGCGGGAGTCTCCCTCGAACGAAATAGTCTTCACGTTCTTCGATCCCAGTACTGCCCCGAGCCCACCGCGACCGAACGCTCGCGAGTCGTAGGTCATCAGGCAGGCGTATCGGACCTGATTCTCGCCGGCCGGTCCAACGGTCACCAGGTGTTCACTGTCCAGCCCGTGACGATCGTCCATCATCGCGGAGGTCTCACTGACTGTCGCTCCCTCGAGTTCGGGGACTGGTTCGAACCGAACGCGCGAACGAGACGAAGTCTCGTTGCCCGACGAATTACACTCGTCGACTCCGTCAGTGACGTGAACCGCGAGCAGTTCGTTGCTCTCGCCAACGATCTCGACGCACGAGTAGCCGGTGTCCGCGAAGTTCCGCGAGAGGTAGCCGCCCGCGTTCGTCGAGACGAGACCGTCGGTCAACGGCGACAGCGACGTGGCGTTCATACGCCCCGTGTAGCTCATCTGTGAGGTCTGGAAGGGGCCCGTTGAGAAGTATACGCGATTTTCGGAACCGAGCGGGTCGGCGTCGAACGGGATGCGATCGTGTGCGAGTTTCGTTGCGACGCCGCGGCCGCCGATGAACGTCTCGAGAACGTCGTCGATATGCGTCGTCGTCCACGTCCGCTCACCGACGTCAATCGTAAGCAGTTCGCCTCTCGTGTGCAGCATCACGGGTATAGTGATCCGAACTCGAGATAAGTGTTTGGCAAGGCGTGCTCGTTATCGGTCGCGGTCCATGTGTATCGAAAGACGACCGACGGCGACCGTTTTCACGCCTCGTGGGGTGTCGGCGGACACGTCCACTGTGATGGCACCCATGGTCGTCCCCGACCGAACGACCGAGGCGTCGGCCGTCAAATCTCCCGTTGCAGGACGTACGTACGTGATGTTGAGATCGGTCGTCGCGTGCGGTACCTCACCGGGATCGTCCATGGTGGTTCGAATCGCGACGCCGCCAGCGTGATCGATGAGCGTGGCGACGACGCCGCCGTGGATCGCGTCGGAATCGGGGTTGACGATTGAGTCGTGGTAAGGCAACGAGAGACGAGCGGTACCGGAACCCTGCTGTTCGATGGTGATCCCGAGGTCGGAGAGGTACGCGTGATCGTTCAGTAACCTCTGATTGTACTCTTCTGCGATCATACGCATCCTTGAGAGTCGATATACAAAAATGTCCACGTATCGGACATCGAGGGCAGGTCCGGTCCGCAATTGCGACCAAGCGTCCAAGCGACGATCGAACGATTCTCGTGAGACGGCGCGCTCTTGAAGGCGCCTCATGAATTCGATCACGAGAGCCCACCGACACGAATCGGAACGCAGTCGAGGTTCGGTCAGGGCTCGGGAAGAGACCAGCAGGTGACCAGCGCCAGACAAGCGATCGTGGCGAGCGAGAGGAAGGCGACGTCGAGCATACCGGCGTCACCGAGCCGACCGACGACGACGGGTCCGGTCGAGGCCAACAGAAGGTAGGTGGTGCGAACGAGCCCGTATCCGGTTCCCTGCATCTCGGATGACATTACGTCGGCGATATATGCGTTCGCGACGGGCCAGTACGCGAGCTGGGCGCTCAACAGACCGGACAGCAAGACGATCGCGAACAGTCCATCGACGAACGGGAGCGCGAAGAGTGCGATGGTCGCAACGCCGAGGGAGGCGACGAGCGTCCGTCGCATGCCGAACAGGTCACCGCTCGACCCGGAGGCGAGTTGTAAGAGAATGCCAGTGGCGAAAAACGTCCCATACAGTAACGTCGCCAACTCCTCGTCGAACCCTTTCTCGAGGACAAGGTATGTCGGATAGAATCCGGTAAACGACTGGTAGACGATCGACACCAGACACATACTCGCCGTCGCGAACAGAACGCTTCTGTCAGTGAGCCCGGAAACGAGTTTTGTGGGTGTATCCCACGTCAGCGATTCGACGGCGCGTTCCTCGCCCGACGTCCGAACGGGAACGACGAGCCAGAGCGTGGCGGCCACCACCGCGGCGATCGGGAGCAAGAACCCGAGCCCGAGTCGCCAACTCACGGCGACCGCCAGGAATCCCGCGACCGGCGGCAGAACCGTCGTCCCGACGTTTCCGAACGCCTGAATGAAGCCCATGGCCGTGCCCGACCGCTCCGGGTAGATGTCCGAGAGCACGGTGATGCGCGTCGTGGCATAGAGCCCGGCTCCGAATCCGACGGCGACGGTTCCGAAGAAAAAGGACAGTTGACCGGACGAGAGAACCACGATACCAATTCCCGCGCTGGCTAGGACAGTACTCGAGACGAGGACGGCGCGTTCGCCGATCCTGTCGGCGAGGAAGCCACCGGGGAACTGCATGATCGCGTAACACGCCCAGAGGACGGTAATGACCAGTCCAGCGGCCGTGAGGTCGAGACCGAGGTCGGCGCGAATCGAAGGCAAGAGCGCAGGGTAGACGAGTCGGACGCCGATGCTGATCAGCCATCCTGTCGAGACCGTCAGCAGGATCGCACCGCGTCCATCGCTCCAGAGGCTCCGGAAGGGCTCCGGGACCGTCGAGCGGATTCGGCTACTGTCGATCGACGGCATCGTTCACTGCATCTCCAACTGTATCTGGTGTCGACCCGTTGGCTGGGTACGGGCGCGCGCAGTCGAATCGACGTCCTCCACGGAAGGAACGTTCACGGACGAGTCGAGTCGGTCACGGTCGGTCACAGTCTGCAATACGTGTGATAACGCCCTCTTCGCTCGAGTTACGATGGAATCGGACTCTCGAGTGCCCGTCGTCTCTCCGCCTCGTCTTTCGTTCGTGACCGCCGTGACGCTCGTCGGGGCGGTTGACCAGATTTCGCTGTCCCGCTCGGCAGGTCGCGACCTTCGCGCCACAGCAGGTGCAAACGCTGTCGCCCAGCAGGGAAGTACTCGAGTAGCCAAGTTACACGGCTTCGTTTCGAGTACACCGTAATAAATGTTGTAACCAACGGTGTCGATTTCGGGATCAGAGGTGAGAAGGCGTGGCGCACATGTCGATCGTACGGCGAACACTCGATCGACCGAACTACTTCTATAGCTGCACGACAATCCACGACCATGGGGTACCATGTCGTCGATCCGGATGACGTCGAGCCGATGGCGGATCGACCGTCGGAAACGCGGAGCATCAGCGATGCGATCGGCCTAGAGAATCTAGGAATGCGAATCTACACCGTCGCTCCCGGAGAGGACATTCCTATCGGTGGGCTACACTACCACGAGCAACAGGAGGAGGTATTTTACGTCGTGAAAGGCAGAATTCGCGTCGAAACGCCCGATCGAGAGTTCGTCGTCGAGCGCGGGCAGGTCTTCGTCGCCGAACCGGAGAGCCCCCACCGTGCGTTCAACGGCGATGACGCGTCTGAAACCGCCCTCGTAGTGGCCATAGGCGCGCCGTCGGTTCAGGACGGCCACGTACTCGACGAGTAGCATCCGGCGGCACGTCATCTCGGGCGGGATGCCAGCGCTTACCGGCAAGAACCGCCACCCAGGGCAAACTCCTTACGCGTCTCGAACGGGTGTAGACGTAAAGATGCGAGTAGGAATCGTTGGAGCAGGCGCACTCGGAGGGCTGTTCGGCGCGAAGTTGATCGCCGCCGGCGAAGACGTCGTCCTCGTCGACACGTGGCCCGAGCACGTCTCGACGATCGACGCCGACGGACTCGCCGTGCGAACCCCGAACGGCGATCGATTCGTGGCACATCCAGAGGCGACGACCGACGCCTCGGAAGTCGACCCCGTCGACGCGCTATTCGTCACGGTAAAGACCGACGCAACGGTAGCGGCGCTTGAGGCTGCGGCTCCGATGATCGATCGGGAGACAATCGTCACGACGTTTCAAAACGGATTCACCGCGCACGACCTCATCCCCGATCGGCTCGAGGAGGGAACGTTCGTCGGCGGAACGACGCGTCACGGCGCTCGCGTCCAGGGGCCGGGGGAGATCGTCCACGACGCGACCGGCGAAACCGTCGTCGGCGGGAGCGAAGATGCTGTAGGGCGGCTGGCTGACGTCCTCACCGATGCCGGATTCGACACCAAAGCGACGGCTGACGTTCGTCCGTACCTCTGGGACAAACAGTTCGTCAGCATCGGCGTCAAACCGATCGCAGCGCTGACGGGGCTCGTAAACGGCGATCTGGTCGTCTACGACGCCGCGGCGGCAGCGCTCGAGGCGGTCGTTACCGAGGCCGACCGTGTCCGCGAGAAACTCGGCGTGGAGGCGATCACCGCAGATCCTGTGACGATGGTACGGGAGTTCTGTCGGGAAAATCCCGATCACATCTCGTCAGCGCTCGAGGACGTTCGCCAGCAGCGGAAGACGGAGATCGAACACGTCAACGGTGCCGTCGCACGATACGGTGAAGAGGTAGGTATGCCAGTGCCGTACAACCGATTCGTTACGGACCTCGTCGTCGCGAAGGAACGCCGATACCTGGATCAGGTAGATCAGCAGACATGATAACGTGTCGATGAGAACGTCAGTTCGCGATCGAGTGCAGGCGACGGTACGAACGCTCTGGGAAGACGGAAAGGGGCTGATCCTCCTGACTGTCTCGTGTGGATGGTTTCTCTCGCTCGGCGTCCGTATCGTGTATCCGGCGTTACTGCCGGACATCATGGCCGAGTTCCAGATCGACTACACCGGTGCTGGATTCTTGCTGTCGGCGATATGGATCGCGTACGCTTCCGTACAGTTTCCCGGCGGGTTACTCGCCGACAGGTTTGGCGAACGTGCAATCGTACTCACGAGCATTCTCTCGGCACTGGGTGCCGTACTGCTGCTCGTCCTAGCACCGGCGTTTTCCGTCTTCGTCCTCGCAACCGTGCTCCTCGGCCTCGGGACGGGCCTGTACGGCACGAGCCGGGTGACGATCCTCTCGGACGTGTATCCCGATAATCGGACGACGGCCGTGAGCTTCAGCCAGGCGTCCGGCAACGTCGGTAACGCCGTCCTGCCGGTGATCGGCGGGTTCGTCGCCGCCGTCTTCGGCTGGCGGATAGGATTCGGATACCTGGTTCCGGCGTTCGTCCTCGTCGTCGGCGGAATCGTCCTGTATCTTCCGAAACGAACCTCGGCAGCACCGGAAGAGAGTATCGGGCTCGAGTACGTCCGGAACCTCGCGAGAGTAGTCGTCGACCGAACCGTGGTCTCCGCTGCACTCATGCTCTTCTTCCTGATGTTCTTCTACCAGGGGATAACTGGCTTTCTGCCGTCGTATCTCATCGAAGTCAAGGGACTCTCTCAGACGGCCGCGTCGACAGTCTATGGGGTGTTTTTCCTGACGGCGATCGCCTTCCAGTTCGTCTCTGGAATCGTTGCCGACCGGTTCGGTGAACGTCGCGCGATCGTCCTGTTCGTCCTGGCAGGACTACCGTGGCTTGCATCCCTGCCGTTCGTCCAGACGCGGTGGGTAGTGATCCCCATCGCACTGCTCGGTGCTGCAGTACTCGGGTCGATTCCGCCAGCACACACCTATACCGTGGAATTACTTCCCGAGGCATTTCAGGGAAGCGGGTACGGATTGGTCCGAACGGTCTACATCGGTCTAGGTGCGAGTGCCCCACCAGTCGTTGGATTCGTCGCCGACATTGGCTACTTCAACTACGTGTTCCTCCTGTTTGGCACCGTCACGGTCTGTGGAGCAGTGATCTGTCTGCGACTCCCACAGGTAGACTGAACGCCGACTCCCACCGATGATTCGACGGCAGAACGCGACCGACAACGAGCGGGTTAACGAGTAGTTCTCTGCTACGTCGTCCCGGCGTCTTCTGTGGAGTCGTACAGCGCGATCAGCGCGGCGAGATCGTGTGAGTCGAGGCCACGGTCTCCCGCCAGTCGGTAGACAGAACTCGTCTCACCACCGACCAATAGAGGAACCTCGAGGTCTCGACCGAGCCCTTCGGCGAGCGTTACGTCCTTCCTGACGATCGAGAGATCGGCCTCTGAGTCGTACTGTCCGGGCAGCACGAATCCGTCGAGGTTCCGTCGCAGTGCGTAGCTGTCGCCCGATGCATTCGAGGCGATTTCGAAGAACGTCTCGTCGTCGATTCCCGCGCGGCGAGCCAGCGTCAGCGCCTCGCACGCCACGGCCGAGTTTACGGCGAACATATAGTTGTTCGCGAGTTTCATCGCGATTCCGGTCCCGCGTTCTCCAACGTGATAGATCGTGTCACTGAAACAGTCGAGCACGGACGTGATCCGATCGAGCACGTCGGCGTCGCCGCCGACCATGGTCGTGAGCGAACCCGTAGCCGCGTTCCGCGGACCGCCGCTCACCGGCGCATCGAGGAACGCGACGCCACGACCGTCGCACGCTGACGCGACGGCATCGGTCACTTCGGGATCGACCGTACTCGTGTCGACGAGGACGTCGCGCTCGGAGAGTCCGGCGAGTACGCCGTCGTCGCCAAGAGTTGCTGACTCGACGGCTTCGGTCGAGGGGAGCGAGAGCAAGACGACGTCCGCACGAGTGCCGACCTCGATCGGATCGCTCGCGGCGTCGACGTCGTCATCGGCGACCGCCGCAAGCCGGTCGGTGTCGAGATCGAACGCGACGGTATCGAACGACGACGCGAGCCGTCTAACGATCGGCGCGCCCATATTCCCGACGCCGACGACGCCGACCGTCGTCGGCTCTTCGCTCACCTCGTCGTCAATCGAGCGAGCGTCGTCTCGAGCAGGTCGGTCGTTCATAGTTCGCCGACCACTCTCTGCGGATTACGAGCGTTGTGCTGGTGGCGCCACTGCCAACTCCACGCGTCGGAACTGAGTCTGCATTGAATGATAATTGGAATCATGGTTAACGGTTTCTCCCCCCAATATTAAAATCGTCCTGGTCGTAAACGGCGCCAACGGACGGTTCCGCGGGCAAGTTACCGACGCTTCGAGTAGATCGTGTTCCCGGCCGCGTCTCGATCGCGTCAAGGACGCGTACGACCGAGACGATCCGTCGAATCACTGCCGAAACGGGTGTGTACCTAGCTTTTTGGTCCTGTGAGACGACACTGCAGCTAATGGGGCTGTCAGTTGCAATTTCAGGCGACGCGATCATCAACCGGCGAATATCCACGTGTGACGATCCCGGCTTCAGGTACCTGATAGAGAAGTTCCAGGAAGCTGATGTCGGGTTCACACACCTCGAGACGCTGCTTCACGATTACGACGATCCGGAGGTGTACCCTGCCGCCGAGGCAGGAGGGACGTGGATGCGCTCGCCGCCAGAGATCGCCGAGGAACTGGACTGGGCCGGGTTCGACGTGGTATCTCACGCCTCGAACCACGCGCTCGACTACGGCTACGGTGCGCTCGAGTCGACGTGGGCGGCCCTCGAGGAAGCCGGGATCGATTACGCAGGGACAGGCCGGAGCCTCGCCGAGGCGCGGAGTCCGACCTACCGGGAGACGCCCGGCGGTAGGATCGGACTCGTTTCGATGACGACCTCGTTCACCCGGTGGAGCAGGGCGGGCGAGGCTCGTCGTGACGTGCCCGGACGCCCGGGAACGAACGTCCTCGATTCGCACTACGCGGCGAATCCGGAGTACGTCGGGACGATCAAGGACCTGGCGAAGGCCATGGGCGTGTGGATCACTCCCGGTGACGACGGCGAGTGGCTCCTCAACCCACCAGGAATTCACAACACGATCTACCTGCTCTGTTGAATAGCGATCTAATCAGCCGATATCACTAGTTTAGAAGGATGAAGCCGAGGAATTCGGTTCTGTCCTATGGAACTCGATATCCTCGACTTCGTTGAGCAGTGTCGTGACCTAGCTAAACAAGCGTTGGGGAAGCATGCGGGCGAGCCCGCCAGCGGCGGGTTCGCCCGCTGGGTCCACGTCGTTCTGCACTGCTTTCGGCTCGAAGAAGGCCACAGCTACCGTGAAACGCCGAATCGGCTGAAGTATATGACTGAGATTCGTGAAGCGCTCGGCTTAGATCGGGACGATCTGCCGGACTACAGCACGATCTACAAATCATTCGACCGGCTGAAAATGTGGGTGTGGCGGGCGCTGCTGCGCGTTTCAGCGCAGCAGCACCCGCAATCTGGACACGCCGCTCTCGACAGCACGTTTTTCGACCGCCGCCGTGCGTCGTCGTACTTCCGCCAGCGGTCGGGAAGTACCGTACAGACGCTGAAAGTGACGACATTAACTGATGTGGAATCGCTTGCGGTTCTTGACGTTCACATCACAGCACGGTGGAAGCATGATACGAAGACCGGACCGCAGGTCGTCCGCCGAAACGCGGACGACCTGCAGTCCGTCGCCGCCGACAATGGCTTCCAAGACTGGCACACCGAGTACGAGATCGCCGCATATGACGTTGAGTACCTCGTTCACTATCGTGGATCATCACCGAAAGCAGCTCTGAACAACGCGCTCAACCGGGCAAAAGGCTACTCTCAGCGGTGGATGGCCGAAACGTCGTACTCGACAACCAAGCGCTCGCTCGGCGACGCCGTGCGAGCGCTCGGCTGGTATCGGCAGTTCCGTGAAATTGTCTTGATGTTCGCTATCATTAACATAGAATCGCTGTGTGAACCGCTGTAACCGTGACTCAGCATCTATTCAACAGAGCAGATCTACCGGTTCGTCGAAGACGACGATGTCGACGGAATGGAGCGCGTCGTAGACGAAGCCGACCGGCAGGGGAACCTCCGGGCAGTCGCCGAATCTGACCGGCAGGCCGACCTCACCATCGTCCACGTTCACACTCACCAGTGGGACACGGCGGGCGACTTGAGTGACCCCGTGCCGTTCTTGCCGCCATTCGCACGCGAGTGCGTCGAAGCAGGAGCCGACCTCGTCGTCTGTCAGGGAAGCCACGCGCCACTCCGTGGAATCGAACTTCACGAAGGGCGTCCGATCTTTTACGATCCTGGCGACTTCTTCATGATGAGCGACACGGTCGAGCGCCTACCCGCAGCCTTCTACGACCGGTACGCGTCCGGACTCGACGTCCACCCGGCAGACGGGATGCCCGGTGAGGCGCTCGCGGCCCGCGGCGTCTCGAGCCAGTTCGGCGAGGACGACGACTCTGAGGCAGACTACGGTGGAAAGGTGGAGAATCCACCGGGAGGGTACTTCTCCGGTCGCGAACTCGGCAACGTCGTTCCAGTCTGCGAGTTCGATGACGACCTGTCGCTCTCGAGTATCGAACTTCACCCGGGCGTCCTCGAAGACTCCCCAACGGTCTACAAGGGCGTTCCGACTCGTGCGACTGGTTCGAAAGCACGCAGGATCATCGAATACGTAGACGAGCTCTCCGAACGCTTCGGTACGGACGTTTCGTTCGAGAACCGCATCGGCGTCGTGAACGTCTGAGAGCTGGTGTCTCGACGCGTGGCGATAGGATGTGATCAACCACCCGCCACTAACTTCCTCGAGGAGCTAGCAGCCGAGGAATACTCAACGACAGAGGGGAGGGTCCGTTTGCGGCGTATGCGAAAGCTATCCGCCGAGGTGCTGCGCGAGTTCGGAGCGATGTACCGCGTCGACGTTAACGACGAGGATCTCGACCACGTCGAGGCATTCGTCGGTAGGACGCTCGACGGATTCGAGCAGATCGACGAGATCCTGGCTGGAGTGGCGACGTCAGGCGGCGAACGAACGTGGCGTGAACCGACAGAGAGCTGTAGCAGCACGAAGGCCTCTCGACGAGCGCCATCGCCTCGGTAACAGCGTGTCGGCAAAGGGCTTCGAAGTCGAGATCGCCGAACCAACGGCGTGCGCGAACGCGTCGATACCTGTCGCGTGAGCAATTTCCGGCAGAAGGTCGTCGCCCAGGATCGGATCGACAATGTCTTTTTTCTCGTAGCTGTCCCGATCATCGATTACGACCACGGCCGGCGAGACCTCGGTGCCCGATCCAGCCGTCGTCGGCAACGTCGATGCAGTGTGAACGAAACGAGACTGAGACAGGCGCGGAAACTGTCGTGACGGACCCTAGTCGTCGTGACCCGAACACTGATACCGTGGTAGAACCCATGTAGGGGTGCTAGCATGACTATAGCGACGGAGTACGCAGAGTACGTGACCAGTCTGGAGTACGGAGACGTCCCCGAGGACGTCGCTGATTACGCGAAGAAGTTGACGCTCGATGCGATCGGAATCTCCATCGGAGCGAGACCGCGGGCCGTGTCCAGCGACGCGTTCGTTGACGGTGTCGATTCGCTCGCCGACGGTGGAAAATCGACCGTGTTCGCGACGGGGGAGATGCTAGAACCCGAGTACGCGGCACTACTGAACGGCGCGCTCGTACATAGTCTCGACTACGACGACACACACCGTGGCGCATCTCACCATCCTGGGGCGACCGTCATCCCGGCCGCGATCGCCACAGCCGAGTCGGTAGACCGAGACGTGAGTGGACGAGAACTGCTCACGGCCATCGTTGCCGGCTACGAGGTCAACTGTCGGCTCGGAATGGCGATCAATCCGGAGTCACACTACGACCGTGGCTTCCACGGGACCGCCACCTGTGGAACGTTCGCGGCGACAGCTGCTGCAGCCAAGATCGCTGGACTCGACGCAGAGGAACTGACAAACGCGTTCGGACTCAACGGGAGCCAGGCCGCCGGATCACAGCAGTATCTCGCGAACGGTTCGTGGAACAAGCGTGCACATCCGGGACTCGCGGCACACGCAGGAGTCCTCGCGGTCACGTTCGCTCAGAAGGGATTCTACGGTTCGGAAGCTCCGATCGAGGGCGAAGACGGCTTTCTCAACGCGTACAGCGACGATCCCAGACCGAAACGGGCGACGGATGGACTCGGCGAGCGCTTCGAACTTCGCCAGACTGGCATCAAGCCGTATCCGTGCTGCCGGTATATGCACGCTCCACTGGATGCAGTCTTCGAGATTCTCTCTGAGGAATCCATCGCACCCGACGAAGTCGAACGAACCGTCATCGAAATCGCCGAACCGGGTGTGAACATCATCGGACGCCCAATCGAACGCAAGCGAAATCCCGAATCGTTCGTCGATGCACAGTTTAGCATGCCGTTCGGCGTTGCACTTGCGATCGTCGAAGGTGAGGCGACCGTCGACACCTTCATGGAGGTAGGAGAGTCGGGATACGATGACGAGTTCGCGAGAATTATGGAGGTGACTGAGTTGACGTCCTCCGAGCGAGTTAACGGAGTATTCCCCGAAAAGTGGTCCGCATACGCCACGATCGAGGCCGACGGCGAGACGTTCGAGAGTTACGTCGAGTACGCGAACGGCGAACCCGAGAACCCGATGTCGTGGGACGACACGATCGGGAAGTACGAAGAACTGACGTCGCACCTCTCGACCGAGACGCAAGAGGAGTTACTCGAGGCCGTCCGGTCCTTAGAAACCGTCGACGTGTCCGAACTTACGGAGCCAGTGGCGGCAGGGTCGCAGACTGACGCGGTCGCGAACGACTGACGGAGTAGGTAGTAGGTAGGGGCAGACGCACGGATGCGTCGGGTCGAACGCGCCGTCGACATGGGCAGCGGCGACCCCATCCTTTTTCAACCAGGACTGCACACGAGTAGCAATGCGTGAACGAACCAGAATTCTGGCAGTGACCTGCATCGTTCTCACCGCCAGCGTGTTGGTCTGGTTCAACTATTCGGCAGTGTTACCACTAATCGCTGCCGAGTGGCAGCTGTCGGGAACGCGAGCCGGGATCGTCTTCGCAGCGTTTCAGGTCGGCTACCTCGTGGCGATTCTCCCTGCCGGAGCGCTCGCGGACCGGTTCTCTGCACGGCAGGTTATCGCGGTTGGCGCGACCGGATCGGGTTTATTCAGTCTCGCGTTCGCGCTTCTGGCGACCGAATTCATTTCTGGATCGATCCTTCGATTCTTCGCCGGAACGTTCATGGCAGGCGTGTACGTTCCGGGGATGCGGTTCGTGAGCGACTGGTACCCTGCCTCTGACCGGGGGACGGCGATGGGGCTGTACGTGGGCGCGTTCTCGTTCAGTTCCGGGCTGTCGTTTCTCCTCTCATCGAGCGTAGCCTCGGCCGTCGACTGGCGCGTGGCTATCGCGGTAACGAGCGCCGGTGCCATCGTTGGCGGGCCGATGCTGCTCGTGTTCACGACCGACCCTCCAAGCGTGACGTTCTCGGAACAGGGAATCGACCTATCACTGTTTCGAGATTGGCAGTACGTGTATGCGGTCGCCGTGTACGCGGCCCACAGTTGGGAGCTATACGGGATCCGAAACTGGATTCTGGCGTTCGTGCTTACGGTACCGGCCGTCACAGCGACGGGAAATCCGTCCCTGTGGGCGGGGTTGCTCGTCGGGATCGTAATGACGGTCGGGGGGATCGGCAACGTGTTGTCCGGCTGGGCGAGCGACCGCGTTGGCCGAACCACCGCAATCGGGACCGCACTCGGCGCGAGCACTATCATCACGATCGGGCTCTGGTACCTCCGATGGATGCCGCTTGTAGGACTCGTTGTGCTGTTCGTCGTGTACGGGGTTGTGCTCACTGGCGATAGCGCGCCGACGTCGACGACGATCACGGAGATCGTCGACGACGAAAACGTGGGCGCGGCGCTCGCGGTGCAATCGCTGGTCGGATTCACCGCGACAGCCGTCTCGCCAGTCGTGTTCGGCGTCGTGCTCGACAGATCCGGGTATCCCGCGGCGTTTCTCACGCTCGCAGCAGGGGCAGCCGTCGGGCTGTTCTGTCTCGGCCTGCTGTCGTCGTCACGCTGGTCCCGTCCCATCGTCTGACACCGCTCATCTCCCGTCCTCAAAAGCGAACATCGGTCGAGTCGACCCACCGTTCCGTTCGCGGACACCTCACGTTCGGCCCCCACCTCGGGTTTCGCGTCGCGACAGTTCGTCGGCAGCCTCGGCGAGGTCGGCGATTCGCTCGGCCTGTGCGATCAGCGGCGGATCGATCATCTGCCCATCGACCTCGAAGACGCCTTTCCCAGAATCGGTCGCCTCGCGTTCGGCCTCGAGGACCTTCTGTGCCCACTCGATCCGCTCCGGTTGTGGCGTGAACGCCTCGTTGATCGGACCGATCTGCGACGGATGGATAGCGATCTTGCCGTCGAATCCGAACTGGACGGCCCGCTCTGCGTCTTCCCGGAGTCCGTCGCGGTCTCCGATGTCGGTGAAGACCGTATCGAGAGAGGGGATGTCCCCGGAGGCGGCTGCCGCGACGACCTGCTGGCGCGCGTGGAGGATTTCGTCCCCTTTCGCGGTCCTCGTCGCCCCTAACTGTGCCGCCAGGTCCTCGGCGCCGAGTCCCAGGACGTCGACGTGATCGGAGGCAGCGATGGATGGCGCGTTCACCAGTCCGCGAGCAGTCTCGACGATAGCGGTGACAAGCGCATCGGAGCCAACGGACTCGAGTACGGCCCCGAGCTGAACGGTTTCCTCGACTGACTCAACCATCGGAAGGACGATCATGTCGGGATCGGTTTCACCACCCGCGATAGCCCGCACGTCGGTGGCACCGCCAGTGTCGAACGTGTTTATTCGCACGCCGACCTCCTTTTCTGAACGCGTTTCCGACAGTACCTCGGCCGTCGTCTCGCGTGCGTACTCCTTCGCGGACGGCGCGACGGCGTCTTCCAGGTCGAACACCACTGCGTCCGCGTCGGTCGTCAGTGACTTGCGCATCATCTCCGACTCGTCGCCGGGGGTGTAGAGAGTCGATCGTCTCGCCATACGAGAGCATGGGAGTCACTGTTGAAATAGGTTAGCGAAGGGTCAAGGTAGGAGCCCGCGGACCGTCAGCAAGACGAAGGGGCCGTCCGGCGCTAGAAACCATGCGACGATCCTGACGGTCGAGGTTCAGGTAGGCTGCTTCCGCTAAAGGAAATCGAGTTCGCGATTCTAGACGTTCGGAATGACGTCGTCGCCGATACGTTCGATGCACTCGATTGCTATCTCGTGGTCCATGCCCGGCCAGTGGAGTCGGGGTATCATGTACTCCGCGTCGAGTTCCTCCTCGTAGCGTTCGACCTCCGCACACACCTCCTCAGGCGTCCCGAGCAGGAAGCGGTCCTCGGCGAGTTCCTCGAACGGTCTGTGGAGGTCCTCTTCGTCCTCCATCGCTTCGTCCTGCCCCCACTCGATGTACCGCTGGTACTTCGAAAACAGGTAGTCGCGAGCCGTGTCGACCGCCTCTTCACGCGTCTCCGCGACGAACGTTTCCCTGATGATTGGGACGCCCGTATCCTCGCCGCGTTCGTTTCTGACCTCGTCGTAGTCCTCTTTCAATTCCCGAATCTCCGTGATCGTCGAGTGGGGGTTGACGAACCACGCGTCTCCCAGTTGAGCGGCGCGTCGAACGGCTGCCCGAGCATTAGCCGCGATCCAGACCGGTGGCTGCTCGTCCGGACGCGGGTTGATCGTCACGCCGTCGACCGAGTAGTACTCCCCTTCGTAGACGACGTTTTCTTCGGTCCAAAGACGTTTCATCAGTTCGATGCCTTCTTCGAAACGGCCGACGCGCTCCGACTTCGGGATACCGAAGCTGTCGAATTCGACGTCCCGGTAACCGATTCCGACGCCGGCGATCGCCCCCCCCCCGGAGAGCACGTCTAGCGTCGTCAGTTGCTCGGCGACATCGACGGGCTGGTGAAGTGGGAGGAGGGCGACCCCAGGACCGACTTTCATCGAGTCCGCTTCCGACGTGAGTCGCGCGAGGAGCGGCATCTGCTGGATTTGAACGTAGTTCGCGAGATAGTGTTGTCCGGTCGTGATCATGTCGAAACCGGCATCCCGCGCCGCGATAGTCTGGTCGATTAATCCCTCGACGAGCACGTCGGGAGACCTGTCGGTCGTCGTCTGGCAGTTGAGGTACAGCCCGAATTTCATCATCGCTTAAACACGGCAGAGCGCCGATCAAAAACCTTTCCAACCAGGCAACGGCCGAAAATTGCAGCCGTCGGCGATCGGTTTCGTATCTAGCGAGCACCCACGGCCACACTCGAGGATTTTAGCGGGGGCGGGATCGACCTGGTCGCCGCCATCCAATCGACGTCGAGCGCCACCTCGCCGGCGACTGTGTTCCATATAATAGAACTATAACTTGGCCACCAATATTATCAAATATCTAATTACTTGTGTCGAGTTTTGGATAAAGAAGCCTTCTATGGCCCGAATAGAGTTACAGATTCGAACTAGTCGTGTCGACGTGTGATCCATCACAGCCTTAGGATTGTAACTAGATCCTTGCTATCAATTGGTATACTGGCGAGAGACATTCCACGTTCCGATTCGTGGAACGTTCGATCTGGATCGTAGGAAAACTGAACTGGCTACCTGGCGACACTGGACGTCTTTGGCTCGTTAGCGGATGGTCTCGAAAGTTCGTGTCGGCCGTCGTGCTCTAGCGATAGCCAGTATAATTCCACAATGTAGAACATATTTTTGCTTATATATGGGGATTATACGTCCATCCCATTATTGGAAGGGATGCAGACAACGTATGTCGAAACGACGCCGATCTCCGTACCCATCGGAAGGGAAATAGCTACCAGAAAGACTACCGGGGTACTCTCGTCGTGACGATCAGGACGGAGGGAGATGTCGTCGGACGGACGATATTCGGGGGACATCCTCGACCCCGAACTTGAAAAAGCAGATCGACTCGTATCCTTCGTCGACATTAACCATGTCGACGACGATGCGTCGTTTCACAACGACTGGGAGCAGGCAGTCTCCGCCGTCGATAAGTAGCTCAGGTGCCAGTCGATCTACGGCGTCGACGAGAAACGGCACGCGATCGAAATCATAAGCCGGTCGACGTCTCTTGAGGCGTCGTACTTCGAACGCTGGGCGCTAGGGAGAGACCTTTCTGCTCGAGAGGGGGGACGGTCGATAAACGTGAACTCGAGGAGCGAACACGGGTGTTCGAAGCAGGCGAGCGTGACGCCTCGGAGTTCATCATCAGAGAGCAATAGCCGAACGTTTCCTACGATGAGACGAGTTCGATAGCATCCTGCGATCGATCCAGGTGGTCAGTTCCGATTCGACGCGATCGAGCCGACATCGGTTACCGTTCGCAGCGAGTCGAGCCGTTCGTACGTTCGATCCACTGCTTTCTCCTTGAGGACACGACCGGCACATCGACGGAACTTCTCACCGAGTTCCTCGTCGGACAGCGGATTCGCCGGATTGCCGGGGGGAACGTCCTGGACGCGGTCGTACACGCCATCGTCGGTTTCCATTCGCAGGTGGGCCGTGGTGTCGTTGTACTCGAGCGAATCGTCGACCTCCCACGTCACCCGCTCGCGGACGCGCTGGACGGCCGGGTCCGAGATTGCGTCGTCTTCGAACGCGTCGACGCCGACGTGAGGGCGGGCCACCGCACTCGCGACGGTGTACTCGAGCGAGAACTTTCCCTCGAGACCGGTGTCTGGGTCCGAGTAGTGCAAGGCATCGGCCGGACCCGGGGACGTCACGACGTTGATGGACTCGATTTCGTCCGGCTCGACGCCGTTCTCGTCGGCGAGCCGTTCGGCAGCGTGAATGCTGGTGTGTGTGTAGTAACAACATGGGTATTTCTTCACGTTGAGGCCGTACTCGGCCAGCGCAGTCGGCCGCTCGAGATCGGGAAGATCCTCGAGCGAGGCCGGATCGTTGCCAGCGTACAACTCGAAGAAACCACGATCCCCGTCGATCGCCTCTGGCGAAGCAGTGAATCCTCCAGAGGCGAGACGGGCAGCCGTGACGCCCGACCGGGCGGCTGCGCCGACGTGCATCGGTTTCGTCATCGTGCCGAAGTTGCTCTTCAACCCTGCGGCCATCGACGCGGCGACGTTCAACGCGTGGCGAGTGCCCTCGAAGTCCAGGTCGAGAGTCTTCGCGGCTGCGGCCGCCGCACCGAACGTACCGAGCGTCGCCGTCGAGTGCCACCCTTCGCGGTAGTGTGACGGGTTGATAGCAGCGGAGACGTAACACTGAGCCTCGAGCCCCGCGACGTAGGAAACGATCGCCCGCTCGCCGGAAACATCGTCGTTGCTCGCGAGCGCGAAGATTGCGGGAATCATGGTCACGCTTGGGTGTCCCGACATCCCCCACGAGACATCGTCGTAGTCCTGTGAGTGACCCGCGATCCCATGGACGAACGCTGCATCGGTCGTGGACGTGCCGCGGTCGACCCCCCACAGTGGGACGGAACCCGGTTCTGCGAGCGTCTCGAGTGCGATCGTCGTCGGTCGCTCGACCATCCCAGAGACGACGACGCCACACGTATCGACGAACGCGCGCTCGACCGTCCGTACGTCCGCTTTGGACAGGTCGTCGTACGACAATGCGTCGATAAACGTCGCAAGTCGATCCGTGGGGTGCACCTCGTCTTTGTTACCGAGAGATTCACTATCAGCGTCCATGATACGGGAAACCGGCTACACGTACATATGTGTTCGCTCTCACACAGGGGAGAGGGATGCGAGCAGATCGCGTTCGCGTCCGCCTGGGGCGTGAACAGAACCAGAACGGCTCGCGAGAGCGGCAGCGAATGTGAGTGAAAGTGAATACGGGATTCGATCCCGAGCACAATTATTTATTCGTCGGCCCGGTATCCGGCTGGCATGGGAGGCAACCGGATCATGGCGGGGAGACTGCGAGACGTCGCGACAGAACTGTTACTTGCGTTTGGGACGTCCGAGGCGGCAGCGACGCAGATCGCGACGTCGCTGGTCGACGCGGAACTGCGCGGTCACGCCTCACACGGCGTGGTCAGGTTGTCGACGACGTACCAACCGATGGTGAACGCCGGAGCGATCGACCCCGAAGCCACGCCCACGGTCGAACGACGATCGGCGTCGCTCACGTCCGTCGACGGAAACCGAGCGTTCGGGCAGCTCACCGGTCGCGAGGCGATAGACGCCGGACTCGAGAGCGCTCGAGAGTCGGGAGTCGCAGTCGTCGGGATCCAAAACGGGGCTCACCTGGGTCGCATTGGCGAGTGGGCCGAGCGTGCCGCCGACGACGGGGTGATCGCGTTCGCATTCGTCAACACTGGCGGATCGATGGCGACCGTTGCCGCTCCCGGCAGCGCAGATCGTGTCTTCGCGACGAACCCCATTGCAGTGGGAATCCCGACGTTCGACGAACTCCCGTTTTCGATCGTACTGGACGTGGCGACGAGTCAGGTCGCACACGGGAAGGTCACGAAACGCGCCGTCGACGGGAGACGCCTCCCGGAGGGATGGAGTGTCACCGAAACGGGCGATCCCGTCAGGGATCCCGGGACGTTTGAGGCGGGGACAGGTGCGTTGTTGCCCCTCGGTGGCCAAACCGCGGGACACAAGGGGTTCGGGCTGGCCGTCTGTGCTGAACTATTTGGGGGAATCGTCGGTCGCGGAACTGTCTACGGACAGGATGGACCAGAATGGGTAAACAACGCAGGAACGCTCGTCCTCGTAGATCCGCTTCGCTTCTCTTCGCAGGAAGAAATCGAGCACGTCGTCGCGAGCGTACACGACCGCGTGAAAAGCGCGACGTACCCGTCCGCCGTCTCGACGGGATCGACCACGAAGGGGGATCGGGCACTCCTCCCAGGCGAACCGGAGTACCGGACGCTCGTTCGTCGCGAGGAAGAGGGGATCCCGATCACGGACAGGACCGCCATTGCGCTCTCGGAACTGGCGGACTCGCTCGGCATCGAACTGGAACTCGCCTGATCCTATCGTCCGTGAACGACGCACGGATGGGTCACGCCTCGGTCGGACACGTCCAATCGCCCACGACGACAACCCACTACCCGTCAGCCGACGGAGCACTGTATGCGAGTAACAGACAGAGTACGCCGCCACCACTGAGGAACAACGACACACTGACGCCTGCAACCCGAACTGCCGACTCGAATCCAAAGACGGGCGTCGCAAACGCGATAATTCCACCCACGACGATCGGGGAGAGCGTACTCGAGAGTCGGCCGCCTGCCTCCGCGAGGCTCACGAGGCTGCCACGAAGTGACGTCGGTGCAAGTCCCGTGATGATGCTACGGTACAGCGAAAGCGTGATGCCAAATCCGCATCCGGTCACGGCGATGCCCACCGCGCCGACCACGACAGACGGTGCGAGTACCATAGCAGTAAACCCGCCGCCGAGCGCGAGATTCGCCCCGACGAGCGGATACAAGCGTTCGTCGAACACTGCCGTGATTCGTCCCGCCTGCGTCGCTGCGCCCGCGTACGATAGACTCCCGATTCCGGTGAGGACGCCTGCCTGTACCGGCGTCCCGTCTAGCAACTGAACGACGATGATCGAATTGTAGGTGAGAAAGGCGATCCAGATGCCTTCCGGGAGACAGCGCGCGATCACCAGGGCCCACACACGACGTCGCGAGACCAGTTCGAACAGGTCTCGGAGTGATCTGCCAGTCGTCCCACCGTCCGTAACCGATTCCGATCGGGATGGTGAAGTGGCGGTTGGTTCGTCGAATCGTACGTAGACCAGTGCTGCAACCGGAAACGCGAGAGCGTATAGCAATAGCGGATACTGCCACGCGAGGGCGACCAACACGCCCGCGAGGAACGGAAAGAACGTCTGGGAGAGCCCGGAGGTGGTGAATCGGAGTCCCTGGGCCGTGGCCTCGGCGGTTCCGCCGTAGATGTCGCCGATGCTCGTGATGATGACGGGGGTGATGAAGGCGAATCCAGCACCCTGGAGGAAGCGAAGCCCCAGTGCGACCGAGAAGTCGGTCGTGAACGCGATGGCCGTACCGGTGCTGCCGAACGCCACGAGTCCGGTGACGAGAAGCGGCTTGCGTCCCCATCGATCCGCGAGCAGACCGGCGACCGGGATCACGCCGATGGCCGGTGCCGTAAACGCTGAGATGAAAAGCCCGATGCTCGACGGTGACGCGCCGAACGGTTCGATCAGTGCGTCGAGAACCGGTGAGAACAGCGCTGTACCGAGAGCCGGGAGGATGTTCGCCAGTAACAGGAGCTGATAGTTCTGGTCCCGGAGAACGGGTCCGTTCTCACCGAACAGCGTTCTGAGCGATACCACGGTGAACGAGATAGTTCCGCTATCTCACTTAATATGTCGGGTTGCGGCGAACCACCCTCGAGAAATCAGCTGTCTGATAGAAGGTGACCGACCATCTATCCGCCGTCAAACGAGAGAAATTTCGCCGCGCCACGGCTGTCTCTCGGTGTTCGGGACGCGTCGACGAGTAGCGTGCGAACCCGGTGTGGTGGGCGATAGATACAAGTTAGTCATGAGCAAATGGTTTGGAGATGGCTGCACCGCTAAGCGACATCACGGTCGTCGAGCTGACGCAGATGGTGGCGGGACCCCACGCTGGTATGCACCTCGCGGACATGGGCGCCGAGGTGATCAAAATCGAACGGCCGGAGTACGGCGAGATCGCTAGAAACGTCGAGCCGAAGGTCGGCGACGAAAGCTTCTACTACATGACCGTCAACCGGGGAAAGCGGAGCGTGACGCTCGATCTCAAATCGGAGCACGGCCGCGAACTGTTCCTTGACATCGTCGAAGACGCCGACGTCGTACTCGAGAACTACACGCCAGGGACGGTGTCAGAGCTAGGAATCGACTACGAGACCGTCCGCGAACGGAATTCAGAGATCATCTACTGTTCAGTCAGTGGATTCGGTCAGACTGGCCCCCGAAGCGACGATCCCGGCGTCGATTTCATCGTGCAGGCGTACACGGGAGTCGCCTCGATGACGCGAGACACCGATGGACGACCGCTCCGGATGGGTGTTACGGTCTCCGACCTCGCTGGCGCGATGTACGCACTCCAGGCAATAGTTGCGAGTGTCAGGCGTCGCGACCGCGAGGGGGTTGGCGACTACATCGACGTCTCGCTGAGCGATAGTTTGCTCTCGTTTCTGAGCACCCGCGCCGGACACTCCTTTGCAACGGGAGAACCATTCCCCTCCGTCGCCCGCTCGCACGTGTACTTTGCACCAGAAGGGATCTTCGAGACGGCCGACGGGTACATTCAGATTTCGACAGTGACTGAGAAACACTGGGAGAAACTCTGTGACGTGCTCGATCGGGAGGACCTCCTCGAGCGGCCGGAGTTCGAAACGATCGACGACCGGTGTCAACACAGAGACGAACTCAACGAAATCCTGGAAGCGACCCTCAGCGAACGATCGGCAGAGGAGTGGGTAGAACTGATGAAAGAGCGTGGAATTCCGGCCTCGGAAATCAACGACACGCAGTCGATCTGGGAGGACGAACACACCGAGGCACGGGACATGCAGTTCGATGTGGAGACAGAGAGCGGCGAAACGTTCCCGACGATCGCTTATCCAGTGAAACACGAAACCTGGGAGTGGGATGGTGACGAGTACATTGCACCGTTGGGAGCAGACACCGAGTCGGTCCTCAAGTCGGCCGGCTATGACGACGACGAAATCGAAACGCTCCGTGAGAAGGAGGTGATCTAGTGAACCGAGAGCGTGCTCCACAGTATAATTCTATCCTCGATCTAGGGTGTGTCGAAAAAGGGCGACGCCAGAAATCGTATTGAGTCACACCAAACGACTATAACTGCGCGTGAAGAGAGACAACCGATGCAGATAACAGACGTGACGACACACCTCGTCGAATCGGACGCGCCGATCTCGGAGTACGGTGTCAACGGATGGTTGATCGTCACGATTACGACGGACGACGGAGTGCGAGGAATCGGAGAAGGCGGTGCCTGGGCGTACCTCGAGACGGCGGCGCAGGCGATCCAGCGGTTCAAGCCGTATCTGCTCGGAAAGGATCCGCTCAAACGTGAACACCACCTCCAGTACCTCTATCGCAGTGCCCATTTCCGCGGTGCCGCGATCATGAGCGCGCTGAGTGCGATAGACATCGCACTGTGGGACATCGCCGGAAAGTACTACGACGCGCCGATCTACGAGTTGTTGGGCGGGCAGTGTCGAGACAAGTTGCGAACCTACGCGCACGTCATTGGCGACTCGACTGACGACCTGGTTGCGAAATGCACAGAGTGCAAAGAAGAGGGATTCACGGCGATCGGGCACCTGTCGCCGCTTCTCGACGAGTCGAGGGATCGCCGGTATTCCGAGACGCACGCGGGTATGATCGCTGACGCCTCAGATCGGGTCCGTCGATTCAGGGAAGCGGTCGGCAACGAGGTCGACCTGTGCATCGAGATCCACCGTCGGCTAGATCCCCACCAGGCGATCGCACTCGCGAACGAGATCGAGCAGTATCGTCCGTTCTTCTACGAAGATCCGGTCCGACCAGACAACTTCGACGCGATGAAGAAAGTCGCCGACAACACGACGATTCCGATCGCGACGGGCGAGCGCCTCCAGACGATCGAGGAGTTTGCAATGCTGTTACGACGGGACGCCGTCGACTACGTTCGACCCGACGTCTGTCTGACCGGCGGGATCACCGCGAGCAAGAAAATCGCGGCCGCAGCCGAAGCCAACTACGTGGATGTCGTTCCACACGATCCGCTCGGCCCCGTGAGCACGGCCGCCTGCGTCCAGCTCGGTGCGTCGATCCCGAATCTCGCCCTCCAGGAGTACCCCTACCGACCGGAGAACGACCAAGCGCCCGGAGAATCCCTTCTCGAGGAGCCGTTTGAATGGGAGGACGGTTACCTGCTTGTTCCGGACGGGCCAGGTCTGGGAATCGAAGTCGACGACGACGTGCTCGAGCGGTCGTCGTACGAGCAGCCCGAACTCGCGACGCGACTCCACGAGGACGGATCGGTCGTCGACCAGTAGTTCTGCTCGTCCAAGCGATGTCGGTCGCTGCAATCGGGATCGACATTGCGCAATCGGATGGGCGATCATCGAGGCCCGGACAGTGTGAGGATCTATGCCTCACGCTCAACCGCGGTCGACTATCGCAATCCAGCCGGTCACATACGAGGGACACCGACGTCGGTTAGCCACTCGTCGATCGCCTCGAGGCCGGCGTCACCGACGTCGTCGTAGGGACGGCGAGGTGGGCCGACGTCGACTCCGGCAAGCCGCGTCGCAGCCTTGCAGACGCCGATCAACCCGGTGTCGACTTCAGCAGGTGGGAACGCCCCGAACGTGCGCTGAACGTCGACAGCACGTTCTATGTCGCCGCCTTCGAACGCTTCGTAGATTTCCATCGATGGGACGGTAAGCGGTGCAGGCGTGATGATACCTGTCCCGCCGGTCTGCAGGGTGGGAAGCAGGACGTCCATCGTCGAGAGCACCTCGGCGTGTCCATCGTGGTGGATCCGCTCCAAGAGCCAACCGAGCTTCTGCCAGTCGCGCGAACTCTCCTTGACGTATCTTACGCCGTCGATCCGTGCAACCGCCAGCATCGTCTCTTTGGCCATGTCGACCGTAACGGAGGGGTTGTTGTAAACGAGGATGGGTAGGTCGGTCTCGGCCGCGATGTCTTCGTAGTATCTGACGATCGCATCCTGACTCGGTGTGACGCCCCACGGCGGCATCGCGAGGACGGCGTCTACCCCTTCGGACTCGGCATGAGCGGCGAGTTCCGAGACGACCGGCTGGGCAGGATAGGAGACGCCGGCGAGGACGGGAACCCGTCCGTCGACGGCCGCGACGGTCTCGCTGACGAGGGTCTTTCGCTCTTCGGGCGCGAGCGTCGACGTCTCCTGAACTCCGGTACCGGCGGCGACGACCGCGTGACAGCCACACTCGAGTGTAAACTCGACGCTGTCCTCGATTCGGTCGGTAGCAAGGGTCCCGTACTCGGTCATCGGGGTAACGACTGGTGCAACAATTCCCGTGATAGGTTCTGGCATACGTACTACAGATCCGTTGGTAAGTACAAAAAGATGCGGATCGGGACGCCACCGCGTTCCGGACGGCTAGCCTGACTATACGAGCTAAGACTGAAGGTGACCGGTTCCCCAAACCGGCGTATACTGACGCGACATCATCGCGGTGACTCGTTCGGCTATCACTCCACCATGAGGTCCTCGAGGAGATCGTACACGCGGGTCATGTCGCCATCATCGCCATGTTTCGTCCGGGCGTAGCCGACGAGGTCGCGAACGACGTGGCCGACGAGCAGCGGCAGTTCCTGGTCGTTCGCGAACGCCGAGAGCAGCCGCATGTCCTTGTCCATAAGTGAGAGCTTGAAGCCGACGTCGTACTCGCCGGTTAACACCTGATTCGGGATCTTGTCCTCGGTTGCGCTGTTGCGTCCGCTGCTGACGCTGAACACGTCGACGAGTTGTTTCCGATCGAGACCGGCTGCGTCGCCGAGGATGACCGCTTCGGACGTCGCCAGCAGCGCGACGTTCGAGAGGTAGTTATTGAGCAATTTGACTGCGTGACCGTGGCCGGGTTCGTCGCCGACGTGGAAGACGTCGGTACCGATCGCGTCGAACAGTGGCCTGCACGCGTCGAAGACCGCCTCGTCGCCACCCGCGATGATAGAGAGGGTCCCGTCTTTCGCGCCGGTCGCGCCGCCGCTTACGGGTGCACCGAGGACGTCGACGCCGTGATCGGCGAGTCGCTCCGCGATACCGTTCGTCGTCTCCGGCGTCGACGTTGTGAGGTCGACGAGAACTGAACCCTCTTCGAGGGCTGGCTCAATCTCGTTGACGACGGCTTCGACGGCGGCTGGCGTCGGCAACGAGAGAAACACCACTTCCGCACCCGTGACCGCGTTGGGACTCGACGCCGCTGGCGTCGCTCCCACATCCGCTACCGCCTCGATGGCCTCGTCGTCGAGGTCGTAGACAGTCACGTCGTGCCCGGCCGTAACGAGGTTGCGTGCCATCGGTCCACCCATCGCACCGAGTCCAATGAACCCGAGAGTTACCATACCGCTATATATCGCAAGTCGCTCAAAGTTCTTTGGGCGGCTGCTCGAGTCGGCCTATGTACTGTCGCAGTTCGAAGTCATACTGTCAGCCAAAAATATTTCAAAGAAAAGCACGTTACTCCGATATGACCTCTCTCGACAACGTCTCTACCGAAGACCTCCGCCAGGCCTTGGCGGAGGTCGAGGGAAAAAAGCCATCACAACGGCTCATGGCGGCGATCAATTACCTTGAAGAAGACGGTGCAACGCTACAAGAGGTCGCTGAACGCTATGGATACACTGCTGGCTGGCTCTCGCGGTGGCTTGATCGACTCGAACGGCTCGCCGACGAGCCGTTCGAGGAGGTCGTCTACGACGAGCACCGTTCAGGAAGGCCCTCAAAACTCTCCGACAAAGAGCATGAACAGTTCGTTGAAGCGCTTCACAAGTCTCCAGAGGAAGTTGGACTTGACGCGCCTGCGTGGTCCGTTCCACTAGCTCGTCACTATCTCGCCGAGGAATTCGACGTTGAGTACAGTGAGCGTCACGTTCGACGATTGATGACCGAGGCCGGGCTGTCCTGGAAGACAGCCCGGCCGGAGTTTCACAAATCCGATGAGAGAGCACAGGAAGCATGGCAAGACGGGTTCAAAAAAAGCGCGACAACCTGGACGACGAATACACGATCTTAGCCATTGATCAGACGCGACAGGTTCTCTCGACACTGATTCACGCATGGTTTCCCAAGGGTGAGCGCCCGTCACTCCCGGTGACGGGCGCGTGGGACAGCATCAAACTTCTCGGTGCAGTCAGCGATACTGATGAGACGTTCTTTCTCCCCTGCGAAGAGAACTTCAACAGCGACACGACGATTCGTTTTCTGGACGCTCTCCAGACCGAGTTCGGCGAGAAAATCTGCGTTGTCCTCGACAACGCCTCGTATTTCACGGCGAACAGAGTCCAAGAGTTCGTTGAAGGTACTCCGATCGAACTGTGTTACCTTCCGCGGGGTTCACCAGAGCTGAACCCCGCGGAAGAGTGCTGGCGACAACTCGATCAATCACTCGGCAACCGCCTATTCGAAACGCTTGACGAACTTCGTGATGCTGCTCTCTGTGCACTGGACGAGATCAACGTGCCAGATGTCTTTACGTACTTATGTCCGTGAGTATCAATGTGGGTCACTCCGAAGTAGAGCCGCTCAGTCGGACCGAATCACACCAACGCCGTCCTCGAACGCGACGTTCGTACCGAACGGTTCGGATCGCGTGGCGATCCTGTCGACGATCCGTTCGGCCGTTTCCGCACCTGCCAGCTTCGGGCGACCGTGTTTGATCGGCGACTCGTCGTATCCCAGGTCGATCGGGAGGAGTTCGATCTCCACAACGTCGTCGTCGGAGAACGTACAGATCGGGACGACGCTCTCCCAGTACTCTCGTTTAGTGAGGATCCGTTCGTGAACGTCCGCCGGAACCGCGTCGGCCTCGAGATCGAATCGATCGTAGGCCTCGCCGGGTAACTTCGGGATCGCTTCGTATTGACAGACGAAGTTGCCGAGGCTGTAAAAGAGCGGAGCCCCCTCGTATATCTCCACACCCCGTACCGTATGTGGGCCATGGCCGACGAAGGCGTCAGCACCCTCGTCGACGCAACGCCGTGCGAACTCCTGGATGAACGGCGCGATGGACGGATCGTTGTAGTGGCCGTTCTCGCCCTCGTGGGCGTGCAGGCTGACGATGACCCGGTCAGCCTGCCGGCGCGCGCTGGATCGCTGTTAGGAGCGCACGGACGTCCTCTGTTCGGGGTTCCTGGTAGACGTGCGGTTCGTCCCCGGCTTCGAACTCGAGCGAATAGTCGTGTCCCTCCGAGACGTGCAAGAGGTGAAAGATGTCGTCCTCGCCGTCGTACGCTGCAGGGAGTCCGCTCTCCTTGCGCTCGCGTTTCATCTGCTCTAGACCGAGCTGGTCGCTGATCTCGCGAAGTTGTTCGAGTTGGTTCACCGACAAGACGTACCTGGTATCGAGACGGAGCGGTGCCAGTCCGGGACGCCCCTGCATCGATGGACGCTGTTCGCCGGCTTCTGTCCCCGGTGTCACCGTCGAGCACGCAGAAATGAGGGCGACCCGTCCTCCCTGCGTATCGACGTACGCAGGTTCTCTGGCGGCCGCCAACGAGTTACCGAGTCCGGAATAAGCCACGTTTCGGTCCTCGAGTTCACGCATCGTCGCGAGCATCCCTCCGTGGGAGTAGTCGCCGGTGTGGTTGCTCGCCGCAGCGAAGAGGTCGAAGCCTGCCTCCGTGAGTTCGTCGAGTACCCACGGCGGAGCACGAAGGTACGTCCCGCTGAACCGTGCAACGTCGTTCGAGGCGGGATATCCTTCGTAATCGTGCAGGAGCATCTCCAGATTGACGACGCCGGTATCCGAAGCTCGAATCCGATCGAGCACAGCGTCAAGATCTTCGTCGCCCTGGTCGACTAATTTTCGTGTGATGAGTGCGTCACCGGCACTCGCCAGTTGGAACGTGTCCGAACCCATAACACTCACCTCGTCAGCCAACGTCAAGTCGTTTGTGACCGACAAATACCTGACTCACGTCGAAACACGTGAGAGTGCGCAGTTCAACCGTTAGAAGTCAGCAGGGCGACCGAGACGGTCACATCCCCTGATGAGATTCCTACTGGAAAAGGGAGGAAAGTGACGGTGGCAAACGGAAGCTACGAGAGTGAGCATCCCGTAACTGCGGACGTCGATGGTTCTTGGCGATAGCACCGACCAAGCCATATGCACCAAAGACGTCGATTCCTCGTTTCTCGTCTCATGGCGGAGAGTAAGGAAATAAGCCGGCACGTCTCTGGACAGGATGAGAGCCTTCACAATCGCTGTCCAGGTGAGCCAGAAATGCGGGTTGATCGTCACCCTTGGTCAAGCCGTCTGTCCAGTTTGCACTGTCCCGATACGAATCGAGAGGATGCCTCCGAGTAGGGTCATCGTCGCGATCAAAACCATCGAGACCGCATACGTGTTCGTCCAATCTGCTAATAACCCGAAGACGGGGGGTGTGATGAGTGCACCGAACATCACGGCGGTAATCGCGATACTCGTCGAGAATCCCGTGTACTCGGGTCCGACGAGCTCGTTGGCGATCGTCAAATAGACGCCGTTGTATCCCAGCGACAGTGCCCCAAGTAACGTGGCAGCGATCGCTACGACCGACAGCGGTGCGGCTGGTGGCAGTGAGACCAAGACGAGATACGCAGCGAACGCGACGATGCCGATGGCAAAGAGTAACCGATGTTTTCGCCTGGTGAACCACTTATCAGCGACGTAACCGAACAGTATTCGAGAGACGACGCCTGCGAGTTGCATCGCCGTGTACAACAACCCCGCAACGGTAGGCGAGAGCGCGACCTGCTCGGTCAGATACAACACAGCGTACGCCATCAGCGTAAACTGCCCTGCGCCGAACAGAAAACCGACGAGCAACAGCGGAGATAGCCTCGTCTGGGAGTAGAGTTCCAAGACTCCACGTATCTGTGACCGGAACGCCTCGGCAGCCGTCGTGCTCTCGTCGTACTGTCCGTCAACCGCTTCGGACGGTCGGGAGTAGACAAGCAGCAACACGAGGCCGACCAGCGACACGACACCGACTGCAGTGAACGCGACGCGCCAGTCCGTTCTCGTGGCCAGAAACGGCAGCAGCGCCGCACTGATCGCACCGCCGATCATCACGCCAGTCTGTTTGATTCCGAGTCCGATCCCGAGTTGGTCGGGGGGGAACCAGTCGAAGACACCCTTGTTCGTCCCCGGTGGGATCGTCGAGTACCCGCAGCCGAGTGCGAACAGGCCGAAGCCGAGTATCCAGGATCGGTTGCCCGTTCCGATCGCGATACTGAACAGACCGATGAAGCCGAGTCCGAGTCCGATCATCAATCGTTCGCCAAAGACGTCCGTCAGGACGCCGCCCGGAATGAGCGTGAGAAAGTATCCGAGATACAGTGCGACGATCAGGAGACCGACAGCTGACGAGGAGAGCCCGAACTCGGTCTTGATAAATGGCGTCAGCGCGGTTACGGCGAGAAACGCGAGACTGCCAACGACCTGCACAGTCAGCATGACGCCGAGTGCGAACCACTGCCCCCTCAATGATCGCTCACCGGATTGCTATCCTGCTGTCGGTCGGTCGCAACAGTAGACGACGCTCGCATCGATATCACGGATATCACGACGGTTACTGATCGAATTGACCGTCGGTAGTTATAACGTTTTTGTAACAAAGGGGAACCGATCGCCCGAGTGTGCAGCATCGGGTTACGCGACAGACTACGACTCGTCCGCCCGAACGTGCTCGTGTATCGATTCGAGTGCCGTCGCAATTTCGGTCCCGGCGAGTTCGAGTGCGCGTTCACCCGCGGTTTCGCTTGCAGCCTCCGGATCGCCGAGCGTTCCTGTGTCGGTGTACTCGTCGAACGGTCGATACACCGAGACAGGACCTCCGTCGAACAGATCCGTACCTGTCCGCTCGTAGGGTTCATGCTGGGGGGTCGCAGTCGCTTCGCTCTCGTCGACCAGATCCGGTCGGACGGAAAGCATCAGTGCCGTCTCGAGTTCGCCACCGTGTGTACCTGGAACGTCGCTCTGCTGGATTTCGTCGAGGTGTGGCCGTAAGAGGTCGAGGTAGAGGAACGTGGACACGTCGACCTCCGGGTTCGATCGACCAGCGACCGTGATCGCCGTCGAGAGCAACGGTTTGTTCCCGCCGTGGCCGTTCACCAGGACGACCGCGTCGAAGCCGTTCTGTGCGGCGGCGTCGACGACGTCAACGATCGTGTCGACGAACGTGTCGTGGTCTACGGTAATCGTCCCCCCGAACGGGAGGTGGTGAGGAGAGTAGCCAGTCCAGAGCGGCGGCGCCAGCAGCACGGGAACGTCATCGCCGACGGCGGCCGCGCCGGCTCGAGCGGCCGCCGTCGCTAGGATCGTGTCTGTCCCAGTCGGGAGGTGCCGGCCGTGTTGCTCGAGAGAGCCAACGGGAACCAGAAGGATGGATCCGTTTCGACTCGCGACGTCCACGATTTCTGCGTACGGTTTCGTCAGCCAGGTCCCGTCAGTCAGTTCGGAATACATGTCGACGCAAACGCGCTCATCCCATATAGTCGTTAATTCCGAAACCGGCCGAGAACCGCTGTGGCGACATCGCAGGCCGCACGCGTGGACTCTACCCGCCCGACGAAAACGATCGGTTGGGAGTCGGGATTGGCGGTCGCGTCGACGCGGAGCGAGACGTCCTCACTGCCGGTCACGCTGCCTCTGTATAAGTCCGTGTGCACAGGAGAGACCCAAGTAGGGAGGAGGCCTAACGGTCAAAAGCGTCGTCCTACCACGCTTCGCGGAGTACCGACTCGAGGTCGTCGACGTCCGGGTCGAGCCCCGGCGGATTTCGATCGAGGTTCTGGTCCGCGGCGATCGCCGCCGCGATCGCTGGCAGATGATCTCGTTCGACGCCCTCGAGGTCCCGGAGGCACGACGGGAGTCCGAGGGAATCGCGGATCGACACTACGGCGTCGACGATTGCCTCTGCGAGCTCGGCGTCGGAACGTCCCGCCGGATCGATCCCCAGGCCCTCGGCGATCAGGTCGCGTCGACCGTCGATCTGCTCGAACACGTACCGGAGCACATGGGGGGCCAGAACGGCGTGGGCCTCGCCCTGCTGGGCCGGGTAGTAAAACGAGATCCCGTGGCCGAACGCGTGGATGATGCTGGTCTGCCGCCTGAATTGGACCAGGATGATCCCTGTGACTACCCGATCGAGCACGGCGGGGGGCCGGTCGGCCGCTCCGAGGTCGGACACGGAATCGCACAGCAACCTCAGCCCGCGAATCGCGGTCGAGTCAGAGATCGGCGTCAGGGAACCCGAGTAACACGTTTCGATCCCCTTGTCAAGCCCGTTCATCGCGGAGCCGACCAGCACGGACCGGGGCGTCGTTTCGAACAGGTCCGGATCGTAGAACAGCGCCTCCGAGGCGAGCCTCGGATCGCCGAACCGCGCCGCGCGGACCTCGCTGTCCAGAGGCGGTTCGCCGATCGGCTCCGACGTGAGCTTGATTCCGCCACCCTGGGACATGTCGGCGCCGGCTAGCGTGGTCGGCACGACGACCGTCGGCGTCACGTGCGCCGATCGGGGCGGCGCGGGAACCTCGCCCGTCTTCTCGACCTCCTCGAGGATCGACTCGTAGGACCGGTCGTGGGCGGCGAGCAGGCTCATCACCTTCGCGACGTCGAGGCTGCTCCCGCCGCCGACGGAGACGAGGACGTCGACGTCTTCCTCGCGCATCCGTACCGATCCGTCGTGGGCCGTGCGGATGTGCTTCGCCGGCGTCGTCTCGTCGAAGACGCCGGCGAGCGTCTCCCCCAGCCCGCCAGTGATCGGCTCCATGACGTCCTCGTTCGCCCCGACGTTCGATCCGCAGACGATGAGTGCTCGCTCGAGTCCGCGCGACTTGAGGACCTCGCCGAGCCGTTCGACGCATCCCCGTCCGTAAACGATCGTCCCGGGGTCGTAGTCGAACTCAAACGATGGTGTGATATCTGTCATACTGGTCACTATCTAAGGCACGAGCTATAAGCGTAAGGGGCGGCGAACGTTCGGTCCAGAATAACGACCGTCCACATCTGGATGATGACGACCGTGAACAGGTCGATTTTCTCTATTTTCTGCTCGACCTCTTCGAGGTCAATGTACTCGATCGAGGAGGTTTCGGTGATCTCTTCGGCCGCATCGTCCGGAATCAGCCCAACCTCCGCCTGTGATCGAGCCGGAACGGCCTCGACTTTCATGACTGTTCGACTTACGTTTCCTCCGTGAATACGTCCCGCATCTCGGCCGTGCCGAAGGCATTTTTGAATAACCGACCGTGTGTGTGAAACATCATCGTGATAGCTAACCGCAAAATAGTTGACTCTTGTCATGTAGAGAGTGGGAAACGTCGGAAACAGCTTCCGATCATCGAGTGTCCTCGACGAGCGGCTCACACGAGGTCGAAGTCAGTTGGGGCGGTCGTCGTGTAGTACGGCCCTCCTAGGCGGCCGACAATGTCGACTTTCCGCACGTCGATCTTTCCGTCGGTCAGCACCTCCTCGGTGACGTGGAAACGCACGACTTCGCCAAACACCGCAATTCGGTCGTAGACGCGCATCGAGTCGTAGAGCGTACACTCCATACTCACGACGGCATCAACGACGCGGGGTGGCGCGACGTCCGTCGACGGGATCCGCTCGACGTTGGCGTGGTCGAACTCGCTCTCGTCCGCCGGCAAATCGTCCGACGTCTGGTCCATTCGCTCGACCAGTTCTTCCGTGACGACGTTCACGACGAACTCCCCGGTGTCGATCGCATTCTGCGGCGTGTCTTTCAATCTGCCGTCGTCCCGTATTCCGGCGTTGAACACGAGCACGGGCGGCGACGGCGACACGTAGTTGTAGGAACTGAACGGGGCGAGATTGTCGACGCCGTCTTCGCTCACGGTGCTGATCCAGGCGATCGGGCGTGGAGAAACCGCCGTCTTGACGAGGCGGCCACTGGTACTCGGGTTTGGGTCGATCGAATCGAAGGATTTCATCGTGATCCTATACTTCACCTACAAGCTAATAGAAAGTTCGTACGTGTTTACCCCCAGATCGATATCGTCACTCTCTCGTAAGTGCCACACAACTGGTGTCGTAGACTGATGCAACAGGCAGGCAAACACGCTTCCGAGGGATGGTCTCCGGCCTGGTGACCATCCCGTCTCGCCTGTCTATGACTTCTTCAGAGCCCACCAAGGAGGAGATCCTGGAACGTCTGGTTGCACTTGAAGAAGAGAATGAAAAGCTTCGGGAGGAGAACAAGCGGTTGAGAGCTAAACTTCGGTGGTACGAAGGACCGCATACTCCACCGAGCAAGGATCAATCAGACAAAGATGAGTCGTCCTCGTCCGATGGGGACGAGGACGACGAACAGCCACGTACTGACGGTGGCACGCCTGGTCGAAAATTCGGACACGACCCGGAATGGCGCGATGCTCCAGATCCAGATCGAGAAATCGAGGTCACCTGTGACTGCTGTCCAGAGTGTGGCGAACACTTCGACGAGTCGGCGGGCGTCAGCCCCCGACTCGTCGAGGAACTCCCGGATCCACAGCCACCCGAAGTCACCCAGTACAACCGCCACCACTACCAGTGCGACTCTTGTGGAACAGAAACCGTTGCGACACACCCCGACTGCCCCGATGAGGGCAGTTCGGGGTGAACGTCGTCTCTCAAGCAGCACTGTCTCGGTACGATCACCGCCTCCCTTACCGGAAAATCGCTGATCGCTTCGAGCAACTGCACGGGTTAGAACTCTCAGGCGCGTCCGCGTGGCACGCGACCGAGCGCGCTGCGCGCGCCGGTCGCTGCGAATACGAACAGATTCGCAGACAGATTCAGCAAGCAGCGATCGTTCACGTTGACGAAACCGGTATCAAGCGCAACGGTGAGCAAGCGTGGCTCTGGACGTTTCGAACGAGCGAACACACGCTATACGCCGTTAGAGAGAGTCGTGGGAGTGCTGTTCCCGCGGAAGTCCTCGGCGAGGACTTCGCGGGAACGATCATCTGTGATGGATGGACAGCGTATCCAGCGTTCAGCAGTAACCTGCAGCGGTGCTGGGCGCATCTCCTCCGAGAAGCCGAAGACGTTGCTAGTGACTACGGGGAGGCAGAGCCGGTTTACCGGTATCTCAAGCAGATGTTCGTCGGTCTCCAGTCGTGGCTGGAGACCGACCCGAGTACTCGTCAGCGAGCACAGATGCACAGATCGTGCCAGAACGGGCTTAGATCGCTCGTAGAGCGGTCAGTAACCGACGAGGCAGTGGCAACACTCCTCGGGAAGATCGAAGGAGGGATCGACCACTGGCTCACCTTCGTCGGTGAGCCAGCGGTCTCCCCGACGAACAACGCAGCTGAGAACGCACTTCGTGAACCAGTCGTGCTCCGGAAAATCATCGGGACACTCCGGAACGATCGAGGTATGTTCGTTCACGAGACGATCTTGTCCCTGCTGGCGACCTGGCGCCAGCAGGGACGCAATCCATACGAAGAACTTCGCCGAGTCGTCAACAACAATGAGATGCTCTCACGGGATCACGCTGTGCCGGCTGTCGAGACTTCGGGGTAAACTCATACGAAAGTTCGAAAACCAGACTGGAAAACGGCGCGACAGGGCCACCGTCGGCGACCGCTCACTCGAGTCCCAAATCAGAGGTTGCATGCGAATTAGCGTCGTCGTCGGACGGCGGCAGCGAAACGCCCTTTCTGCAGGTTCATGTTGCGGGACGGCTAGCATTGGATATGCGTGCAGTTCGCTTTCACGAACACGGACGTCCGGACGAACTACGAGTCGACGACGTCGATAGACCCGAGCCGGCAGCACACGAGGTGCTCGTCGAGGTACAGAGTGCCGGTGTCAATCCGGTCGACACATACATCCGTGAGGGCGCGACCGAACCGTTCACGCTGCCGATGATCCCGGGCATCGACGTCGCGGGGACTTTCACCGCCGCCGGTGAATCAGTGACTGGCCTCGAGGTCGGCGACCGGGTGTACGGGACCGGGATCGGCAAAAACCACCACGGCGGCTACGCGGAGTACGTTGCAGTTCCCGACGACCTGCTCGTCGCACTCCCACCTGGCGTAGACGTAGTGGCAGCGGGGGGTGCTGGCGTCGTCTCGGTGACAGCCTGGCGCGCCCTCGTCGATCACGCAAACCTCCAAGTCACCGACGTGTGTTTGATTCACGGTGGCTCCGGCGGCGTTGGACACGCCGCCGTCCAAATCGTGGCCGCGTCGGGAGCGAGGATCATCGCGACTGCAAGCCCTCCCCATCACGACGACCTGTACGCACTCGGCGCGGATGTCGTGTTGGATTACGGGCGCGCCGACCTCGCCGAAGAGGTGCGAGAGGCAGGCGACGGTGGCGTCGACGTCGTCCTCGACCACCGACTCCACGAGTACCTCCAGTTCGACGCCCACGTCGCGAACGTGGGCTGTCGGGTCGTCGGTATCGGCGAGGACGAGACAGGCGTGGGATTCGAACGATCCTCAGAAACTCGCCGAAAGGATCTCCAGTTGACGATAATGACGATGTTCAACACGCCGGATTTTCGGATACCCCTCCGGAAAGTCGCGTCCCTGATGGGTGAAGGCGAACTCGAGATCCGGATCGCCGAGACGTACGATCTCGACGAGGCCGCGGACGCACAGCAGCGCGTCCTCGAGGACAGTTTTCTGGGAAAACTCGTCATAACACCGTAATCACGCCAGCCGCTTCGTCCGCGATCTCGGTCTGGAACCCCCGAAAGCTTATTCTCCGACTGGTGGGATCATCTACTGGTATGGACCTCGAACTAGAGGGAAAGACTGCGCTAGTCACGGCCGCGAGCAAGGGGCTCGGGAGAGAGATCGCAGCACAGATCGTGGCGGAGGGTGCTCGCGTCGCGATTTCCTCCCGAAGCAGCGAGAACCTCGAGGCGGCAAAACAGTACATTCTCGACGTGGCAGACGCCGACGGGGACGCGGTGGTCACCGTGGTGTGTGATCTATCCGATTCCGAGACGATTCGACCTGCTATCGAAGGAGGAATCGAAGAATTCGGCGGCCTCGACGTCCTCGTGACGAATCACGGAGGAACAAAACCGAGGTACTTCTCCGAGGCAACCGTCGAAGAATTCGATGAACACTACACGTCGATATTGAAAAGTACGGTGCTCGTCGTGAAGGCAGCGCTACCGGCGCTTGAGGAATCGAACGGTTCGATCACGCACGTCGTCGCCGCGACGGCGCGTGAACCACCTGAGGGGTTGATCTTCACGAGTACCATCCGATCGGGGCTGTTCGGTCTCTCGAAGAGTCTCGCTAACGAGTACGCATCGGAGGGTATCCGGTCGAACTGCGTGTGCCCCCGGAGCATAATGACCGGTCGCCTCGAGTCCAAGACCGCGCACACCGCACAGCGGGAGGGAATCACGTTCAAGGAGGCGCTGGAAGCACGTGAATCAGTGCTCCCGATAGGTCGGTTAGGAACCCCCGAGGAGTTTGCACGGACGGTCACGTACGTCGCCTCTCCGGCCGCTGGATTCCTCACCGGCGCTGTCGTGCCAGTCGATGGCGGGTGGAGTCGGGGTGCATTCTGAACTCCGGCCGTCAATCTAGAGTGATCGTGACTGGCTGATCTGCCGCGCTCAAGACGCCCTGAATCGTACTGCCGAAGATCGCCTTCCCGACTGGACTTCGAGTACGACCGGTCATGACGATCTGGTCAGCCTCTACGTCGTCGGCGGTTTCGATGATGGTCTCGACGACATTTCCGTGTTCTCGGTGTACCGATGGCGAAAAGCCGTGCTCTTCGAGCACCGACGCCGCGAGCTGAACGCTCTCAGGGAATTGGTCTTCGTCGAACAGTTCGTCCGATTTTACCACGCCGCCGTCACCATCCGCGACGTCGAACTCCTTGAACACGTTGAGAATAACGATCTCCGTCTTGTCAGGATCGATGGGAAGCGTCGTCACGACGTCGACAGCTTGTCGCGCTCGAGTTTCGTCTGAATCTACCGGCAGCAGGACCGTGTACATACCCGCGCTTCAATTTCGACCCTCTTAACTGCTAGGGTCAGTGAAACTGCAACGGTCGAAACCTGCTGAGAACGGCGTCCCAGTGAAACGTATCAAGACGAAAGTGGTACACGGTAACGGTGGATGCTCCTCTGAGACGTCGTGGTGCGGAGTGGGGAAGGAGATAATCGGATGGTATCGGTCAGCGAGACGATGAGTATCGTCGCGGACTCAGGAATTTTACGGGTGATCGTGGAGGATGTAGCGAGACGTGGTCTCGAGACACTACTCTACGCTCGTGGCCGCTTCCGCCGCAAGGACGAGTTTGCCCCAGTTACCGAAAACCTTGTCTGCGTCATGATCCGTAGCCGAGCGCGGTTTCAGTCGAAGACAAAACTATTTATAGGACAAGAATTATCATGGGAGTATGCCACAAGATGGCAACGTATCTCGGCGGAAAGTGCTAAAAGGAAGTCTCACAGCAGGGGCCGTTGGGCTGGCTGGATGCCTCGGCGGTGGCGGCGGTGGAGACACGTACACACTAACGGTCGGTTGTACGTCGAGTGGAAGTTCGACGATGCGCGCCGGACAGGCGATGGCGCGAGCGATGAACGAATACAGCGACTCCGTCCAATTCGACCCACAGACCACCGACGGGCTGATCGCAAACCTGTACGAGTACGACGGCGGAGAGTTCGAAGCGATCGGGACAGGAATCCACGGCTACTCCCTTGCGATGCAGGGGGAAGCGCAGTTTGCGGACGATCCGGTCGAAACGCTACCCCACCTGGGGCCGCTGTACACGCGCGCTCACATTTACTTCGTCGCTCGGGAAGGGTCCGGCGTTGAGGGCGTATCCGACCTTCGAGAAGGCGGCGTTAATCTCTATCCGATCCAACCTGGATTCGGGACGAGATTGCTGACAGAACAGGTACTCAAAGAGGCCGATCTCTGGGAGCAGAACGAAATTATCAACGTCGACGTCGGTGACGCCGCAGGTGCGGTCGAAGAGGGCCGGATCGACGTTGCAGCGGTGTACGACAGTAACAGCGTCGCACTTGCTGGCTGGGTTCAGGAGATCGACGTTCGTAACGACCTCTACTGGCTTCCGACCGACGACGACCAGTTCATCGAGACAGTCGAGAACTTCTCCGGCGCGGCGGGGTTCGAGTACGAACCCACCGGCTGGGAGCAGGACATGTCGAAGCTCACCGACGTAACGCACACGTGGACGCTCGACGCGGGATGGGCGTTCGGTCCTGACGTCCCGGCAGACGTGACGTACGAACTCTGTCGCATCGCACACGAGCACAGTGATACGCTCCAGGAATCCGACGAGACGTCGTTCGATTACCAGGACTTCGAGACTCACTTCGCCGGCGGGTTCCTCGAGGGCGCGCCGGTCCACGAAGGCGTCGCAGACTTCCTGGAAGAGAACGATGCCTGGAACGACGACTGGACGCGCGGCGGCGAGGAGGAGTTCGAGGTATAACGTATAACGGGGCGCACCTGGGACAGCCGCAATTTTTGAGCGGATACTGCCGGAGCAGGATGTCCAGACTGTTGTTTTTGATTGTGAGTATATAACCCGTGACGTATTGTGGAAGTATTGGTACGTCAGTTACCGGCGTTCGTGGTCGAAGTGAGAGGTGAGTAGTCCACCGGTTGGCGATACGTTCCGTCGTAGGAGACGTGGTGTCTTGAAAGACAGCGCCAGTACGACGTTATCAGTTTCCCAGCTCGGAACGAACCCTCCAATTCTCGCTGGCGAGTTTCGATCACAGTGCGTGTGTGTGGTTTGGTACCACCGGAAGTTTTAGATAGGTCAATAACAATGATGGGATAGATGCCATTGAAACGTTACACGCCGAATCGTTCCGGCAAGCGACGGCATACCGGTTGTCTGGCCGATGAGTCAAGAGTCGTATCGCCGAGAAAAGAGACCCAGAACCCGTAACGATGTCACGGAAAGAGATACTGGACAAGGCAATTACTGCTGCATCGATCCCGTTCTGGCTGCTCGTTATTTATTACGCGTATTCGCAGATGATGCCGCGTGCGCGGTACGGTGTACTGTTTCTGGGTGGAATGTTGCTCCTATACATGATGGAGCAATTCCGCGACGAAATGGACTCAGAAGCCCTCATTCATCAAGTCGTGATGATTATCGCTGCGGCTATCGTCATATTCACGTCGGCATACATGTTCACCTACTTCGAAACGTTGTACATAGACCGATCCGGTTACGCCCTCGGGTACGAGTACGTGATCGCGATCGCGTTTACGCTCTCGATGATCTACCTCACTTGGAGGTCGTTCGGACTGACGTTCCTCACAGTCCTACTCGTTGGGATCGCCTACGGGCTCTTCGGCCATCTCATTCCAGGCGTATTCGGGCACGGTGGAATCTCGGGAACCCGCGTTCTTCGAATCCTCGTGTTGCAGTACGAAGGGTTCTACGGATCCCTCAACAGGTTAGTGGCCGCATGGGTAGCACTCTTCTTGCTGTACGCCGGCATGCTCAGGGGATACGGAGCGTTCGATCTGATAATTCGTCTCGCTATTCGATCAGCCAGATACGTCGAATCCGGCGTCGCCCAAACCGCAGTTGTCTCGAGTGCGGTCATCGGTTCGGTCAATGGGAGCCAGACGGCGAACGCGGGGATGACTGGATCGTTCACGATTCCCATGATGAAGGAGAACGGGATCAAGGGTGAAACTGCCGGCGGAATCGAGGCTGTTGCGTCTTCCGTTGGACAGGTTCTCCCGCCAGTGATGGGTGCTGCGGCCTTTATCATGGCCTCGCTGGTCACGGGGATAACTTACATTGACGTCATCATCGCGGGACTTATTCCGGCGGTCATCATGTTGGTTTCGATCGCAGTTGCGGTTCACTACGCCGCGACGCCACAACTCGACGATCCCGATCTGAGCACGTATTCCGACGACAGGCTCTCTCGTGGAGAGGTCGTCGCTGCAACCGTAAAATTCGGTATCCCACTTGCGGTCCTCATCTACTACCTCGGAATCGCGCAATACACGGTCATGACATCGGCACTCTATACGACGATCGCGATGTTCCTGATGGGTGTTACCGAGCCGGTCATCTACTCGGTGTACGAAAACGGTGGCGTCTCGGGCGTCGCCTCGGAGTTCCGCACGTCGATGGAGCAGACTATCGATGGATCACGTCACGGAGCGATGATCCTTGCACCCGTCGCAATCATTATCGCATCGATCAATGGAATCGTCGACATACTCGAGGCGACCGCCGTCCCGACGTCTATCTCGCTGGCTCTCATGGACCTTAGCGGTGGCGTGCTACTCTTCGCTGCGATTCTTGGGCTCATCATCTGTATCCTACTTGGCCTCGGAATGCCGACGAGCGCAGCGTACACGATCGTCGCACTGTTGATCGCGCCTGCTTTCATCAATCAGTTCTTTGTCCCCGAACTCGCTGCCCACTATTTCGTCTTCTATGCAGCCATCCTAGCAGGTATCACGCCTCCGATCGCCACCGCAGTTGCGGTCGCCTGTGGTATCGCCGAGTCGGACTTCTGGGCTACCGCTCGCGAGGCGATAAAGATAGCTGCGCCGCTGTTCATCCTACCGTTCACATTCATATACAATCCGGAAATTGTCTCTGGAGAGTTCACCACGTCCAATCTGTTCACAGGCGGAATCGTCTTGTTCGGTGCAATTGCGATCATCCACGGGATCAACTATCAGTTCGAGTTCAACCGGGTCGGCAGATATGCGTTCCGCGGACTTTTCTTCGGAGCAGGGATAATCGCAATGGCCTATCCCGAGACATTGATTCAATTGGCTGCCTTTGGCGTCGCAGTCGTCATGTTCGTCCTGCAGAACATCAAATCAGTAGACAAGCTCAGTCCAACCGCTCAGTAGGATAGACAGCCGTTCTCTCTCTCGTTTTCATCGTTGCTTGACCTGCGCATAGAGGGACGCACAGTCGCGTATCGTATTCGAGTCCGACACCGTCAGGTCTGTCGAATCCTAATCGTCGCCCGCGGAGAAATGTTGTAATAGAACACCGATGTGGTTACGATGCGCGCTCTTCGAGAACAGGGACGCCGTACTTCCCGCTTCACTAGCTGGGCTCGACCAGAATTTCTCCGTCGTCGACAATCTTCCGATCGTCGATCCAGACGGTCGGTCTCCGGATCAGTCCGTCGATGTGGAGGTCGCTCTCGATCTCGCCGCCCAGATCGTAGTTGCTGCCGGTTGCGATGTGGACCGTTCCTTCGGCCTTTTTGTCCGTCCGGAGGCTTCCCGTAATCTCGGCCATCGGGTTTATTCCGATCGAGAGTTCTGCGGCGCAGTACCGGGCGTTGCGATCGTAAGCGTCGAGAAGCGCCTCGTACTGTGTTGCCTCCCGCCCACCGTCGATGTCGGTCACCCAGCCGTCTTCGACGGTCAGTTCGATCGGCTCCTCGAGCAGGCCGAACCCGTGAACGGTCGTATCCCAGACGACCGTTCCTTGCGTGGTCCCCTCCGCCGGTGCAACTCCGACCTCGCCGTCGGGAAACGCGCAGACGGTCTGCGTATCGTTATTCACGATTTTCCCTGCGATCGGCCAGTACGTGACGTCCTCGATGTCGCCGACGACGTCAGTACCATGATCGCTCGTAACCCGCATCTCCGATCCGTGTTCGTAGATTTCGCCGAGTGCATGTGCGATCTCCTGCATCGCGTCGTAGTCGGCGTTTGCAGCACCTCCACGAAGGATGTCTGGCGTGATTTCGTCCATGAGAATGCACTTTACGCCAGCCCGTTGGGCTGCTGCGCCGGCCGTCGAATGAGTGATCGCCGTTGACGTGACCATTATACAAAGGTCCGCCGCTAGCATCGCTTCGGCAACGGCGTCGGTCGGATCGTTGCCGTGATCCTCACGAGGAGTCATGATCGTCACGGTGGGGTCGAGACCCTCGGCGTTGGCTGCCGCGAACAGCGCTTGCCAGATTGAGTCGGCAACCTCGGTGTCAGTGACGATAACGACTCTATCGCCGGGAGCTGCGTTCAACCGAAACGGTTTGGTAGCATTCCTCACTAGCTCTGCAGTCTCAGTTGACATAGCAGGAGGACAGTCGTCGAACGGGTGCATAAATACTCCGGAAGTTGAAATAGCCAACGAGCGCAAACTAGCCGCGATAGTTCTGTCCGGCGACGGTCATCACCGATTCCGTCCGAACGGCGTACAGATCAAACGCTGACTCCCCGAAGGATCAGTGGTGATCGTCACACCGGATGGTGCTTCTGGTCCATCGGTCGATCAGGCCTCGAACAGTCACCTCTACGACATTATCTTTTTGCTCTCCGGTGGTGATCTGCATACGAACGATGTCGATGGAGACTGCAGAACTCGTCCGGAACGCGAGTAAACCGTTGCAACTGAACGCTGAACCGGGTGACAAAGTAACGATCGTCAGCGACACGGAGACAGACGAGGCTGTCTGGACCGCACTCTACGCCGCAGCGCACCAGCAAGACCTCGATCCGACACTCGTACTCATTCCGACCCGGAAGTCCCACGGAAACGACCCGACAGAGGCGGCAACGCAAGCGATGCTCGCGGCGGACCTCTGCGTGATGGCCACGTCGACGGCCCTCACTCACTCGGCTGCCGGTGCGGCCGCTCAGCGTGCGGGGGTCAAGTGCATAGCGATGGACGAGATGACGCCAGACATTCTAACGAGCGGTGCGGCAGAAGCTGACTACGACGCGATACAGAGAATCGCAGGCGAACTCGCCAGAATATACGACGAAGGTTCCGAGATGCGAATCACGAGTGACCACGGGACTGACGTCGTCGGCGACATCGAGGACGTCACGTACTGGCCAATCGCAGGGAAAATCGTCGAAAACGCGACGCAGAATATCTGTGCGTTCCCGGATGGAGAAGTGGGTATCGCGCCCGAGGAAGGGACCACACAGGGGACGGTCGTCTGGGATACGACGGTCCACGGACATGGATTACTCGAAGAACCGATCGAACTGACCGTCGAAGACGGCTGGGTGACCGACATCGACGGCGGACGGGAGGCCGAAAAGTATCGAGAGACCCTTGAGGGTGGGGACGAAAATGCTAGGTATTGTGCGGCGGAATTCTCGATCGGTATCAACCCGATGGCCGAAATCACGGGCCGAATGCGTACCGACAAGAAAGTGGAAGGCGCTGTCCACATCGCAACGGGCGACAACTACGATCTCGGCGGGGAGATCGAGAGCGACCTCCACATCGACGGCACGATCCGCTACCCGGACGTCTGGGTCGACGACCGAAAGGTCGTCGATCACGGTGAGATTCTCGTCAAGCCAGACGAACGATAGAAACGACCACAGGAGCAACGTAGCTCTCTCGGCACTATTCTCGAAGAGCACACTTCCGGACACGAATCACATACAATCAATACGAACGGTCGTCGCCACCAGTGACGAAGCGTGAGACCTGATTGAGTGTGGATCCGGTCGTATAACCCGGCGGTGGATAGGGAACAAGTCGATACCGATCGGCTCGACCATCGCGAGCCTATAGGGGGCGATTCCGCAGAGAAAAGCTGAAGTCCGGGTGGACCTCGTAGGTGTTCCACATTGTGGAAATTGGTCGAATAGGTGGGAGGAGAACTACTCATAATCCACCATACAGAGAAGGAAGAGATAGAACACCACATTGAGTTACAAACATATGGTTGTAATGGATAGGAGCCAGTACTCGAGAATCACGTTTCACGGACCGTCGTTATTCTACATTACGGAACGATATTTGGTATGTGTACACGCACCCAGGTCGAATATGGATGAGAGCAAGAGAGGGTTAGCGGTCAACAACCGAACTGAATCTGCATTCCTCGCCACGTTACACTCTTTAGTGCAAGCGATCAACGAGGCAGTTCGGGCTGACAGCTATTTCCGAATAATAGAACGAGGTCGTCAAAAGACAGTTGAGCGACCGCGCAACCGCTGTTTTTGTTACTGAAGCATCACGACTCGGTTAGATCGAGCGTTCAGTCTGCCGTACACGTTCCCTCGATCGACGTCGTTCCTCAAAAATCTGTCACAGGCGTATCCCGGATATCGTCCTGCAGGAGCCCCTAGATGCTTTGATAGGTGGCTGGGAGGTATCGATCGTGGAAGAAACTCGAGTCAGTACTCGCGATCGAACTCCGGTTCGCGTCCTTCGCGCATTGCGGCCGCAGCTTCAGTGGATTCGGAATCCTGCTCGCATGCCCAGCGGCTGTCGAGAACGGCGTGAGCATGTTCGTCGAACGATCGGCACGTGGGATCGACGAGACGCTTGGATTCACGGACTGCTACCGCGGGCATGTCACGGAGTCTCGAGGCGATGTCTCGGGCGGTAGGTAGACACTCGTCGCCGGGAACGACATCCACAGCGATGCCGAGTTCCTCGGCTTTGGCGGCAGAGATGTCTTCACCGAGCAGCACGACCTGTTTGGCCCTCGCTTCCCCGATCATACGGGGCAAAATCCACCCGCCACCGGTAGCAGGGGTAACCCCGAGATCGGCATGGGCGTCTCGGAAGAACGCACCCTCGCTCATGACCCGAAAGTCACACGACAAGGCGAGTTCCATCCCACCGCCGACGGCCGGACCGTTGACGGCTGCAATCGTCGGTTTCGGTCCGTCGTAGAGGAGCCGCATTGCCGATGCAACCTTTCCCAGGCGGTCGGCCTTCTCCATCCGATAGGATGGCTCGTCGCCGTCCGAGACATCCTTGCCGCTACAGAATCCATCCCCGTTGCCGGTGAGGACGATCGCGTACACGGCGTCGTCGTCGACAGCGTCCTCGATCGCCATGTTGAGTTCGACGAGCATCTCCTGCGTGTACGCGTTCAGTACTTCCGGCCGGTCGAGTGCGATCTCGGCGCGCCCATCCGTTACTCGGTAACTAATATCAGTGTATGTCACGCTGGATATGATTCACGGGAAGGTAATAAGTTATGCGGTCGTCTGCTCGACCGCGGACGGTCACGACCGGATCTGTTACGCGAGTCGGCCCGCGCATTTCTGCGACCAATAAAGATATCGGCGTGGCGACTGATAGTGATAGCATGTCTCAAGATAGGACTGACGGGCTGGTATCGTTCGGGACCGAACTGTCGTTTACGACCGACGAGGAGACGTTGCAGTCGGTCCGTGAAACGACCGAGAACGCAGAAGCGCAACTGGACAATCTCGTCGTCGACGCGGAGACGAACGAATCTGTCGGCTCGTTCTCCGACGACGAGTACAACGCGCTTCTCGACGTCTACGACGAACCGCGACGAGAGTCCGACACCGGACCGCTCGCGGGACTGCGCTTCGCCGTCAAAGACTGCATCGCGGTCGAGGGTCTGCGGATGACCTGCGGCGTCGAGGACTTCTCGTACGTTCCGAGCACGGACGCCGTCGTCGTCGAACGCCTGCTGTCGGCTGGCGCCGAAACGGTCGGCAAGGCGAACATGGAGCCGTTCGCCTTCGGACCCACCGGAGAACACAGTGAGTACGGCCCGCCGACTAACCCCGTCGACGCGGACCGCGTCCCCGGCGGCTCCTCGAGCGGCAGCGGTGTCGCCGTCGCGGGCGGTCTCGTCGACTTCGCGCTCGGAACGGACACCGGCGGTAGCGTTCGCCTCCCCGCGGCGTGCTGTGGCGTTGTCGGGATCAAACCGACGCACAGCCTCGTCCCACGCCACGGCTTCGTCGACCTCGTGCCGTGGACCGACACGATCGGGCCGATCGCACGCGACGTCCAGACGGCAGCCGCTGTCTTAGAGACGATGGCCGGCCACGACTTCCGGGATCCGGCGTCCAGTCACGTCGACGTCGGCTCGCTGACGGACGGACTCGAGGAGCCTGACGGGTCCGGGCTAACGGTCGGCGTGACCGAATCCTTCCTCGAGTCGTCCGACGACGAGGTCGTGGAACCGATCGCCGACGTCGCCGACGGCCTGGCAGACGAGTTCGACGTCACAGTCGAACGCGTCACTGTCGATCTGAGCGAGATTTCGAAGGTGTACCCCCTGCTCGTGGGCGATTTCGGCTGGCTGATTCGCCAGCGCGGGGTCATTCGCGGCGAGGGGACCGGCTACGACGAGGAGTTGCGTGCAGCCATCGCTGACTACGTGGAGAACCACGAGTTCAACGAGTACGTCACCTCGCGAGCGCTCCCGGCAGCGTTTCTCGACGAGGACACCGAGGGTCGATCGTACGTCGCGTTGCGGCGAAAGGCGATCGAGTTCCAACAACAGTTAGCCGAGATATTCGCCGACGTCGACGTGCTTCTCACGCCGACCACGCGGATCCTCCCGCCGGAGTACGAGACGATCGGCGTCTACAAGAAGTCACTCGGTGTGACCGGAAACACGGTACCGTTCAGTCTAGCCCAGACTCCAGCGGTGACCGTCCCGGTGGACGATGTCGACGGCATCCCAGTTAGCGCGCAGGTCGTCGCCCCGCAGTTCGAAGACGCACTCGCGATCCGCGGCGCTCGCCTCATCGAAGAACTGACCGCGTAGCCGCAGACGCCGTTCGATTCGGCGTTCGTTCGGAAAATTAGCGGACCGGGTTACCGATCGGCGGACCCGGGTTCGAAACGACCGATTCTCGTCGCAACTCGAGTCGTTCTCGGTGGTCGAGACCGGTTCAGTTCCTGGGGCTCTCACTGGGTGCGTCGTCCATCTTCGGTTCGTACCACACGCGAAGCATGGCGTACATCGTCGCCAGCGACAGTGTGGTTCCGATCAGTGCGATCCAGAGCATTAGTGTTGTCATCGTATGTTCCTCCGTGTTGTGTTAGTCGTCGGTCGGTTGAACGTCGGTTCCGCCAGTGCCGGTTACGGTATCGTGGTGTCGTTCGGAGAAGGTCGCGACGCCGTCTTCCTGTTCGGTGACGGCGCTGACGACGAACATCGTCGCCGTCGCAAGGATGATCCCGATCGTTCCCTCGACGAAGACGCTCGGGACGTCGAGTGTGAGGCTGATCGACGTGTATCCACCGACGCCCGCGATGAACGACGCGTACGCGCCCTTTCGAGTGACGAAGTTCGGGAAGTAGATGCCGAGCATAATCGGCGGGACGGTCGCCGATGCCACGCCGGCGACGCCGATCCACACCAGCTCTGCGATGTACTGGGGCGGGCTGAGGACGATCGCGAAGGAGATGGCGCTGACCACGAGGACCGATCCTTGCGCGAGGTATCGCGAGAAGACGTCCGCACGCTCGTCACCCATGTCAATATGTCCCTCTTCGACGAGGAACTTCCGGAAGATGTCGTTCGAAATCGCCGTCGCCAGCACGACGTATATGCCGTCCGTCGTCGAGATGGCCGCCGAGAGGATCACGATGCCGAGAAATGCCGCGACGATCGCTGGGAAGTACTCCATTGTGTACACGAAGATGCTCTCGTCTGCGGCTTCGATGCCCGGATTGAGCACGCGTAGGTAGAAACCGCCGAACGTGACCGCCAGGAAACACAGCGTGAGCACTACGTAGGTGACGATCATCTTGCGAAGGTTCGCCGGGTCGTCGAGCGCGAGTACCTTGTTGAACAACTGCGGCTGTGCCGAGAACGCGAACTCGAGGATGAAAATCGAGAGGATCGCGAACCCGCTGTAGAATACGATCGACTCCGGGTTGAGCACGGCGGTGAGGTTCGGGTCGCTCGCCTCAAGTTCGGCGCTCATCTGTCCGAAGGTGCTGAACAGACTCCAGTCGAAGACCCAGATGAACGAGAGGAACACCACGAGGCCCATCACCGCCATCAATACGCCCTGGATGGCGTCGGTGTAGACGTCGGCGTAGGTTCCGCCGACCAGAACGTACGCCGTGACCAGCACGACAACGACCGAGAGGCCCGTAAGGTACTCCCAGCCGAGCAGGACCTCGAAAATGAGCGCACCAGCGGTGAGCTGTCCAGCGATGTAAAACAGGTTGAAGAACAACGCCAGGGCGATCCCGACCCGGAGGAACTGACTGTCGTAGAACTCGCCGATCCAGTCCGGCAGCGAGACCGTTCGCATGTGGATGTTCGTCCGCCTTACGCGCCGTGCAAAGAGGATCAGCGCGATCGGCGACGCCGAAATCAGCGAGAGGTACAGCCAGAGAAAAGAGTACCCGAAGTCGTACGCCCAGGCGACGTACCCGACGAACGTCGCCGAACTGAAGAACGTCGCCGCGAATGCCGACCCGAGCAGGTACGGTCCGAGCGTCTCGCCAGCGATGGCGAAGTCGGCGATGTCGTCTGTTTTCTTCCAGCCAAGGTACCCGAACGCGAAGAGTACCATGACAAACAGCCCTAGCCCGACGTGTAAGTAAGTCTCTAGCATTATTCTGTGAATCCACATGAGTCGTGATAAACATTATGTATAGAATGCTAGGGAAATAGATCTTGGAATTTATAGCCAGCAATCGGTGGCAGCCGCTACAGTCACGATAGAGCGACTGTACGTCGAAATATTAATACTGGGTGGTCGTATCATCTCGATATTACGTCGGCCAGCAGGAGCGGTGTACACCTACAGCCTCGCCCACTCGACTGCACGCCTGACGGTCGCCTTGAGGTCCGACGGATCGTCCACGGGAACGAGAGGAGGGCGTACCTCGTCCGATGGGATGACGCCACGGTGGACGAGCGCCGCTTTCGTCGTCGGTGCGAAGCCGTACTCGAGACATGCGTCGAATACTGGCGCAATCACGTCCTGTTGGAGTTGGCGTCCGCGCTCGGCGTCGGCACATTCGAAGAGCGTCCTGAAAACGTCGGGGAAGACGTTCGACAGGGCGTTGACGCCCCCATCAGCCCCCATCCGGAGTGCCGGGACGAGCAACGCGTCGAACCCCTGCAGGAGGAGGAAGTCGTCCGGCGTTCGCCGTCCGACAGTCTGGAAGTAATTGAAGTCGCCACTCGAGTCTTTGATGCCGACGATCCGCTCGTGACTCGAGACCGTCGCGACCGTCTCGGGATCGATCGGGCGGCCCGAACACTGCGGGATGTTGTACAGCAACAGCGGAATCGATGCTCGATTGGCGATTTCCCGGAAGAACCGGACGTTCCCTGCCGGCACGTTCGCCGAGTGAAAGTACGGCGGGACGACCACGGCGGCATCCGCACCGGCCTCGGCAGCGTCGGAAACGTAATCGAGCGTCTCCTTGACGGTCGTCGCTGCGGCGCCCGCAATGACGGGCAGGTCGGTGCCGTCGACCGTACGCTCGATCACGCGCCGTCGATCCGCCGGTGGCAGACTCGCGAATTCGCCGGTCGTGCCACAGGGAAAGACGGCGTCGATGCCGCCGTCTTCGACGTACTCGAGTAACGCGTCGAGGGCCTCGTCGTCGATTGCGCCGTCGTCAAACGGCGTCACTGTCGGACAGGTGATCCCACATAGGGCATCTCGTAGATCCATGTGCCCGTGTTCGGTCGCGCGGTCAAAGACATTATTGGTTCTAGAGTGACAGGTTCCGACGTCCTCCGTGGGACCAAAGCGGCGGCGGACGGAGAACTTACGGCAACTCGACGGTCGCGGACGCACCCTCGATGCCGACCTCGGTTTCGAACGGATCAGAGAGTTCTGCGACGTCTTCGAGGATCGCCGTTGCCACGTCGCCGGTTGCACGGACCGGTATCCCACGCTGGGGGGAGGGAGCACGTCGCTGAAGAGTACACGGATGGAGTTCCACCTGCTCGAGACCGCCGTCTCTCGTGAAGGTGCATTCGGGGACGATCGTTCGCCAGAACGCCTCCGAGGCGAGGTCTCCTTTGGGTTCGCCGTCGTCGTCGTAGAGTCGAGCGTCGAACACCGCCGACACCTTCGTTCGCTCGTCGAGGTCGTATCGCTCGAAACTCTCCGGTGGGAGTCGAGCGACAGTTTCGTTCTGGACAATGAAATTCCCGAGCGAGTAGAAGATGGGACTATCGTCGTACACTTCGATTCCCCGGAGGACGTGTGGGCCAGTTCCGACGAAGAGGTCAGCACCCACGTCGACGCAGTCGCGTGCAAACGACTGGACGAACTCGGGAGTCGCCCTCGTGAGTTGTCGTCCTCCTACGCCCTGGTGGGCATGAAGCGTCATCACGACCCAGTCGGCGGTCCGATTGGCCGCCTCGACCCACTCGAGGATTTCCGTTCGGTCGTCCTCTGAGAGTTCGTATTTTATACCCGTCTCAGACTCGTCGTCGACGATTCGAAACTTCATATCACCAAAGTGAAAATAACTCGGGTCGTTCCAGTCGTGGTTGTAGTAGATACCGCGTTCGAGCCAGGATCGCTTCATCGCCTCGATTCCCGCGACATCGCTGATTCGCTCGAGTTGCTCGAGGTCGGACTCGGTGACGTGATAGATCGGTTCGACGGAGAGTGGATTCAGCCCCGGGCGGCCGGGCAGCGCCGGTGACTGTGGGCCAGCGGTGCTCCCCGGGGTAATGCTAGTGCACGCGCTGATCATCGCAACACGGCCGGCGGGAGTCTCCACGTACGCTGGACGGCGTGCCTCGTAAAGCGTCGTTCCGAGACCGGCGGCAGCGAGGCTTCGACGTTCGAGTTCCTCGAGCGTCGTCTCGATACCGCCGTAGGTAAAGTCGAATACGTGGTTCGTCGCCGCGCTAAAGAGGTTACAACCCATCGCTGAGAGTTCGTCTAGAATTTCTGGCGGAGCGCGCATGTAAGTACCTCCGCTCGACGGTGCGGGATAGTGCTCGTAGTCGTGGACGATGACCTCGAGGTTCGTCACCGTGGCGTCGGTGCCTCGAAGCGTCTCAAGCAGGTAGTCGAACTGCGCTGACTGTCCTTCGTACGGGAGGATTTCTCGCGTGAGGATCGCGTCGCCCGTCGCCGACAGGGTAAACTCGTCAGCAAGGTGTGTCGCCATGACAATGATCCTGATGGTAGACAAAATAATAGTTTCGGTGGTTCCTCCCGTCGACGAAGAATCCGAAATCGGTCGAATCGTGCCGGTCGGACTGAACGTCGGCTAGTTCTCTGGGATACCCTTCTCGCGGGTAGGAATCAACATCGTGCGTTCGAACTCCATGACCGTATCGCCGCGCTGGTTCTCGGCGCTCGTTCGGACGGTTACGATCCCGTCGCCCTCGCGGGACTCGCTGAGACGTTTGTCGATGACCTCGCTCTCGGCGTAGAGCGTATCGCCGTGGAAGACCGGGTTGGGCATCTTGATCTCGCTCCAGCCGAGATTGGCGACAGTCTTGTGGCTCACGTCGCTTACGCTCATCCCGGCCACTATCGACAGCGTCAGCGCGGAGTTAACGAGACACTCGCCGAACTCCGTGTCCCGACCGTACTCGTCGTTGAAGTGCAGCGGGTGCGTGTTCATCGTCAGCAGAGTGAACCAGATGTTGTCCGTCTGCGTTATCGTTCGTGCCGGGCGGTGTTCGTAAATGTCGCCAACTGTGAAGTCTTCGTAATACCTGCCGTAGTCCTCGCGGTATCGGTTCTCACCGACCTCGATTACATTGCGAACCATGTGCATACTCGAGGAGTGAGCGTGAATACATAAATCCTTCGGCAAATGTCGACGGGAAGTCGAGACTCGAGCACGCCGTCCGCACGTACTGACCCGACACGGCAGTGACGGAGCGAGCGTCACTGTGCACCGATGAACCCAATACCTTTATTAGGTGTAGTCTGAGTGCTTATGTATGGCATGGGCACGATTCCGTGATCCGGCAGGTAGTGTTCGAACTGGCGAATGGAACGGTAATTCGGTCGCGTTCGGAGGGACGACGTACGACCTCGGGGAGGTCGACCTCCTCAGTCCCGTCTCCCCGAGCAAAATCGTCTGCATCGGGTTGAACTACGAAGATCACGCCGAGGAAGTCGAGATGGACCTTCCAGACCGGCCAATGTTGTTCCTGAAAGGGCCGAACACAGTTGCCGGTCACCGCGACAGCATCCCACTTCTCCCGACTGACGTTCGAATCGACTATGAAGCGGAGATGGGCGTGGTGATCGATCAGCAATGTCGACACGTGAGTGCGGCTGACGCGATGGACGTCGTCGCCGGGTACACGTGCTTGAATGATCTCTCGAACAGGCACGATCAGGAGGTCGAACAAAACTGGATCCGGGCGAAGGCGTTCGACGGCGCGGCTCCAATCGGCCCTGCAGTCGTCCCCCCTGAAGAGGTGCCGGATGACGCTTTCGTCCGCTCGCGGGTCAACGGAGAAGTGAAACAAGATTCGTCGCTATCGCAGCTGATCTTCTCCGTGTCGGAACTCATCGAGGAGATTACAACCTATATGACGCTCGAGCCAGGCGACGTCATCGCGACGGGTACGCCGGCAGGAATCGGTCCGTTATCGGCTGGCGATACGGTCGAGGTCGAAGTCCAGGGTGTTGGTGTCCTCCAGAACGACATCGTTTCGCCTCGCTGACGGACACGCCACAGAAAACGGCAGGAGGCGATTCCGGCGGTGCGACAGAACGATTCTGATCCGCTTGTACCCAACTCGAGTAGCGATGTGGCGAACTCGAACGGAATGCGCGATGCGGATGTGCGAAGTGAGAACCATACATTCATTAGACTCCTCTCCGTCGTTTACGGTAATGTCGACAGTGTCATGGGATTTCACACCCCTGTCTGCGGAACAGGAACTCATCCAACGCGAGATCGGTCGAATCTGCGGTGAGTTCGACGACGAGTACTGGCGCGAACACGAACGGGACAACGAATACCCACAAGAGTTCGCAGATCTACTGGCAGAAAACGGCTGGTTCGGCGCGTTGATTCCCGAAGAGTACGGTGGCGGCGGGATGAGTACCGAGGAAATGGTCGTCATGATGGAAGAGATCGCTGGTAGCGGTGCTGGCTTCGGGGGCGCACAGGCGATCCATGGAGCGATATACACCTCAAGACCCCTCGTGGAGCACGGTAACGAGCGGATCAAAGAAGAGATTCTCCCGGGTATCGCCGCGGGAGAAGCGACAGTCCAGTCGCTCGGGCTCACGGAACCGAACGCGGGGTCAGAGTCGACGGCTATCGAAACGACCGCCGAACGGGACGGTGACGAGTACGTTATCAACGGACAGAAAATATGGACATCTCGTCTCGACGTCACTGATTACCTGCTGCTGGTCGCGCGAACGAAGTCGCCCGACGAGGCAACGAAGAAGACCGACGGGATCTCCATGTTCCTCGTCGATATGGAGATGGCAAAAGCGCAGGGCGCAGTCGAGATGAAGTCGATCTCGAAAACCGCTCTCAACCTATCACACTCTTTCGAGGTGTGGTTCGACGAGCTGCGCGTCCCGGCGGAGAACCTCATCGGTGAGGAGCACGAAGGGTTTTATTACCTCCTCGACGGTCTCAACGACGAACGACTGGTTATCGCATCCGAGTGTATCGGACACGCGAAAGTCGCGATTGAACGAGCCGCCCAGTACGCAGACGAACGAGAAGTATTCGACCGGCAGATCGGGAAGAATCAGGCGATCCAGCACCCACTGGCGAAAGCGTACATGCGAACGCTCGCGACGAAACAACTCGTCTACGAGACGGCGGCGCTCATGGACTCGCTCGACCGCCAACAGGTGGGCATTCTCGCGAATTCATCGAAGTACCTCGCCGCAGAGGCGGCATACGAGGCGTCCGACGCGGCCGTGCAGACCCACGGCGGGTTCGGCGTCGCACGGGAGTACGACGTCGAACGGTACTTCCGGAACGCCCGAATCGCCCGCATCGCGCCGATTTCACAGGAGCTCACGCTTAACTACGTCAGTGAAAAAGCCCTCGACCTTCCGCGGTCGTTCTAAAGAGACCGTCGGGTTTTAGCGCAACCGATTCGGTTTCGATTCGACGTCCGCGCCGTATCGGTCTCGGCAGAGACACCGTTTCTGTGGTAGATCCGAACTCAGTCTCTGACGAAGAATGCAAACCGCCTCGGTCCACCGACCCGATGCGTTCCGACCGCTCGTCACTCGAGCAAAAGCAGATCCGGGTTCTCGAGGTATTCCATCACCGCGTTGGTAAAGCGTGCACCGATAGCGCCGTCGATCAGCCGGTGATCGAACGATAGTGACAGCGTCAACACCGAGCGGGGCTCGATCGACTCCGACCCGTTGTCGTCGACTACCACGCGTGGTTTGCGTTTGATCTCGCCGATAGCGAGAATGCCCGATTCGGGGTAGTTGAGGATCGGCGTCGCGTACTCGCCGCCGATCGTACCGACGTTCGTGATCGTGAACGTCGACCCGCGCAGTTCGTCAGGGTCGATCGACCGCTCGCGTGCCCGCTCGACCAGCTCGTTCATCTCCGATGAGAGCTGTAACATCTCCTTTCGGTCCGCATCATCAAGGACTGGCACCATCAACCCGACGTCGGTCGCCGTCGCGACGCCGATGTTGTAGTAGTTGCGGTAGACGATTTCCTTTGTTTCCTCGTGGATGATGGCGTTCATCTTGGGGAACTCCTTCAGTGCCGCGACGACCGCCTTCACGATGAAGGGTATATACGTCAGCCGAATCCCTCGGTCCTCGGCGATCGGCGCGAGCCGCTCGCGGGTTTCGACGAGTTTCGTGATGTCGACCTCGTCGTGGTGAGTGACGTGTGGCGCAGTGTACTTCGACTCCACCATCGCATCGGCGATGGTCTTGCGAACGCCCGTGAAGGGTTCGCGCCGTTTTCGTTCGGCTGATTCGCCCGTGCTCGCATTGTCGATGGCTTCGGCGTCGGCTTCTTGGGCCCGCCGCTGGGCTGCCACGTACTCTTCGACCGCCTCGGACGTGACGAACGCCTCTCCGTCGCGATCCTCGGCCGCCGGAACGGCGTCGATGTCGACGCCTTCCTCCTCGGCGAGTCGTCGCGTCGCTGGCGTCGCGAGCGTGCGCTCTCGGTCGGAAACCCATTTCTGGACTGGTGCACCCGGGTCAGCCTGGCCAGCAGGAACACTCGAGTCGTCCACCGTAGATACGTTACCGACCGCGGCCGGTTCGACCGCCGCCGACTCCAGTCCGCCACTACCATCGGCGGATGCCCGGACATCTCCCTCAGTGATGCGACCGCCGGGACCGCTCCCGTCGACTCGCGAGAGGTCGACATCTGCTTCGCGAGCCAGCCGGTGCACGCGTGGAGGTGCAAAGATTCGCCTATCCGTCGACAACGCTTTAGCCCCCTCGTCGGTATCGCCTTCCGCGTCTGCGTCTGCGGTGCTCGATGCGGGCTCCAGTATGGTCCCGTCTGTCCGTTTGGTCTCGAGTTTGGCGTCCACCTGTTCGTAACCCTGGACGTCGAACGTGATGATCACGTCGCCGACCGGGATGACGTCGCCTTCCTCGGCGCACAGTTTGCGAACCGTACCGTCGTACGGGGAGGGCACTTCGACGAGTGCCTTGTCCGTCTCGACCTCGGCAACCAGCTGGTCTTCGCTCACCTCGTCGCCTTCCGCGACTAGCCACTGGATCAGTTCGCCCTCGGCGACTCCTTCGCCGACGTCGGGGAGTTTGAACTCGCGAAGCATCTCAGAAGTTCATCGCCTCGCGAATGCCGTCAGTGATCCGGGCCGGCTCGGGCATGTAGTAATCCTCGAGCGCGTACAGCGGGAACGGTGTGTCGAAGCCCGTGATGCGCTCAATCGGCGCCTCCTGGTAGAGCAACGCCTCCTCCTGAATGGTGGCCGTAAGCTCACCGCCGAGCCCGCCGGTCAGGGGCGCTTCGTGGACGACCGCCCCGCGACCTGTCTTTTTGAACGACTCGACGATCGCGTCGGTGTCGAGCGGTGAGAGCGTCCGGAGATCGACGACTTCGACGTCGATCTCACCTTCGAGGTCCTCTGCAGCCTCGAGCGTCGGTCGGGTCATCGCACCCCACGTGAACACCGAGATATCTGAACCTTCGCGACGGACGGCTGCCTCGCCGAGTGGTACCTCGTAGGAGTCGGTTGGCACCTCCTCGCGGAACGCTCGGTAGATGAGCTTTGGCTCTAAGAAGATCACTGGGTCTGGATCGCGGATCGCACTCGTCAACAGGCCCTTCGTGTCGTATGGCGTCGAGGGGACGACGACCTTCAACCCCGGCTCGTGTACGAAGAAGGCTTCCTTGGACTCTGAGTGGTGCTCCGGGGGACGGATGCCACCGCCATAGGGCGTCCGAACGACGAGCGGACACGTAATCGACCCGCGGCTTCGCGTGCGCAGTCGAGCGGCGTGGCTCACGAGTTGGTCAAACGTCGTGTAGATGAATCCCTGGAACTGGATCTCAGCGATCGGCTTCATACCCACACTCGACATACCAATCGCGGAGCCGACAATGCCGGACTCCGCGAGTGGCGTGTCGATCACGCGTTCCTCGCCGAATTCCTCGGAGAGCCCTTCGGTCGCGCGGAAGACGCCGCCGTTCGCGCCGACGTCCTCGCCCATGACGACGACGTCGTCGTCGCGTTCCATCTCTGCGTGCAGGCCGTCGCGAACGGCCTGGACGAGCGTGAGGTTCTGCGTCTCGGTTGGATCTGGGTGCTGGTTCTGATTCTGACTCATCGTTATCCCTCCAGAAGTTCGTCATCTCCGTGTCTATCCCTGAGTTCCTGAAGCCGTTCAAACTGTTCTTCGAGTCGACTGGGCAGTTCCTCGTAGACGTTCTGGAACATCTCCTCGGGGTCGGGGTCGTCGAGCCGTTCGACGGCTTCGATCGCATCCGCCATTCGCTCCTCGTTTCGAGTCTTGACCGCGTCGATCCGCTCGTCGTCGAGTCGACCAGTGTTACGCAGGAACTTCTCGAACCGAACGATCGGATCTTTTCGCTGCCAGCGCTCGAGTTCGTCGTCGTCACGATACACCGAGGGATCGTCGGCCGTGGTGTGTGCCCCGAACCGGTACTGCACCGATTCGACGAGCGTGGGCCGTTTCCGGTCGTCTTCCGGTCTTTTCGCGTTCTCGATTGCGTCGCGAGTAACCCGATAGACGGCGAGCGGGTCCATACCGTCCACCCGGACGCCATCGAATCCGTAGGCGATGGCTTTCTGGGCTATCGTGTCGCTTGCGGTCTGTCGGTCACGCGGAACGGAAATTGCCCACTGGTTGTTGTTACAGAAGAAGACGTTCGGCGTATCGAAGACGCCTGCGAAGTTCAGCGCCTCGTGAAAATCGCCCTCGCTCGTCGCGCCGTCGCCGAAGTGACACACGACGGCCCGCGAGTAGTCGTCTCTGTACTTGAAGGCCATCCCCATCCCCGTCGCGTGAGGAATGAGACTCCCGATGACGATGTTAATCGGGAAGACGTTCTCGGCGACCAGCGACGCGTTTCCCTCTTCGTAGCCCTTCCAGTACCGAAGTACCTCGCTGGGTTCGACGTCGCGAGCCAGGGGAATCGCGCTCTCGCGGTACGTCGGAAGCACCCAGTCGTCGCGGTCGAGCGCGTACGTGCTTCCGATCTGAGCACCCTCGTGGCCCGCAACCGGCGCGTAGGTACCCATCCGACCCTGGCGCTGCAGGCTCACGGTTCGTTCGTCGAAGTGACGCGAGAAGGTCATATCTTCGTACATCTGAACGAGCTGTTCGTCCGAGAGATCCGGACCAGTGCGGCCCTCGATCAATCGTCCATTAGCATCTAGTATCCTGAACGGTTCGTCCTTAGAGGAAGTAACCGACTCGGTGGACAATCGCATGTCAGTCTGTTCTTGTTCTGAGTGATTTGTAATAAAGACACCGGCGCCGTAGGCGGCGTAGAACGCGTACTGTGGCTATCTTTTCGCTACACAACGGTCGCCTCACGATCCGTCGTCCACGCCACCGTTCGGTAGAAAGTAGACGGTGCAACCGGCAGGCGAGCAGTCGGATCCAGTTCTTGGCGGACGAGACCGTTCTCACCTCGAGAATTTGTCCGTCAAGTCCTTTTACACCGCCCACAGACACGAAATACCCCGATGACGAGGGGACTCCATAGATTTATTGTCTTGTTACACCATGGCACCAGTATGCTCGAATTTACGGAAGAGCAGCAACTCATACAGTCCGAGATACAGAACATCTGTAGCGACTTCGACAGCGAGTACTGGCAGGAACGAGATCGGAACGCAGAGTACCCGATGGACTTCGTCCAAGCGCTCGGAGAACACGGCTGGCTCGGAACGGTGATCCCCGAGGAGTACGGCGGTGCGGGACTAGACACCTTGGAGGCGGCTATCATCCTCGAGGAGATTACCGCGAGCGGGGCTGGCTTCAACGGGTCGATGTCCTGTCACGGTGCGATGTTCATCCCCCGGTCGATCATCAACTACGGCAGCGAGGAGATGAAAGAGGAGGTCCTGCCAAAACTTGCGAGCGGCGAGGAGCTGCTCCAGTGTTTCGCCCTGACGGAGCCAAACGCCGGGTTCGATTCGACGGCGATCACGACGCGGGCGGAACGCGACGGCGACACGTACGTCGTCAACGGTCAGAAGACGTGGTGTTCTCGCATCCACGCGTCCGACTACATGGTGCTCGTGGCCCGGACGACGCCACGCGAGGAAGTCGACAAGAAGACGAGCGGGATGAGTCTCTTCCTGGTTGACCTCGAAGACGCGAAAGCCCAGGGCGCGATCGACACCGCCGAAATCGAGAAGAACATTCGCGCGGCCGTTCCCTCCTATGAAGTCTGGTTCGAAGACCTCGAGATTCCCGCGGAGAACCTCATTGGCGAGGAAGGTAACGGATTCTATCAGGTGATGGACGGACTCAACGAGGAACGAGTCGTCATCGCGGCTGAAGCCGTCGGGTTAGCACGGGTCGCGATCGATCGCGCCGTCCAGTACGCTACCGAGCGGGAAGTGTTCGATCGGCAGATCGGGGCCAATCAGGCGATCCAGCACCCGCTTGCGGAGGCGTACGCCCGAATGACGAGCGCGCGAAACATCACGTATCAGGCCGCACGAGCCTTCAAGGAAGGCCGGGACGTCGGCGAAGCAGCGAACATCGCAGCCTACATGGCTCGAGAGGCGGCCTCGGAAGCGACGGACGCAGCAGTCCAAACCCACGGGGGGTATGGCGTTGCAACCGAGTACGATGTCGAACGGTACTACCGCGAGGCCCGTCTGACCCACATCGCTCCAGTCAGTGACGAAATGATCCTCAATTACATCGGAGAACACGTACTCGACCTCCCACGTTCCTACTAAATCCATGTATGCACTCGACGACATTTCGGTACTCGCGCTCGAAAGTGGAATCAGCGCTCCGCTCTGTACTCGACTGCTGGGTGATTTCGGCGCCGATGTAGTGAAGATCGAACGGCCCGGCGTCGGCGACGTCAATCGCACCTGGGACAGTGCTGTCGACGGCCACTCCTCGTCGCACGTCTGGGTGAACCGAAACAAGCGCAGCATAGAACTCGATCTCAAACAGGAACGCGGGATCGAGGTATTTCGCGATCTAGCAGCGAAAGCTGACATCGTCGTCCAAAACTTCTCTCCAGGAGTGACCGAGCGCCTGGGAATCGACTACGAGACGCTCTCCGGACTGAACGAGGATCTCGTCTACGTCAACATTTCCGGGTACGGACGAGACGGGCCGTACAGCGATCGGAAGGCCTACGACATGGTAATGCAAGGCGAGACGGGCCTGATCTTAATGAACGGCAGTCCAGACGCGCCAGCGAAGGTCCCGATCAGCGCCTGTGACATCAACGCCGGGATGTACGGCGCGATGGGAGCGATCACCGCCCTATTCCAGCGCGAACGCACGGGCGAAGGGCAAGAGATTGACGTCACAATGTTCGGTGGAATGCTCTCGTGGCTTGGATACTTCCCGTTGAAATACATGCACAACGACGACGTTCCCGAACGGGTTGGCATGCGCCACCACCTCCTGACGCCGTACGGCCCCCACCGAACTAGCGACGATCAGCACGTGAACTTCGCCGTACTTAGCGAGGGGCATTACCAGACGTTCTGCGAGGACGTCATCGAGCGGCCCGAACTCCTCCAGGACGAACGATTCGAGAGTAACGAAAAGCGCGTCGAGAACCGCGACGAATTCGAACCGATCGTCGAGGAGGCGATCGCGTCGAAACCACGCGACTTCTGGGCTGAACGACTGGAGGCCGCAGGCCTCCCGTGGGGTGACGTGAACGAGATCGACGAGGTCGTTAACCATCCGGTGACCGAGCACCTCGGCATGATCCGCGAACTCGAGACAGACGAGGGACCGATCGAAGTGGTCGACAATCCACTCGACATGGAGAAGGCAGCGTTGCGCTGTGAAACGCTCCCGGACCTAGGCCAGCACAGCGAAGAACTGCTCGAGGAGCTCGGATACGATCGAGACAAAATCGAAGCGCTCTCGAGCGACGGCGTGATCTGACCCGAATGTTCACTCGGGTATGAACGCGGGTTCGCCACTGGCTATCGCCGATAGTGTCGACCATCTCGATCACTAGCGGCTATGTGAGACAAGTGGTCGCTCGCTTGATGTGACTGTGCTGGTGGACGCTAAAACGCTGTACTGCTTCAACTTTCACTGTATGACGAAGAAACACAACGCGAAGATCGTGACCTGCCGTCACTGGCCTCTGACCGAGGCAACGACGGGAAACCGTTTCGGGACAGGCTCCGTACTGATGACGGTCGCCCGTTGACCACTGACCAACCACCAGGTCTCCTCCTTGCTAGATTGGGCGCACAACGCTCGGATGAACAGCCGCTGATACAATCGCAGGTGGATAGGCGAAACGATCTTCTCGTCGATCAAGCGCACGCTCGGCTCCGCTGTGCGCGAAGCTGGCAGCTCGAACTCCGAGGAATAGTGCTCAAATGGGTAGTCTACAACTTTCATTGACCAGTTAGATATTCGTAGAACCAACCGCCGTGTCTCAGTTTCTACCTACCGACTTACCGAATGAAACTGCTAAAATCACGCTCTAGTTAGCTATCCTACAAATTAGATGGAATACTTACTGCGATAAGTGAAGGGGAACCGTCGAATTTTTGGAATATTTGCCAGAAAACCTAAACAAAAGAAGTTGTCCAGATCGAATCGACCTTATTCTGAGCGTCACTACGTATGTGTTTATATATTATTGCTATCTATTTTATGACTATTTGTACTTTTATAGCCCACCATAGTTCGATACCTGTGATGTCGAGCGGATTTTGATCAACGATCGAATTACGAAACCGACTATAGCTCTGCGAGGTGCCGACACCGGACTGCGACGTGGTGACGATACCAAGTCGGGCCGACGACAAGTAGTGTTCAATCCACACTACTATAGTAACCGCTAGAACTTTTCACTCGAAATTAGTTGTTGGTCCCAGTGGATCATCTCGACGAGATTCCTATCAAGGAATTGCAAGAGGCCCTCGACAACGTGGAGAGACAGAAGCCGACAAATGGGTCTTACCGGCAATAGCGTACAAAAACGGTGTCACGCAGATTGAACTCGCCGAGTGGCACGACGTTCAGCGAAGAACGATCTACAGCTGGCTCAAGCGACGCGATACGGACCAGTCGCTTGAGCAGGCCGTAACTGATGTTACCGATCTGGCTAAACACGAAAGCTCTCAGAAATATAGAAAAAGTTCGGAGAAACTGTCTACGAATCACCTGCGCAAGTTGGAGTCGACGCGCCGGCATGGACGCCGGCTCTCGTCTAGCAGTATCTCGACGAGATCTACAGGATCAAGTATTCAGTCCTGAGTTGCCGGCGGTCCTCAAAGAAGCGAAATTGAACTGTCAGAAACCACGCCGTACAGCCGCCGAGGCTGATGTTGACGAGCAAAAACGTTTTGCGAGGATCTTAAAAATCGGCGGAAATGAATGCCACAGTAGTCTGTATCGATCGAACCAGGACATCTGTCCCAGTTGAGCCGCATGTCACGTGGTTTCTGCGCGGCATGCGGTCATCTGTTGAACTTTCTAGTTAGCGCGGTTGGACGTGCTTGCTAGGCGTGATCATCGTGGACGATGATCGCTTTTTCTTTCGGTTCGAAGAGTACGTCACCGCCGAACACGCAAAAACATCATTTTTACGTTATTAAAAGAATTCGGAGATGATTTGATCGTGGCGTTGGACAGGTCGCTGTATTTTCAGGTGTTGGCTGTCACGGGCCGCCAGGTCCATGACGACCTTGCGTTCGTGACGTTGCCGGCGTATTCATCCGAACTGAGCCCAGGAGAAGAATGCTGGAGGCAGCTACAATCCGCTCCAGCACCGTTTCTTCGATTCATTCACCGAGTTGACGATCGCGATCGATACAACTCCCGATCAAGCGCCAGTTCTATAGACGAGTAATTATTTCTAACGTGTAGTATAGTTATCCTCACGGTACGCACCTTCAAACTAGGTAACAAGGCGGATTCCCCGCCCCACCGTGGCAGGGGGGAAGCTGACACGCGCTGCCTCCTTCGAGAGTCGACGTGAGTGGCATCCCACATTTAGTGGTACGTGGTCGGCGGCCAACAGCCGTCGCCGGTCACGGGCCGCCGTCAACCGGCCCCAGAATCGGTGATGCCGACCCGTGAACGTCCGAACGCTCTTCGGGTACGACGCGGTACGTCCACCGATAAGCCCTGCGCCACCGTGTGCGGGGCAGTTAACTTGACTTCTCTTGGACGTACTCAGTTACGCGGCCAAGCCGTGAATACCCGATGAAACCGCCGACAGCGGTCACTCTGAGCACTCCAAGAACTGTCTGTCGAGAGGGCTGGCATTGTTCAGATTATCGGGTTCCAGTAGTATGCGTAGCTCTGGATCCATGTTTCAGCAGTTTCTGATTCGACGTTTCGAAAGCAGTTTCTGAACTGGTAGGTGCGACGTTTTATATCTTGAAAGAGACGTTCGACGACGTTCCGATTTCCGTGTTTTCCATATCGAAATCGGAGTCCGTGTCGATGGAGTGCTACTTTGAGTCAGGAGCCGGAATCGATGAGAAACACGGCCTTATCGACGTCGTGTTTCTCGATGAGTTAGGAGAGAAAGATCGAGATAACACCTTCGTTCCACGTCGGAACAGCCTGACGTGGAGGAACTCGTTCGCCTCGGGATCGACGGCGTACAGTTAGTAGCGTTGATCGCCGAGGAGGATCACCGTTTCGTCGAGCGTGATGTGATCCGGCCGTTCCCCAACTATCAGCTGTAAACCATTTTTCTGCACCCAGTTGTGTATAGATCAAGCGTACTGATCAAATAACGCGATGCCAAGAAACAGTTTTGTCTCGATGTGTATTGCAGCAAATAACCGCTCGCCGTCGATCTTGACCGCGGTCTCGTCAATCGCGACCCGTGACGACGCAACCAACAGTGGGTCAGACAAACTATATGTTAAATGATGAATACTGTTCCAGACATCCCCGTGCGAGCGTCCAACGTCGAAATCAGCGAGAATCGAAGTTATCTCTCCGATTAAATAACCGGTCGCATGAATTCGGACGGCAACGGCCAAGGTTCTTCTAAATCCGCTGCAAAGCACTCGCTGAGCAAGTCTGCGAGCAGTTTAGTCAAGTAATTCAACGACCTGCTCGTTCCTCAAACTGGTCTAACTGGACAGTGTCGATATCGATGGTGTTCACGGATCTCCCAATAATTGGTTTACACCCGTAGAGCAGTAATGGATTGTGCCCGGCTCGTTAACCTCTGTCAGGTCGTCACTAGAGTATCTCTGGAACGACGATTGCAGAATTCCGAGGCGAAGGCCCACGACTGGGACTCAAACCACGTCTCACGCTCTGACCGTATCACCGGCGGATTCTGAATCGATTCGGTTACGTGTCTCTATCACAGTATCGAAAATAGACATGCAACGTGTTACTGTGGGGGATTCACACGCTTTACATGGCTATGAGCGGGTCTCAACACTCACATGACTCTCATCCCCTTCACAGCCCAACCAGTAGTGTGGGTGGTATGTCACCAGACGACCACGCGTCGTGGGTGAAACGTGTGGTCAAGCCAATGGCAAGGCCCGCTGCCCAGTGTGCTGGACGCTGCTGGGAGCCACTCCCTCGTTGGGTAGGCTACGTCAAGTGGACGTCCAAGACAACCATACCCCTGCATGGTGCCGAAGGGCGCTAATCCCGCACGTTCACAGCCGGGACGGAGTCCACAACGTGCCGGGAAGTGATGTCCACGGAGGTATTCTACGGCGGTAGCCGTGCGGAGGACGTCAAAACGTCACTGTTGTAATCGTAATCCAGGACAGACGTGATCGAATCGTTTGTGAACGCCACGACGGAATGATCGTTCTCCGGCGGCAGACGTACAACCGGAAAGGCACCTAGAGAGCTAACTCGTTTGTTTCGTACCCGAGAGCTCTACGTCGTCCCGATGGAGTCCTTCGAAACTGCTGATATACGTCGAACCTTCCAAGACGACTGCACTCGAGCAGCTTGATGGACTTGCCGGTACGATTCGAGAACCGTGCTCACCAGCTACCTGTGGGTTACTGCTGTGGTGAAATACTAAATTCGGTGTTCAGGCGTCTTCGATCCTCGATGTGTATATTAGTAGTGAAAATCGAGCTAAAAGTTGTGAATTCTCACCAATAGTCGACGAGGACTTGTATGAATCCGATTTATGGAGGTGATTCGTGATACAGGAATACTGTTTCGAGTGTTTCAGCGGGAATTGTCCCTGGAATCACGGAGTGAGATTTCAGGGAGACAGTGGCGGCCAGTGTATCCGGCGTGAAATAGATGTCGTGTCCCCATTGGACGAATTCCTCGATGACGGTGTGAAACCACGCCTCAGTTGATCGAGAGCGGATTTTCAAGCGGTCATACTCGAGGAATCCGTGTACAGTGGCGTGCTTCGGCGTTTGAGAATTACTACAACAGTACACGACGTTGCGTGAGATTCCTTCTAATACAGTTATGCAATACAACGACGACGGACGTTCTTCGATATCGGCCAGAACCAGCAAAGCGGTCGACGAAATTATTATCACCGTCCTCATGGTTTTTAGGGGAGAACGTAGATTACCGTGGCATGTCACAACAACACACGAACATAAAAACGGCCGAGAACATTTTTACTATGATCGAAAAGATCGAGGAACTGGACCAACCGACCTGCTCTGAGCTGTCCGAACACGTGGATCTCTCCGTCAGCAGCGTCTACAACTACCTCAATACGTTAGTGGATAGCGGTTACATCGTCGAGAGCGACGGAAGATACCGTCTCAGTCTGAAATTCCTGCAGAAGGGTCGGTCCATACGGAACTCGTATCCGATTATGCACGCTGCCGTGGAACCAGTAGATATCCTTGCCAAGTCCATCGACGAGTACATCTCCGTGTTCGTCAAGGAGGAGCGCAGCGTTGTGATGATCTACGAGGGAAACAGCCACCATGCAGTACACGTTCCTGGTCCGTTTCTCGGAGAACCGTTCCATCTAGCAAAGAGCCCTCAGGGGAAAGTGGTTCTAGCCCACACGTCGGAGTCCCTTCGTCGGGACATTCTAGACCGTTCCGATCTCGAGGAGGAAGCGATCCGACGGGTGGAAGACCAGATCGAAGTCATCCGAAATGAGGGAATCCTCGTGGACGCGGGAGAGACACACGACAACATTTGGGGGGTTGCAGCGCCGGTGGAAGTCGACGACGAGATCTACGGTTCGCTTCTCATAAGTACTGTCTTGCATCGTCTCGACGATCAACGTGCACAGCAGGAACTTCCCGCTCTACTCAGACAGACGGCCAAAGAGGTTGAACACCGTCTCTCGCGATATGACTTCGACGACCTCTACCTCGAGTGAGTCGAATCCAGTGGCGTCGCGTCGACACGGCGACTAGGGGTTCTTACGGCAGTGGTGTATGCCTCACCGAGATGTTAGATGGATACTAGCAATAGATTTATTACGTGTGTTGTTGGCATGACACACGATGTCTACCGAAACACCCGAGGTGACAGCAGCAGAAGAACCGCACGCCGAGATTACTGGCCTTCTCCAGCAGATGGACGCCGAACCAGTGCCGTCGTACTCGTCGCTCTCTCCGGAGAACGCTCGAGAGCTGATGGCAGAGATGTTTCCCGAACCCGACGAGCCTACGCCTGTCGGAAACGTCATGGAGTTGGCGATCGGCGAGGAGGGGATCCCTGTTCGTGTATACGTCCCCGAGGGAGAGGGGCCGTACTCGACGGTGGTGTACTTCCACGGCGGTGGCTGGGTCCTCGGCGACCTCGATACCCACGACGCCACCTGTCGGACACTAACCAATAAGACCGACTCGATGGTGATCTCGGTCGACTACCGGCTCGCACCTGAGCACAAGTTCCCGACGCCGCTAGAAGACTGTTATACGGTCCTCGAGTGGGTGTTCGACGACGCCGACACGATGCAGATCGACACGGATCGCGTCGCCATTGCCGGCGATTCGGCCGGCGGCAATCTCGCGGCTGCTGTCGCGCTCCTGGCTCGAGATCGTGACGGTCCGTCCATCGCCCGTCAGGTACTCATCTATCCCGTTACTCAGTACGGTTTTGATATGGACTCGTACGAAGAGAACGGTGAAGGATACCTGCTCACGAAAGCGGACATGGAGTGGTTCTGGGATCTCTACCTGCGCGACGATGTCGACGGCAAGAACCCCTACGCGTCCCCGCTAGAGGCCAGTAGTCTAGAAGGGCTCCCACCGGCGACGGTCATCACCTGCGGATTCGATCCGCTCCGCGACGAGGGGGCTGCTTACGCCAGCCAGCTCGAGGCAGCTGGCGTCGACGTCAACCACATCAATTACGACGACGCGATTCACGGTATCGCCCAGTTCCTGATCGAGCCCATGAACCTCACTCGCTCCCGCGATCTCATCGACGACGTCGCCACTGACCTCCGATCTACCTTCGAGTAGGTCTTCGGTGACTTCGTCTCCGTTCTTTATTGATCACAATATTACTAGTATTTGAACTAATAGTCATTAGTTATGAAGAAAGATTTATCCATCCGCACAGAGACACCAGCAAACGGGCAATACCATGACAGAGATAGACACGCAAGATAATGGCGAGATACAGGAGGGAACGGACTACGACGTGGTAGTCGTCGGTGCAGGGTTCTCGGGGCTATACATGCTGCACCGGCTTCGGGACGAACTTGGACTGTCAGTCAAAGTCGTCGAGAAAGCCGACGACGTCGGCGGGACCTGGTACTGGAACCGATATCCTGGTGCCCGCTGTGATAGCGAGAGCCACATCTACTGTTACTCGTTTAACGACGAGATTCTCGAGGAGTGGGAGTGGAGCGAACGATACCCCGAACAGCCAGAGGTCTTGGAGTACCTGCAGTTCGTCGCAGACGAACTTGACCTTCGGAAAGACATCGACTTCGAGACGGAAGTCACGTCCGCTGCCTTCGACGAAGAGGCCGGTACGTGGACGGTCAGCACCGACGACGGTGACGCGGTCACCAGCCAGTACTTCGTTACCGCCGTGGGCTGTCTCTCTGAACCTTACGTACCGGACTTCGAGGCTCTCGACGACTTCGAGGGCGAAATGTATCACACGGGGAAGTGGCCCCACGATCCAGTCGACTTCGATGACAAGCGCGTCGCGGTTATCGGCACGGGCGCAACCGGCATCCAGGTCATCCCCGAGGTCGCTAAAGAAGACGTCGAACGTCTGACTGTCTTTCAACGAACTCCCAACTATGCCGTCCCTGCCCGACACCGTCCTCTGACCGACGAAGAGTGGGAAAGCATTCAGGCGAACTACGACGAGATCCTCGAGAAAGCTCACAACTCCGGGTTCGGAATGCCTTTCGAGACCGGATACGAAACGGCAGCGGATCTCACGATGGAGGAGGTCGAAGAGGCGCTGGAGCCGCGTTGGCAGGAGGGTGGGTTCCGATTCCTGCTCGCCTTCGAGGACCTCCTTATAAACGAGGAGACCAACGAGAAAGTCTCAGAGTACCTCCGCAACAAGATCCGCGAAACGGTCGATGACCCGGACCTGGCCGAGAAACTGGCACCGGAAGACCACTACTACGGAACCAAGCGGCCGCCGCTGCACACCGACTACTACAAGACCTACAACGAAGACCACGTCAGCCTCGTGGACGTCACCGAAGATCCAATCGAGCGATTCACGCCAGAGGGAATCCAGACGGCTGACGACCACTACGAGTTCGACATGATCATCCTCGCCACTGGCTTTGACGCCATGACGGGGACACTGCTCCAGATGGACATCCGGGGAAGAGACGGGCTCACGCTGGACGAAAAGTGGAATGACGGACCACAGACGTACCTCGGTCTTGCGCTTTACGGATTTCCGAACATGTTCACAATCACTGGCCCGCAGAGTCCGTCTGTACTGAGCAACATGCCCGTCGCTATCGAACACCACGTCGAGTGGGTCTCCGACACTATCGAGTACCTCGTCGATAACGATGTCAAACTCATCGAAGCCACAAGGGCGGCAGAGCGCGCCTGGACCACCCACAACCGCGAAGTCGCCGAACAGACGCTCTACACGACGGCCGACTCCTGGTATATGAACGAGAACATCCCCGACAAACCGACTGTGTTCACGCCATATCCGGGCGGTATCGATCTCTACCACAATACCATCCTCGAGGTCGCAGAAAAGGGTTACGAGGGTTTCGAACTCACCGAAGCCGTCACCGATCTGGGTCGAGAAGGCGACAAGCCCCAACTGAGCGTCATGGAAGGTGACTGAGAGTACAGACAGACGGACTATTACCCTTGACGGGGAACGTTCTGAGTGAGACCTGCTATGGTAAGCCAGTGATCATAGACGTTCCTGTCACTCGTCGTCGATCCACCTGTTCGAGGCTAGAGTGTAACAGAACGGACTAGTACTCCCACGTCTGCAAAGGGAAGCGAACGTCACGGCTGTCGGCAGAAATTAACCGTCACCAGTGCGTCTACACTATATTACGAGACGGCAATTCGGTAATCCACGGTCAGAACTGCCGTATTCGCTGCAGGTCGGCATTCGCTCCTGTTAACCACGGCACCGCTGGCAGTGGTTCGTGGCCTTCGCGACCCCGATCGACATACAGCCGGTGCATGTCACTTCACCGCAATCTGCGCACTCGAACCCGTTCTCGATCTTGTCGATAGAAGTACCGTTTTTTGCAACTGTACTTCCACAGATATGGCACGAGAGTACCATGGACAAGACTCAATATGGGTACATATAAGCCTTTCTACGAAAATTCTTGGCGGTGTTCAGATAAGAATTAAAGAGTAAGACGTCACGTTTTCTGAACGCCCACGTCGGAAAACGCTATAGTAGCCGTTAGAATTTTCTACTCAAAATCTGTTGTTGGACACAGTGGATCATCCCGACGAGATCGCTGTCGATATATTCCAAGATGCTCTCGACAATGTCGAGTGATAGAAGCCGATACAACGGCTTTTATCAGAAATAGTGTACAAAAACGACGTCACGTAGACTGAACTAGCAGGTGGTGCGGCATTCAGCGACGAACGATCTATAGCTGGGTCGAGTAACCGGATGCTGACAAGGTCTTGAGGAGACCGTTACTGATTTTCATCGAACGGTCAAAACCACGCCGTACAGTCGCCGAATCTGATGCAGACAACCAAGAAACGTTCCACGAGAAATTCACAAAGCGGCGGCAGATGGATGCCACGCCATAGTAGTCTGTATCAAACCAAGGAATTACTTGACAACCCCACGACAGCGATCGACACCGATCTCGACCAACTCCCAATCTCATAAGTGAGTAATTATTTCTACGACCAATAGAGCAGTAGACGTTATCGAACGGCTTCCGATTCTGGAAATCTCTGGTCTGTCGTCATTCTCGCCTGCATCGACCAGACGGACGACACCTCTGTGACGAGACCGTCGTTACCTGGTTGCACACCTGGAACCGTTATCATCTATCTCGAGCGAAGACACCTCGAGGAGCACGGAAACAGACTCATTCCGTGGCGTCTCGACTCTCTCGTTCGAAAAACGTTGGCGGTCGAATGGCGTGACTGACGCCCGTCGACTCTTCGATCTGAAACTCGTACACTCGAGTTTCACCCGTCTCGCTCGCCGTCTCGATCAGTTCCGGCTGCCACGCCGGGGTCTGTGCCTCCGTTATCTTCGATCGTTCCTCCTCGGAAAGTCTTCGAATCGGACCCCGTAGGAGGACGCTTCGCCAGTGAAACATCGTCTCGGCGTTGTAGACGAGGAAACTGCCGACATCGGCCTGGTCGGCGAGCTCCGTTTTCCGACTCTGTCCCTCGACGAGAAACGCGAAGTAGAGGTGTGATCCCCCGTCGAACCCGTACGACATCGGGAGCAGATACGGCGCACCCGACGTGGGGAGGCCGAGAATCCCGGCGTGCTGGATCGAAAGGAAGTTCTCGATCGCCTCGTCGTCCATCCGTTGGATCCCGTAGTCGCGGAGTTCGTCGACAGTCATCCTCGTCTCGAGATACGACCCGGAGATTGATAAAGCGAATACCGACGTGCAACGAAAACTGAACGTCTCGTCAACTTCCCCGCCCACGGTGGGGCGGGGAATCCGCCTCGCGACCTCGTTTGAACACCACCCCCAACAGATACCAGCGTCGTCGTCGTGTCGACGAGTACGGACGATGCACGCTCCATCACTACCGGATCGGTCGATCGAGGCGTACGCCACCGTGACGGACAGCGGCCGACTCGAGCGACTGAAGTCGCTCGCCGAGACGCTGGCGGACGTCCGGGTTCTCCACGTCAGCTCGACCGCGACCGGCGGTGGCGTCGCAGAACTGCTCCATTCACTCGTTCCAGTGTGTAACGATCTCGCCATCGACACAGACTGGTTCGTCATGGACGCTACCGACGACTTCTTCGAGGTGACCAAGGCGATTCACAACGGGCTCCAGGGGAGTGGTTCCCGACTGACCGAGGAGATGAAAGCGACCTATCGGACGGTGACCGAAGAAAACGCAGCCGAACTCGAGGACGAATACGACGTCGTCGTGATTCACGATCCGCAACCGCTCGGAATGATCGATCTGCTCGAGGAAACGATGCCGAACGCGGCGATCGTCTGGCGCTGTCACGTCGACCTCACCGAGCCGTCCGACGAGTATCTCGCGTTCGTGTCCGAGTACACGAAGCGAGTCGACCACGCGGTTTTCAGTCGCTCGGTCTACACAGAGCGGATCGACGTGCCGACGGCGAGCGCCGTCTATCCGTCGATCGATCCGGTAACGGAGAAGAACCGATCGCTCGACGAAGAGACGATCGCCGCCGAACGTGATCGGCTCGATCCCCTCTCGTTCGACGCACCGCTCGTCTCGCAAGTCTCCCGCTTCGATCCGTGGAAAGATCAATTCGGCACCCTGGAGGCGTTCCGTCGTGCCCGCGAGGAAATCCCGACCCTTCAGCTGGCGCTGGTCGGTGGGATGGCCGGCGACGATCCAGAGGGGCTGGAGTTGTACGAACGGGTCGCCCGGGAGACCGCTGACGATCCGGACGTGCACGTGCTGACCGATCTTCCGGACACGACGGTGAACGTCCTGCAACGGCAGGCAGACGTCGTCGTCCAGAAGTCACTGCGCGAGGGATTCGGACTGGTCGTCTCGGAGGCCCTCTGGAAGCGCACGCCGGTCGTCGGTTCGAACGTCGGTGGCATTCCGCTGCAGGTCGAGGACGGTCGAAACGGGTATCTCGTCGAACCGGACGACGTTGCGAGCGCCGCCGACCGCGTCGTCACACTCCTCGAGGACGAGGACCGCCGAGCGACGTTCGGAGCGAACGGTCGGGAGCACGTTCGCGAACACTTCTTGCTTCCACGTCAACTCGTAGACCTTCTCGAACTCTCCGTCGAGGTCCTGAATCTCGAACAGTGACTGCGAAGTCGGGGGCAGAACGGACGTCTCGACGGTGGCCGCCCAGTCCGAGTGGTCGGCGCACGGCACGGCGGGCGACGAGCAGCTGCCCCACACAATTATCCGCCGAGAGGTGGTGAAAAACGGTACTCCCATGAGCCGGCTCATCGGATCGATGCTGATACCGACAGACGACAGCGAGGGTGCCCTCGCCGGGGCAAGGCGTGGGATCGCGCTCGCGTCGCGGACCAACGCCGACGTGCACGTCCTCTCGGTCGTCGAAGCACCGAACGGACCGCCCACCGACGAGGTGTTCTCCCCGCTCGAAGCGGATGCAGAGGACGCAGTCGAGGCGGTCGCGAAAATGGCGCGGTCGTACGACGAAGACCTCGACGTCACGACCGTCGTCAAGTGGGGCACTCCGTTCCAGTCGATCAGAGAGTACGCCAACCGACGCGAAATCGACGTCATCGCGATGGGGACGAAGGGCCGAACGGGACTGAACAGGTTCCTGCTCGGCAGCGTCACCGAGAACGTTCTCCGAACGGCACGAACGCCCGTACTCGCTGTCCCTCCGGAAGCCGACGTCTCCACGATCGAAGAAGGAACGTTCGACCGCCTGCTTTTGCCGACTGATGGCAGTGAAGGTGCTGCGATCGCGACCGAGTGGGGGATCGCACTGGCGACCCAGTTCGAATCGGTGGTCCACACGCTGTACTCCGTCGACACGAGACCGCTCTCTAGGGCCCGTGAAACCGGCGAGATCCTCGGTGAACTCGAGCAGCGAGGGGAAAAGGCGGTCGAAACGGTACGGGAGCGCGCCAGAGACGCCGGCGTCAGCATCTCCGGATCGATCGAGACCGGGCCACCGGCAGACGTGATCCTCACGTACGTGACCGAAAACGACGTCGATCTAATCGTCATAGGAACGCACGGGCAGACGGGAATCGGGCAGTGGTTTCTCGGGAGCGTCACCGAAAACGTCGTCCGGCAGGCCGACGTGCCGATATTTTGCGTTCCGGTCAGCGCCCAGTCGCCGTGACGGACGGTATCGCCGCACCGACCTGCGCCCGTCTCTGCCTGTCTGTTGGCTCCGTTGGACCTCTCGAAACGCGACGGAAACAGCGTGCTACATTCAGGTTCTCAAACTGGCCTCGTGGGTAATGTACGAACTCGAGGGTACTCGACCTCGAGTTTCGAGTCCGTTTCGGACGTGTTCCCGGCTGGCCACGAAAACCGCCGTCTCCACGACCGGCAATCGCACGTTCTATGACTCGGCCTGGACTTCCTTTCGTCCCGTCAGCGTCTCGGGAACGAGACTGAAGTCGTGGAACGTGACCTCGTCTCGAGGGCGCTCGAAGATGTCGACTCTCGGCATCTCGATCGCCCACATCCCCTGGATGGCGCTGGATTCGTACGGCATCTCCTCGAGGTCGGCCAGGCGTCCCGTGGCGACGATGCTTCGCCACCCCTCGTCGGTCTCGTCGTACGTCACGAACGAGACCTTCGTGTCGATGAGATTCTCTTTCTTGCCGCCAGAAGAAACCGAGAGTCGAAAGTAGAAGATCGTGTCGCCGTCGTTGTACCCGTACGACACGGGGAACGAGGCCGGTGGATCCTCGGCTGCCGTCGAGAACGACAGTACACCCGTACCGCCCTGCCCGAGGAACTCGTCGATCTCGTCGTCGGTCATCTGGAGCCAGCGTAACCCTTGCATACTGTGTGCTACGACGCACGCAGGGAAAATACCCCTGCCAAACGGGGTCTCGCGTCTCGAGGCGAACCCCACGATCGGGGCCGCGAGTAGAGCGTCAGTTGCCGGAGAACCGAAGCTCCTTCGCCGGATCCTCGGCGACGACCCACCAGTTGACGTCGTCTTTCGGGTGGCGCCGTTCGACGTGATCCTGTAGCTGCTCTCCCGTGTCGAAATCCTTCCCACAGAGGTTACAGCGGTGGTCAGGTACCTACCGCTAAAGCGCTGTCTCTTACCCACAAGTTGCGCTACCAGTCTGCGAGCGATCCATCGGAGAGTGGCGATCGAGATACCAGTATTCAGCGTCTTTCGTCGGGTGAAATCCGTGATTGTGGATCCAAAAGCAGTCGCCTCGAGTACTACGCTCCGTACCGAGCGTCGATCTCGTCTCTCTTCCTGTGGGTCTCGATTCGTTCACGCCCGTCTCGAGAGCCTCCGAAACGCCACTTTTGCGAGACTCCGACGTATGGGTAAGAGACAGTGCTAAAGCCGTGGGTTTCCGCGCTGCCTCTGTCTGACGGTGTTTCGGCGTTATAGAAGTCGTTCGCCGTCTGGGAGTACAAAGGTTTGGGGGCCTCGATCGGTCGGTGCAAGGGTTCGCGAGTCGCGATCGTCACCGCGGCCGTCGGCGACGCGCCATTGCTGGTCCTCGTCGTCCACGTTCTGGATATACGTACACGATCGAACTAATACTAGAAAAAGTACTAATGGCTCGGTCGAGAATCGAGTACCGATGGCTCTCCAGACGGTCGCTTACGTACATGTGGTGACAGGTAATGGCTGACAACGTACGACAGTCGATCGATCGAGTCAGAACAGCACTCACGCGAAATCGACTCCGGCTCGCGTTCGTCGCCGTCATCCTGCTCTCGGTCGTCGCTGTCGCCGGCGCGTCGTCCGGTGGCATTTCGACCGCGTCGGAGGACGACGTCCCGGACGCACCGCCGACGGAGAATCACACGGTCGTCACCGAATCGGGACGGGCAGGGACGATCACCGCATATGCGCCCGACGGCGAGGTCGTCTACTACAACAACACGCGGACGAAGTACTTCGACGCCGACCCCGTCGAGGGCGATCCGATGACCGTCGAGTACACTGCGACCGACACGATTCACACGGAGGGGCCGACCTGTCGCAGTCCGCCGTGTGCACTGAACGTCATCGAGCGCGCCGACCTCGAGACCGGCGAGGTCGAGGTCGTCTACGAGCGCTACGACTACAAGGAGACTGCAGGCGAGTGGCACGACGCGGATCGCATCAACGAGACGCACGTCGTCGTCGCCGACATCGTCGCCGACCAGGTCTTCATCGTGAACACGGAGACGGAGGTCGTCGAGTGGCTCTGGGACGTCCAGAGCGACTTCCCGCTCGACGGCGGCGGCCCGTATCCCGGTGACTGGGCGCACGTCAACGACGTCGAGTACATCGAGAGCGGAGAGATGGAAGGTCGGATCATGGTCAGCCTGCGAAACCAGGACCAGGTCGTCTTCCTCGACCGAGACGAGGGCCTGCTCGAGGAGTGGACCCTCGGCGCCGAAGACGACTACGACGTCCTGTACGAACAGCACAACCCCGATTACATCCCCGAGAGCGAGGGTGGGCCGGCCGTCGTCGTCGCCGACTCGGAGAACGGTCGTATCAAGGAATTCCAGCGAGAAGACGGCGAGTGGAACCGAACCTGGCTGTGGGAAGACGACCAGATCCAGTGGCCACGGGACGCCGACCGACTCCCGAACGGCAACACACTGATCACCGACACCCACGGGAATCGCGTCGTGGAGGTCAACGAGTCCGGCGACGTCGTCTGGGAGGTCGGGTCGACGCTGCCCTACGAGGCGGAACGACTCGAGACGGGTGCAGAAAGCGAGGGCGGACAGAGTGCGGCCGCACTCGGTCTCGAGTCCCGGACGGAAGCCGACAGTGGCGGTGGCGGTGGCGGTGATGGGAACAGCATCGAATTCACCCCCCTCGAGTACCTCGGCGAGCAACTCGAGTCGATCCTGCCCCACCGCATCTACAACGCCCTCCTCTTTGCGACCCCGATCTGGATGGGGAAAACGGAGTTCGCCGCGATCGGCGTCGCGCTCCTGACGGGGCTCACGTGGACCGGCCTCGAGATCAGGTGGCAGCTTCGCGACGCCGGTGTTCGCTTTCGCCTGCCGGTCTACCGGGATAAGTGACTCGAGACGAGGCATTTCGCTACTGGCGGCAAACGCGAATTGCCACGTGACGATCGCAGGACGAAACACACTGTTGCCACGGAGATAGTGCGCTACGTTTAGGTATCCATATCTCACTTGTTCGAATAGATGCCAACTCAGCGTCGGATGCGATTCGTTCGTGGCCACGTCGCGTGGATGGTCGCGACGGTTCTCGCGCTCGCACTGCTGGACGCACTCTCCTACGAACTCTTTTTCGTCCTCTCGCTGATCGGCTTCCTGATCGTCACGGAACTTACGTCGCCGTTTAACGTCACACCGACGTGGCGGCGTCGACTCCGATGGCCGATCCTGCTCGGGCTCGCCGGCTTTGCAGTCGTCGTCGTGCGGCGGATCCTCGAGATTCTCCCGCCGGAGGTGGTGCCGCTATGAATCACGGCGGCGATCACGATCGAGACCGACGACCCAGGGGGAGATTCCGATGAACGGGCGCGATAGCTTGCTCGCCGACGGGATCGAGATCGACTGGCCGCGAGTTCTCTTGCTCGCGCTCGTCATTACGGTCCTCGTCGCGCTGGGGGCCGTCGCCGCGACCTCGTCGAGTGCGTTCGGTCTCTACAATCCCTCGTGGGACGGTGCGGCGGACTTGCGACAAGACGTCGCGGACGATCCGACCGTCGAGAGCCACCTCGTGCGCGACACTGCTCGGTACGAAGCGCTGCCGGCCAACGAGACGGTCGCGTTCGTGATCGCACCGGACGACCCGTACGAGGGTGAAGACGCCGAGCGCGTTCGAGAGTTCGTTGCGAACGGTGGCACGCTCGTCGTCCTCGAGAACTTCGACGAGACGGGCAACGACCTCCTGGCCGACGTCGGCGCCGAGGTGCGGACAGATGGGCAACTGCTCCGGGACGAACGTCACCACTATCGCGGGCCGGCGATGCCTGTCGCGACGAACGTCGAGAACCATACGCTCACGGCTGGCGTCGACCAGTTGACGCTCAATTACGCGACTGCGCTCGAGCCGGGGTCGGCGACGGTGTTGGTCGCGACCAGTGACTTCGCGTACCTCGGCCCTGAAGAAGACCAACTGGACGAGCAAGACGACCTCCGATCGTATCCGGTCGCGACGGTCGAGAACGTAAGCGACGGGCAGGTGATCGTCGTCGGCGATCCGAGTATCACGATCAACTCGATGTACGACGAGCCGGACAACGCCGCGTTCGTGCGCGGCCTCTATCGCTCCGCGGACGTCAGTCACGTCGTCTTCGACCAGTCACACGGCGGTGAAGTGCCGCCACTGGCCGCCGCGATACTGACGGTTCGGAACTCGGCTCTGGTCCAACTGCTCGTTGGAGCGATCGGAATCGGCCTCGTTGCGATCCTGTCCCGGACTCATCCCCGGTCTGCGTTTGCACTCGTCCGTGCCCGTCTCCCGGCACGCTTCCAGCCGTCGAGAAAGTCCGCTGTCGGGCGGGATCGGCCGGGCCTCACCGACGCCGAACGCGCCGCATATCTCCGAAAACGGCATCCTGACTGGGACGAAGAGCGGATCCATCGAGTAATAAAAGCGCTTAACAGTCAGCGTTCGGAAGAGGAACCAGACGAATGAGCGGCACCGACGATCTGGCCGATGGATCGAGCAGTGATCCAGCGGCGATCTACGACTCGTTGCGCACGGAGATGAATCGCGTCTTGATCGGTAACGACGAGGCGATCGAGTACCTGACGATCGCGTTGTTGACTCGCGGCCACCTCCTGCTCGAGGGTGTTCCCGGAATCGCCAAGACGACGCTCGCGAACCTCTTTGCGCGAACGACGGGACTCGACTACAACCGGATCCAGATGACTCCCGACGTACTGCCGGCCGACATCACGGGGACGCGAATTTACCGACAGGAACCGGGGACGTTCGAACTCCAGCGCGGTCCCGTCTTCGCCAACCTCGTCGTCGCCGACGAGATCAACCGTGCAACGCCGAAGACCCAGAGTGCGCTGCTCGAGGCGATGGAAGAACGGCACGTGACCATCGAGGGGGAGACGCTATCACTGCCCGACCCGTTTATGATCGTCGCGACGCAGAATCCGATCGAGTCGGAGGGCGTCTATCAACTGCCACAGGCCCAGCGCGACCGCTTTCAGTTCAAGTTGCTACTCGACCTGCCGGATCGGACGGACGAGCGAGAACTGCTCGACCGATTCGACGAGGACCCCGAACTCGGCCCCGACGACGTCGGTCGCGTCATCGACTCCCAGCAACTTCGCGATGCACGCGACGTGATTTCCGAGGTCCACGTTGCGCCACCGGTCAAAGAGTACGTCCTCGACCTCGTCGCCGCGACGCGAGACCACCCGGACGTTTCCCACGGTGCCTCGCCGCGTGCAACGCTGACGTTTCTCAACGGATCCAAGGCGCGGGCTGCCATTCACGGCCGCGACTACGTGATCCCCGACGACGTGAAATCGATGGCCGAACCGGTGTTGTGCCATCGCCTGGTGATGAGCACCGACGCGTCTCTCAGCGACGTCGATACAGTCGACGTCATCGACGAAATCGTCGATACGATCGAGCCACCGAGTGCCGACGTGAGCGCTCCATCGGCAGTTTCGTAGCGAGTGGATGGCGGTACAGTGGCAGCAGCGACCTCGAGTAGACGCTTACGGCGAGTCTGATTCGCCGGTGTCCGCCTCGTTCTCCCACCGACACGTAACGAGCCAGTCCGCCCGATCGGCATCCGGCGCAACTGCCAGCTGAACCGGACGGTCGAGGCCAGTCGCGAAGCCGACGGCGAGAAACGATGCGACCGGATGATCGAAGCGGTCGACGTCGCCGAACGCGCTGTCCTCGATTGCGACGGTGACGCGGCCGGCAGCCGGGTCGACGTCCGGGTCGGCACTCGCGGCGAGTTCGAACTGCTCGACGAGTCCGTCCGCGAGCTGGGTCGCAAGCGGTGCTGGTGCGGTCGCGAGGTCGCCGGTCAGTGCGCGCTCGAACGCCTCGAACAGCGTCGAACCGGTCGGCTCCAGGACGAGTCCGCGCTGGTCGGGATCGGTCAGGAGAGGGCCGGCACGCAGGCCGTCGCGGTCGTCTGGTAGTTTGCCGGTCGATCGCTGGGGGACGTACAGGTACACGTCGGCAGGATCGCCGGTCGACAGGTAGACGTGGTCGTCACTCAGGCCGAGTTGGTCGACGATCGCGGCCTCGTTGGCTGCCATCGCGGCGTAGATTCGCTCGCCGACGTCCGCTGCGACGAACGTCTCGGGCGTCAAGTAGTACGTCAGGACGCCGCCGAACAGCCCCGTCGCAGCGAGCGCGAAGAGCACGTTCCGTCCGTCTGGAAAGAGGAGTCCACCGAGCGCAGCCAGGGCGCCGACGAACCCGAGACCGATCGCAGTACGGCGGTACTGTGACTTGCGAGCGCTGACGTACTCCGTTCGCAACCGCTGGTTCTCTTCCTCGAGGAGTTCCGCTCGCGCCGCGAGCTCGAGCGTCTCTTCGTCGTCTCCGTTCTCGCGGTCGGTCGCTGGTCGATCGGTTGCCGTGTCGGTCGTCTCGTCCGGATCAGCAGTTCTCGTACTCATGTCTCGGTCGATTCAGTAGCAGGGTCGGAAGTGGATTCGGTTCTGTCCGTCGGCAATGCGTCCCCGTCGTCGCTAGCCGGAACCAGTCCCAGTCGGACGAGCGCGAGTCGGTGCAGTCCGTACGAAGCGACTGCCAGGAGCACGAGCACAGTCGTCGCGGCCAGCCACGTCGGCTGCGAGCGGGTGACGAGCCGCGCAGTGCCTGCGAGCGCGAGTGCGCTCGTGACTGCAACGAACACGGTTCGGCCCGAACTCGCGGTTCGGAGCAACGGCGCGAGCAGGACGGCCACGAACGCAACTTCGACGAGCGCGATCGAGAGCGGAGCGATCCCCTCCGGAGTGGCGACGACGAGTAGGATGTGACCGACTGCCAGCGCGTACGGCGTTCCGAGTGCGTATCCGGCGAGTGCAGTCACGAGCCCTGCGAGCAACCCGATCGGTCCGGCGACGATCGTGAACGCGGCGACGAGTCCGACGAAGGCGACGATCGTCGGCCAGGCGTAGCCGGTCTCCGCCGAGACTGCGTCGACTCGAGTACTCACGCCCGACCACCACCAGCTCGTCCAGCCTCGAGCACGGCCGACAGCCGATCCGCCGGCCCGACCTCGAGGGCGGTCACGTTGGCCATCCGTGCGAGCTCCCGTCGGAACTCCTCGAAGACGACGTAGCGGTCGTAGGCCCGTTCGACGTCGGCCAGTCCGCCCGGCTCGTAGAGGACCGACGGTGCGAGCAAGACGGTGACGCCGTTGCCGTCTCGTCGTGCGAGTTTGACCGCCTCGCGGAGTTCCGCCGGTCGCGAGTCGTCGGTGCAGATGACGGTCCAGGCCGAGTCCTGTGAGTTCGCTACTGCGGTGTGAACTGCCCCGTACAGTGGATCCCCGGCGATGCGTTCCTGATACACCTGCCGGTCGGCGTAGAAGGGGCGGAGCGTTCGCGCGAACGAATCGTCCGTCTTCTCGAGGTCGGCGAGCGAGCGCTGGACGTCTGCAGGATTCGTCCGCTGGTACAGGTGTGAGACGTGCCCTCGCTTCGTCCCGGTCGCAGCCGCCGCGGTTCGAGTCCGCTCGGGACTGTTCACCGGCGTCGCGTCGGTGGTCTCGGGAGCCGAGTTTCCGGCACTCGTCGGCTCGAGCTCGAGCAGTTGGCGTCGAATCGCGTCGTAGTTGGTGGCCGGGGAAGCCACGTCGGATCGACTGGTGATCCCGCCGTCACCGACGGTCACGAGTCCGAGCGGATCGGTAAACTGGCGGGCGACGCCAGCGATAGCGAGCGCCACCTCGCGGAGGTGCTCGAGTTTCGTCCCGGCCCGGGGTCCGGTCGCGAGTGAGGCGCGATGGTCGACGACGAGCAGCGTTTGTCGGTCGGTTTCGGCCTCGTACTCGCGGACGTACGGCGTCGTCAGCCGAGCCGTCGCTTTCCAGTCGATCCGTTTCCCTGCATCGCCAGCGACGTATTCACGGAGTTCAGCCGGCTCGATTCCGGTCCCTGTCCGTCCGGCACGATGGGTGCCGTACGACGCGGCAACCCGGTCACCACCTTCTCCGACGTGAATCGCCTGTGGCGTCGGCGGTTCGACCGTCACGGTCGGCGTCGTACCCAGGGTGACCGTCTCGCGGAACAGTCCGTCCGTCGCCGTCACGGTCGCCTCGTCGAACGCGTGCTGACCGGCCACGGGCCAGGCGACCGACTGGACCCGGTCTCCGTGGTCGTCAGCTGGATCGAGAGCGACTGCGATTGGCTCGCTCGTGGTGGCTGCGACCGGTAGCCCGGCGGTGATCTCGAGGGACAACGCCGTCTCACACTCACGCGTTGCGGCCAGCGTAACCTGGGTTTCGTCCCCGGTTCGAACGCCAGTTCGAGCAGACGACTGGACGACCGACAGCGACGCCACCGTTCGCTCGAGGTCCCGAACGAAGCGGTACTGGGTAGCGAGTACCCACGCGCCGACGAGCGCCGTGCCGACGAGCACGAGCGGGCGTGCGAACACCACTGCGATGAGGGCGAGCACGACGGCGAGTGCGATGGCCGCCCGTCCCCGGCGCGTCGGTTGCATAGTCGGATAGATTCAGGTGAGTGTGTTGAAGGTGTTGATTGACGGAGAGTCTCGAAAGAATACCTTATTTGGGTGGAAGAAAAAACGATTCGCGTGAACACTATCGGGGGTCGTACACTCGTTCTCGCGCTTTGCGTTCTCTCGATGACGATTACCGGCGGGATCGTCCTCCCGGGGTCGACTGCCGCGATGGACAGGGACGCTGTCCAGCATGTCACGGTCCAGCAACACAACCCGTCCGTGGCCCAGAACGAAACACTGCCACATCGAAATCCCGACGACTACTCCGAGGACGGCGACCTCGAGAGCCTCGAGACGTGGCTAGCAGATCGTCTCGCGAGCCAGCTCGACGAGGGAGCGATTCAGTTGAGCGAGGGCGAGTACGAACTCGCCGAGGGATACGTCGACGAAGAGTACCGAGAGCGCCTAGAGCAGTACGTCGACGTCGCAGGCGAGACGGACGGCGAGAGTCGCGAAGACGAGTTCGAGGAAGCGGCGACGAAGCAACAGGAGTTAACAGCGAACATACAGGCGTACCGCGAGACGAAAGCGGAATACGAGGAGGCCCGCGATGCGGGCGACGAAGCGCGAGCACGGGAACTCGCACGCGAACTCGAGCGACTCGCAGCAGAGATCGACGGGATCAGTCACGACCTGCAGCGGACGTACCAGTCCGTGAACAACGCGACCAGCCAGGACGTCTCGAGTGCCGAGGACGCGATCAACAGGACGAACAGCGACGTCCAGCAGGAACAGGCGGTCATTCGTGACCTGGTGTTCGTCGAAACGACGTTGCAACTCGAGGCCGATCGCGACGAAATCTCGTTTCTCGAACCGCTGACGGCGACGGGGACGCTCCGGACGGCCAACGATTCGCCCGTCGCAAACGAATCGATTCGACTCGAGATCGACGGGCGATCGACCGTCGTCGAGACGGACGCAAACGGCACGTTCGATCTCGAGTTTCGGCCGACGAACACGTCGCTGTCGGCCGAGAACGTCACGGTTCGGTACGTTCCGGAACGCAGTTCGGTCTATCTCGGCAACAAGACGAATGTCTCCGTCTCGATCACACAGGAGGAGCCATCCGTCGACATCCACGAGGCGCCAGCGGACGTCACCTACGGCGATCCGGTTCGAGTTCGTGGGGAGGTCTACGTCGACGACGTTGCGGTCGATGGCGTGCCACTCGAGGTCCTCGTCGACGGGGCGGTGCTCGGTGAGACGCGAGCGACGGACGGGCAGTTCGACGACGAGTTCGAACTCCCCGCGTCTGTCGCCGCTGGCGACGCCGAACTGCGCGTTCGGATTCCGTTCGAGGAGCGAGCCCTCGCCACCGCCGACGCGAAAACGACGACCACTGTGCGTGAGACCGAGACTAACCTGGCGGTTACGGCACGCGAGGTCGACGAGCGCACGCTGCAAATAAACGGGTCACTCGAGACCGTCACCGGTGTCGGGGTCACAGCCCAGCCAGTGCAACTCCGCGTCGATGGCGTCACCGCGACGACCGTGACGACAGCCGAAGACGGGAGCTTCTCGGAGACGGTTCCGGTGCCACCGTCGGTGACCAGCGACGCAGTCGAGGTCGCCGTTACCTATCGTGGCGCTGGCAGTAACCTGGCAGAATCGGACGTGAAGACGACGGTGCAGCTTCACCCGACCGGAAGCGAGGCTGGTGAGAGACTGAGCTCGATCCAGACCTGGGTCTGGGCCGCGATCGGCCTCGGCGGGATCACGGCTATCGGCGGCGCCATCTGGTGGTATCGCCGTCGGCAGTCGACCACACACGAGCGGGCAGCGACTCCAGACGAAGCCGAGACGACGGTCGAGACTCGAGGACCGTCGCCCACCGAGGCGCTCCTCTCCCGAGCCAGCGATCAGCTCTCGCAGGGAGACGCGAACGCAGCGGTCCAGACGGCGTACGCTGCCGTTCGGGGACACCTCGAGCCGTCCGTCGACGATGCCCACGCCCTCACTCACTGGGAGTTCTATCGGCGCTATCGCGCCGAGAGCGAGTCGACCGCGGCCGACGTACTCGAAGCCGTTACCAGACAGTACGAACGGGCGTCGTTCACGCTCGAGGCGGTGTCCGAGCAGGACGCCGAAGCCGTCATCGACGACACGCGACGGCTGTGTGAGGGCGACACTGCTCGCGTGGATCGTGGGAACACAGCCGACGACTGACGCATCGAAGTTATCATCCTCGAGATACGTTCGGTCGCAAGCAGGTGGCAATCGACCGACTTTTATCGTCGACAGATCGAGAGGTGAGTGAATGGTCGACCGACGGTCGCTCTGGTTGCTCCTGCCGCGTCCCGTCCGTGCGCTTCCAGCGGATCTCGCGTTCGCGATCGCGCTGACCGTACTCGTAAACGTCGCCGTGTTCGCACCGCTGATTCGCGACACACCGCTTCGCGTGCCGCTGGGGCTCGCGTTCGTGCTGTTCGTTCCGGGGTACGTTTTCGTCGCCGCGCTCTTTCCGGAAGCGGGCGAATCACCACCCACGGACAGCGGGCCCGAGGATCCAGACGACGCGGACTCTCGCCTAGGGCGGGCGATGCGATCGGGTATCGACGGGATCGAGCGCGTCGCGCTCTCGTTCGGGTTGAGCATCGCGATCGTGCCGCTTCTCGGGCTCGTCTTGAACTTCACGCCGTGGGGGATCCGACTGGTTCCGATCATGGTCGCAGTGAGCGGGTTCACCCTCGTCGCGACGGCCGTCGCTGCCGTTCGCCGATGGCAGCTGCCAGAAGAGGACCAGTTCCAGGTTCCGTACCGCGACTGGCTCGAGGCGGGACGAGCCGAATTGTTCGAACCCGCATCGCGTGCCGATGCAGCGCTGAACGTGCTCCTCGTCCTGTCGGTGCTGCTCGCCGTCAGTACCGTGACGTACGCAGTCGTCGTTCCACCACAGGGCGAGCAGTTCTCCGCAGTCTACATTCTCACAGAGGACGACGACGGCGAACTCGTCGCCGACGGCTACCCGACCGAGTTCGTCCGCGGCGAGAGCAAAGAGATCGTCGTGGGGGTCGACAATCACGAACACCGGCCGGTGAACTACACCGTCGTCGTCCTCGAGCAGGACGTCGACGTTATCGAGAACGAGACTGTCGGTGAAAACGGGACCGTCGTCGAGAACGAGACGATCGTCACCGAACAGCGGGAACTCGATCGGTTCCAGACCCGACTCGCACACAACGAGACGTGGCATTACACCCAGGATCTCGAGCCGACGATGACCGGCGAGAACAATCGGATCGTCTGGCTGCTCTATCCCGACGACGTTTCCATCCCCGCGAACCCGTCGATGGAGAGTACGGAGTATCACGTCCACCTGTGGGTGAACGTCAGCGACTCGAGTGCGGACCAGTGAGTCGGCGATCGAGTCGCTTCAGAACGATCGCCGTCCTAATATACATTCAATAATAACTGAATGATAATACCGAAAGAATAAGAATATTCTACTACTGTCATGCCATCATGGACAGCTGTTCTGCGATCGTTCTCGCAGCAGGGGAAGGGACTCGGCTTCGGCCGCTCACGCAACATCGGCCGAAACCGATGCTCCCAGCGGCGACGAAGCCGATTCTCGCGCACGTTTTCGACGAACTGATCGAAGCGGGGATTTCGGACATCACGGTCGTCGTCGGGTACCGACGCAACCGAGTGCAGTCACACTTCGGGCCGACGTACCGAAACGTTCCGATACACTACGTTACACAGGAGAAACAACTGGGCAGCGGACACGCACTGCTCGCAGCGGAAGGCGACGTCGACGAATCCGTCCTCGTCGTCAACGGCGACCAGCTCGTCGATCGACAGATTATCGCGGACGTCGTCGACGCTCACGGGCGCGCAGACGCGACGCTCGGTCTCGTCGAACACGCCGACGTCGGAGAGTACGGCGGCGTCCTCCTCGAGGACGAGCGCGTCTCAGAGATCGTCGAAAACCCACGCGACGATCGGAACTACCGGCTCAACGCGGGCGTCTACGCGTTCGAGCCGACAGTCTTCGATGCGATCCGATCGGCGAAGCCACGGGCGGGCGAACACTCCCTCGTCGACGGAATCTCGGAGGTGATCGCGTCCGGTGGCGACGTTCGTGGCGTCGTCTCGGACGGTCTCTGGGTCGACGCGACGTATCCGTGGGACCTGCTTCGCGTCGCCGACGACCTCCTCGAGTACGACTCTCGGGTCGCGAGCCAGGTCGCCCCCTCGGTACGAGTCCACGAGTCGGCGACGATCGTCGAACCAGTCGTCGTTGCACCGGACTGTGTGATCGGACCGGGTGCAGTGATCGGACCGAACGTCTGTCTCGGGGAGAACGTCACCGTCGGTGCGAACGCGACGATCGAACACAGCGTGCTCGATACGGACACGCGAGTCGGTGGCGGTGCGACGCTTCGCGACTGCGTGACCGGTCGTGGGGTCGAAGTCGGGGCTGGATCGACGGTCGTCGGTGGTCCTGGCGACGTTCGAGTCGGGGAGACGATCTGCGAGAACGAGGGACTCGGTGCGTTACTCGCCGACCACGTCCGCGACGAGGGCGGCGTGACGTACGCCCCGGGAACGATCGTCGGTTCGGACACCCTCGTTCACGCAGGGTCGACCGTGCGTGGTTCTGTGGACGCCGATACGGAGGTGCGTGCCTGATGTGTGGAATCATCGGCTACGTCGGATCGGACGAGAGCGACACGATGGAGGTCCTCATCGACGGTCTGTCGGGACTCGAGTATCGCGGTTACGATTCCGCAGGCGTTGCACTCGCCGATAACTCGATCGACGTCCACAAGAAAGAAGGCGAACTGTCGGCACTCGAGTCGGCACTTCCGGAGACGACCGCAAGCGACCAGGAGGAATCGGTCGGCATCGGGCACACGCGATGGAGCACACACGGCCCGCCGTCCGACGTGAACGCCCACCCGCACACCGACGCCGATCGACGAGTCGCGGTGGTCCACAACGGCATCATCGAGAACTACCAGACGCTACGAGACGAACTGGTCGACGCCGGGATCGGATTTCGAAGCGACACGGATACCGAAGTCGTCCCCCATCTCATCGGAACGTACCTCGACGCCGGAATCGACAGGGAGGCCGCGTTTCGCCGGGCGATCGATCGACTCGAGGGCAGTTACGCGATCGCCGCCGTCTTCGAGGGCTCGGAAACGATCTACGCGGCGCGAAAGGACTCCCCGCTCGTCCTCGGTATCGGCGAGGAGGGGCACTATCTCGCGAGTGACGTCCCGGCATTCATCGAGTATACTGACCGGGTCGTCTACCTCGACGACGGCGAGTTCGCTCGACTGACACCCGAGGACGTGGTCGTAACGGATTCGACTGGGACCGTCGTCGAGACGTCGATCGAAACCATCCAGTGGGACGCAGAGGACGCCGGCAAAAGCGGCTACGATCACTACATGCTCAAGGAGATTCACGAGCAACCGAAGGCACTTCGGCAGTGTCTGCGTGGTCGACTCGACGAACTCAGCGGCCAGGTCGAACTCGAGGAACTTGGCGACCTGTCTCGCACTGGTCCGGTTCAGTTCGTCGCCTGCGGGACGTCGTACCACGCTGCATTGTACGGTGCGACGTTGCTTCGCGAACGGGGCGTTTCGGCCCAGGCGTTCCTGGCGAGCGAGTACGACGCCGAGGCGGTCCCCGTCGGTGCCGATTCGATGGTCGTCGGCGTCACCCAGAGCGGCGAGACGGCAGACACGATGCGGGCGTTGCGCGAGGCGAACCGTGCCGGAGCGACGACTATCGCGGTGACGAACGTCGTCGGCAGTTCGGCCGCACGGGAGTGTGATTACGCCCTGTACATTCGTGCCGGCCCGGAGATTGGCGTCGCGGCGACCAAGACGTTCGCGAGCCAGCAGACGGCGCTGACGCTGTTGGCCTGTGCGCTCACAGACCAGGGATCGCGAGACCTCGTTCGGCAACTGCGAGCCGTCCCGGACCAGATCCAGACCGTACTTGACACCTCCCGGGCACGTGAGATTGCCGAGGTATACGAAGATGCAGACGCGTACTTCTTCATCGGCCGTGGCTACCATCGCCCTGTCGCACTCGAGGGAGCGTTGAAGATGAAAGAGATCACCTACAAACACGCCGAAGGGTTCGCTTCCGGTGAACTGAAGCACGGTCCACTGGCACTGGTGACCGAGAACACACCTGTGTTCGCCATGGTGACTGGTGATTCAGAGCAGGCGTCCAAGACGATCGGAAACGTCAAAGAAGTGGAAGCACGCGACGCGCCGGTCGTCGCCGTCACCGACGGGCAGTCGAACGTCGACCGGTACGCAGACCACGTCCTCGAGGTACCAGCAGGCGACGAGATCACGAGCTCGATCGTCGCGAACGTCCAGCTCCAGCTGGTGTCGTACTGGGTCGCCAATCGGCTCGGACGGTCGATCGACAAGCCGCGAAACCTGGCCAAGAGCGTCACCGTCGAGTGAGGTCGCGTTCGGCACGTGATCACGCCGTTCTCGCCGCAATTCTCGCCACGTCTAGGTGATCGTACGCGGCAATCGCCACGAGGCGAGAAGCGACGCGACCGTCCCCATCCCGATGGCGATCACCGCACTCGCGGCGGCAATCTGTGGCGACGCGACGACCAGGCCGTCGTAGCCGACGACGGCAGAAACGATCACGTTCAGCACGTGAGCGAGCGGGAACGTCAACAGGGCACCCAGGAGCCAGCCGGCGAGTCCGAGGAACAGCCCCTGCGCAACGACGACGCCAGCGACGGTCCGCCGCGAGACGCCGAGTGCTGCGAGGGTCGCGAACTCGTCTCGGTGTTGATAGACGAACAGCGCGAGCAGACTGACCGTCAGTACCGACCCCGTCACGAACGCCAGCACGACGAGCATCCCCGCCCCGACGAGGACCGTCGCCTGCTGGCCGACGACGGCCTCGAGTTGCTCCTTGTTCGTCCGGATCTCGTAGTTCGGATGCGCGGTCTCGAGGTCCGACTTGACCGCGCGCGGATCGGCGCCGTCTTCTACCGTGATCGTGATCATCGTCGCTGGGTCGGTGCCCGTCGTTCCGGTAATCGTCTGGAGTTCGCTCAACGGGAGCGTCACCGTCGGTGTCCCGAGGAACTGCGAGAACGTCGGCGAGACGCCGACGACGGTGAACTCGTGTTCGCGAGCGGCCGAGAGCGTGCCGCCGACGTGGAGCGTGTCGTTGACCTCGAGATCGTACGCGCGCGCGGTGCGTTCGTCGACGACGACCTCGTGTGACATCGGTCCGTCGTAGGCTCCGTCCGCGTAGTGTCGATCGCCGCCACTGAATCCACGGCCCGCTGTAATCGAGACGGAACTACCACCGCCGGGGACGCCGGTCGCGACGATCGTATCGAACGACGACCCGTTCTCGCTCACGTAGACGGTCTGGAACGACATCGGGACGGCACTTCGAACGTCGTCGTGGCGCTGCATGTCGGCTGCGACCGCGTGTGAATCGTGAATCGAGTTCGTGAACCCACCGCCGCGAGTCGGCGTCAGCCCGAGCGGGCCGCCGGTCACCCAGAGGTCTCGATCGGCCGCGTCGAACTGCTGTTGTCCGACCTCCATGACGCCCATCCCACCGCCGGCGAGGAGCGTCATCGCCAGAACGGCGAGCGCAATTCCGAAGACGGCGACGACCGTCCGCGTCCGTTCGTGGACGAGTTGCGTCCACGCGAGCCCACCGAGTGCTCGCCACCGCCGGCCCAGACGGACGACGACGTTACGCACGGAGCCGGTCACCTCCCGTCTCGAGTCGTGTCATAGCGAGTGCCAGTACCGGGATCGTCAACACGCCGATGACGAGCGCTGCAACGACGCCGTAGCCGACGAGGGCAGGGTGGAAGACGGCGACCGATCCGACGTCGAAGAACGCGTTCGCGGCGACGTTGGCGATCCGGATTCCGACCGCTCCGACTAGACTCCCGACGAGGCCGCCGACAACTGCGACGAGAAGCGCCTGGACGCCGTAGGTCGCGAGTCGAGACCGAAACCCGATGCCGATCGCAGCGAGAGTCCGCAGCTGGTCCTGGTCGGCGGCCACCTCGAGGACCATCGTCGTCGCGATGAACAACGAACCGACGACGATCGCGACGAGGACAGCCGCGAAACTCAACGCCAGCCCCAGATCCGAGTCCATGAGTTGCTGTGTCGTCAGTTCGTCGCTCGACAGGACCGCCGACTGCGGATAGATCTCGGCGAGGTCGGACGTGACCGACGACGAGGTCGCCTCGACGAGGAACTGATCGGCCTGATCGTGGCTGCTCGCGCCCGTGATCGACTGTAATTCGGCGAGGTGCATCACGGCGATCGGTGCCGTCCCCATCACGTTCCCCGTCTCGCTCGCTTCGATTCCGGTCGTCGTGAACGTCCTGTTCGTTGCATGGCCAGCGACGGTGAGCGTGTCGCCGGTCTCCGTCTCGAGGAGCGTCGCCGCTCCTTCCGAGAGGACGACCTCACCAGTCCACTCACCGTCGTACGTTCCGTCGGCGTAGAGCGGGTCGCCTGCTGTCATCGCGTCAGTCGAGAGTCCCATTACCGTCTGCCCGTCCGCGTCTGCGACGACGCCGATCGCGACGACGTACTCCGTCGTCCCGGCGTCAGTCTCGAGTCTGAGCACGTCAACGAGCAACGGCGTCGACGTGCGGACGTCGTCGTTGCCGCGGATCCGCTCGTTCGCACCGTGAACGCCACCGAACTGGGGATCTCCCGTCGCGACGAGCGGTGAGCTGTCCCCGCTCGTCTCCGAGACGATCCAGTAGTCACCGGCGTTTCCGGCGCCTGTCGCTGGAGCTGCGATCCCGATCGCGAGGCCGGTAACGATCAGCAACAGCGCGACGGCCATCGCGACGCCGGCGACGCTCATCGACGTCCGCTTTGGTGCGAGCCGAAGCGCCTGCGAGACGAACCGCCGCCACGCCAGGCCACACCGCCCCTTCCAGCGCCGAAGCCTCGCTAGCCGTCCCGGAGACGGCGACGGTCGACTCGAGTGGTCGTCTTCAGACGGCATCTGTCGTGTTCGCCTTCGTCGCGTCGACTCGCCGTCCATCGTGGAGTTCGACGACTCGATCGGCGATCTCGAGCGTCGCCCGGTCGTGGGAGGCGAGGACGACCGCGCGATCGGTGGCGACGGACTCGAGTTCGGCCAGCACCCGGCGGCCGGCCTCGCTGTCGAGTTCGCCGGTCGGTTCGTCCGCCACCAGGAGCGTCGGTTCCGTGACGAGCGCCCGGGCGATCGCGACGCGTTGCTGTTCGCCACCACTGAGTTCGCCCGGGGTGTGCTGGATCCGGTCGCCGAGTCCGACGCGCTCGAGTGCCGCTGTCGCCCGCTCGCGGCGATCGCGTTTCGACAGCCCTAGCTCGAGAAGCGGGATCGCGACGTTCGTGCGGGCCGAAAACGCGTCCAGCAGGTGGAATCGCTGGAAGACGATGCCGACGTTGTGCAGCCGGTGGGTCGTCGACTCACGACTGGACTGCTGTGTGAGATCCGTCCCGTCGAAGACGACGCGCCCCGAATCGGGCTGTTCGAGGCCGGCGAGCAGGTGTAACAGCGTCGACTTGCCGCTCCCACTCGGACCGGCGAGTGCGACGATTTCACCAGGACGAACCGTGATCGAGACGTCCGCGAGTGCCGTCACGGTCGGGCGATCGTCCCCGGTCGTCCGCCACGGGAGATAGCTCGCGATACTCGAGGCCGTTCCGCGCGCGTACGTCTTCGAGAGGGACTCTCCCCGTACGACGGGGGCTGCGTCCGTGGGGGAGTCCCGTCTCTCGGCTGTCGTGCTACTCATCGTCTCCGTCATGTCGTTCGTCTTCAGCGGGGGCCATCGGTTACGTGCACGTGTCGATATCGGTGAGAGATCAAAAAGACTGTTCGTTCCGTCCGTCAGCAGCCCTCAGTCAGAGCGGGTCCGAAGTGCGAGCAGGGCTGCGGCGATCGCGGCGATCGCCATCGGTGCACCGAAGCCGGGGAGGCCATCGCCACCGTCTTCTCCGGTGACAGTCAGCGTTCCGGCGGACGTGCCGCTGACTTCGATCTCGTACTCGCCAGCCTCCTCGAACTGTCTGGTGAAGGTGACTGTCTTTTCAGCACCGGTTCCGATCGTGACCGACTGTTCGCCGACGACCTCGCCGTCGACGATCAGTTCGGCCGTGAACGTCCCGAGCTGGTCACCGACGTTCTCGACGGTGGCCGTGACGTCGACCGATTTGCCGGCTTCGATCTCCGTGTCGCTCAGCGTCGCGTCCGTCACTTCGAACTCGGCCGGCGGCCGCTCGGTGACGACGAGTTCGCCAGCCGACGCGTCGTTGACTGCGATGGAGTACGCACCTGGCGAGTCGAACGCTCGGGTGAACGTCACCGTCTCCGACTCACCGGCGTCGACGTCGACGTCCTGCTCGTCGACGACCTCGCCGTCGACGATCAGTTCGGCCGTGAACGTCCCGGAGACGTCGCCGACGTTCTCGACGATCGCCTTGACGTCGACCGACTCGCCGGCTTCGATCTCCGTGTCGCTCAGCGTCGTCTTCTTCACGTCGAACGTGGCGTTCTCTCCCGGCTCAGGTTCGGGCTCCGGTTCCGGATCGGGGTCCGGACTTGGCGGCGCAATCGGGATTCCACCACCGCCACCGCCCGACTCGTCTTCTTCTTCCACATCGAGCGTCCCCGTCGACGTCGCGACCTGATCCGTCGTCGACGCGACGTGGAGCCAGCGGTACTCTTTCTCGGGCCACTCCTCGAGCGTGGCGACGTCGATCGTCTCGTCGCTGTCGTTCGCGACGACCATCGTCGCCGACGCGTTCAGGACGTCGTCACCGAGGTCGACAGTGTCCGAGTCGTTCAGATCACCGACGACGAGGTCGATCACCTCGTCGAACGGAGTGCGGTTCGTCTCGTTTCCAGTGATGGTTTCACCGACCGTGACGACGCCCTCGACGGTGCCAATCGGCTGTTCGACGACGACGTCGTCCATCGAGAGATTCGCGTCGAGAGAGTCGGTCAGGTTGATTGTCACCGGGTTAGTTTCGATCGTCGACTCGTCGTAGAGGACGATCGTGTGTGCGACCTCGCCGTTGGTCTCGAATCCGGTGTCGACGTCCTCGAACGTCGCGTTCTCGCCGGGTTCGACGGACGAGGGTGCGTCGACGCTCGAGGCGCTATCCTGGACGAACAGACCCTCGACGCCGATGATCGTCGAGGGACCCTGGGGCTCGAGGTTGCCGTCTTCGTCGACTGCCAGTCCGCCGTCCTCGTCGGACGTCGTGACGAGTACGACGTGTGCGCCGGGTGCGTCGGGCGTGTACGTAACGTCGTCTGCGAACTTACCGTCTGCGATCGTCGTCTCGGCCTCCTGAGTGAAGCTGGCGTTCTCGTTCAGATCGGAGACGGACGGCATCTGGTCGAACGTGGACAGTGCCGTTCCCTCGTCCAGCGTGCCGACGATCACTTTGACGTCGTCGCCATCGTACTGAGTCGTGTCTGCTCTCTGCGAAACCGAGTCGAACTCGAGTTCGACCGCTTCCCCGGTTCCGAACACAGCCAGTTCGTCGCGATGAACGTCTACCTCCGGGTTTCCAGGTGACCTGACGAACGGTTCCTGACTGCTGACGACCGTCTGTCCGTCGCTCGTATTCGCTCGAAGCGGGAGGATCGACCGATCCCACACCGAAACGTTATCACCTATCTCGTATTCCGCCCCGTACGACGAAGCGTCGTTTTCCCCATCTTGCGTCGATTCCGCACCGACTACACCCACAATGGGTGCGAGTGCAAGCATGAGGATTATCCCCACCGTAACAGCAGTTCTAGTCATCACCTGAATGTCTAATCAACACGAGTTATTTTTTTCCCTTTGTTTCTAGCCAGAGAGTATAAGATCAGTCCTGCCTGGGACGTGTGCGCCTCTAGCGCCTGATTGCCTTCTTTCCGTTCGTACGAAAGCAAGTTGTTATGGATCGATGTAGGTCTACAGTTCAATCTTGGTTTATCGTATCGAAAGTATTATATTTCGATCTAAAGACCTAATCGAACGCATCATCACCGACCTCTCGGTCGGATCGAACACCGTCGTGGTTGGTTGTCGATCACGACGGCGGTATTCACATGAGACATCCACTATGACCGAACGATATACTCGAGTCGCCTCGACGATCCTCGCCCTCACTCTCGTCCTCTCGGCGTGTGCGCTCACTGGTGTCGCCGCCAGTGACGAAGCCAGCCTGTCCGTACCCGGTTCGATCGATACGCCGACGAAAACGGTCTCGATCGAAGGAACCGAGTACGAGGTGAGTAACGTCGCCGTGCGCGAGTCGGGTCAGTCGCTCCCCGTCGACGTGAGCGCGTCTGACGACACTGATTTCCGGGTCGACCTCTACAACAGCGACGAACAGCGAGAAGACTCGCAATACGGCACCGGCTCCGAGCGCGTGACGTTCGACACTGACGCGTTAGATCCTGGTACTTATCTCCTCATGCTCCAGATCGACGACGACTACGTCGAGATCCACCCCGTCGTCATCAGCGGCTACGACGTCGGGACCGACCACGCCGACGAGATCGAACCCGACGAATCGCTGAACGCGACCGTCTCGGTGACGCCGACGGCAGCCGACGGAGAGCCAGAGGGCGTCGAACTGGTCGTCTGGAACGACGAGACGACGATTCGCGAATCCGCAGAACAGACCGACGACGGCACGTACGAGGCGAACGTGTCGAACCTCGAGGAAGGAACCTACGACGTCTACGCCATTGCACAGGGTGGTGACGAGGTCGACGGCGAACACGAAATCCTCGGGGTGAGCGACGGCGGCTCACTCGAGGTCGCCGAATCGACCTCGGACCCGACGCCGCCGGACGACGGTGACGATGGATCCGAAGACGACGACAGTGACAACGAATCGGACCCGGTCGACGACGGCGATGCGGACAACGTCAGTGACGGCGAGTCGGAGAACGTCAGCGACGGTGAGCCCGAAAATACCAGCGATAACGAATCGGACGTGATCGACGATCCGGTCGACGGCGACGAGGGCAACGAAACCACAGATAGCGACGACGGAGCGGAAAACGACAGCTCTGGCGAGTCGAACGAGACCAGCGACGTCGTCATGCCGACGAACGAGACGAACGAGACGAACGAGACGAACGAGACAGACGACGGTACCGAAGACGACCCCGGAGCCGGATCCGATTCAGTCCCGCTCGAGGCCGTTCCGATACTCGTCTTCGCGCTCGTCATCGTCGGTGTCAGTACTCGGGTGACACGGCGGTAGATCGATCGTCGCAGCTGTCCCCGCTGTTCTTTTGTCGGCCGCTGAGATCACTCTCTTCAGTCCATTCGCGGTTCTGTCGACTGCTCGCGTTCGTCGGTGACGGTAGCAGATTCGAGCGCTTCAGCTAATCACAGATGCGGACGGATCAAGCCCAACAGGTCGCCCGTCGTCCCACTCGACGGCTACCACAGCGTCCTAGAGCGATTCTAGCCGCTGTTCTACGACGCGTTCATGAACCGGCGGCTTCACGGATGGGGGTTTGCGAAGATGCACGCCCAGATTCGGTACAAGGCAGCGGAAAAAGGGATTCGAGTGGAGACGGTGAACCCCGCGTACACCTCGAAGACGTGCCACTGTTGTGGAGAACAGGGCTACCGTCCGAAGCAGGCGACGTTCAAGTGTTCCAATTCGGAGTGTTGGGTTTCAGAGTACCAAGCAGACGTCAACGCCGCGCTCAATATTGCAGACCGCTACCTCAGCGGAGAGAGCCATTCGAGAGAACACACGAGTGGCGATGACTCGGCTGAGGATGGGGGACGTTTGACCGTCCCACAAGACAGCCAAGCCGATGCTGAAACTCATACTGCCGGACGTAAGTCGTGAAAGATTCTCGCCGTCCCGGGGTGGCGAGAATCTTCACACAGTTACGTCCGATAGTATCAGCAGTTAACGCTTGGAACGTGTGCGTCTTGAAACCTGAGGGCCACGCTCGGCCTGAAATCCCATGGTGGGATTCCCGCGACGTTAGGCGCGGGAGGAGACCAACGAAACCCGCTGTGACTGCCCGAGCTACGGCAGCTCGCCGCTGGTGGCCGCCCGGAGCGCGTCCGTGACGACGTCGAGGCCGATCTCGGCTTGCTCGTGCGTCGTGACCAGCGGCGGCAAGAGTCGGAGAACGTTGCCCTCCCGTCCGGCCTTCCAGATGAGCACGCCGTTTTCGTAACACCGGGTCTGGACCGCCTTGACAAGATCCGCACTCGGCTCGCCGTCTTCGTCGATCAACTCGACACCGACGAACAGGCCTTCGCCACGTACCTCACCCACGAGGTGGCTGTCGACGTCCTGCAAGCGACTGCGGATGTACTCGCCGAGTTCGGTCGCGTGCTCGAGCAGGTCGTGGTCCTTGACGTACTCGATCGCGGCGGTTCCGCCCCGCATCGCGGGAACGTTACCCCGGAAGGTGCCGATGTGACCGCCCGGCCCCCACGTGTCGAACTTTTCGTGGTACAGCGTCGCCCCGAGCGGGAGTCCCGCACCGCCGATACCCTTGGCCATCGTGATCACGTCGGGCGTCACGTCGGAGTGTTCGCAGGCCCACCACTTCCCGGTGCGACCGAACCCCGACTGGATCTCGTCGGCGACGAGCAGGGCGTCGTTGTCGTCGGCGATGTCGCGCAACCCCTGCAGGAAGCCCTTCGGCGGCACGACGACGCCGCCTTCGCCCTGGATCGGCTCCACCCAGATCGCCGCCGGCGGCTCGTGGCCGCTGTAGGGCCCCTCGAACTTCTCTTTGACTGCCTCGAGTGAGCGAGCACAGGACATCCGGCCACAGCAGTCACCGCGGGGACACACCGCCTCGGCGTCGTCGTCCAGGGGCTCGCGATAGGGGTACGGATACCGCACGTGGATCGCGTCGGGCAACAGCGGCTCGTAGCCTGCCTTGTACTTGACGCCGCCGGTGAGGCTCAGCGCGCCTGCCGTGCCACCGTGGTACGACCCCTCGAACGCCAGCAGGCCGTGGCGACCGGTGTACTGTTTGGCCAGTTTGATCGACGCCTCGTTGGCGTCGCTGCCCGACGGTCCGCCGAACACCATCTTGCACTGATCGCGCAGCCCTGGCGGTGCGACGTCGTTTACCGCCTCGATGAACTCCAGGCGGGCCTCCGTCGGAAAGTCGATCGTGTGGACGAGTTTGCTCGTCTGGTCGTTCACCGCCTCGAGCACGTAGGGATTCGAGTGACCAACGTTCATCACGCCGATGCCGGCGAAGAAGTCGAGGAAGACGTTTCCATCGACGTCTTTCAACGTCGACCCGCGTCCCTCCTCGAGCGCGATAGGGACGACCTTCGGATAGGCGACTGCGCCGCTGTCGATGGCCTCCTGTCGCTCGAGCAGTTTCCGAGAGCGCGGGCCCGGGATTTTCGTCTCGACGTTGGGTGCCTCGTCGAAGTGGAGGTCTTGAATGGGAGGTCCAGCCGTCATGCACTGTCTAGACGACGAGAAGCGCCAAATAGGCTTTGTTAATTGGTATCAGCGAACAATATCGGCTCGGTCGCACGGACACGAAAGCAGGCACGAATCGTCTCGTTCGTCGACCACTGAAGTTGTACTCCTTTTTCTCGGAGGTGTCGCAATAGTATCGTTCCGTCGAGCGCTTGACGAGGTAACGAGCGTGTCCGCGTGAGAGTTATACCGATGGCACTCGTAAATCGAATATTCGGTGGAGGGGTTACCCGTGACATGTGCCAATTGCGGGGCGAAAGAGTATTCGATCGAACGGTACCACGTTCATCTCTCGACTGACCAGGTCGTCGAACTCGAGCTCTGTGAGGGATGTCGGTACAAGTTCGTCACTGCAGACTGGGTGGAGGCAGTGGTTTGACGGTCGGACACCACGTCGCAGTGAGCGAGACGGGTCTCACAGGTCAAGCAGAAACGAGAGACTCTCCGCCGTACACGGCGGAGGGGAACGTCACTCGGGAATGTCGGCGATAATCTCGCGGTAGTCGCCCTCGGGGAACGCTTTGAGCGTCTCGGTCGTGACGGCCCCGCTTTTCTCGACGCGTAAGGCGAGTCGGGCGGCCGTCTCGTCATCCGGTGCTTCCAGAACGACGACCATGTCGTATTGACCGAACGTGAGATAGAATGCCGTGACCTCACACCCCATCGATTCAGCGAGCGCTTTCGCGTCGTCGACCCGGTCCGCGCTGTCCTCGATATTCTCGACGCCCTGTTGAGTCTGACATCCTCCCACGGCTAAAGCCCTGTCTCTTACCCATACGTCGGAGTCCCGCGAAAGTGGCGTTTCGGAAGCTCTCGAGGCGGGCGAGCACGAGCTGAGACCCACAGGAAGAGAGACGAGATCGACGCTCGGTACGGAGCGTAGTACTCGAGTCGACTGCGTTCGGATCCACAATTACGGATTTCACCCGGCGAAAGGCGCTGAATACTGGTATCTCGATCGCCACTCTCCGATGGATCGCCCGCGACTGGTGGCGCAACTTGTGGGTAAGAGACAGGGCTAAAGCCGTGGGGTTCCCCCACTGGGGGTTGAACCCACGGAAACGGAGAGGTTCGCAGGTTCGTCGTCACGGTGGACGATGACCTGCGTTTCGGGCTGTGCCAGTACAGCCCCCGCCTCGGACAGCGGTTTCGAGAACTTGCCCAAGGCTCGTTTGCCGATATTCAGCGCGCCATTCTTGTCGGCGTTGTCGTCCAGCCCACATTCGGGACACTCGAAGCGTCCCTGCGTCTCACGGACGCCCTCGCAGGCACACCGATTGCACGTCTTCGACGTGTCGTATTCATCGACCAATTGCACGTCGATACCCGCGTCGTGGGCTTTGTACTCGATGTAGTTGAGCAGGCGGGCGAACGGCATCTTATGGGTCTTGTCGTTGACGTACCGCCCCTTGTTGTTGTCCTTGCGAATTCCACCGAGGTCGCCCACGACGATGACCGCGTTCCGCTCCTCGGCGTCTTCCACGATGGAGCGAGCAATCTTGTGGAGGCGGTCGTCCACCTTCCGTGCCTCGGCGTCCCGACGCACACGCTCGACCACCTGCTGTCCGTGTCGGGGCTTCGCCTTCCCGATGGATTTTCGCAACTGCTTGTAGTGTTCGCGGATACGCCGAACCTCCTCGCCGTAGAACGTCGTTTTACGGTCAGAGAGGAACGCACAGGTAGCGACCCATCGTGCGCCCATGTCGATAGCCAGCACGTCGTCGTACTCGTCTTGAACGGTCACAGACCGCTTGACGACGAGATGCACGTACCAGTCACCGTCACGGCGCACTAACTCACTATCTCGAATATCGCCCTCACGGACGAGTTGTTCGTCCTTGTACGGGACGTGGACTGGACACCAGATAGAGTTACCCTGTCCTTTCTCGGGGTCATAGACGGGGACTTTCACCCACCACGACGAGAGAACGGTGTCTTCGTCGTGAGACACGTCGAACACGTCGTTGCGGAGGACGACGGGTTGTTCGGTGTCGGGGTTCGGGTCTTTCTGTCGCTGGACTTTCGACGCCTGCTGGTCGGTTGCAGAGTACAGGTCGGCGTCTCCGCCGTGAACCGCCGTCTGGAACGCCTCGTACTCGCGGGCGAGCAGGTCGGTTTTCCTGTTGGTCAGCGAGTGGAGTTTGACTCGCACCGTGGTCGAGACGTTCCGTTGCATGACTATTCACCTGCTTGGGCATCGATGTACTCCTCGATGACTTCGCTGGACACGTCGCCCGCGCTTGAGACGAAGTACGAGCGCGTCCACAGCGACGGCAAGCCGAAATCGAACTCGTCCCGAAGTCGGCGCGACGAGTAGCCCTTGACCTGTTGCATGATTTTGTTCGGGGCGAGCGTCGGGTCGCCCGTGATGAACAGGTGTACGTGGTCGGGGCGAATCGCCAACTCCAGTATCTCCAAGTCGAGTTCGTCGGCTTTCTCCTCGATGAGTGCTTCGAGACGGTCGCGCACCTCGCCCGTTAGTACCGATTTGCGGTACTTTGGACACCAGATGAAGTGGTACTGGAGTTTGTGGACGTCGGTACGTTCCCTGTCGAACCCACGAGGCATCGTCAGTATATAGAACATCCTCACCTAAAGATGTTACGCAAGCATCCAATCCCAGCCGTGGCTACGAGCGTGGAGAGATTCCCAGTTGTCGGCTTCCTCCCACCCGTAAACGGCTGTCTCTTACCCACAAGTTGCACCACCAGTCGCGGGCGATCCATCGGAGAGTGGCGATCGAGATACCAGTATTCAGCGCCTTTCGCCGGGTGAAATCCGTAATTGTGGATCCGAACGCAGTTGACTCGAGTACTACGCTCCGTACCGAACGTCGATCTCGTCTCTCTTCCTGTGGGTCTCAGCTCGTGCTCGCCCGCCTCGAGAGCCTCCAAAACGCCACTTTCGCGAGACTCCGACGTATGGGTAAGAGACAGCCGTAAACGGGTGGGCTTTCGCCTCGCTATCGCTGTAAGCCATCAGTGATGGCAGTTTTTCTGCGCCAAAGTAGATGCCCTCGCCCGTTTCCAACGTGACCTGCTGTACGTCATCGCCGGCCAGGACGACCCCCATGGCCTCGCGATCAAAGACGAACTCGAGGCCCCACCCGACGCTCGTAGAGCTGACTCGAGATCGAAGACGTAGACGGAGCACGCTCTCGGCTGCCGGGGGCTGCTCGAACGACGACGCTACCCGGTTCGTGATGCTTCCCGAATGGACGCAACGTCGGGTCGACACAGACCCGAAGTTACTATTCCGTCACGCCGAGAGTATCGATATATGACGTTCGTTGTTCCATTCGACGGGTCCGACCTCGCCGAAGCCGCCCTCGTCAGGGCCGTCGAGTACGGCACTGCCCTCGACGAGGACGTCGTCGCCGTGAGCGTCGTCCCCGAACGAAAGCGGTACGCTCGAGAGAAAGGCTGGATCGACGACGACGAGTCGTTCGACCCCGACGCAGTCGTCGACACGCTGCGGTCGCAGGTGCACGCGCTCGCCCCGGAGGCGACGTTCGACGCCGAACAGATCCGGGAGTTTCCGCCCGCCGAGGGGATCGCCGATCGCATCGAACGACTCGCGGAAGAACACGACCCGTCCGTCCTGTTTCTCGGCAGCGACAACGTCGGGCGAGTCGTGACGCCGCTGGCGAGCGTCGCCGTCAACGTCGCCGCCGACGAACCGTACGACGTCCACGTCGTCCGCCACGCCGCACCGCCGACGATCGCCGAACTCGAGCCACACCCGGAGTTCTACTCGGACGACGAGCAGGCGTAGCCGGAGTACCACCCGAGTCGCCGCAACACTCGAGCGACGACCACTGTGGAGACAGCGTCACTCGCTAGCGTGTCCCCGACGGCGACCGATTCGAGATGTTGATGAGACGGTGCTGCCGAGTGTGACGTATGTCTCCGCCGCCGGTGCTCGCGGTCGTGCTCCTCGGTTCCTGGATCGTGATGGTGTTCGCCGTGACGAACGCGGCTGGCTACCACCAGTGGCTCGCGGAGAACCTCTCGACCGACGCCGACGAAAGACGGGAGTGACCGTCTCGAGTTCGCCTGCCCGGCGGCACTCATACTGCAGGACAAAACGGTTCAGCCGTCGATCGCACTCGAGACGCTGTCGTCGCTGGCGACAGCCGTCGAGACGCGATCGAGTAGTCACTGACTGTTGTCCGGTCGTATCTGCACCTCGTTCAGAATCGTATCGGTTCGTCGACCCCGCCGTGACCTGCTACGCGAGGTCGTCGAGACGCGTCAGTTCGATCTCCTCGCTCTCGAGTCGGTCGTGGATGGTCTCGAGGACCTCGACGGCGTTTGGCGCGTCGCCGTGGATGCAGATGCTGTCGGCCGGCACGTCGATCGTCGTCCCGTCGACGGCCTCGACCTCGCCACGGGTGGCGATGCTGACGACTCTGTCGGCGACGAGGTCGGGGTCGGCGGCGGCTTTCTCCTTTTCGACGATCAGCGTCCGGTCGGGGCGATAGTCGAGGTCGACGTACCCCTCGAACACGGCGTCGAGGTCGTCGTACTCCTGGGCGACCTCGTAGATGTTCATGTCCGTCGCGAGGTAGATCAGGTCCGGGTCGACCTCGAGGACGGCTTCCATGACGGCGCGGGCGTGCTCGTCGCTCTCCGAGAGCATCGAGTACATCGCGCCGTGGGGTTTGACGTGCTGGACGTCGACGCCAGCCCACTCGGCGAAGCCCAGCAGCGCGCCGAGCTGGTAGACCACGTAGTCACGCACCTCCTCGGGCGTGGCGTCCATCGTCCGCCGGCCGAAGCCCATCATGTCCGGCAGTCCGGGGTGGATTCCGACGCCGACGTCGTGTTCTTCGGCGAGCGTGACCGTTTCACGCATCACGTGCGGATCGCCCGCGTGGAAACCACCGGCGACGTTCGCCGAGGTGATGTATGGCATCACCTCCTCGTCTCGTCCCATGGTGTAGTTGCCGAAACTTTCCCCCATGTCGCAGTTAATGTCGATTGCTACCATACCGAAACCGTCGACAGGCGTCGGCTTGTATCTTGTGTGGCCGGACATGACTCGAGGCGTCGTGTGGACCTGACGGAACGTGAAAAGCGGAGACAGCGCTGTGAACGAAAGCTAATGGAGATACCTCTATGACAAGCACGGTTTTGTTCCAGTGATAGAGCGACTGAACCGGATTTTAGACCAACTTATACGTTGTCTGATACTGGTAGCTACTAGATCCTAGAAAGAATCGAGGCTTCGTTGATCGTCCGTGACGTCCTTTCGACCGCTGCCACGTACCGATCTTGAATCGATGATCTCCCCAGATTCGAGGCAGCGTTCGATCCACTCGGCCCACTGATCGACGTTCGCAAGATGATCGCACGGGTAGTGAGTGGCTGTCACCTTCAGTCAACCAGTCAGTGACGGGGTGAAGGTTTTCCACGAAACATACATAGATGAAAAAGTAGGGGTTTAGGGAGCTGAGAAAGCTTCTCCGTAAATAGGGATCATGGTCAGTAAAAGAAGTATTGCAATAATCCATGCAAATAGGAAGACAACTGAAACTGGTTCTGAGTCATTTCGAACTACAGCGTAAGCTGATACAACGAGTATGAGAATCTGACTCAATTGTTCTACATACGAGATCATCTGCCCGCCCCAACTACTGAGTAACAAGACAGTCACAATTGTAGAGAAAGCAATCAAACCCCCTAGCACAGCAGTATACCCTGATCGAAATTCAGTGACATGAATCACAGACCATAGAATAGTGATGTTAAATATAACACGAAAGGCGAAAATCGCCGCTATCAATTCGGGGTTAGTCCAATTTGAGAGGAAAGAGTCAAACATACTAGGTCTTGGCAAGCCTATGACTTATTCTCTATTCATCTATCGGGAAGATCGGGATTCCACCATCGTCATCTTCCTCATATTCTCCCTCGATATAATCGTATTCCCCATCGCTTGAATCGTATTCATCACCATTGTCTGCATCCAATGTGGAAACATCGTTCCACTGATCAGAGAACGTTTCTCGGGAATCGGAGAACTGCCAATTGGTGTCACCTGGGAGGTGGCCATGATCCGGCGGGTCGCGGTGGGCTTGACCGACAGCATCAATATCGATGTTTCCATCGATTGTGTAGACTCGTGCGTGCCATTGACTCGGTAGTTGTATTGGAGCGATATTCCAACCAATGTCTTCATCTTGTTCTTTTACGGAGTACGTGTCAGTAGCTATATACCGCGTTCCCGACAGTGCGATTGAAGAGTGGCCATTATACTGCCAATCATCATCGATATCGTCCGCATCGTCCCCATTGTTCCAGACGAGGTTGATTGGTCCAGTATTTTCAGTAAGATCTCCTTCCCACGATGGATCATCGGCATTATACACATGAAGTGAAATGCTCGAATCCGGCAACGGACCTTCCGCCATCGGAGTGACTTCAATTAGATCTCGTTCGTATTCGTAGTGCTGTTGGAATGTCCCCAAGACAGCAGTATCTTTGAATCTTTCTGTTCCCTCCTCGAGCAGATCGTCGATTTCCGATTTGGTCTCCGAATCGAGGTTAGTCGTTGAAATCGTTTCTGTGCCGAAGTCCACCTCTCTATCGAACTCTGAGAGATCGTTTTCAACCTCAGCTGTTGTAGTCACCCGATCCTGACGAGAAACTCGAAATTCTTTTTCAACAGTATCGATCAAAAACTTCCGGCTAATTTCCCAGCCACGGCTTGTCTGTTCAATTTCGGCAATCCGAGTACCAGAAGCGATTACAGGTCGACGCTTCTGTGTTTCTGAACCAGCAGCATTCCCTGCCAAAAACGTACCAGCTGTTACAGCACCGATTCCTTTCAGAAACTTCCGCCTATTTTTTGATGTCATAATACAAGCTATCATTAGTTTCAGTCATAAAAGAAATCAATGCCTGAGATACTATTCAATGTATGAATATATTCTCATATCATGGAGAGCTACACAAGCACCTCCTCGGCTGGTGTTCGGCTATTCAGCACTTGATTCGGTCGATCGTGGTTGTAGTGGGGGAAACGGAAGGGCCTATGATTCAGATCTCCCGCGACATTTTGCACTTCAGAAGGTATTCAAGAGAGTGTTAGTGGCGTACTCTCGGCTTCATGTTTTGAATACCAATCTATTGCCCACGTAACTGCGGCCTTGTCCTTAGAATCAATGACGCCGCGAACAACACCAATATCGTCGTGAATGACGACAAGAACATGTTTGACAGGTTCTGTGATCACGACGACTCCCATCGGGAGTTCACCAGAGTACGAATAAGCATCAAAATTCCCAGTGTTGATGAGGGTTTTGAATTCGTCACTGAGGTTCGTTTTCACGTGTTCAGTCGCCTTCCTCCCGAAGACAAATTCGGCATCCAGTTGGTTTGCTGTCGTCTGAGTCAAATACGTCTCTACCATAGCCGAAAAAATAGTCGGTACGACACCGCTAATCTTGGCCGCCTCAGAGACTTGTTCTTCAAGATATTCGTACACAAGATCTAGTCTTGTCTCCCCGGTTACAAGCGTCGTTGCATCACGAGCGACGGACGGGTCAAGAACCGTTCCAATCTCCTGTCTTGTTTCGAGTAATCGCTTTGATTCTGCAAACGTCCGGACGATTTCGTCGGTTCGTTCATGCTGTGTATAGACGATTTCGCCGAACGTCGTCGGTGCATACATACCGTCCTGTTTTTTGACTAGATTGTAATCTTCGAGTTGTTTGAGTGCACGGTAAATCGTCGACTGTGAAGCGTCTACTTCGTCGACCAGTTGGTTTTGATAAGCCGGGCTATTGATGAGTCGTTTGAATATAGACAATCGTTTGTGGAGGACCATGTAGGCGGCGTGCGCTTTCTCCGTATCCATGATTCTATGTGTTCTGAAAAATTACTTATATCTAATGGTAGTAACTATAAGGACCAACTAACATAGTGGTATTCAATATGGTATAGTCAAGTCAGATAACGTGTGACATTGGAGCTCTGTATTCATCATCAATATGATATATAACCGGAAGAGAAGCCACGTATTGTCGAATATCCCGATCAACGGCAACGAGTTACACAGTCACTCCTGTAGTGTACGCTTTTTATTCGAACCGATGAAAATACGGGATAGTGACAAACAGGTTCCCCGAACAAAACGCCTCTCTTTCTACGGAATCCGTCTCTGCTGATTCTAATTCGCGGGAGGAACGGAACCGTAATCTTCTCGACTCGATTGAAATCGAAAACGTCTCTCGAGAGTTCACAACCAGTTCCACTACGGACATGGGTTCAGGACCGCCGATCGGTTCGACATTGAGTACGTCGCGAAGATAGAAGAGCAAAAGCGTGTGAAACGAGAGGTGCTCGAGGAGTGGTACAAGATCGACTGCCGATTCGAAGGGGGCCACACCCCTGAGCATCAAGCAAAACTATGGGTTCGGCGATCACCACAGCGGCAGCGGAAACGTTCACACGACGCTCGTGGCGATCGGGAAGTGGGGCAGAGACGATCTCGAGGACGAGGTGACTGATCGGGTCGTCTTCGCGACGAACTACCAGGGCGATAATCCGGCGGATCTACAGGTGAGCAAGGCGAGTGCCTCGGGGCTTGACCCCGAGGCAGTTCACTTCCTCTTTGCGATCTTGCTGTTTAACACCTGGATGCTCGTCGATCGGCTCGCGAAAAAGCGTCTTGGGATGGAGTTCACTGGTGAGCCGCACATCCAGTTCGAGATGTTCGTCGCTGCCGTAGCAAACTTCGTGCGACCAGTCGACTAAGTTGACCGCCGTTCCGGGTTCGAAACTCGAGAGTGGCGACACTATTCTGAGAGTCAGTTTTCGCCGTTTTCCTATCAGGTTCGACTAGATAGCTGATTCTAGTTTTCACCCAGATCAGGTCACGACGTTACTTTTGTTCACTGATAGCTGTGCTTGGAGGAATACGTTTCTCGATTAGCTGGAACGAAGCCACGTCGAGAGATCGCCTAGGATCGATCCGTCGTCGAGTCGATCTTCGAAGCGAGCGTTCGCAGATCGCTCACGTCTGCGGTCGTCGAGAGATCCTCGAGCGTGCGATCCGCTTCGTCTCGTCGCCGGTTCGCATACGCTCGGAGTCGCGATTCGTCGAGGGCGAGCGGGGCGACTGCGGCCGTCTCGCACTCCGAATCGAGGACGCGGTGGACAGCCCGCGCCGTGCTGAACCCCCGTCCGACACTCGCAACGCAATCACGGCGAACGCCGCCGACGCCGGCCAGTATCGCCCCGAGGACGGCAGCGCCCTCGCCGATCGCGCCAGCCGTCTCGTCGAAAAACGCCGTCTGAGACGGTTTCGAGGGTGCAGACGGCGCATAGGTGCTCGCGAACGTTTCGGCGATCGTCTCGAGAACGGTCGTCAGCACCTCGAAACATTCACGGGTCGCGCGTGGACTCGCGCTCAGCGAGGAGTACGCCGACGTATACAGGTAGTCTCCGGCGAGCAACGCCGACGAGGGATCGAGCGTGGGCGAGCGAGCGCGTTCGCCGGCGAGCTGGACGAGCAGTCGACTGCGAAGGTGAGCGTACCCACGGAGCAGTTCGATCGCTGTGGCGGCGGGGAACACGGCGTCGGGGTCTCGCGTGTCCGCCAGCGACGCGTAGGCGCTGACCACGAGCTGCCCGTACCACCGGTCGTCCGGGGTTTCGATCGCCTCGCGAACGAGCGGTACGTCGGCGTCGTCTGCGTCATCGAGGACGTGCTCGAGCCGTGCGTCGATTTTCGACCGTGGGGTTATCGTTCGGGCCATCGTTCAGTCTCCGTCTGCCGGTGTCTCGATGCTGGGCTCGTCGACGGTGACGCTGGACTCGGTGAGGTCGCCCTCACGCCACGTGCCACGTCGATACCACGCGTAGGCGATGATCGCTCCCACGACGTTCGAAATCGCGAACGACAGCCAGACGCCGGTTTCACCGAGTGGGCCGGCGGTGACCCACGCGATCGGGAAGCGGATGACGCCGAGCATCAGTACGGAGATCGCCGCGGCAGTGAGCGTCTTCCCGGCACCGCGGAAGCTGCCAGTGTAGGCCCGCATGATGCCGATGAACCCGAAGCTCAACGCGACGTAGCGGAGAAACTGGGTCGCGATATCGACGACCTCGGGGTTCGTCGTGAACACGTCCGCGATCGGAGCGGCGGTGAACCAGACGACGACGCCAGCGATGGAGAGCACGCCGAAGAGCGTCTTCGCTGCGAGTCCGGCCGCTCGTTCGGCACGGTCCGGTTTGCCTGCACCCATGTTCTGGCCAGTCATCGTCTCGACGCCGCGAGCGACTGCGATGGCCGGCAGGAAGACGACCGAGAACACGCGCGTCCCGATGCCGTAGGCGGCGACGACCGTGTCCGGAAAGAGCGCGACGATGACCAACAGCAGATTCATCGACAGCGCACGTCCCGTTCCTTCGATCGACGCGGGCAGTCCGATGCGAACGAGGCGGCGCAGATACGAGAGGTCGGGCGCCATGTCGCGGAGGTGAATCTGAACGCCGCGGTTCCCACGAAACATGATCACCAACCCGACGAGCAGGGCGAGCGCACGCGAGAACACGGTTGCGATCGCCGCACCTTCGATGCCCGACCCGGTATAGCCCGTGAACTCGAGGAGTCGTGTCTCGAGTCCGGTCGCACCGAGGAAGTCGAACAGGGGGTTGGCCTGAAACCCGAAGATGAGGAGGGGATCGATGACGATGTTGAGGACGACCGACCCGAACATCACGAGCATCGGGGTGATCGTGTCGCCGTAGCCGCGCATGAGCGCGACGAAGACGAAGAACCCGAACATGAACACGAGGCCGAGCGAGATGACCTCCATGTAGCTCGAGGCCATCGGCAAGACGTCCCGAGAGGCGCCCATGAGCTCGAGGAACGTATTGACGCCAGCGTAGCCCACGACGCCGAAGATGGCCGATACGATGACGGCGAACGTGACCGTCTGCGAAGCGGCGTACTCTGCCTCGCGTTCCGAATCTGCACCGGTGAACTGTGCGACGAGGACGCTCCCGGCGACCGAAATACCCATCCCGAGCGAGATGAGCAGAAACACCATCGGGAACGCGAAGCTGATCGCCGCCAGCGCGTCCGTGTCGTACTGGCCGAGCCAGAACGTGTCCGCGAGGTTGTACGCGGTCTGAAAGAGGTTCGTGACGACGATCGGCATCGACAGGAAAAACAGCGGCTTCCCGATACTCCCCGACGTGAGGTCGAACTCCTCGGGTCCCTTGAACAGCGAGCGGAGGCGTCGTCGACCCCCCATCAGTGCGTCGCCTCCGTCGGTTCGTCGGCGACGAGATGGTCCTCGGCGTACCGTGTGATCGTTTCGTAGAGTCGTTCCGCCGAGTAATCGACTGCGACTCGCCGCGTGTGGGCCCCTGTAATCGTCGTCACGAGAAAGTCGGCAGCGACGGCTGGATCGACGTCTTCGTCGAACGCACCCGATTCCACGCCTGCTGCGGTGATGTCCCGAATTCGCTCGAAGAGAAACTCGTCGAACCAGGTGAGTCGCGTCTGGATGGCGTCGTCGTACGGCGCCTGTGCTTTCACCTCGAGCATTGCGGTCCGGAACTCCTGTCCGGGATTCGCCTGCTCGTCTGTGAGAACTAGCTCGAAAAGCGCGCCGAGGCGTTCACGCGGCGTGTCTCCCTCGATCGTCGCTAACTGTTCGGTATGCCGTTCGTACAGAAAGTCGAGGAATTCGGTGAAGAGATTTTGTTTGCTATCGTAGTAATAATGAACGGTTGCTTTGCTCCGGTCTGCCTCGTCGGCGATGTCCTTGATCGTGAGGTCGGCGTACCCGTGCTGGCAGAGGGCACGATACGTCGCCTCGAGGATTTCGGTGGCTGGATCGTCATCCATGACGGTCGTTACGGTAACTTACTAACCAGTTAGACAAAAGCCTTTGGAAGAGCGAGAATCGATCCCGAAAATTGGCCATAGATAACGGTTGTCGGTCTAGACATCGACTGACCGGTCGGTAGTATCAGCAGTTTGAGGGGGTAGCCGCGGCCGCCATCCGGTCAGCAGTAAAGACGGTGCGAACGGTCGTTCGATCGGCCCGACCGCTTTCGTCGATAGTGGCCGGACGATCAGTTCGGTAGCCGCCCCGCTCGCTCGAGGCCGACGAGGACGAGGACTAACGCGCCGAGGAACAGGGCGGCCCCACCGAACACCGTATCGTAGGTGTATCCGCGTTCGACGAGCAGACCCACTGCGGACGACCCGAGTGCCTGCGTGAACATCCAGGCAGAACTGAACACGGCGTAGGCGCTGCCTCGCGTCGAGTCCGGGAGCGTATCCAGGAGGTAGGTGTCGACGGCTGGGAACACTGCGTGGGCGACGAAGCCGACGACCGCGGTGACAGCTACCAGCGCGAACAGACCCTCCACGACCGTCAACGCGAACAGACTCACGGCGAACGCCCCCACGATTCCGAGCAGGTACTGGACGTGGGGGAGTCGATCGGCCAGATCGCCGCCGAGGTAAAACGCAGGGACGCCAGCGGCGAAGACGATCGTGAGCATCGTTTTCGACGTCCGACTCGAGAGGTCTTTCGACTGCATGTACAGATCGTAGAAGTTGAACACACCTTGCCAGACGAACACCGCTGCGCCGACGATGGCCAGCGCCGTCACGATAAGCCGCCACTCCGAGAGCGCGCCGGCGACGAAGTCGCGGTCGGCCCGTCCCGCAGTCGGCATCTCGGTCCCGCTGGCGGCGAACCACGTGTACGCCGTCACTACTGCCGCCCCGACGGCGATCGCCCACAGCGAGAGCCGCCAGTCGACGAGCAGCGTGAACGCGACGAACGGGGCGGCGATCACCGCGGCGACCTGACTTGCGGTGCCGTGGATGCCCATGACGCGTCCGACGCGCTCCGGGTACAGTTCGCTCAACAGCGGGTTCGCCGAGACGAAGTACACGCCGGATGCGATCCCCATCAGGAAGGCACCGGCCATGAGATGTCGGACCGTCGTCGCGGTCGCAGCCATGCCGGAAGAGACCGCGAGGATCACCCCGGCCACGAGCACGACGTAGTGTCTCGGCACTCTCGTGAGTACCCAGCCGGTGGGCAGTCGGAGCGATGCGCTCCCGATCCACGCGAGCGTGACGATGAGTCCGGCAGTCCCCTCGCCGATCGCGAACTCGGTGATGAACACGTCCAGAAGCGGTGCGAAGACGATCCTGGCGAGGTTGACGAGAAAGACGAGTCCACAGAGGGAACCGAAGAGTCGAGCACGGGCCACGGTCACCATTTCTGACAGCGGATCTCAAGCGTTCCGATACCGGCATTCGACACGTTGTTCAGACGACAGCTCTGACCTGCCTGCCGTCGGTTCGTTTCCACCCGCAGGACGTTCCGGCCACTCGAAAACGGGTGATGGAGTACCACGACGAGCACTATTTATTTAGGCTAGCCAAAAGAATTTTGCTATATTAGAAAGAGTTTTTACCGTCACGTCCATACACCGGGTATGGAACTCATAGAAAACCTCGTACTCGTGTTCGTCGCGGGGCTCGTCACCGCGCTGGCGACCGGCATCGGGGCGCTTCCGTTCTTCTTCGTCGACGAGTTCAGCGATCGGTGGAACGTCGGCCTGTGGGGGATCGCGTCGGGAATCATGGTAACCGTGTCCCTCTTCGGCCTCGTCGACGAGGGGCTGGCCTACGCTTCCGGCGGATTCCCGACCCTGATGGTCGGCGGGCTGCTCGCGGGCGTCGCGCTGGTCACGGTCTCCGACAGGGTGCTCGACGGCGTCGACCTCGGCGACGTGGGCCACCACGACCACGACCACGACGCGACCGACGTGCAGACCGACGGCGCAGGCCACGACCACGACGAAGTCGCACTGGAGGCGAAAGCGTTCGCCGAGGGCGACCTGAAGAAACTCGTCCTCATCCTCGGCATTCTCACGGTGCACAGCTTCCCCGAAGGCGTGGCCGTCGGTGTCTCGTTCGCCGAACTCGGGCTGGACGGCGGCCTCTCGATACTCGGGTTCTCCGTCCCGCTGCTGGCGGTGTTCATGACCATCGCCATCTCCATCCACAACGTTCCCGAGGGGACCGCCATCGCCATCCCGATGCAGGCGATGGGGCTGTCCAACTGGCGGATGGTCGGCGCGGCGGTCTTCTCGAGTCTGCCCCAGCCGATCGGTGCCGTCATCGCGTTCGCGTTCGTCTCGTGGGCCGAGGCGTTCTTGCCCTTTGGCTTCGGATTCGCTGCCGGTGCGATGGTGTATCTGGTCGCCACCGAGTTCATCCCCGAGGCGCTCGAGACCGGCGCGGACCTGCCGAACCGGGGCTACCCCCAGTTGCTGGCCGGTCTCGCTGCGGGCGTGATCTCGATGATTCCAGTCTTGTACGTGTAAATTCTCTTTCGTTCGTCCGTCGCACTACACCTCGAGCGTCTCGAGCGGTTCCTCGCCGTTTGGGAGCCGACCTGTTTCAGTAGCTCGCCGGTGCCAACTCCTCGATGGTTCGCTCGACCGTCTCCTCGTCGGCGTTGCTCGGAATCGTCACCATCGGTCGGGTCACGCAATCGATGTCGGCGATCTCCTGGAACTGCTCGCGGGCCTGCTCGGGCGTCCCCGCGACGCCGAGTGCCCGGACCATCTCGTCGGTGACGTTCGCGGCGGCGGCCGTGCGATCGCCGTTGCGCCACGCGTCGGCGACGGCCGAAGCACCGTCGGGGAACCGCTGGGCGACTGCCCGCTCGTAGCCCTTCCCGTTGCCGACGTAGTAGGCGACGTGACCCCGGACGACGTCTTTTGCCGCCTCCGGGTCGTCGCTGACTGCTGCGGGGACGTACGGTGCGACGTCGATGGTACCGTCGCGACCCGCCTCCTCGGCCTGGTCGGTGATGTAGGCGAAGGCGTCCTCGAGGTCCGGGAACGGGACGTTGTGTGGGATCCAGCCGTCACACAGCCGGGCGACGACGCGCCGATTCGCTTTTCCCAGAGCGGCGTGGTAGATCGGGACGTCGGCACCCAGGGACGGAAAGTCCTGAACGTCGAAGATCTCTCCCTCGTAGTCGACGCGCCCGTCACCGCTGAGATACTCCCTGGTGAGTTCGATGGTCTCGTGCGCCCGTCGGACCGGATTGGGATCGTTCCAGTCCATCCCGTGGAGATCCTCGATGGACTTTCGCGTCGACGTCCCCACGCCGAGGCAGAACCGGCCGTCGGAGACGCGATCGAGCGTCGCGGCGGTCATCGCCAGCACCGCGGGCGTCCTCGAGAAGACGTTGACGATCGCAGTTCCGATGTCGACCTCCTCGGTGTGGGCGGCGATGTCGGTGAGTTGCACGACCGAACTCGTTCCCCAGAGTTCGCCGAGCCAGAGTCCGTCGTAGCCGAGTTCCTCGGCGCGAACGGCGAGTTCTGTCGTGTCGGTGTCCGATACCATCGGAAGCAAAAGATCGGTCTGCATAGACATTCCCTCACTGTGAGGGATAGTGAATGTTACCGTTACGCCACCACACACGATGGGCCGAGGTACACGCCTTGCTGTAGCCAGTTGGTCGCGCTCGATCGGTGGCCGGGTGTCGAACGTGCACTGACTCGCTCGAGATGCGCCGTCTAGCTACGGATTCGAGACGAACGGACGCCGAACGCACACTCCGGGGGCGGTGGCAACGCCGAACGGCTGGCCGGTCGTGGCGCTTCTAGCGCCGCCTGTCGTCCCGGACCCGCTCGGATTCGCCTCGCACTCGTTCGCTCGACGTCGACGACTGGAAAATTCGGTCGTAGAGCGTCGACGTGAGGACGTTGAGAAGGAAAAACGCGACGAAGGCGACGGCGATCCAGCCCCACTCGTGAGTGGCCAGTGGAACGACGTCGAAGAAGTCGTGTAACGGCGTGTACAGAACCGTGAGGTGGAGGAGAAACGAGAACCCGATAGCGCCCAGGAGCCACAGATTCGACCACAGGGACAGACCATACCGGGAGCGGATGACGTAGATCCGGATCAACTCGCCGACCACGATGAACGTAAACAGAAGCGTCTGGGCGCGGACGAGCGAACCGGTCGCGTCGAGGCCGTAAAAGAAGAGCCCGAGACCGATGATCGCCAGTAGCACCGCAATCGTGATTATCGACACGAGCACACGCGTGTTGATCACGCCCTCGTCTACAGGTCTCGGCGGGCGCTCCATGAGCCCGGCGGCGTGTGGATCCGCGCCGAGGGCTAAGGCAGGTAGCGTGTCGGCGACGAGATTGATCCAGAGGATCAGGACGGGAGTCAGAATCAGCGCCTGAGAAGTCCCCGTGAACCGCTCGGGGAACAGAACACTCCCGACGAGGACGCCGAGAAACACCACCAGCACCTCGCCGGTGTTGGTCGAAACGAGGTAGTTGACGAACTTCCGAACGTTCTCGAAGATTCCTCGTCCCTCCTCGATCGCGTCCCGTATCGTCGCGAAGTTGTCGTCCCGGAGGATCATGTCCGACGCCTGCCGTGCGACGTCGGTCCCGCGACTCCCCATGGCGACCCCGACGTCGGCCTGCGTGAGCGCGGGTGCGTCGTTGACGCCGTCGCCGGTCATCGCGACGTTGTGGCCGTTCTCCTGTAACGCGGTCAGTATCCTGACCTTGTGGTCCGGCGTGACTCGAGCGAAGACGTCGACCTCCTCGACGGTGTCGCGCAACGTTTCGTCCGACTGCGCATCGACGTCGGTGCCGGTGAGAGCACCCTCCGGGTCGAAGCCGATCTGCTCGCCGATCGCCCTGGCGGTGGTACGGTTGTCGCCGGTCGCCAGGACGGGACGAATGCCGGCAGTTCGACAGTCGGCGATCGCCTGTTCGACCTCTGAACGCGGTGGATCGAGCATCCCCTGGAGCCCGAGAAACACCATCCCGTCCTCGATCCGATCTGCATCCGCTTCTGGATCGGCAACTGTCTTCGATGCGAAAGCCAGGACACGGAGCGCGTCCGCCGCGAACGACCGGTTTTGCTCGAGGACGGCTCGTCGTTTCGCGTCGGTGAGCTCACGCACGCCTCCCTCCTCGAGGATGCGGTCGCATCGGTCGAGTACGACTTCCGGCGCGCCCTTCGTGTAAGCGGTCGGCTCCTCGTCGTCGACGAGTACCGTCATCCGTTTGCGTTCCGACGAAAACTGGATCTCGCGTATCCGCTCGCCGGGCGGATCGACGCCGGCGTCGTCTGCAATTCGCTGGATCGCGACTTCGGTCGGTTCGCCCCTGTACTCGTTTTCCGCCGTTCGTTCCACGTTGTTGCACGCCGCACCACACTGCAGGAGCCGCTCGACCGCCTGGTCGACGTCTCGCGTGCGAGCGTCTGCCTGTCTACTCGCGCCGTCTCCGTCGGTCGAGATCGAGTCGGGTTCGGACGGGTCGACGGCGGTTCCTGCGGTGTAGAGGCGCGTGACCGTCATCCGTTCTTCGGTGAGCGTTCCGGTTTTGTCGGTGACGATGACGTCTGTCGAGCCGAGGCTCTCGACGACCGGAAGCCGTCTGACGAGGGCGTTCCGATCGACCATCGCTCGGGCACCGAGCGCGAGCGTAAACGTCACCACTGCAGGCAATCCCTCCGGGACTCCCGCGACGGCCAGGGTGATACTGACGAGGAGAATCGAGACGACGTCCGTCGCGGTAAAGAAAAACTGGACGACGGTGACGAGGACGATGAGGACGGCGACGAGCGCGCCGATCTGCGCTCCGAGCTGTTTGACCTCCTCTTCGAACGGGGTCTGTCGGTCCTCGGACTCGCCGAGTCGGGTCGCGATCCCTCCGACCTCCGTCTCCATGCCCGTCTCGACGACGACGGCTTTCCCCCTCCCTTTCACGACGGTCGTGTTCATGTAGACTACGTCGCGCCGGTCGGCCAGCGGTGTGTCTTCGTCGACGGACGCCGGATCTTTTTCGACCGGCGCACTCTCCCCCGTGAGCGCGGATTCGTTCGTCCGTAACTCGTCGGCTTCGAGGAGGCGTGCGTCCGCCGGAACCGCGTCCCCCTGTTCTAGGTAGATCACGTCACCGGGAACGAGCCGTTCTGCATCGATAGATTGTTTGTCCCCATCGCGAACGACGATCGCGTCCGGGCTCGCGAGTTCACGGAGTGCTTCGATCGATCTCGTGGCCTGGTAGTCCTGTACGAACCCGAACAGCCCGTTGACACCCAGGATCAGTGTGATGAACGCGGCTTCGGCGTAGTTCGGGTCACTCTCTGGAAAGAGCCCAACGCCGAGAGAGAGGAGTGCCGCCACGGCGAGCAGGTACATGAGTGGATTTCGGAACTGCGAGAGGAGGAGTTCGACAGTCGACGTCCGTTCTGACTCGCGGATGTCGTTCTTCCCGTACACCTCGAGCCGTCGCTTTGCCTCGTCGGACGACAGCCCCCCGTCACCAGTTTCGAGCGTGTCGAGGACGTCGCTCGTGGACAGGGCGTGCCACGGCTCTGCGCGATCGGTCTGGCCGTCACCTGGCATGTTGTCGGTGTCGCCTCGTCGATACCGCTCGCTCGGTTACGGTCTCGTCCCGGATCGTGGGCCAGCAAGTCCCCGCCGGAGCGTTCGCCGGTCTCGAACGCGTTTCGAAGACCGCTGTACCGCCGTCACTTCGACCCCTGGACGTCCAACGTTCCTTCTTCGGCCGTCGTCGCGTCGCGCCACCAGACCAGCTCGAATTCGATGCTCTGTTTCGCTTCCGAATCGCCTTCGGCCCAGTCCGATTCGCCCTCGAGTTTGAACGTGATCGGATCGACGGGATCGAGCGTCACCCGCCGCCCCCCGAGTTCGAGCGTGACGGGATCGTCCTCCTCGAGTTGATCGGCCAGTCGATGGAGGTACGTGGCGACCTCCGCTCGCGTCCTTCGTTCTTCGGTTTCGAGTTCTCCCATAGCCGATCTAACGTCGGCCGATTGCATAAATGGAAGCCTCCCACGCTCCGAAAACCGTTGTCGAATCGCCCGAACCGCTGGAGACGACTCTGCAGCCGACGCCTGGGAGAGTACCAGGTTACTGCACGCTATCGGCAGGCTCCCGGACCGTCAACACGGGAATCGGAGACGTCCGAACGAGTGATTCCGTGACGCTCCCCAGCATGTATCGGTCGAAGCCCGTTCGGCCGTGCGTCCCGACGACGACGAGACCGACGTCGTGTTCGTCGATGTACGAGAGGATGGCCTCGTGGATCGACGACCCGTGCTCGATCGTCTTCGAAACCGGCTCGACCCCCGCGTCTGTTGCGAACTCCGCCGCGTCCTCGAGGAGATCGGTCGCGCTTTCCTCGAGCATCGACAGCTGGACGTCGCTTCGGACGTCGACGCCGAGACTCGTGACGGTGATGACGGAGAGCAGATGAAACGCAGCGTTCTCGGCAGTCGCGACGTCGACACCCATCGCGAGCGCCTGATTCGCACAGTTGCTTCCGTCGGTCGGGACGAGGACGTCTTCGTAGGGGTGCTGGAGGTCGTCGGCAGTATCCGGTCGGATCGTGAGAACCGGTACGTCTGACCGCCGAACGACTCGCTCGGTGGTACTCCCGAGGAGCAGGCGCTCGAGGCCCCGGCGACCGTGAGTGGGCATGACGACGAGATCGACGTCACGCGCGTCAGCGTAGTCGACGATGGTCCCGTACGGTTCGCCCTGTCGGACGTCCGTAACGGTGCTCACACCTCGCTGCTCTGCGCGGTCGGCCGCATCTCGAACGATCTGCTCGCCTTCCTGTTCGAGGGTATCGACGACTGTTCCCTGAATCTGCGTCACGCTATCGCGCGTCGTATCCGCCACGTTGAGGACGTGAACCGTCGAATCGTGCGCGGCTGCGACGTCGAGGACGTGCTCGAACGCGTCTGCCGCGCCATCGCTTCCATCGGTGGGGAAGAGGAGGTCGCCGAACATACCGAGTGTCTCGAGGCGAGGACACAAAACAGGAAGGGCAGCGACGGCAGCCAGTACGGCCCTCGAGACTACGGTCTGTTGGCTGCGACGTCGAGTGGATCTTCGATTTCCCCCATGACGGCCTCGAGTGCGTCCGTCGCCGTCAGCAAGCCGACGACGTCGCCACCCCCGAGGACGAGCGCCAGTTCCTGGTGTTCGGCCTGGAACTGGTCGATCGCTTCACTGATGTGCGTCTCCGCCGAGAGCGTCATTTGTGGTGCGGCGAGGTCCTGCAGCGTGACCTCTCCGCTTCGGAGGTCGTCGATCCGATCGACGACGGTCGGGACGTACACGATGCCACGGAAGTCTCCGAGTTCGTCGCCGACGAGCGGGAAGCGGGTGTGTGGACTCGAACCGATCCGATCGAGATTGGCTTCGATCGAGTCGTTCGTCGAGAGCGAGACGATCTCGTCACGCGGCGTCACGACCTCACTGACGGGTCGTTCGCCCACGATGAGGGCATTGAGAACCTCTTCGCGGCGCTCCTCGGAGAGGTCGCCACGGTCGAGCAGCGACCCCAGCTCGTTTCGGAGGTCGGCCCGCGATTCGATGACGTCAGTTTCGGTCTCGAGCCACGCGCCAGTCATCTCGACGCCGAACAGTTTGAGCGTCCACTTCGCGACCGAATCGCCGACGTAGATCAACGGCGAGATGAGTTTGGCGAACCAGTGCAGTGGCGTCGCCCCGTAGCGAGCGACGAACTTCGTTCGTTCGACGCCGAGGTACGTCGGCGTCTGCTCGCCGTGGGTCAGATGCAGGAGGTTGATGATGGCGAACGCGACGATTCCGCCCGCACCGATCGATGCGAGGACCGTCGACTCGAAAACGGGGTCGAACAGGGCGGCGAGTGCAGGCTCGGCGACGATACCCACGGCGATACTCGAGGCCGTGATGCCGACCTGGCAACTCGTGAGATAGATCTCGAGGTCGCTCGTCATCTCCCAGGCGCGTCGCAACCCTGGGGCGTCGAACTCCGCCTCTGGATACTGTCGTACGCGAGTGAGTGCGAACTCGATCGCGACGAAAAATCCGTTCGCGAGAATGAGAAGCAGGCCCGCGAGTAACCGGATCGAGAGTTCGATACTGTCCATGGGTAGTCAAGTTATTTCACAGGTAAGTAATTGCTGGATGGAACTCGGCAAAGCGAACGCCATCTCTGGCACTCCGCGGTCGATCCGTCGACTGGAACGAGCAAGCAACGGTTACGGCAACTAAGGTACCTATTCTACCTTATCTAACTATTGTAGATATCGTACCTATTTCGGAACTTACCTGCGCGAGATGATCCGCCCTCCTCGTCCGCTTCGCGGATTTCGTGAAGGCAAACCTTCTTGCTCCAACGACGTGGTAATCGATTCACAAAATACATTACTGTAACAAATAATTAAAGTATAATGTATCTCTATACACCCGATGAAATCGATAGAGAGCGCGCCCATCACCAGGCAGTCATCCAGGGTGCAAACAATCTAGACGTCAAGCGAATTGGCAATCTTGGTGAGCTCGCGTTCGAGCAATTCTGTCGAGAATACCTCCCTGTCGAGATGTGGGAGTGGGAAAACGAGGAGGCGATCCGTCGATGTAACGCCGAGAGTTTCTCCGGTCACGACTTCGAGGTCTTCGGGTACGAAATCGACGTAAAGACCTCGAGGGACGTCTCTGCATTTCGACCGGCCAATCTCCTCGAGAACGACCCGGACGACGACATCGTCGTGATGGTCTGGCACCGTGACAACGAAGATGCGCTCATCCTCCTCGGCTGGGAACGGACCGAGACGCTCAGGTCGAAAGTCAAGACGCAAGAGGCGTATTCCGGTGAAGAACCTGAGAAACTCGCACACCTCACTGCGCGACCGATGAACGAGTTACAGGAGTTAGGGCCAAACACGGCCCACATGAATCAAAAGCCACAGAATCCGTTCAAACCCGGCGATCGAGTAGTCAAAGCGGAAGATAGCGATGCATCCGTTGCAGTGGTCGTAGAAGTACTGCCACCGGAACAGGACGTCAATCTCTACGGGCAGACGATAGATGGTGAAGCCGTCAGCGTCGCGTTCCCAAATATGCTCGATGACGGGCCTGGGAACTGGCGCGAAATCCATCCAGCAAAGCTCGCCTCCTACTGTGACGACCAGGACATCAAACTCTACACGTACAAACACACGAATCTCGAGTACGCCGAAAACCCATTTACGGCGGGCGACTACGTCATCAAACCGGATTACGACGATCCGGATCTCGCAGTTGTTCTCGAGGTTTCAAACGACGGCGACCGAGATATCACCGTTTCGTTCTGCAAACATCTCGAGAAGGAATTCGGTGAGCAAATAGACATTCCGCCAGCCGACCTCAACTCACGCTGTGACGAGGCTGGTATCAAATCGTATTCGTACAAACACGACGAACTCAGCTTCGAACACCAGTACTGATCAGCTGCACCATCGGTATACCACATGGCTCATATTGATTAAAATAAGTACTTTCCTCCGCTTCGACCACTCCAGACCGGAGCTAACCGCAGCCCTAATTCTCGGCATAGAGATGGTTTTCGGATCTGCACGCCGTCTCGTCGAAACGGAACGTCACCACCTCGAGGATCCCGAGGTGGCGGCGAGGATACTACGCTTCCGTTTTCGACGAGCGAGCGAAGCGTGCGATTGACATCCTCCACACGACTTCAGTCCTGTCTCTTACCCATACGTCGGAGTCCCGCGAAAGTGGCGTTTCGGAAGCTCTCGAGGCGGGCGAGCACGAGCTGAGACCCACAGGAAGGGAGACGAGATCGACGCTCGGTACGGAGCGTAGTACTCGAGGCGACTGCGTTCGGATCCACAATCACGGATTTTGCCCGGCGAAAGGCGCTGAATACTGGTATCTCGATCGCCACTCTCCGATGGATCGCCCGCAGACTGGTAGCGCAACTTGTGGGTGAGAGACAGGACTACAGTCGTGGGCTTTCTCCTTGACTTTGTGTAATACTGCCGGACAACACGGTTCAGCTGTCGATCGCACTCGAGACACGGTCGTCGCTGACGACAGTCGTCGAGACGCGATTGAGTAGCCACTGACTGTTGTCCGGTAGTATAACAGTAGCTGGTAATACGGTTTCTTTATTCAAAGTTACTCGTGAAAATCGCGTTCAGTACAGATTCTTCACATAGCATCTCAGCCAATCCAATTGGGCATCTCGTCATCCCAAAATAATCGTACTAATGAGTAAATTACCCCGATGACGAACAATATAGCGATAACAGAGAGCACAGTTTCCATATTGATATCTTAGAGTTTGATAAGAAATAACCTTTGATCAATTCGCACATGTAGTGATCGAACTGGCCGATTCAGTTTCAGACAGATTCTGAATAAAGAAATCGCGCTCCGATCTACTGATAAGCCGGAGAGTTGACCAGGCGAGGACACCGGATCTGTACGGAAGTCGCCGACCAGCGGTCATCTCGAGATGACTCGAACGCCGAGTGCTGCCATCGATCCGCCGCCGATGAGGACCGGCATCCAGTAGATCGCACCGCGGAAGATGAGGACCGCAGCAGTGACGGCGGGTGCTGCGATACCGGTCGTCGGCACCAGGAGTGCGACGAACGCGGCTTCGATCCCGCCGAGGCCACCCGGCAGCGGAGCGGCCCCCGCGAGATTACCAAGCGGAATCACGAACAGGACGACGACCGGCGAAACGCTGTGTCCCAGGGCGGCAAAGGCAGTTAGCAGTGCGATCGACTGAAAGAGCCAGCCGACCAGCGAGAGTCCGATCACGGCCGATAGTCGCTTTCGGTCCGTCGCCACGTGCCCGATGTTGTCGAAGAACCGGTTGAGTCGCTCCGCGAGGTTGCGTTCGATCGATTTGGGGCTGAACTGTCCGCGCCCGAAGCGAGCGACGGGACCAGAGACGACAGAGGGCAGTCGTTCGACGATCACGTTCTGGAATCGCCACACGAGAAGCAAGAGCGCGACGACGACGGCGATCAGGGCGATTGCTGCGCCGACAGCGTCCTCGAGGCGCTCGCCGACGGTCGTCGTCGTCGCGTAGTACGAGACGCTGATCAGGACGAGCGAGATGGACGGAACGACGTTACAGACGTCGACGCTCGCGATTCCGACGAGGCCGGTTTCGTACCGGGCGTCCGAGACTTTCGAGATGAGCAACGCTGCGATGGGTTCGCCGCCGGCCTGGCCGAACGGCGTGACGTTGTTCGCGAAGACGGCACCGGCGTAGACGAGAAACGACTTCCCGAACGGGATATCGACGCCCAGTGCAGCGAGGGCGGTACGAAGCATGAGACTCCAGGCGACGAGCCAGCACAGAGCGAGCACGAACGTCACCGCCACCAGCGATGGTTCGGCCGTCAGCAGCGATTCGACGACGCGGCGCGCGCCGACGAGAACGAACAGCACGACGAAGACGGCGACTGTCCCGACGGCGCCGATGAGAAGTGCACGCCGACTTCGACCGTTCATACTCGAGATATAGTCTCGTTCAACTTGAAACATCTGATATGCTCTCTTTCATCCCGCCTGACCGACCCCGTCACGTTTTATCCGCAGTCGTCGAGCGGCTACGTGATGTCGCGCTCACAGGAGTTAGACGAGTTCAAGCAGACGCTCGGTGAACTGATGGCGGAAGCCCCGGAACTGGAGCAGTTTTCCGGATTCGTCGAATCGGCAGAAGAGACGACGGTTCTCGATCGCAAAACCAAAGAGTTGCTGTCGCTCGCGATCGGTGTCGTCACCCGCTGTGACCACTGTATCCTCTGGCACACGGACGCGGCACTCGAGGCCGGAGCAACCCACGACGAGATCGTCGACGCACTGAAAGTCGCCGTCGTGATGGGTGGCGGGCCGGCGATGACGTACGCCGTCGATGCCTACGACACGCTTCGTGCCCTCGAAGCCGAACGAAACGAATGAACCCGACTCGCTCCCGAAAGCCGAGGTCGGAGTGCTGGACGCTGCCATCGTCGTCCGGAAAGACGAGGTCAGTGGCGAAGTGACGGACGACCACCTCGAGGTGTCCGACCGACCGTCGGGTCTGGCCACTGCGTCGGTAGACGAATCGTCGCCACGTATCCGATCGGCCTTCGCTCACGGCTGCGGTCGCAAGTAGCCTCGACGGCTGCTGTTCAGGTGTTCAGGCTGTGAACACGGGGATATCGAGCGAGCCGATGACTCGGTTCGTGATCGAGCCGATGAGCGGCTTGTCCGGGTCGGAGCGCCCTCGTTTGCCCATGACGACCAGATCGATGTCGTGGTCGTCGACGTACTCGAGGATAGCCTCGACGGGCGTGTTCGCCGTGACCGTCGTCACACAAGTGACGCCGGCGTCGTCGGCGAGTTTTTCGATCTCCGCGACGTACTTCTGCCCTTTTTTCTCCATGCGGGTTCGCGTCTCCTCGATGTTGCTCGGGACGGCCACGTAGTCGGCGTCGCCCATGTCCATCGCGTACAGCACGTGCAAGGTCGCGTCGTTTCGCTGTGCGAACTTGATCGCCTGCATCGACCCATTGCGAGCGGTTTTGCTCCCGTCGGTCGGCACGAGAATGTCGTCGAAGTCGGCTGCGTCGCTCAGGTCGGCCGTCTCGTCCAGGTCGGTCGTGTCGTCCATACGTCCCGAACTCTCCCAGAGCAGGTAATTCTTGCCCAAACCTCCGTGCTACGAACGACTCGCTGGTTGCCAGTCTCCTCGAGCAGTTCGCTGGACCGATTTCGAATACCGGCGGCACGTTCGCACGTCGAACACGAACGGCAGTGCGTCAGACTGCGGTCCAGGTGACTACTCGAGGGATTTTGCCCGATTCTGGAACTCGCCCCCACACTCGCACTCACCGGGATGGGTCTTCGATTCGACGACTTTGCCACACTGGAGACACTCGTACGTCGATACCGAGTCCGGATCGTTCGCACCTTCGACGTCCTGGTCGTGAGGCATACCACTAGCTTGTAGTGCCACCTGTATAACTGCTTCCGGCGGCCGTGATGTCGCGCGTGCCGGACGGAACGCGACCGGGGGCACGATCCCATGCCAACGTACGTCGTACTACAGAATTACAGCGATAGCGAGGCGAAAGCCCACCCGTTTACGGCTGTCTCTTACCCATACGTCGGAGTCCCGCGAAAGTGGCGTTTCGGAAGCTCTCGAGGCGGGCGAGCACGAGCTGAGACCCACAGGAAGAGAGACGAGATCGACGCTCGGTACGGAGCGTAGTACTCGAGTCGACTGCGTTCGGATCCACAATTACGGATTTCACCCGGCGAAAGGCGCTGAATACTGGTATCTCGATCGCCACTCTCCGATGGATCGCCCGCGACTGGTGGCGCAACTTGTGGGTAAGAGACAGCCGTTTACGGGTGGGATGAAGCCGACAACTGGGAATCTCTCCACGCTCGTAGCCACGGCTGGGATTGGATGCTTGCGTAACATCTTTAGGTGAGGATGTTCTATATACTGACGATGCCTCGTGGGTTCGACAGGGAACGTACCGACGTCCACAAACTCCAGTACCACTTCATCTGGTGTCCAAAGTACCGCAAATCGGTACTAACGGGCGAGGTGCGCGACCGTCTCGAAGCACTCATCGAGGAGAAAGCCGACGAACTCGACTTGGAGATACTGGAGTTGGCGATTCGCCCTGACCACGTACACCTGTTCATCACGGGCGACCCGACGCTCGCCCCGAACAAAATCATGCAACAGGTCAAGGGCTACTCGTCGCGCCGACTTCGGGACGAGTTCGATTTCGGCTTGCCGTCGCTGTGGACGCGCTCGTACTTCGTCTCAAGCGCGGGCGACGTGTCCAGCGAAGTCATCGAGGAGTACATCGATGCCCAAGCAGGTGATACTGTCAGCCAAAAATATTTCAAAGAAAAGCACGTTACTCCGATATGACCTCTCTCGACAACGTCTCTACCGAAGACCTCCGCCAGGCCTTGGCGGAGGTCGAGGGAAAAAAGCCATCACAACGGCTCATGGCGGCGATCAATTACCTTGAAGAAGACGGTGCAACGCTACAAGAGGTCGCTGAACGCTATGGATACACTGCTGGCTGGCTCTCGCGGTGGCTTGATCGACTCGAACGGCTCGCCGACGAGCCGTTCGAGGAGGTCGTCTACGACGAGCACCGTTCAGGAAGGCCCTCAAAACTCTCCGACAAAGAGCATGAACAGTTCGTTGAAGCGCTTCACAAGTCTCCAGAGGAAGTTGGACTTGACGCGCCTGCGTGGTCCGTTCCACTAGCTCGTCACTATCTCGCCGAGGAATTCGACGTTGAGTACAGTGAGCGTCACGTTCGACGATTGATGACCGAGGCCGGGCTGTCCTGGAAGACAGCCCGGCCGGAGTTTCACAAATCCGATGAGAGAGCACAGGAAGCATGGCAAGACGGGTTCAAAAAAAGCGCGACAACCTGGACGACGAATACACGATCTTAGCCATTGATCAGACGCGACAGGTTCTCTCGACACTGATTCACGCATGGTTTCCCAAGGGTGAGCGCCCGTCACTCCCGGTGACGGGCGCGTGGGACAGCATCAAACTTCTCGGTGCAGTCAGCGATACTGATGAGACGTTCTTTCTCCCCTGCGAAGAGAACTTCAACAGCGACACGACGATTCGTTTTCTGGACGCTCTCCAGACCGAGTTCGGCGAGAAAATCTGCGTTGTCCTCGACAACGCCTCGTATTTCACGGCGAACAGAGTCCAAGAGTTCGTTGAAGGTACTCCGATCGAACTGTGTTACCTTCCGCGGGGTTCACCAGAGCTGAACCCCGCGGAAGAGTGCTGGCGACAACTCGATCAATCACTCGGCAACCGCCTATTCGAAACGCTTGACGAACTTCGTGATGCTGCTCTCTGTGCACTGGACGAGATCAACGTGCCAGATGTCTTTACGTACTTATGTCCGTGAGTATGAATAGTCATGCAACGGAACGTCTCGACCACGGTGCGAGTCAAACACCACTCGCTGACCAACAGGAAAACCGACCTGCTCGCCCGCGAGTACGAGGCGTTCCAGACGGCGGTTCACGGCGGAGACGCCGACCTGTACTCTGCAACCGACCAGCAGGCGTCGAAAGTCCAGCGACAGAAAGACCCGAACCCCGACACCGAACAACCCGTCGTCCTCCGCAACGACGTGTTCGACGTGTCTCACGACGAAGACACCGTTCTCTCGTCGTGGTGGGTGAAAGTCCCCGTCTATGACCCCGAGAAAGGACAGGGTAACTCTATCTGGTGTCCAGCCCACGTCCCGTACAAGGACGAACAACTCGTCCGTGAGGGCGATATTCGAGATAGTGAGTTAGTGCGCCGTGACGGTGACTGGTACGTGCATCTCGTCGTCAAGCGGTCTGTGACCGTTCAAGACGAGTACGACGACGTGCTGGCTATCGACATGGGCGCACGATGGGTCGCTACCTGTGCGTTCCTCTCTGACCGTAAAACGACGTTCTACGGCGAGGAGGTTCGGCGTATCCGCGAACACTACAAGCAGTTGCGAAAATCCATCGGGAAGGCGAAGCCCCGACACGGACAGCAGGTGGTCGAGCGTGTCGGGGACGCCGAGGCACGGAAGGTGGACGACCGCCTCCACAAGATTGCTCGCTCCATCGTGGAAGACGCCGAGGAGCGGAACGCGGTCATCGTCGTGGGCGACCTCGGTGGAATTCGCAAGGACAACAACAAGGGGCGGTACGTCAACGACAAGACCCATAAGATGCCGTTCGCCCGCCTGCTCAACTACATCGAGTACAAAGCCCACGACGCGGGTATCGACGTGCAATTGGTCGATGAATACGACACGTCGAAGACGTGCAATCGGTGTGCCTGCGAGGGCGTCCGTGAGACGCAGGGACGCTTCGAGTGTCCCGAATGTGGGCTGGACGACAACGCCGACAAGAATGGTGCGCTGAATATCGGCAAACGAGCCTTGGGCAAGTTCTCGAAACCGCTGTCCGAGGCGGGGGCTGTACTGGCACAGCCCGAAACGCAGGTCATCGTCCACCGTGACGACGAACCTGCGAACCTCTCCGTTTCCGTGGGTTCAACCCCCAGTGGGGGAACCCCACGGCTTTAGCCCTGTCTCTTACCCACAAGTTGCGCTACCAGTCTGCGAGCGATCCATCGGAGAGTGGCGATCGAGATACCAGTATTCAGCGTCTTTCGTCGGGTGAAATCCGTGATTGTGGATCCAAAAGCAGTCGCCTCGAGTACTACGCTCCGTACCGAGCGTCGATCTCGTCTCTCTTCCTGTGGGTCTCGGTTCGTTCACGCCCGTCTCGAGAGCCTCCGAAACGCCACTTTTGCGAGACTCCGACGTATGGGTAAGAGACAGGGCTTTAGCCGTGGGAGGATGTCAGTCGCCCCACAAGCTGGTAATTCGTTCTTCGATGGTATCGAGAACGAGCTGCAGTACATCCCGATGATCGCTTGGCCACGAACTGTCCTCGCCGGGTGTCGGGGCTGTAGGTGGTGGATGAAAGTGGTTTCGCGTATTGTGTGGGTTCGGATGCCGGTCCCACCGGCACTCCCAGGCGTGGTCCGGATGCACCTCTCGGTAATGAATTTTGAAGTCGTCGTTCGTGTACCAGCGAACGGTGAGACTCGCCTCCTCTACGGTTTCGGGATAGTACGATGGTGCGAGTGTCACACGGAGCTCGAGATGTCCACTCGCATCCGTGATCGCCGCTCGAGCGACCTGCGCTGTGGCTTGGAGGCGTGTCTGGAGAAACTCGAGAACTGGGCGGTCGATAGGCGCGGGGCTACGTCCATCTCCTGCAGGCGGCGTCATCGATGGGATTACCCGGACGCTTGGTCGGTCTCAGCTCCAGCGCGTTGCTGACGGGCGCGTTCGTAGCGCTTGCGCTCGTCTCGAGCGGTCGCCCAGTCGGCGAGGTCGCTATACACATCGTCGATCGTCCGTTCGTCGCTCGTCTCTGCAGCATCGACGGCGTCGACGGCTGCCGGCGTTGTGGCATCGTACGTGTCTTCGTAATCGGTAATCCGTGTCGTGAGGTTGCGGACGTGCTCTTGGAGTTCGTCGACGGTGTGCTCGGCAGCAAGCTGGTTGATGCGTCGCCACTGGAAGTATGCATCATTGCGTTCGTAGGTCGTCGGATGGCCGTCGTGACGCGTGACGATCCCGAGGTCACTGAACCAGCCCAGATATTTTCGGGCTGTCTTTGGGTCGCAATCGGCCTGCTCTGCGATAGCGCTCGCCGTTGCAGGCTCGCGGGTCTGAAGGATTGTCCCGTAGATGCGCTGTTCGACGTCATCGTCACGAAACGCATCCTCAAAGGATGGAGGACCATCTGGAGACTCTGTATTGGACATACTCGGTTTTGCGTGGCCACCGATATAATTCTTACTTCGAGGAATAGTTTCCCGACCCGTCCGACACGCACGTTCGGCGGCTGCGACCGTTTCACTCCGAACTCGAGGGTAGCTCACCGAGATACTGATCATCCTACTCCCGACGGGCCTCGAGTTTACGTCGACTACGCGCCGATCACTCGAGCGTGTACCGATCGAACCGTCGGACGGCGTAGCGATACGACAGCGGCGGTGCGAGCAGTCCGAGTGGCAGCACGATCGACGCGACGACGGTGATCGCACGTGCGGAGATCGTCAGTTCGAACCACGGGGCGAGCGAGAGAAGCGCCGTGAGAACGCCGGCGAGCACTGCTGGAGCGGCGTCGACGGACAGGACGGCCGCAGCCGCGGCCGGCAGCGCGATCGCGAGCGTGTAGACGAGAAACGCCGTCTTGCTCGGCATCACCGCCTCGCGGTCGTTCGTCACCTTGACGCTTCCAAAGCGGGGAAACAGCGAGCCGACGCCCGCTGCGAGCGCCGGGCCGACGACGGCACCGACGACAGTCGCGACGAGCAACAGGGCGGTCTGCTCGAGCGAAAGCGGACTCACCGCACCCGCGACGAGGCTGACGACGATCCCAACCGGGACGGCGACGAGGACGCCGGCGAGGATCCGTCCCACGATCGCCTGGCGGCCCGAGATCGTCGACGTCAACACGGCGGGAAGGCCCGGCCCGAGGTCGCCGAGCGGGTTGAGCGTGAACAACACGCCAGCGCCCCAGACCACGTAGAGACAGAACAGCACCGCCAGCGGCGACGGTAGCGTCCCGGTCCTGACGACGTCCTGGAGGAAGGCGACCGCGCCGAACAGCGGGTAGACCGCGTACAGGAGTTTGACCGGGGCGCGTTTCGTCCGCCGGATCGCGGTGACCGTCACCGTCCGAGTCGGCCGATCGAGGCCGGAGAGCAGTCCACCGAGGCGATCGGACGACTGGGTCTCCGCCGGTTCGTCGTCGGAACGCACCGGATCGGAGTACCAGTGGATCCGTGTGGAGACGACGCCCACCCCGACGGCCAGCGGGACGACGACGGCGAACCCGACGACGGTGCCCACGAGCGGTCCGACGGACGGCTCGAGTCCGGGGACGGCGAGCAACAGCAGGGAGCCCGGCCAGCCGAGCGGGCTGTTTCCGAGGAGATCGAACAGGACCGACGTGATCGTCTCCAGCCAGCCCATCGCGATCGCAGCGAAGTACGCGACGCCGACCGAGACGAGAATCGGCGTTCGATACCGGGCGATCGGTTCGTAGACCGTGATCAGGTGGCGAATCCAGACGCCGACGACGAACCCGATCGGAACCGCAGTGAACAACAGGAGCACGACGAACGCGGGCGCGAGTACGACGGGCAGGATCGTCCCTGCACCGTACGCGAACGCACTCGAGAGTGCCAGCGTCGGGGGAATCGTCCAGGTCGCAAACGTCAGCAGTTCGGCACCGGTCACGCCGAGGACGACGTTCCGATGGGACGTCGAGAGCAGCAGAAACGCCGGCTCGTCGACGTCGGCGACGGTCGTGACCGTTCGGATCGTCGCCATCGCAGTGAGAACGAGCCACGCGAGCGCGGCGATGCCGGCCGTCGCCTCCATCACCGTCGAAGTGACACTCGAGTCGATCCCGCCCGCGGCGACCTGTTCGCCAGCCGCCGAGAGCAACACCGTGCCCAGCACCGTGACCGGCCCCAGCGCTACCACCGCGATCGCAAGCATGAACAGCAGTTTCGTCCGGTCGCCGGCGACGACTCGAACCGTCCGCCGAAACTCCGTGCGAGCGACGACGAGCGGTGCTCGAGTCACCGGCGACCACCGCCGGAGGAGGGCGAGGTCGTGGCAAACAGAAAGATCATAATCTCACTGCCGCGCCGGCGGGTATAAATAGTTCGTTTTGTTATATTTTCTATAGCACAAGAGATTGGATAGAAGAACTGTAGCCAGCGATCGCGTCGTCAGTGTTCGAATGACTCGAGTTTCCGAACCAGCTTTGTATACAAGTCTGGTGCGCAGTACCAGCCTTCTTCGATCATCGAATCAACTGTCTCACGCGCTTCACGAATAGTGATGTCCCCCTGCTTAGCGCACAGGAGAATAATGTAGGCCGTCCCCCGAGTTTCGATGCCCTCGATTTCTGCAGCTGTTCTTCCATAGGCTTCGTCCATTACCGCGACTGCATCACGTGATTCAGCACAGCCAAGTACAGCCACATCGGCGTCGCTCAAGTTAGGGTTTTGTTGGCTCTGTTGAAATCCTCAGGAGTTGACACATCTTTCCCGGCCACGACCAATACAGTGAAGCACGTATCATTCAGTACAGGGGATGCACTGACCGCAGAGGGGCCATGAACCTATCACGCGTATATATATATATATATATTTTGCAGAACGCCGAAGGAGCGATCACATCGCTTCAGCTCGACTGAGTTTGTTCCGAACGAAGTTCGTTCGGGACGAACCACGACGGGAATCCATCGTCGGGTGCCGATCGTTCTGCGTGAAACCGACCTCGTTCGAGAGCGAGTTTTAGCGTCACGAACAGTACGTAAGGGAGCACCCCCGCAAGTGAGTCAGAAGCAATGAATTCCGCAATCAGTAGTCCGATGAAGAACACAAAAACCAACATTATGAGTCCACCGAGATAGACGAGGATAAAACGCGCAGGTAACTCAAGCATACTATACGCTGACGTCTCCTCGTATTGACGTGAGCGAACGTAGATTCTATATATAGTAACGAAATGTATAAGCACAAACAATACTGCAGTCCCGAATATTGGTAGTGAGGTAAGCACTGAAAAATTCGCGAAGAATGCCGCAGGATCACCCACTGTGGCTCCCGGCATCCCACGGTCCGTAGTTCCTTCCAGCAGAGCGGACCCAAGTACGAAGCTTGCGAGCATCATAAAAACACAGGACGGGATGATCACTCGCAAATTCCTCGAATAGACCGGAGGAAGCGGACCAATCTTTCGAGGATTATCGCTCCAGAACTTATCTCCAAGAGGCGCGATAAGGATCTGCTGCTCTCGGTCCTCGTAGTTACTCCGTCGCTGAGCAAACAGAGCGAAGCCACAGTACACGAGCCACAATGCGACGATTTCAACCCAGTAGAGCATGAAAACGGCGGTAAACTCCCAGTCAAGTACGAAGTACCCGATAATCGGTAACAGGTTAGCAAGGGCTATCGCGCCGAACTCAAAAGGGTTGCCCTCAGTTCGTTGCTTGTTCTCCATACGGGCTATAATACAATCAGTTAATGATGTTATTATGAACTTCGGTACCTTCTGACGACGCATTCGGTGGGAAGAGATCCTGTTCTGATCGTTTGGGGGTTCGGTCGAGATTGTGGACGAGACACGCAAGAGCGAGTTCACGGAACTGCTTCCACCAGCGTCGTGAACGGACGAATGCACCGTACTTCCGCTTGAGCGTTGAATTGACTGTCTCTGATTGACTCCGTTGGCCGTAGAGGTCGGCGTCTAAGCGTGCGTTCCATGCCTTGTGAAGCGGTGTGAACTCACGATGCTTGATTAGTGGACGAATCCCGTGTTGACGGGCAAGCCGTCTGATTTTCTGGTCGTCGTAGCCCTTGTCTCCGAGCAGGATGTCGATAGTCTCGGGGTTGCGTTTGATCAACGACGGAGCGATCTGGCTATCGTGTTTTCGTGTCGTCGTCACATGTAAATCAAGGACTGCGTTCACTTTGGAATCGACGAGCAGTGTTACCTTGAGTTGCTGAATCGTGAGTTCGGAGCGTTTCGTGTAGTGTTTCGAGGCGTGACTGCGGTCGAATCCCGAAGCATCGATCCCCGCAACGCCGTTGGTCGGAAGCAGTGAAACAGAGAGATTGAGCAGCACTCGCCAGACAGCCATATCGAGTCTATCGAACGCTTTGCACAGTGTTGATGGGGCAGGAAGTTCAGTGAGATTGATTGCGTTCCGAATACGGGGCATCTCGATGAGTTCGTCGAGAAGTGTTCGATAGGTTGTGTTCTTCCGAACTTTGAGGCCCAGGAGAACGATGTGCTGATGGAGCGTATAGCGTTGTTTCGAGAACTTCGAGGAGTACCGAGCTACGGCACGTTGTGCTAACTGAAATGCTTCCTCAACAAATCGGAGCAACCGAGACTTTGGGAGGGTCTGCATCTACTCAAACTACCGACTGAACCTGTAACTCACTAATGATTTCAACAGAGCCGTTTTGTTGTAACCGGGTCACAAGCTGGGAGTCGTCAACCGAGATGACCTCAAAAAGTCCAGCATCAATGCATTGTTCGATGCGGCGAGCATCGGTATACCCTTCTTCCAGACCGGTGGCAACGACTTCTGAGTGGATTTCCTGAGGGAGTTGACCTCCTCCCCCGCGTGAACGCGGGGGAATCCCGAGCGTTGGGAGATTAGGGTTTGCGCGTCACTCGGCGGTTGCTCGCGGTTGGAATCCGTAAGTCCGGCTGAAGTGAATGACGCGAGGCTGGGCCAAACAGCCGTTACCGCTATCCCCGAGTGGGGGAGTCACGGTTAGCGTTTTCTGTCTGATGTTATCGGCTCCGTTCACGTCGCCATGCGCGACGACGCCACAACGGTCGCACTTCCACAGGCCACGCTCAACACGACTATCCCGGTCTTTGTGGCCACAGACACTACACGACGACGACGTACCGCGTTCGTCCGGCATCTCCACCTCAATTCCACGCTCACGGGCTTTGTAGTCGATGAGGTTCATCAGCCGCTTGTACGCCCAGTTATCAAGCCGCTTGTTGCCGTGCCTGCCCCAATCATCGTCATCAACACCGCTCGGGTCACCGACAACAAGTGTGCCTACGTCGTGGTTGACGCATCGTTCAACGATGTCTTTCGACAGGGCGTGCAGGAAGTGGTCTTTCCGCCGGGCACGCTTTTCACGCGCCCACTGTGCCTTCTGGCTGGGGCCGTGGTCGCCTGCAGTCTGGTACTCTGCCTGCTGGAAGTAGTGCTTGTCTTCACGCAACGTGTTGCCCGGATAGAGCAGGGCGTCGTCAGGGAACGCGACGGCGGCAGGATTACAAATACCAAGGTCGACACCTGCCGTGTTCTCGCCGGGTGACGCTGCGTTGATTTCCACTTCACAGACGACGTGCAACTCCCACCGGCCTTTTCCAGTGGTGTAGACGGCACGCACTTGTTGAATGTTCTCCACTTCGGCGTCTGGTGGAGCCTGGTACTCACAGAGGATGAAGTCGCGTCCGTCTTTGTGGTTTTTGCCTTTGCTCAGGCGGATTCGGTCGTGTTTCGTGTCGTGGCGGATGCCGTTCTTCTTCCACGTCACCGTCGAGCGCGGATGTTCTTCGTGGACTCTGTTGCCATCGTCGTCGTAGTAGTTCTGTTTGCGGTAGCCCGGTGGGTTGTCCCGGTCGTCGTCGGAGCCGAACCACGAACTGAACGCTCCAGAAAGTTCTTCTAAAACGTTCTGGCTGGACTGGCTATGCAGTCCCGTGTATTTGGGGTGGGTTTTCAGTTCGCGTTTGAGTTCGTTTTCGTCGGGGATTGTGCCGGTTTCGTCCCACTGTTGGCGGGCGTAGTAGTTCGCAACGTTCCAGAGTTTGGATGCTGACCATCCGTGTCTATCAAGCGCATCAGCCACTTGCGAGTGGTTCTGGATGCGGCAGACGTAGGTACGGCGTGTCGTCAACATCCGGTACTTATTGTTATGAAATCGTGTTATTTAATAGCTGTGGCATATCCTGCCGTGGTGTAACTGGTGGATTGTTTGTCGGAGTGTCGGCTTCATCACCCGCCTGTTCAGTCCTCGGTTCCGACCCAAGCGACCGGAACACTCGTCCTTCACGGGAAGGCGGGTGTATTCGCCTCGATTCTCTATAACATTCGCCGTTAAGATCGGAGACGAGTTGGAGTTGATCGGCCTTCGCGAGGTAGATTAGCGGTGTACCGTCAAAAACCCACATTCACAGGTCCTCGAGATCGTCTTCGAGGTGATTGTCCGAGACCCACGTGATGTCATGATCTTTCGCGAGTTGGGCAAATTCCCAGACAGACATCTCTGCGAGCTGGGCGCCTTTCGTAAGCGTAATCTCATCGGCAGCGAGTCGTTCGAGGGCTTGTTCACGACGCCACTCCTGGAGTCCCTCCGAGAGAAGTTTTCGCACTGCTGTACTCCGATCCAGACGTTCTTCCTCGAGGTATTCTTCGAGTTCCCCCTCGAGATCATCCGGAACCCGTGTTGATATCGTTCCCATGGTGTCTGCTATGTTTACAATGTATACAAGTATTCTGCTCGTTCTGATTCGGAACGTCACCATCGCCGATGAGCGAGAGGTCGTCCCCTTCTGTGGAGCTGGTGCGAAGCGGGTACGTGCCGTCTTTGGCGTGACTAGGATGGTTGTAGTCGCCGTACTCGTAGTAGTTCTCCATCGCTTCCAGTGCTCTAGCGACGATGTGCTGCGTCGTGTTTTTCACAGAATCGGCTTCGTCTTCGAGGCGGGGAGAACGGTCGTTCCAGTCTACACCTTCTCCCGATCGAAATCGATCGTAGACGAATGGATCGCCGTGATAGTCCGACTCGAGCGGAAAATTTAACTACTGTTAACTTAGACATTTTTCATATGGAGTTCGTCACCACTGAAACGGTCCCCGGTCACGAGATCGAAGAGACGCTCGGTATCGCTCGAGGCAACACCGTCAGAGCGCGCAACGTTGGCAGAGACATCACACAGAGCATCCGGAACATCACCGGCGGCGAGTTGAAAGCCTACTCCGAACTGTTAAGCGACGCCCGCGACGAGGCCCTCGAGCGCATGGCCGACGACGCCCGATCGATGAACGCCGACGCCGTCGTCAACATTCGACTCGAGAGTTCCGAGATCGCAAACGGCGGGTCGGAAGTCATCGCGTACGGGACTGCCGTCCGACTGAAGTGAGTCGGGTCAGTACCGATCGCCCTCGAAGGACGTTGCTGTGACTTCCCCGTCGTATGGTCGAACGGAGTGATCCAGCCAGAACCGGCGTCAACGCCGGCCGTATCGTTGGCCTGCTGACTGCGACACTCGCAGTCGTGAGTCTCCTGCAAAGCCAGGCGTCGTTCTACGAGATCGCGACGGCGTTGCTCGATGCGTTCGGGATCGAGTCCAGCCTCTCGGTATCGGCGCTCTTCTGGGGAAACGTCGCCATCGCGGCGTCCGCTCGGTACGTCGTCGGGTACGTGGTCGGGTCGCTCGTCGGAGTCGTGTACGACTGGCTCGATCGCCCGTCCCTCCCGGTGCTAGTCGGGATGGTACTCGTCGTCGGTGTGGTAGATGGGTTCCTCGCCGGCATCGACACACGCAGCGTGGGTATCGGAAGCGCGTACGTCGTCGCCTGGCTCTGTTACGTGCCCGCGTTCGTCTGGTTGTCCGACGACGACGCCAACGACGTCCGATCGGGCCCTCGACGACTCGGCGACTCCTGATCGAGCCACTAGACGAATCGGAAGTAGTACGGACTCACGAATCCCTCGACGAGTGCGGCGACGGCGAGCACCAGCCCGATCCCGACGAGCACCCAGAACGCCCGTTCCAGTTCCGTTGCGGCCACCGACCGCTCGAGTCGCCCGCGTATCGTCCGCCAGGCGACGACGCCCAGGTGGATGCCGAGTGCGCCGGCGACGACGATCGCCGGAATCTCGAGGATTCCGTGGGGGAGGATGAACGCGATCAGTTCGGGGAGGTCGACCTCGAGGCGGGCGTAGATCCCGATGGCGAAGCCGTTGAACGCCAGTGAGGCGGCCGCCGGAACGGCGAGTGCGACGCCGGCGTAGGCCGTCGTGAGGGCGACGGTCCAGTTGTTCACGAAGAGCTGGATCGCCGCAGTGGGCGGGAAATGCCCCTCGAGTCGGGCGGCGATCGACGTTTCGACGACGCCGACGAACGGTCCGGCGAGCAGCCATCCCGTCGCGAAGCCAGCGACTGTGACGGCGACTGCGACGACGTGAACGCCGGGCGCGTCACGGACGAACGTGGACAGTTCGGCCCAGCCGCGACGGACTCCTGCGGCGAGTTGCGTCCGGAACGTCCGATCCGGTGACGACGGCGGTGAGATCGAACCCCGGTATGCGCCGTACAGCGTCGTCTTCAGGAGGTCGAGCGCCGGAAACACCACGAGTGCGACGACGAGCGAGCCGAGACTCCCGGCGCTTCCAGCCGAAAGCAGCGAGAAGATGCCGGCAAATCCCACGATGGCAGCGATCGCACTCACGTAGTAGAAGACCGCCTCGACGGGTCGCCGCCGGAGGAAGCCGAGACTTCCGGTGAGCGACCCGGCGATCCCGCCATCGTCGACGACGACGGCGACGGGCGCGAACGCGAACACGCCCCGAACGACGGCGACGACGACGATCCATAGAACGAACCCCAGCAGTGCGGCGAGGACGCCGATGGCCGTCTCGCCCGTGAGGACGACGGTGGCCAGTGCGACTGCCCCTGCGAACAGTGCCGCCGCAAGCGCCGCCACGATCCACAGGCTCGCCTCGAGGACGAACAGCCCGAGAAACGACAGCCAGTGGCGGCGAACGCCCGCGATCCCCGCCGCCAGTCCGCGTTCGTCGCGGAGGCGAGCGTCGCAGGCGGCCAGCTGGCCAGCAGCGACGCCGACGTGGAGGAGGAGAGCCGCGATGACGGTGACGACGGCCGTAACGGCGAGGATGCCGACCACGGCCGGCGGGAACAGCGCCTCGAGTACCGGGTCGAGGTCGGCCGCCCACTCGGCGAACGCCTCCGGTTGCGCCTCGGGATCTGGCGGGGAGAGGTCGCGACTCGCGAGTTCCCCACGGACCGTCTCGAGTCGGCCGGTGGTCTCGAGGTAGAGGTAGCCGACGGCGAGCCCCAGGAAGGTGCCGACGCGCGTGATCGCGGGCACGGCGATCCCGAGCACGTAGAACGGGAGGAGATCGGCGGGGCGGCGACGTAACGTCGTGGCCACGGCAGTTACGGCCGCAGAGAGTTTCATGCATATACGTCAGCGATCGACCTACTTCACGTTCCTGATGCGTTCGCCGTCGTGAGAACCTCGCCGAGCGACGATACCAACGGTGGCACTGGAACGAGTCGGACGGCAGACGTCGGGACAGCAGTTCGAGCCGTGGGGCAGGTATATCCACCACCGCCGACTACTCTGGGGCGATGACAGACGACGATACCGAATATCCCGTCACCGCAACGCCCCCGGAGAGCCCGTTTCGGACGACCGGCACCGACCACGTTACGATCTGGGGATCGAACGCCGAGGATACGATCGCGTTCTACCGCGACCTCCTCGGGATGGCCCTCGTCTTGCGCCAGCCCAACCTCGACGACCCCTCGCAGACGCACCTGTTTTTCGACACCGGCGACGGGCGCATCCTCACCGTGTTCGTCAGCGACGACCGCCCCTCGAATCAGGGCCGACTGCGAACGCCAGTCGGTGGCGTCCACCACCTCTCGTTTTCGGTCGCCCCCGAGGACTTCGAGGACGTCGTGGCGGCGCTCGAGGAAGACGGCCGTGGCTACAACGTCTTCGACCGCGGCATCTTCCACTCGCTGTACACGAACGACAACAACGGCCTGATCGTCGAACTCTCGACCGACAAGTACGACGTTCCGGACGATCGACGCGGCGAGGTGCTCGCGACCGCCCAGCGCATCCGCGAGGAAGATGGGGCCGACTACGCCCACGACAGCCACCTCGAGGCCGCACTCGAGGAGCTCGACATCGACGCCGAGGCCTACGACCTCCCCGACGCCTCGAGTGGCGTCGGCGGCGTCGACTGATCCGGTCCACTGTAACGATCGCCTGTAACCGACGGCGAGTATACTCGAGCGGAACGCTGTGTGTCTGTGTCTCCCAGATTGCCACGACCTCTCGAGATATACAATATTGTAAATACTCTGCAAAACAACAGGTCGGTGAAACTGACGGTGGTCCCGAGACGGACGGTTTTAGATCGGAACGAAAGGCGAGTAGAGACGACGAGCGCACGTTTCACACGCGCGAAATTATCGCCCACACAGCAGCGATCGGGAGGCGATTCGAAAGAGCCGAGCCACTGGATACCGGCGATAATGTACACAACAGGCCTCGAAACGGTGAATCGACAGTCTTAAACATGTATTGTACATCCGATGCAATATAGCCCAACACTACGATGGTCACTTGGGCAGGAACACTCACTATGAATCGCAGAACGCTGCTCTCGAAACTCGGTACCGCCGCCGTCGCTGGTGGAGCCGCCGTCGCCGCCACGAACACCGCCAGCGCCGAGACCTCCGACGACTCCTACGAACTCGAACTCGAACCGGGAACGACGTTCTCCTACGCGGAGACGTACTTCGGTGAATCGTTCATCTACGCACCGCTCCCGGACGGGAGTACCTTCTACCTGTTCCAGGAGCCGAACGGCTGCTGTCAGATCGACGAGGTCGTCATGGTGCTCGACGAGACCGGCGAAGTGCTGTACCTCGAAAGCCTCGACGGCGTTCTCTACACCGAAGATCAGATCGGCGAGATGGCCGATCGCATCGGCGAGATGGCAGATCGCATCGTCTACACCGAAGAACTCATCGTCGAGACGGAATACCTCATCGTCGACGTCATCAAGTACACGCAAGACAGCGTCCTCGAGTTCGTCGACATGCTGAACCCGCTGAACCTCCTGTAGGTAGTGTAGTTCATTCGTCGATCGACGTATCGAGAAGGTTCAGATCCGAACTGAACATCGATGCATCGGCGGAAGTCGACGCGGTGTCGCCGCTGTCCAGGGTCTGATTCTGCAAGAACAGGAAGGTAGTGATACCCGCTACATCCGCTCCTCCGTCCACGTCGTATCGGATGACGTGACCGTTCCACTCGTCGGGCTGGGAGATTTCGTCGACCGTCTCTCCGTCGACCTCGAGCAAGTCGACAGTGAGACTCTTCCTGAGCTGACCGACGACGGTAAAGTCCGTCTCTGGAAGGTAGTTGTACGAGAATACCAGTGCACGCTCGTTTTGCTGTGCAGTCGCGGTACCTGTGGCCGTAACCCCGAGTGCGAGCGCACTCGCTGCGAGGCCCCCTTTCTGTATAAATTCACGGCGTGAGTTGCTATCGTCGTATTTTCTCATCGTCTCTCAGTCCCCCTGGGGACGGCTAGCCCCTCGAGTGTATCACACGTAAATGGGGCATATTGTTACGTGTATAAATTTTAATAATGTAGGATAAATTGGAAGTAAATTATGGGTTCTCAGGGGATACGAGTGCGAAACGTCGATACCACGAGGATCTCGACGGCGGTCTCTGTGGCCCAGGCGTCGCAGGACACTCGACGAAAGACGCGATTATCGGTCAGGGCACGTCGTATTCCATTCGATCGATAACTGTCGTACGGAGCCAAACGACGTCCCACCGCGTTTCGGAGGAAGCCACCGGTCGGAACAACTCCGGTCGCGTCCAGCTCGCGCTGCTGGCGAGAACCGAAGGGGGCGTCGATGGACGACGCCAGGAGTCGATCGGCGTCGGTATCGAGGAGTGCAACGGCTTCGAACCACGTGAGGGCAACTCGATCGAACGGTCGGGGGCTCAACTCGCCGCCGACCAGCATCGCAGCTACCGCCTCGTCGAACTGCCGTTGTGGACTGAATCGACTGTCAGTGCGCATTCGTCGACCTCCGCGCCACTACAGGCGAATCACGTCGACGTGCTCGCATTCGAGTGGAAACGCGTCTGGATCTGTGCGTCCCTGGCTCCCCGCGCATACGCGACGTGAGGTTCTATTTCCCTATAACGGAACACAGGTCGTGCATGACGGACACACGAGCGGTTTTCAACTTGCCCCGAGGTCGAGGGCTGTGACGGCGAATCGAGGAGTCGTCTCGTGCTCCGACAGGAGGGGTATCGGGGTCAGGTCGTTCGAGAATCTCCGATTCTCGTGATCACGGAAATCTTTGATTTTCGGACGACCCCGTGGCATCCGCCTCACAATTCTGTGAAGTGAACCGACTCGAGGGAGCGAGATCGGCCTGACGTGTTCCGGTGGGTGGCGACGGTAGAACACGACGGATCGGTCGCAAACGAACGCGCGTGGATTCGCATAGGGTACGTGGGAATAGCGTACGTGGAACGGGTGATCGTCCTCAGTCGTGGTGATGCCGGAATGAATTTCCACAGGTCGGGTGATCCGTAGAATTTCACTCGATATATTAAACTAGAAATTTGTTTTCTAAATAAGGTAGTTAATAATATTATTCGGTGATGAGTCCCCTAACTATACAGAATAAATACACTTGTAACAGATTGGAACTGCTGCCGTCGACGAGTCGCTGAACGACGCTCGTCGACGACGAATACGCGGCCGTAATATATAACATATTTCAGATAATTACGTGTCGTTTGCGTGGCGTCGTTCCGTCCCGATCCGAGTGAGACGTCCTGAGCTGGGTCGTCTTTAGCGGGTTCGTATGGCACAAATCATCCAATCGTAATCGATAGCGGCTTACTTCTCCAGTATCAACTCAGTCGATTCATACACTCTCCTCATCGAAGTGGTCATACTGCCGGACGTAAGTCGTGAAAGATTCTCGCCGTCCCGGGGTGGCGAGAATCTTCACACAGTTACGTCCGATAGTATCAGAACCGACATGTATCGCCGATTCCGGCCACTGTAGCACGAAAGTGCCCAATGACGGTCCGTGGCCGCCATAGTTATCAATAAAATTAGTAGTATGCGAAATACATACGTTGGCGGTATCGAAATCGATCTCGAGATAATAAATATACACGAGTTTATTATCGTTTCACGATAGAGAACTCACTCTGCGTCGTGCTCCTCGAGACGTGTTTTTGGACGGAGATCGTTCGGGAACGGTGTCACTTGCTCTACCATCCTCGCCCAGCACCGCCGCGCTAGAGCAAAGCTGTAGTCGGAGATCTAGCACCGTCCTTTGGAGTCGTAGCTCGTCGGTTGGACGCGATGGGTAGCTGCCGTCGACGCCACGTCGACGAGCACCTCGTCCCGGTCGACTCGCGGATCGGCGATCGGCGTGTTCGCCGCGTTCGAGGACGTCTGTGCCCCAACGGGCCGTGAGAGTGCACGAAAACCGCCGCTTCTCGTCCTGTACCGGTATTCCATAGCGGAACGGGCAGGTTCTGGCGGGGCTGTCCGAAGGTACGTCGGCTCGAGCGCTGGAGCCGGCTACGGCACGTTACTCCGCGTGGCGGACGATGTGAACGTCGTATCGAGGGTCCTCCGAGACCGGCGCGCCGACGCTCGTGACCGGCGTCGAGACGCGACCGGCGTTCTCGCTCCCGACGAACACGACGTCGGCGTCGATGTCGCCAGCGACTTCACGGATCGCACGTACTACGTTCATCGTCGCGTCGGCGTAGGGCTCGTCTTCGGGATCGGTCGGCCGTTCCACCCGAAAGGTCGCCTCTGGAACGAGTTCGTGGGCACGACTTCGAAGTCGCTCGACGATTAGCTCCGGATCGGTTTCACCCCAGCGATCTTCGAGATACCGTTCGTCTTCCGGAACGACCGCCAGGACGACGACGTTCCGATCGAGACACTCGCCGAACTCGACTGCACGCTCGAGTGCCGCTTGCGATAGCGTCGATCCATCGAATGGTACCAGTAACGGCATACCGACACAAACGAAACGACGGTATATCAGTTTTCGGCCGGTAGGTGACAGTACGGAAATGGAGACAGCGTTTGCCAAACGAGTCCTCGAGCGGGACTCCACTGGCCCGAAATGCCGAATACAAGAATCCAGCGGCACCGATGAGCACGGTGTGTCCGTCGAGAGCGGGGACCATCTGGTAGCGTCGTCTGGACGATCGGGCGTTCATCCCGACAGTCGGACTCGACGGTCTGGACCGTGGTGCCCACGTCATCGCTCGCACGTTCCGCGATGCGGGGTTCGAAGTCGTCTACTCCGGTCCCCACGAGATGCCCGAAGAAGTCGTCCAGACGGCGGTTCAGGAGGACGTCGACGTCCTCGGTATTTCGATCCCGCCGGAACGCACGATACCCTCGTGCCGAAGATCGCCGATGGCTGAAAGAGTCCGACGCGTTCGAGGAGACGCTCGTCGGTGGGATCGTTCCCGACGCGGGCGAAAAGGCCCTCTACGAGGCTTGTGTCGCGGCGGTGTTCGGCCCCGGTGCAGCCATGGACGACGCGATCGAGTTCGTTCGCGGGAACGCTCTCGAGCGATGACGGACGCCACCCCGACGGTTGGCGAGGGCGTCACTCCGTCCCGGTGTACTCCGGGTCTCGGTTCTCGACGAACGCAGATGCGCCTTCGTGTGCGTCTGGACCCGCATAGAGGTAGCCGAACCCGCTTCGCATGGCGTCGTCTTCACCGGGGAATCGCAGACTCGCGTTCAGCCACGATTTCGTGACGTCGATCGCGCCGGGAGATCCGTCGCGGACGCCGTCGAGCAACTCGTCGACCGTGTCGCTCACCTCGTCTTCGGGAACCGCACGGGCGAACACACCCCAGTCGGCGGCCGTCGTTCCGGAGATCTCCCGACCGGCGATAGACAGTTCCATCGCGCGTTGCTTTCCGATGAGACGTGCGAGACGCTTGGTCGCGTAGAACGGATACGCACCGATCTGCACCTCTGGGAGCGCGAACGTAGCGTCCTCCGGAACGACCGTCACGTCACAGGAGAGCAGGAGCTCGAACCCACCACCGTACGCCGATCCGTTCGCCAGGCCGATCACCGGGATCGGTGCCCGTTCGATCGTTCGGAAACACTCGAAGGCCGTCTCGGTCAACTCGCGGACGTCCCACTCGGATTCGATCTCGTCGAGCGTACCGATGTCGTCGCCAGCACAGAAGGTTCGTCCCGTTCCGGTGAGGACGACCGCACGTGCACCGTCTCGGCGCGCCCGCCGAATGTACGCGGGAATCGCGTCCCACATCTCGAGTGAAAGCGAGTTCAGTTTATCCGGCCGGTTCAGTCGAACGGTGCTCACATCGTTCTCCTGTTCGTAGATGACGTGTTCCGTCATGAGCAGGTAACAGTCGGACGTCTGGTAGTATAAATCTCCCGTCAGTCTGACCACCGCCGTCGATACATCGGCCGCGGCAGAATTATAACGTGGCGGCCCATATCGTATTCCGTGGTGAACGAGATGTCCGACTCCGATGGCGGCAGTGACCAATCTGACGGCAAAAGCGAGCACGATACCTCGAGAACGGACGGAACGGTCGAGTCGTACACGACGGACAAACGTGTCGTGATCTACGACTCGGAAAACCCGCTCGCGTGGATCGAAACGACGCAGTCGGTGCGGCTCGCCGAATTCGCTTGATCATCTGTCGTCGTTTCGATCGGGGTGTTGACGGTCTCCCTTCCGGTCGCCAGCGTTGCGCGTTCCGAAAAACTAACGTGGGATCCGATAGACGAATCTAACAGGAACAATCGGGAAGGTTTCGGTGAAAACCGCGAACCGAGCACGAATCGACCGAGACGAGTGCGACGAGAAACACGATACCAATGGCTTCGAAAGAACTCTCCATACCCGGTGACGACGAGCTACCAGCGCCCGAACTCGACGATGACACCCTTTCCGCGGACGTGACACTCGACGTGCCCGACACCGCGACGGACGAGGAGGTCGCTGCCATCGTCGCAGCCATCGGGGCTCACCTGTACGACCGCGAGCGGGCGGCTGCCGCCACGGCGACGGACGAAGAGACCTGGAACGACAGGCGGTGGCCGTTCGCCGGACGCGTGCGCGGGGATCGCGCCTGGACCGGCCGGATACCGGCGAATGCACCGCCCGATCCGTGGGCTGCGGCGAGTCGAGTCAGTCACTTTTAATCGATTTCGACTCCTCGGCGTCTCGAGGTCGAGGTCCAGATCGTCGCCGACGAGCGTGGCGACGTCAGCCGCCTCGGCGAGCGCGACTGCTCGCTCCAGCGTCACCATCAGACGGTCGTCGAGCAAGGAACCTCGTCGGCCTCGACCGATGATCCCCGCGAGAAGATCGGTATGGCCACGTGGCGGGGTGTCGCCGCCGCTGACTACGCGAACGCTGGCATCGTCGAGCCTGGCGATGATGCGCAACCGCGTCGTTCCGTCGGAACGCTAATCGGAACCGTGTGGTGGTGCGTACCCGCACTCCGGGCACACGTACGGTTCGTCCGCTTTCGCGATGGTCGTCGCACACTGGGGGCACTCGAATCTGAACATCCACGCCGCTAGTAGCTTTTCTGTCACTTAAAAGTATGCACAGATACGCTGACTGATACGTCGAGGAAACAGGCGGCAAGTGACTGTGGCAGTATCGAACGTCCACGCCAACAATTATGTGTGATCTTCACATGGTTCTGGACGAGCCATGTCGACAGACACTGCTGGCGAGTACGAGACGGGATTCGAGGACTTCGAGTGGGACGTGCCGACGGACTACTCGTTGACCGATACGATCGAATCACACGCGAGGTCGTTCGGCGATAGAGCCGCCGTTCGGTTCCGCGACGAGGACGGTTTGCGGGCTGAACGAACGTACGACGACCTCCGGGCGGACATGAACCGATTTGCGAACGCACTCGCCGAGTTAGGCGTCGGGAAGGGAGATCGCGTGATGCACCTGTTGCCACGACATCCGGACGCCTTTGCCGTTCAGCTCGGTACACTGAAACGAGGCGGGCTGGTCGTCCCGTGCTCGTCGATGCTCGCGCCGAAGGACGTCCGCTTTCGGGCGGACGACTGCGATGCGACGACGATCGTCGCTCACGAATCGTTGACCGACATGGTCGAACCGGTCCTCGAGGAGACGCCGCTCGAGCGGACGATCGTCCTCGACGGCACTCGGGACGGCTGGAAGTCGTTCGCCGACCTCCTCGAGGGACGGGACTCGAGTCACGACGGGCCGGAACTGGGCGCTGCGGATCCGATGTCGATCAACTACACCAGCGGGACGACGGGACGGCCAAAGCCCGTGATGCACCGACACCGGTGGATGCGATGTTTCGAATCGATCAACGCCCCCTACTGGTGGGGCATACGGCGTGACGGAGACCTCGAGGACGAACTGCTGTGGGCGACGACCGGCACCGGATGGGCCAAGTGGTTCTGGAGTCCGGTCGGCGTCGGCCTGACGACGGGTGCGACGCAGTTCGTCTACGACGGCGAGTTCGAACCGGTTCGGTTCCTCGAGTTGATGGAACAGGAGGGAGTGACCAAACTCTGTGCGGTCCCGACGCAGTACCGGATGTGGGCCCAGGAAGACCTCTCCGAGTACGATCTCGCGCTTACAGACGCGCTGTCGGCGGGCGAGCCGCTCAATCGTGAACCGATAGAGACGTTCGAGGAGGCCCTCGGCGTGACCCCACGCGGAGCGTACGGACAGACGGAGACCACCGCGATCGTCGGAAACTATCCCGGTATCGACGTCAAGCCCGGCAGTATGGGAAAACCGCTTCCCGGTTGTGAGACGACGATCATCGACACCGAATCGGAGGAGGAAGTCGACGTCGGTGAGATCGGCGAGATCGCTGCGCCCGTCGACTGCCCGGCGATCTTCGACGGCTACTACGAGAAACCCGACCTGGACGAGCGGACGTTCAGTGGCGAGTACTACCGCACCGGCGACCTCGCCCGACGGGACGAGGACGGCTACTTCTTCTTCGAAGGCCGGGCCGACGACGTCATCATCTCGTCGGGCTACCGCATCGGACCGTTCGAGGTCGAAGACGCCCTCGTGTCGCACCCGGCTGTCTCCGAAGCCGCAGCCGTCGGCAGCCCCCACGAGGAGCGTGGCAACGTCGTCAAAGCCTACGTCGTACTCGCCGAAGGACACGAGAAAAGCGACGACCTCGTCGAAGCAATTCAGGAGCACGTGAAGTCGGAGACGGCACCGTACAAGTACCCTCGTCGGGTCGAGTTCGTCGACGACCTCCCGAAAACCTCGAGCGGGAAGATTCGCCGGGTCGAACTCCGGGAGCGAGAGCAGGCGACGGACGGCGCGCAGTGACCGTCACGGCTCAGTTCGATCGCCGATCGAGACGTATCTGGAGTCGCTGACCATCGCGAGATTCGCAGCGATCTCGGCGTTTCGGAGCGAATACTCGGCGATTTGCCGCAATCGAACGAGTACATCTCGAGCGTAAGCGACCTCCTCTGCGTTCGTTCCCTCGAGACCCTGGAGGATCGCGTTTTTGTGGTCCACGATCGTTTCGAAGCGTTCGCGTGGCGTCATCGCGAGGTCGTAATCGCGCTCGATGGCTGCTGTAACGCTCTCCGTTGCGATCTCGTCGATTCGGTCGACCAGGCGATTGATCTCTCGCATCGTGGCCTGGTCGACGTCGACCCCACGCTGGTCCATCTCGACGGCGATTTCGGCGAGACTCTGGGAGCTGTCCGCCGTGAGCTCGAGATTTTTGGCGATCGAACGATAGGCGATCAGTGGAAGGTCGTCCTCGAGGCAGATCTTCTGGGCGACGAGCGGGTCCCGGGATCCGGTGTAGATGAGTCGCAACAGGAGCACGAAGATACGATTCGCCTGTCGCTCCCGGCTGGCTACGTTCTGGACCAGGTCCGCGTTGCTGTACGCGAGCGCCTTCATCGCGTCGTCGCGCATCGCTCGACCGATCGACTCGAGGTGCTCGAGTAACTCGCCGAGGGTGAAGTCGGCAGGGTCGACCGAGCAGCGGACGACGATGTCGTCGGTCGCCTCTTCGACGATTCCGAGCCCCATGAGCTGTGATTCGGCGTTGTAGACGCCGTTGATGTGGCCGTCCGTGAGCGTCCCGTCTGCGTGGGTGATCCGGATCGTCCGCTGACCGAGGACGTACTGTGCGATGATCGCGCGCTCGACGGCGTCCTCGCCGAGGTCCTTCGCGTGAATCGTCGCCGTCGTCTGATTCTGCAGTCCCGACTCGGCGACCACGCGCAGGCTACCACGGTTGACCGGGATGTACACTTCGTCGCCTTTCTCGACGCCGTTCTCCTCGACCCACTCCCGCGGTAGACTTACTGCCAGCGTCGATCCTCCGAGTTGCTGCACTTTACGCCGCTCCATAACACGACGTCACCCTGCTCGTCCTTAGTCTCTCCGCCGCCTGTCGTCCGACGACACGTGTCGATCGACGCGACCGCCTTTACACGCGCGTTCAGTGCGAGGAAAGCCTGCGGCTTTCGCCGTGGGAGGACGTCAGGACGGCGTCTCGTCACGTCGTGTGACGTCGACGCTGCCTCCCGTTCGCGTGTTGCCTCGATGGTCACGGAAGCGGCCGTACAGAATCAGCGAGTCGGTGGCGACTGTTTCGGGACCGACCCGCGCGTCGAAGTCGTACACCTGACCGTTCCACCGGACCGTGTCGCCGACGGCCTCCAACCGCCGACGGAGCCGTTCTTCCATCCCCCAGTGGTCGTAGATCGTCTTGACCTCGAGCAGGAGTTCGCCGTTCTCGAGGTACTGGTGGCCGGACTCGTCTTCGACGACGATGCTGATTCGCTCGGCACCGGCGGTCCGTAGTCTATCGATGATCGCGGCCAACGCTCGTGGCTGGTCGTCTCCGGCAATCTCCGAGGAGTCGATCACGTCCGCGTGTTCGCTGTGTGGAATCGCTGGTATGCTTCGGGACTCGTGCCCGAAGTCTACCTCTGAGTTTCGTTTCATACGTGTGGTGGTTTCGTCGTGCTGTTTTCGCGTGTCCGTGCCGTTACTCGCGTTCGATTACGATCTCGGTCTCGGTCACGTCCGTTACCGTCCCGTCTATCGACGCGTGCTGTGCGATGCTGATACCGTCCGCGGCCGGATCCGCGATCCGCTCGCCGACCGAGACGGACTCGCCTTTCAGAACGATCGGCGCGCTCGGCTGGACGAGTCCCTCGTACGCTGGATTGGTGATCAGCGGAATTCGGACGCGATCGGGACGGATCGTCGACGGTTCTGTCTCGTGTCGTCGCTCGTCCCAGTCGTCGACGCCGAGGAGGTCCACGCGATCCTCGCCGCGTGTGTTCGCTTCGACGGTCTCGGGGGTCGCCAGCAACAGGCCGTTCGTCGCTTTGGTCACGGAAAACTCGTCGAGGTCGTCGTCGATCTCGAAACACCACCCCGGTCCACCCTCGAGCACTACCTTGTCGCTAGCCTCCTCGAGCGACGTCCCCGCCGCCTCGAGTAACGTCGACGCTGGGGTTCCGATAGGGGCCAGAAGGAACCGGTGCTGGGGCACGTCGAGCCCGACGTGGACGAGTTTGTGAGTGACCGGATCGTCGTCCACGAGGGCTCGAGAGACGTTGTACAGGGACTCGGTGTTGTGGACGATCCAGCCGTGGTCTGTCGGCACGTTATCGCCGCCGACCGTCGTCCCCGCCGCCGTGGAGAGCAGTACCTGCTCCATTCCGTACTGGAACTTGTCGTCCGTGTACGCGATCACGATGCCGGATTCTCGCTCGACGTCGATCGGCAGTTCGTCCGGACCGTACGTCGTCGCGTTCGTCGTCGCCTCGAACTCGGTCATCCACACGTTCCGATCCTTCGCTTTCGCCCCGATGACGATGGTATCGACGAATCGCTCCGAGAGTACCTCGAGGAACGGTGCCAGCTTCTCGGCTCGGTTCTGAAGTAACCACTTGTCTCCGTAGAAGTTGGGCTCGCTCTCCTGATGGTTCACCATCAGGTACTGGACGTCGTCCAGCGCTTCCCACTTCACGTACGATGGGAACCCGGCTCCGCCCGCGCCGCTGATACCTGCGTTGCGGACCGACTCCGCGATCTCGTCCGATTCGGGTGGGTCGGCTGATTCGGTCAGTGCTGTCTGTTCGACGTTCTGCATACCTGTTCTCCACAGTTGCCGACAGCCAGCGTTAAAAAGCTAATTGGGGTATCGTCGGTAATCCTTAATCATGGTTGTATCATCAATACAGGCAAATACAGTTAATTCAGATGCAACCACGAGGTATAACACGCAGGTCGTCCACAGTCCGGCTATGAGTGAGGTACGAGTAGCTGGTATCGGACTCACGCCGTTCGGCGAGTACGCCGAGCGGACGACCCGAGAACTCTTCGCAGAAGCGAGTGCTAGTGCGATCGACGACGCCGACGTTGCCCGGACAGACGTCGAAGAAGTGCTTTACGGCAACTTCCTGGGTGAACTGTCGGAACGACAGGGACATCAAGGACCGCTGATGGCGGAGGCTGCGGGCGTACAGGCACCGGCAGCGAGATACGAGGCGGCGTGCGCCTCGGGAAGCGCCCCCGTTCGGGAGGCCGTCAAACGCATCCGAAGCGGTGAATCCGACGTGTTGCTGGTCGGCGGTGCCGAACGAATGACGAACCTGACGACGGCCGACGCGACAGGCGCGCTCGCAACTGCGGCGGACGATCTCTGGGAAGTGCGCGCCGGCGTAACGTTCCCCAGTGCGTACGCCCTGATGGCTCGAGCCTACTTCGATACCTACGGCGGCAGTCGGGAAGCGCTCGCCCACGTCGCGGTGAAAAATCACGAACACGCGCTCTCGAACGAGCTCGCTCACCAGCAGCAGGCGATCGACGTTTCGGACGTCCTCGAGGCGCCACGGATCTCCTCGCCGCTGGGTCTGTACGACTCCTGTCCGATCTCGGACGGTGCGGCCGCGCTCGTACTCACGAGCGAGTCCTACGCCGAGGAACACGGCCTCGACGCGTCGGTCGCGATCACCGGCACTGGGCAGGGTGGCGATCGACTCGCGTTACACGATCGGGAGTTTCTCGCACGCTCTCCCGCCACACGACGGGCGGGCGAACGGGCCTACGACGATGCCGGCATCTCGGCGGACGAGGTCGACGTCGCGGAAGTCCACGACTGCTTTACGATCGCCGAGGTCCTCGCGATCGAAGCGCTCGACCTCGAGCCGATCGGCGAGGGCATCTCGGCTGCACGCGACTGTCGGACGACGATAGACGGTGATCGGCCGGTCAACCTCTCGGGTGGACTCAAAGCGAAGGGCCATCCGGTGGGTGCGACGGGAACTGCCCAGATCGCGGAGATCGCTGCCCTCCTGCGGGGAGACCACCCGAACAGCGAGTACGTCGAGGACGCCACGACGGCGCTGACGCACAACGCGGGTGGGACCGTCGCCACCGCGATCGTTCACGTGCTGGAGGTGGTCGCATGAGCGAGCAGTGCGAGCGAATGCGGGTAGACCAGAGCCCCGCTCTGGGGGTGGTCGCATGAGCGAGCAGTGCGAGCGAATGCGGGTACGCCGGAGTCTTGCTCCGGAGGTGGTCGCATGAGCGAACAGCGCGATCACGTCAGAGACGATGGGTTCGACGACTGGCTCGACGCTATCGAGGACGGCGAACCCTACTATCTCACGTGTTCCGAAGAGCACGGCTTCCTGCCGCCACGGCACGTTTGCCCGGCGTGTGGGTCGGCAGACGTCGAACCGGCCCCGCTGCCGGCGACTGGCATCCTCGAGACGTTTACCGTTACTAGCGTGTCGACACCGACGTTCGAAGACGATGCACCGTACGTGGTAGCGATCGCGGACTTCGGTCCAGTCCGGCTCACCGGGCGAGTCGTCGAACGCGACGCCGACGACGTCGAGATCGGGATGACGGTCGAACCCGACGTGGTCTCCTCGGAGACGAGCGGCGAGCGCGTGCTCGCGTTCCGGTGGTGTAGTACGAGCTGGTGTTGCTGACGCACGGGCCGGCCCGAGCGCGACACCACCGTTCCGGCAATTTCTACCATTAACATTCATTATGGATGGGGTGCCACTGAATGACGTGATCGAACCGAAACTCGTCGGCCGTTCGTCCCGAAGTGCGTGCCGAGTCAGCCGAACCGACCACTAACGACTACTGCGTTTGCCGAGACCTCAGATAACAATCCATGACCGACGATACGACCGAAACGGCCGTTACCGTGGAACCGACAGCCTCGCTGCGCCCTCCGCGGCGTGGCGACGATCGAACGACCGACGACGGCGATCGCCGTCGACGGGGCTCTCGAGGTGAGCGACGATGACCGGGGACGATTCGATCGAGGAACTGCGGGAGCGCCGCGAGGAGGCCCACAGGGGCGGCGGCGAGGACCGCATCGAAGCCCAACACGAGAAGGGGAAGATGACCGCTCGCGAGCGGATCGAGTACTTCCTCGACGACGACACGTTCAACGAGCTAGATACGTTCGTCGAACACCGCTCGACGAACTTCGGCATCGACGAGAAGCGCTTCCCCGGGGACGCGGTCGTCGCCGGATACGGCGAGGTCGACGGACGGAAACTGTTCGTCTTCGCCCACGATTTCACCGTGCTCGGCGGTTCCGTTAGCGAGGTCGTCGCCGACAAGATCACGAAAGCGATGGATCAGGCCGTAAACGCTGGCGTTCCGATCGTGGGGTTGAACGACTCGGGCGGTGCTCGCATCCAGGAGGGCGTTACCTCACTCGTCGGTTTCGCACGTATCTTCAAACGAAACACCGACGCCTCCGGGCTGGTACCGCAGATCTCGGCGATCATGGGACCGTGTGCCGGCGGGGCGACCTACTCGCCGGCGCTCACCGACTTTACGTTCATGGTGACGGACACGTCACACGCGTTCATCACCGGCCCGGACGTGATCGAGACGGTCACCGGCGAACAGGTGACGATGAACGAACTCGGCGGGGCACGGACGCACGCGGACACGTCCGGCGTCGCACACGCGGCCTGCGACACCGAAGAGGAGACGCTCGACTCCATCCGGGCGCTGCTTTCGTATCTGCCACAGAACAACCTCGAGGACCCGCCGCGAGTCGAGCCGTGGGACGATCCGAACCGAGACTCACACGTCGGCGACATCGTTCCCCGAGAGCCGAAGAAGCCGTACGACGTCACCGACGTCGTCGACGAACTGGTCGACGAGGGCTCGTTCTACGAGGTCCACGAGGGCTATGCGCGCAACGTCGTCGTCGGCTTCGCCCGCATGGACGGCCGCTCGGTCGGGATCGTCGCCAACCAGCCACGCGTCAGCGCCGGAACGCTCGACATCGACGCCTCACAGAAGGCCGCACGGTTCGTCCGGACGTGTGATTCGTTCAACGTTCCGATCGTGACGCTCGTCGACGTGCCCGGGTTCATGCCCGGTACCGATCAAGAGCACAACGGCATCATTCGACACGGCGCGAAACTCATCTACGCCTACGCCGAAGCGACGGTACCGCTTTTAACGGTCGTCATGCGGAAAGCCTACGGCGGCGCCTACATCGTCATGGCCTCGAAGGAGCTCGAGGCCGACGTTAACTACGCCTGGCCGAACGCCGAGATGGCGGTGATGGGTCCTCGAGGTGCCGTGAACATCCTCTATCGCAAGGAGCTCGCAGAGGCTGACGACACCGAGGCGCGTCGCGAGCAGTTGATCGACGAGTATCGAGAGGAGTTTACGAACCCCTACAAGCCGGCGAAACGCGGCTACATCGACGACGTCATCGAACCAAGGGACACGAGACGACGTCTGATCGCCGATCTCGAGTTACTCGAGCGAAAGCGCGTCGAGGGGCCGCCGAAGGATCACGGAAACGTCCCGCTGTAGGTCGGATCGTCGAGTGAGTCTCGCGATCGAAATCGTCCCGGAGAACGTGCAGGTGGACACGCGACGAATCGGCCAGCGAAACACTCGAGGAAACACGGGCTCGGCTGCTCCGTATCGGCCACCTGACTGTCGACGGCGCTCGCGTCGAGGTCGCTTCCGATTCAGGCTACCTCGACTGCCTGCGAGACCGGGTCGTCTGAGACGGGAGACAGGCCACCCACCCAACGTGTCGGCTCCGAGAACTCACCGTTCCGAAACGGCGTACCGAGCGCGGCAAAAACGTTATACACCGGGCGGTACAGTTGAGAAAGCGTATGTACGACGAGGACGACCTCGAGCGGATTCACCAGCAGCGAACGCAGTGGGAGAGCGACCGGCTCGAGCCCGCGCTGGATCGCCACGGCGAACGGAAAGACGAGTTCGTTACCGTCTCGAACCACGGGGTAGACCGGCTCTACACGCCCGAAGACGTCGCCGACCTCGACTACCTCGAGGATCTGGGCTTTCCCGGCGAGGAGCCGTACACTCGCGGACCGTACCCGACGATGTACCGCGGTCGGACCTGGACGATGCGCCAGTTCGCCGGGTTCGGAACGGCAGAGGAGACCAACGACCGCTTTCACTACCTGATCGAGAACGGACAGACGGGGCTGTCGACGGCGTTCGACATGCCGTCACTGATGGGGATCGACTCGGACCACCGGATGAGCGAGGGCGAAGTCGGCAAGGAGGGCGTCGCCGTCGACACCCTGCGGGACATGGAGATCCTCTTCGAGGGCATCGACGTCGGCGAGGTCTCGACCTCGTTTACGATCAACCCCTCCGCGCCGGTCGTCTACGCGATGTACGTCGCGCTCGCCGACCAGCAAGGCGTCCCACGCGAGGAGATCCGGGCGACGTTCCAAAACGACATGCTCAAGGAGTTCATCGCCCAGAAGGAGTGGGTCGTTCCGCCCGAACCGTCCCTGGACGCCGTCACCGATACGATCGAGTTCGCCGTCGAAGAGACGCCGAACGTGTACCCGGTCTCGGTGTCGGGCTATCACATCCGCGAGGCGGGATCGACGGCGATCCAGGAACTCGCCTTCACGCTCGCGGACGGCTTCGCGTACGTCGAGGACGCGATAGATCGGGGACTGGACGTCGACGACTTCGCCCCGCGACTCTCCTTTTTCTTCAACGCCCACAACTCGATCTTCGAGGAGGTCGCCAAGTTCCGCGCCGGACGGCGGATCTACGCCCGCGTGATGGACGAGTGGTACGACGCCGAGCGCGCGGAGTCAAAGCGGCTGAAGTTCCACACGCAGACGGCCGGCCAGTCGCTGACCGCCCAGCAGCCGCTCAACAACGTCGCCCGAGTGACGATCCAGGCGCTCGCGGGCGTCCTCGGCGGCACCCAGAGCCTGCACACCAACAGCTTCGACGAGGCGCTCGCCCTGCCGAGTGAGAAGGCAGTACGGGTCGCCCTGCGCACCCAGCAGATCATCGCCGAGGAGTCCGGCGCGGCCGACATCGTCGACCCGCTCGGCGGTTCGTTCGCGGCCGAAGCGCTCACAGACGAGGTCGAGAGCGAGACGATGGACTACCTCGAGGAGATTCGCGAGATGGGCGGCGGTTCGATGCGCGACGGCGTTCTCGCGGGTCTCGACGAGGGGTACTTCCACCGGGAGATCCAGGAAGCCGCCTACGAGTACCAGAACCGGGTCGACGCCGGCGAGGAGGTCGTCGTCGGCGTCAACGAGTACACGATCGAGGAGGACACGAACCCAGAGATTCTCGAGGTCGACGACAGCGTCCGAGACCAGCAACTCGAGCGTCTGGCGCGGGTCAAAGACGACCGCGACGACGAGGCGGTCGAGGCGTCCCTCGAGGCGATCTCGGACGCCATCGCGAACGACGAGAACGTCATGCCCCCGATCATCGACGCGGTGAAGGCGTACGCGACGATGGGCGAGATTATCGACGTGTTCGAGAACCACCACGGGGCCTACGACGAACGGATCGGGCTGGCCTGATAGTGATGGCTGTGACTGGGTACCGACGCAACCGTACGACGGGTCGCGGTTGCGGCGGTAACGACTCACGGCTATCGCGATGACGCGATGGGGTCGAACTCGAGTGCGTACGCGATGGGGTCGAACTCGAGTGCGTACGCGATGGGGTCGAACTCGAGAGGCTCCCGCTTCCGACCGAACGAGCGCTGGAACGAGAGACCCTGACCAGCACGGGCTTTCTCACGGCCCGACGAACCAGTTCAGGATCAACGATCTCGGACTCCGCGGCGTCGGCGATCACCGACTCGACGACGGTGGAGACGCGAGGTGCCGCGCGGGAGAAGCTGGTGGGAAAGACTACACCATTCGTAACCGATTTAACCCGTGGAATTGAATCGGTTCGAACATCGGTACCATGTCAGACACAGACGTACTAGCAGACAGACCGAGCATAGAGACGGACGTCCGATCGAATCCGATACGCACTGCCGAGGACTGGGAGGCGATGCGCGAGCAGGCACGCGAGGATCCGGGCGCGTTCCACGGGGCGATCGCGAAACGGGAACTGCACTGGTATCACGAATCGGACGACGAGTGGTTGTCCTGGAGCGACGACGAAGAGTCCTGGACCGGCTTCCGATTCGACGACGGAAGCCCGATCGAACGGGACCACGCCGAGTCTCACGAACCCTGGGACGTTGCGTTCGACGATTCGGAGGCACCCCTGTACGAGTGGTTCTCCGGTGGGCAGACGAACGCCTGTTTCAACGAGATCGATCGAAACGTCCTCGCAGGCCACGGCGCGGAGACGGCGTTTCACTTCGAGGGCGACCGGTGGGACCAGTCGAAAAACGGCGGACGCGGCGGTCCGGTCGTCTCGGAGGACATCTCGCGACGCGAACTGCTCGTCCGCGTCGTGTCCGCGGCGCAGGTGCTGCGAAACCTCGGCCTCGAGAAAGGCGACCGGATCGCACTGAACATGCCGAACGTCATGGAACAGATCTACTACACCGAGGCGGCAAAGCGTCTCGGGATCGTGTACACCCCGGTGTTCGGCGGATTCAGCGACAAGACGCTCTCCGACCGCATCGCACGGCTCGGTGCCGACGTGCTCGTCACGAGCGACGGCGGCTACCGCAACGCGGAGGTCGTCCCGTACAAAGAACAGTACGGCGATCCGGCCCTCGACGACTACCTCCCCGTCGATACCGTAACCGAGATCGTCGACGGCACGCTCGCCGACCTCGAGGTCGACGACCACCACACAGACGCGATGATGTCGGCAGTCGAGCGAGCGGTCGAGGGTGAGATAACCGTCGAACGGGCCCAGGCCATGCGCGGCGTGGGAAACGCGCTCGCCGACTTCGACGACCTCTCGGGCGACGAGAAATCCGAGATCAGGACGGAGATCGCCCAGGCACTGGTCGACTCCGACGAACGAGTCGAGCAGGTGATCGTCGTCGAGCACACGGGCCAGGAGATTCAGATGCACGACCGGGACGCCTGGTCCGCGGATCTGCTCGCCGAGGCCCGCGAGGACGTCCTCGAGAACGCCCGTGCGGCCGGGTTCGACCTCGAGAGCTTCGAGGACCTGTACGACCTCTCCGACCGGGACCTGGTCCGGGCGCTGTGGGCGAGTTCGCGGCCCGAACCGGTCGACGCGGAGTATCCGCTCTTCGTCATCTTCACGAGCGGCTCGACGGGCAAACCCAAAGGCGTCGTCCACGTCCACGGCGGCTACACGGCGGGCATCGCACACACGATGAAGACGTCGTTCGACGTCGTCCCCGGGGAGGACACGATGTTCGTCATCGCCGATCCCGGCTGGATTACGGGACAGTCGTATCTCATCAGCGCGTCGCTGTCGACCCGGACGACGAGCATCCTGCTCGAGGGCGCGCCCGTCTACCCCGACGCCGGCCGGTTCAGTTCGGTCATCGAGCGCTACGGGGCGACGGTGTTCAAGGCGGGCGTGACCTTCCTCAAGGGGATCATGGAGGACGACGAGAGCGTAAGTGACGTGCGCGAGTGGAGCACCGACTCGCTTCGCGTCGCGACGTTCTGTGCCGAGCCCGTAAGCCCCGCAGTCCAGCGGTTCGGCATGGAGGAAGTCTGTGAGTGGTACATCAACTCCTACTGGGCGACCGAACACGGCGGGATCGTCTGGACGCACTTCTTCGGGAACGAGGACTTCGAGTTGCGCCCGGACGCCCACACTTACCCGCTCCCGTGGGTGTTCGGCGACGTCTGGGTCAAAGCCGAACAACGCGAGGACGGGCCGATCACGTGGCGCGAGGCCGACGACGAGGAACGAGGCGAGATCATCATTCGCGAGCCCTACCCGTACCTGATGCGGTACGTCTGGGGAGACCTCGAGAACTGGGGGCCCGAACGGTGGAAAGACGGCTGGAAGGGCGACGCCGAGCGCTTCGAGGACGTCTACTGGGTCGAGAAAGACGGCGAGTACGCGTACCTGCAGGGCGACTTCGCCAGGAAGTACGAGGACCGATCCTTTAGCCTCCACGGGCGCTCCGACGAGGTCATCAACGTCTCTGGCCACCGAATGGGAACCGAGGAGATCGAGGGCGCGATCCTCCAGGACAAACAGCTCAACCCCGACTCGCCGGTGGCAAACGCGGTCGTCGTCGGCGCCGACCACCACGAGAAGGGGTTGACGCCGGTCGCGTTCGTCCAGACGAAGCCCAACGAGCGGCTGACGAACGAGGTCGAGGATCGGCTGTCCAGGCTGGTTCGGGAACAGAAAGGCGTCACCGCGATCCCGGAGGAGTTCGTCGAGGTCGACGAATTCCCCGAGACACGCTCCGGGAAGTACATGCGTCGCATGCTCACCGCGATGTTGAACGGCGAGGAGATCGGCGACACGACGACGCTGAAAAATCCAGAGACGATCGACGACATCCGCCCGAAGTGCGAACGGTGGCGACGGCGACAGCAACTCGCCGCCGAGCAGGAGATCCTCGAGGAGTACCGAAACGTCACGGTCCAGTACAACGCGGTCCGCGGGGCCGACACCGACGAGCGGGTCGCGACGGTGACGATCGACAGCCCGCCGGTGAACGCGCTCAACGAGCGCGCGCTCGACGAACTGAACACCGTCCTCGAGCACCTCGACCGACGCGAGGACGTCGGTGCGGTCGTGATCACCGGCGGCGGCCCGAGCAACTTCGTCGCCGGTGCCGACATCGAGCAGTTTCTCGAGGAGGTCCACGAGTTCGAGGAGGCGATCTCGTTCCCGAACAAGGCCCACGAGGCGTTCCGCCGGATCGAGGAGCTATCCGTGCCGGTCGTCGCCGCCGTCAACGGTGCGGCCCTCGGCGGCGGCAACGAGTTACAGCTCGCGGCCCACTACTCGGTCGCCGACCCGGGAGCCGAGTTCGGCCAGCCCGAACTCAACCTGAACCTCGTTCCGGGGTACGGTGGCACCCAGCGGCTCCCGCGACTTCTCGCCGAGAAACGCGGTCTCGAGGGGATCCGGGACGCGGTGAAGATCATCACGAACGGCCGAAACGTCGACGCCGACGAGGCCCTGGAAATGGGGCTGATCGACGAACTCGAGGTCGACCGGACGGCTCGAGCGCGGGCGTCAGAACTCGCCCGCGAACACATCGCAGGCGGCTCGGACGTGCTGGCCGACGCTCGCGAGCAACGCCTCGAGAACCGCGAGACGTGGAGCGAGCCCGGCGAGTTCCCCGAGGACGTCCTCGCGGACCCGATCGTCGAGCGCAATCGGAACCAGTGTGAGTACACGAGCGAGGGCCGGGCGAAAGCCTTCGACCGCGCGATCGAGGCGATTCGGACCGGCTTCGAGGACGGTATCGACGTCGGTCTCGAAGCCGAGGCGACCCACTTCGCGGAGGCGGTCGTCGACCCGGTCGGCGGGAAGGCGGGGATCGAGAAGTTCCTCGATCGTGCGAGCGAGCCCCTCCCGACGCGAGAGCGGTTCGATCCCTCGCCCGAGCAAGAGCAGGAACTCATCGACGAGGGTCGGCTCCTCGAGCCCGGCACGCCGTTCTACCCGGGCGTCGACGAGGTGCCGGAGTACCAGTACGCCCAGGCGGTCGTGAAAGACGACGACACCGGCGAGGCCGCACACGGCGATCCGGAAGAGGCGGAGGTCGAGGAGATCGTCCCGGTCGAGGACCCCGGGCCGAACGAGGTGTTGCTGTACGTCCTCGCGAGCGAGGTCAACTTCAACGACATCTGGGCGATCACCGGGATCCCGGTGAGCCAGTTCGACTCCCACGATCAGGACTACCACGTCACCGGCAGCGGCGGAGTCGCGCTCGTCGTCGACGCAGGCGAGGCCGTCACGCGCGAAGGCCGCGTCGCGGTCGGGGACCTGGTGACGATCTACTCCGGACAGAGCGACTTGCTCTCGCCGACGATGGGACTCGACCCGATGTACGCCGACTTCTCGATCCAGGGGTACGAGGGACCGAACGGGAGCCACCAGCAGTTCATGCTCGCGCAGGGACCCCAGGTCCTGCCGATCCCCCAGGAAGCGACGCTCGAGCAGGCGGGCGCGTACGTCCTCGCGACCGGTACCGTCTGGCGAGCGCTGTTCACGACGCTCGACGTCGATCCCCGGACGACGATGTTCGTCGAGGGGGCCTCGACCGGGACCGGCTGGGAGACGACCAAGCTGGCGACCCGCAACGACGTCGAGGTCACGGGCCTGTGTTCCAGCGAGGAACGGGCCGAACGCATCGAGACGCTCGGTGCCGACGCGATCGACCGAACCGACGAGCCCTACGACGACATCTGGGGACGCATCCCGCGAGAGCCCGAGAAGTGGGACGAGTGGAAAGAGGCGGGCCGCGAGTTCGTCGAAGCCTTCGAGGACCACCACGACGGTCGCCGCGCCGACTACGCCGTGAGCCACGCCGGCGAACTCTCGTTCCCGCGGACGTTCCAGATGCTCGAGGAGGGCGGCAAACTCACGTTCTACGGTGCCTCGACCGGCTACTACCTGACCTTCCTCGGCAAGCCCGGCACGTCGACGCCGGCGGCGATGTACGAGCGAGCCGGCGTCCGCGCCGGTGACGGCGTGCTCGTCTACTACGGAACCGACACCGGCCCCGACGGCGTCGTCGACGAGGTCGGCCTGCGCGCTATCGAGGACGCCCGCGAGGCCGGCGGGCGAATCGCGGTCGTCACCTACACCGACGAACAGCAGGAGTTCGTCGAGTCGCTCGGCTACGGGGACGCCGTCGAGGGGACGGTCAGCCTCGAGGACCTGAAACGTCGCGAGGAGGAGTTCCGCTGGCCGGAGACGCTCCCGGACCTGCCGAACGCACAGGACGACCCCGAGACGTTTCGCCGCGTGGTCCAGGAGTTCACCGACGAAGTGTTCAAGCCCCTCGGCAGGGCCGTCGGCGAACACCTCCGGACCCCGAAGAACCCGCGTGGCTACCCCGACGTCGTCTTCGAACGGGCAGACCACGACGCGCTCTTCGTGAGTACCATGCTCACGAAGCCACACACCGGCAACGTGGTCTACAGCGAGAACCTCGAGGACAACCGCTACTCGATGTACGCACCGCAGGTGTGGATGCGCCAGCGCGACGTCCTGATGCCGACCGCGGAGATCCTCGGGACGCACCTGAGCAACGCCTACGAGGTCGAGCAGCTCAACGAGGCGATCGACGCCGGGGAGATCGACCTCACCGACCCGGCGGTCGTCGACTGGGAGGACCTCCCGGACGCCCACCAGGCCATGTGGGACAACGAACACGAGGCGAGTAGCTACGTCGTCGAGCACGCGCTCCCGGACGAGGGGCTGACCTCGAAAGAGGAACTGTTCCTCGCGTGGGCAGACCGGGACGAGTGAACTGACGGCTGCCGGTAGCGTTTTTGGTCGATTTCGAGGCTGACGGGCACCAACAGCCACGCCCTGGGGTGTACGTCCGCGCCCTCGACGCGACGAGCGAAGTGCGATCGACGTCCGACGCCTCCACTATTTTCGACTCGAACTCGGCTCGAAGACGTCGACCGAGTAGGGACGGCGACTCCCCCGGCGAGAATCAGGAGCGGCGCGGACTGTCGGGTTCGAGGGCGTTGTCGTACACCGTGACGAACAGCTCCTCGAGTTCCTCGCGCGTGGGCTTTCGGGGGTTGTTGTCGGGCGATCCCGAGTCGATCGCGTCCTGGGCCATCTTTCCGACGACGTCGAGGTACTCCTCCCGGGGCGGAATCTCGCCGTAGTCGTCCAGGTACGACGTGAGGCCGACGTCCGCACACAACCGGTGGACGGCCTCGCTCGCCCTGTCCGCAGCCTCGCGATCGGTGTCGCCGGGTTCTGCGGCCTCGAGTAACCGAGCGATTTCGGCGTACTCCTCTGGCGCAGCCATCGCCGAGAACTCCATCACGTACGGGAGGAGGATGGCGTTCGCGAGCCCGTGGGGGAGGTGCAACTGTGCGCCGAGGGGTCGTGCCATCCCGTGGACGAGCGCGACCGAGGAGTTCGTGAACGCCTGGCCGGCCTGTAACTGGCCGATCATCATCTCCGTTCGCGCCTCGAGATCGTCGCCGTTTGCCCACGCGACGGGCAACCAGCGGCCGATTCGACGGATCGCACTCCGTGCGAAGTCCTGTGGAACGCCGTAGGACTTGACCGAGACGTAGGCTTCGATCGCGTGTGTGAGCGCGTCGATGCCGGTGAACGCCGTGTGGCTCTGTGGTAACGAGCGCGTCAGCTCCGGGTCTTCGACCGCCACGTCCGGCACGACGTTCTTCGAGACGATGAGGAACTTCGTGTCGGTGCTCTCGTCGGAGACGACGACAGAACGGGTCGCTTCGCTGCCGGTGCCGGCAGTGGTGTTGACCGCGATGAGTGGCGGCGTCGGATTCGGGACGCCCTCGTAGCCCGCCCTGTCGACGCCGAAGTCGCGGATGTGGCCGTCGTTTGCGGCGAGGATACCGACGCCTTTCCCGGCGTCGATCGACGACCCACCGCCGAGGGTGACGATCACGTCACACTCGTCTCGTTGCCAGACGTCGTAGGCGGCCTCAATGTTCTCGACCGTCGGATCGGGTCGAACGTCCGTGTACGAGACGGTCTCGATACCCGCTGCCGAGAGCTGTTCTCGAACTCGATCGCCGTGGATCTCGTCGATCTGTTCGGTCGCGACCAGCAACGCCCGGTTTCCGTACAGATCGGCGTACTCGCCGACCTCCTCGATTGCGCCCGCTCCGAGCACGACCTGGCCGGGTGAAACGACGAGTCTGGTTCCATTCGCTGGCGTTGGATGTGCCATGCACCTGCAAGTCACCGACCATCACCAAAAATGTTGGTAGTGGTGCAAAAACGGCGGGAGCGACCGCGGCGTCTACCCTCGACGTCGATCCGACGCGTCGTCAGGTCGGCGGGCTAAATTTTTTAGTCTCTTCCGATGAGCGTCCGTACGCATGAGTTCGAAACAGAGAATCGGCTTTATCGGACTTGGAATCATGGGAGAACCGACAGCAAAGAATCTCGTCGACGCCGGATACGACGTCGTCGTCAACGACGTTCGCCCGGAGCCGGTCGCCGAACTCGAGGAGTACGGTGCCGAATCGAGGGAGACGCCGGCCGACGTCGCCCAGGTGAGCGACGCCGTCATCACGTTCCTGCCGAAGGGAGAACACGTTCGGGAGGTCACACTCGGACCGGACGGGATCGTCGAGGGCGCAGCAGAAGGACTGGTGCTGATCGACATGAGCACGATCGGCCCCGGTGCGATCCGTGACGTCGCTGCCGACCTCGCCGAGGAGGGGATTCGAACCATCGACGCGCCGGTCAGCGGGTCCGAACAGGGCGCGCGAGAGGCGTGGATGCGGATCATGATCGGTGGCGACGAACACCTCGTCGAGGAGTACCGGGAGCTGTTCGAGACGATCGGCGGGCAGGTAACACGGGTCGGAGAGACGGGAGCGGGACAGGTCGCGAAGATCTGTAACAACATGATCGCTGCAGCGGAAGTGACGAGCCTCTCGGAGGCGCTCGTGTTCGCCGAGAAAGCCGGGATCTCACAGGAGAAACTCGTCGACGCGATCGAGGGCGGTGCGGCACAGACGTGGGCGCTCGAGACCCGCGCCGAGGGGATGATCGACCGCGACCTCGAGCCGGGCTTTTTCGGCTCGTACATGTACAAGGACCTCCGCATCGCGGTCGACGATGGCGAAGAGTACGGCGCGCCGATCCCGCTTTCCTCGCTCAACCACGAACTGTTCAAATCGCTCGAGGAGAAAGACCGCGGCGACCTGGACTTCTCCGCCGTCGTCACCGTGTACGAGGATATGGCCGGGATCGACGAGTAGTCGAAGACGAGACGAGAGACGAGTACGGCCCGCTTCCAGCGCCAGATGACAACTGGCACGATTCACACACTTTTCGCGTCGGAGCGGTCGGAATCGACGACGTCCCGCCGATTCGACCGTCGTGGGGAGGCGTGCAGCGACTTCCGACGGCGACTATAGCGAGCTATCCGTCGTCCGACACCGGGGGTGATGACCGATCGCCGCCACCGGCCGGTCTCGCTTTTTCCTGCCGGGGATCCCAACCACATTATATTCATTATACTGACTCGAACTCCCTATCCATTAGCATTATATGGCACGATACGGACGTGAGGAACACTATGGGAGTCGACGCGCAGTCATCCCCAGTCGAATCAGATGCCAGTGGTATCGTCGCCGATCTGATCGACCGTGGCCGCGACGCCATGGCGGAGATCAGCGGTTACAGCCAGGAGGAAGTCGACGAACTCGTCCGGGCAGTCGGCTGGGCGATCTACCAGGAAGACCACGCCGTCCACCTGTCGGAGGTCGCCGTCGAGGAGAGCGGACTCGGTAAGGTCGAGGACAAGACCCAGAAGAAACGACGCAAAATTCTCGGCGTACTCGAGGACACGCTCGGCGAACCGTCGGTCGGCGTCATCGACGTCGACGAGGAGCAAAAGCTCACGGAGATCGCCAAACCGGTCGGCGTCGTCGGGGCCGTCGTTCCCTCGACTCATCCCGGAACGACCCCGACCGCTCTCGCGATGATGGCGCTGAAAGGACGTAACGCGATTATCCTGTCCCCGTCGCCCCGCGGCGAAAAGGTCTGCGAGTTGGTCGTCGAGTACATTCACGACGAACTGGAGGCGGTGGGCGCACCCACAGACCTCGTCCAGATGGTCCCCCGTCCAGCCAGCAAAAGCAAAGCCTACGAGCTGATGGATCAGGTCGATCTCCTCCAGGTCACCGGCTCGTCTGCGAACGTGGCGAGAGGCGAGTCCTCCGGCACGCCGAACTACTGCGTCGGTGAAGGCAACGCGGTGGCGATCGTCGACAGCACCGCCGACGTCGAAACGGTCGCGAAACGGCTCCACAAGAGCAAGACGGTCGATCACGCGACCAGTTGTTCGTCCGACAACAACGCAGCGATCGTCGAGGACGTCTACGACGATCTCGTCGACGCTCTGCAAAACGAGGGTGGATACGTGTGCAACGAGACGGAGCGCCGGAAGATCCGGGATGCGCTGTTCCCCGAAGGACACGGCTCGCTCGACACCGACCTCGTCGCACAACCGGCGGACGTGATCGCCGAGGCCGCCGGACTCGAGAACTCCGAGGCGAAAGCGGCCGACTTCTTCGTCACCGAAGGAACCGGTATCGGGCCGGAGTACCCGCTGTCGGGCGAAAAACTCGCCGTCGTCCTGAACGTCTTCGAGGTCGCCGACCTCGAGGAGGCGATCGAGACGACCAAACAGATCCTCTCGTTCGAAGGGGCCGGCCACTCCTGTGGAATCCACACCGAAAACGACGATCACGTACGGAAGGTCGGCGACGAGGTGAACGTCGCCCGCGTCATCGTCAACCAGCCCCACGCGTTCGCGAACGGCGGCTGGCACAAAAACGGCCTCCCCAACACACTCTCCGAGGGAGGCGGCACGTGGGCCGGTAACCAGCTCGACGGGAACGTAAACTACGAACACTTCATTCAGACGACGACGATCTCTCGCGTCATCGAGGACGCAGCGCGGCCGGACGAACGGGAGCTCTTCGGCTCGTACCTCGAAACTCACGCGTAACGGCACCGACGTCGTGCCCGCTTACGGGCACGTCCAGCCACGGCCCTCGCCGACCCTCAGTGGGCCATCGGGTCGAGGTCGGTGGTTCCGGGGCTAGATTTACGTATGTTGCCGTCGCACACGATAGCGCATGGAGATCCGTGAAGCGAACGCGACCGATCAGGATGAGATCACGGAAGTAGCACGGCAGTCGCTGCAGGCGTCGTACGCGCTCAGCCCGGCGATAATCGACGAGGCAGTTACGCAGTGGCACGGCGACGAAGCGTTCACGGCCGCACTCGAGCGGTCGGATCGACTCGTTCTGGTCGCCGTTCGAGACGACGACGTCGTCGGGTTCACCGAGAGCACAGTCGGCGCCTCCGGCGACGTCCACTGGCTTCACGTCGCGCCCGCCGACCGCGGCCGTGGAATCGGCTCGGAGTTGTTCGACCGAACGCTGACGGTGCTCGAAGAACGGGGCGCAAAACGCCTGCGAGGGTGCGTCCTTAACGTCAACGCGGAAGGAAATGCGTTCTACGAACGCCACGGACTCCGCCGAGTCGACTCCAGACGGGTCGACGTCGGAGGGCGGTCGTTCGTCGAGAATATCTACGCCAGGACGGTGGATGCGAAGCGAGAGACGGTAACGACACAAGCCGGAGAGCAACTGTACCTCGCTCCCGATCACGATCAGGGATCGAACGGGGTGTTCCAGGCCGTGTACACCGATCCCGAACGGACCGAGCAGTACGGCTACTACTGTGCCCGCTGTGACGGGCTCGCGACTGCGATGGACGCGATGGGCCGACTCGAGTGCGCCGACTGTGGAAACGTCAGTAAACCGGCTCGCTGGGATGCCGCGTACCTCTGACCGACGCCCGGCCGGAGCCAGCTAGCCGGCCTAGACAAATGTTATGGTGAAACACACGATTAAGTACCATGGTATATACTCGAGGTAGTAATGGACGACGACAGGACGCACAGCCCGGCGGTGAAAGCGGACGGGGAGGTCGAGAGTTCGGCGCAGAGTACGGCAGTGAAGTCCAACCGGACGTTGTTTGCGATCATCGAAGCGCTACAGTCGCGGAACGAAGCCGGTGTTACGGAGTTGGCTAACGAAACCGGTTTCTCCAAGGGTACAGTCCACAAGCACCTTCAATCGTTAGAACAGGAGGAGTTCGTCGTCAGCGACGACGGGAAGTACCGCCTCGGATTCAAGTTTCTGACCCTGGGTGGCGCGCTCCGGGACGAAATCGACCTCTGTCACCAGGCCAACGTGAAAGCCAGTGAGCTCGGCAAAGAGACGGGCCAGATGGTCCTCGTCTCGGTCAAAGAGCGAGACTACGGCGTCTTCACGTACATCGATCGGAGTCGGTACAACATCAAAAACTTCCTCCTCGGAGAACGGTTCCAGCTACACGCGACTGCGTCCGGGAAAGCGATGCTCGCAGCCCACTCGGACGAGGAGATCAGAGAGATCGTCGACACGCAGGGGCTGTCCCAGCTAACGCCGAATACGGTCACCGGTGTAGACGAGTTGCTCGAGAAGATCGACGTCATTCGGGAGCGCGGCTACGCGCTCAACATGGAGGAGCGCCAGCGGGGGATACGAGCCGTCAGCGCTTCCGTCACCCACCCGAACACCGGGATGGTCTGTGCGATGACCGTGGCCGGGCCGGCACACCGGCTCCCGAGAGAAGAACTCGAAGGCACCTACGCGAACGCGGTTCTCGGCGCCGTAAACGAACTGGAACTCGAAATCCGGTACTGACGACCGTCCCGTAGCCGCGATTCCGGGAACGCAGACCCCGCGAGCGGCTGTTCGGTCGAGCGTCGATCGGGTGGAGTTCGGTCGCAGACCGCCGACGGACGCGAAACGCCGTGTCGTTTCTCTACGAGAAACGCATCCACACCTCGTCGGCGAACGAATCACGATCGGCGAAAACCGACGGTTACGCGGCTCTCAGCACTCGAGGCGAGCGAGACATCTCGTATGTGTACCGCGTCGGCTATCCCGCTCTCGGATCGACGACCCGCTTTTCGAGGGCTCGTGCGACTCGTTTCGTGTCAACAAACGCGCTCTTCCGTGAGGGACGCCGGCGAATATTGCAAACGGCAAAATCGGCTGGATAAAGCCCTCCTAACGCCGTTTTTCGTAATCATATCAAATATAAGGGTGTTTCGGGACCGGAAACAGCCGAGATGGCCGAACTCGAGCGATTCCGCCAGCACGGCGCCAGAGAGACGTCGTTGCCGGTTTATCGGCGGGGTCCGCCCAGGTGGATTCTTCGCTTCCATTTCCTCTCGGTGAACAGTACCGACGAGGTCCGAATCGTCGATCGAGCGTACCGGCCGCTCTTCCCTGACAGCCATAGGATTGTTATCGTTCACCACTCGTTGACATTACGAGTATAGGTGTGTAATGGGCAGAATTCGTTCTGGCAATCACTGGCGCGGTTCTCCAGAAGGTCCTCGACGTCTGCGGACGCGGTCACGCGTACCTTCGACGGGACCGGTACCGTGTTTGACACCCTGGAATCTGGTCAGGTACGTTCGGACCGCCTTGCAGGGAACGAAGTCGTCACGGAGTACGTCGACGTCACTCCCCGATCGTTCGAGTCGTCGCCGGGTTTCGATCGGTGTCTCCTGACGGCGTTCTCGGTCAGCAACTGGTTCCTGTTGCCCAGCTCGCTCCCGTGCGCGTTCACGCGTGCATGATACCTGCAGGACACGATCTCCGTTCGATCGACTCCGGGGGCGATTCATGGCGTCGTCCCTTCTCCTCGCGTCGTGAATCGAATTTGTTCTGTCCGGTGGAACCAACGAAGGAGTGAGTACTGCGTTGGCCGAGATCGATACGCGCGAAACCGACGTTGCGCTCCTTCGTGACACAGACTACGACGTCGCCTCGGAGATCCGTTCATCGAGAACGAATTCCGATCTCCCAGTCTGAGGCCGCAGTAACAACTCTTCGAAAGTTTTTATACAGGCACTTCTAAAATAGCGTTGTAGAAATCGTCGATGACTGACTCAGTGATCGGGGTAAAAACTGGCTGCCGGTTCGGTTTCCGCGTGGTTCGAACTTGTAACGGTAACTCACACTGCTCATACTATCGGACGTAACTGTGTGAAGATTCTCGCCACCCCGGGACGACGAGAATCTTTCACGACTTACGTCCGGCAGTATCAGGAGTGACCACTTACGGTGTTCGCGAGACGTGTTGCACTTCTCGTCGCTGCGGGACGGTGCCCTGCCTCTGGAGGTGCACCGAGCATTCGATTATCGTCGTTTTGCGGAAGACGACGCCAGCAAGGATGGCTCGGCTTTTTGAGGAGTCGTCCTGGCAACCGACATCGACGGTAACGTACTGCCCACGGACCTCTCATACTGCAGGACGACACGGTTCAGACATCGATCTGACTCGAGACGCCCTCACCGGCGGCGACAGCCGCCGAGACGCGATGGAGGAGGGACTGATACGGACCGCCGTCCGCCCCGCGGCGACCGCGTCCCGTCGGGCGGTTGCGGCGGAAAAGAGGGTCGACAGACCGTATGACTGCTGTCGAGCAGTATCCGCGAGCGAGAATGCCGTCTCGTCGACCGTACTGGTCACCAGCTAGAGTTCGGCATCACAGCTTAGTTCTCGCTGATCGCTCACGTCTGTTTACACTACATACACGGCACAATAATTATATTGGTGCTTGGATGAAATAAGATTGTTCGAGTACTGGGAAGCGAAAACTCTACTGTAGTTTTCTCATCCAGGACGTGTGGACGGAGATGGTGGATCGAACGACCTTCTCTCTGCCGGGGACAGTGGCCGACGTGGGACACACCGCAGCGTGCTGTGTGACCTCGAAGAGTGACCAACGTCGCCCCGTCGCGCTAGCGAGACGGACTCCCCGTCACGATTTGGTGACCTCGAGCGTCCAGTCGCCGTCGGCCTCGACGTTGATCCAGACGACGCCGCTTGCAGCGTACGACCTCGAGTTGTCGAACGCGCCGGTCTTGTTGACGAGTTGTTCCCAACTGCCGTCTGCACCGTATCCGTCGACGACGAACTTCCCGGTGCCGTCGTGTGTCACCGAGAGACGGAGCGGACTGTCGGTCCACAGCGGGCCAACGACCGCCGATCCCGTCCCGGACGTTTCGACCGGGACGTCCGTCAGGTCGTCGCTGTGGACCTCGGGCTGGTCGAGCGTGAGCGACCACGGTCCGTCCGCATCGACGGTGGCCCGGTACGTCCCGTCGCCGATCGTCACGATCGACTCGCCTGTGGTCGCGCCACCGGTGGTCGTCAGGAGGTCGTTGCCGAGGTCGCCGTCGACTGCCGTCAACTCGACGACGAACTCCGAGTCGCCGTCGTGACTGACTTCTCCCACGACTGAAGTCGTGGGGTTCGACCGCCACAGACGGCCGAGGACCCGTCACAGACGGGCATCCCCACGTCGGGAGTTCCCCGGTCGGATGCCGGGGTTCGGGCCGAGCCAGTACGGCCCCCGACCGAGACAGCGGCTTTGGTGGGCTTGCCTCGGACTCGGTACCCCTGATTTCGGAGGGAATACCAATCAAGCTTACGGGATTCATCCCACGGCTAAAGCCCTGTCTCTTACCCATACGTCGGAGTCTCGCAAAAGTGGCGTTTCGGAGGCTCTCGAGACGGGCGTGAACGAACCGAGACCCACAGGAAGAGAGACGAGATCGACGCTCGGTACGGAGCGTAGTACTCGAGGCGACTGCTTTTGGATCCACAATCACGGATTTCACCCGACGAAAGACGCTGAATACTGGTATCTCGATCGCCACTCTCCGATGGATCGCTCGCAGACTGGTAGCGCAACTTGTGGGTAAGAGACAGGGCTAAAGCCGTGGGCTTTCTCCCTGCCTCCGTTGTAAACTGTCCCGTGAGGATGCCCTCGCTGAGGTCGAATTCGTCGGTTTCTGTCCGTCCCGATCCCTCGAGCGAGTGCGTTTCGCCCGCCTCGAGGACGACCCCGTTCGGCCGTTCTACGGCCTCGTTCTGGTTCCCGCCGCCGTCTCCCATCGTCCCGTCGACCAGATCGGAGGGTGTGATCACGTCGAGCCCCCGCTGGTCGACGTGGTGAAGTAGACTCTCGAAGGCCTCGAGCGACATGCTATTCGCGTCGGCGGCCCCGTCGACGACGCGAGGGATGCGGATCACGGTGAGTTGCTGGTACTGGTCACAGAGGTTGACGTGGCGGCGAACGCCGTTGTGGAGGGCGGGCCCCCAGATGACCGGCGTCACGTGGATCCCGGTCGGTGGGGCGCCGGTCGGACAGGCCCCGAACGTGAAGCCCGACTCGTGGAGATCCCGGACGATCCCGTGGGTGGTCGGATCCATCCACCTCCACTCGGGGGCGAAGAAGTGGCGCGAGCCGTCCGGAAAGCCGTTGTCCGCGAGGAAGTCCCGACTGCTCTCGATGACCGTCCGCCGTCTCTCCTCGGACTGTTCGGCGAAGTTGCCGTCCGTCCGCGGGTATGAGCAGACGTCCCAGCCACGGTCTCTGAGCTGGTGTAACTCGTCGAACCCCATTCGATCCCGATCGCCGATGCGTCTTGGATCGACCGGGACCGCACCAGCCCACCCCCGTTCCTCGAGCAGGTCAGCCGCGAGTTCGAAGTGTGACTGGTGCCCACCGTAAAACGCGAGGATCGCCTTACCGTTGTCGACCGCCTCGGTTCGCCGGAGGTCGTCGACCAGCATCCGGGCCGGGCCACCTTCGGGGCCGTCCGCGACGACGTTCAGCCGGGTGACGTTCGACAGGTCCGGTTCGCCTGCAGGCTTGTGTTCGTACCCGCAGTCGACCCGGAACCAGTCGTCGTAGTCGTCGGGCACCGTTCGGACGCTGGTGAGACGCTCGTCGCGGGTCGGGGCGATGAATTCGACGACGATCCGGTCCACGGACTCCGGTTTGACCGCCATCGACGTGTCCCACCCCTCGAAATCGAAGCCGTCGGGGAAGAACATGCTCATGGTGGCCGTCCCCTCGTCGCTCTCGAGGACCGCCGCTTGCGATCCGGTCTGTGCCTCGTCTGGGGCTGCGCTGACCTCGCTCGTCTCGTGGGGCTCCCACCGATCGAGGTCTTCGAAGTCCGAGAGCACCTCGCCGGCGTCGATCGCAGGCCAGTCCGGACTGGTTCCGGGCGTCCCGTCCCCACCAGCGTCGTCTCCGTCCCCGCCAGTCTTGCTTTCGGAGGGGGTGTCGGTCTCACCGCCGGGAAGGAACTCGAGACAGCCGGCGAACGCGGTCGAAGTCACACCGAGTGCAGCCAGCGCGCGTCGTCTGGAGAGGTTCTGATCCATGCTGTTCGTTCGTCCCGATTCGAGCCATTTGGTGATGGACTTCTTAACCGATATTCGCCCGTCGGAATCCTCGAGATCTCGATCTCGGCCGATCGAGAGAGCGTTTATCGGTGTGTTAAACACCGTTTCGAGGGGGAAACAGGGGTCCAGACCGGGCGAGTTCTCGACGCTCGAGCGGTCGCGATCCGACGCCTCACTGGCACACTCGCCGAACGCGGTCGGGGTGTTTCACTCGATATTAAATATATCCCTCCGACACCACTCCCGACGTATCTGAATGAAACGTGGTAGCGAAAGCGAACCGACGACTGGTCGAAATCAGATGGACGCACTGCTCGTTGGCATCGACGCCGGTTGTCTCTCGGTGTTCGACCGGCTGTCCGAGGAGAACGTGATTCCGAACCTCCGTTCCCTGTTCGAGACGGGCGTCGCCGGGCCGCTCGAGTCACAGATTCCGCCGTGGACGCCCAGCGCGTGGCCGTCGCTGTTTACAAGCGGTCTAGGAGAATGCCCCGGGGCTTGACCCCTGTCTCTTACCCATAACTCATCTCTACTGAGAAAAATCAACCAAATTCCGCCCGATATGAATAGATCAGTCAGGAAGGAATCATTATTGATACTGGCTTACGACTTTCAGAGGCTGGACAGTCTGTGACCCTGAACAAAAGCTGGATTCACGGAGAGTCTCGCTGAATGAGCGGCTGTGGCGCTCATTCAGCACCCAGTTCGTAGCCTTCTGCCCACATGCGGAGCTTCTGAAGCCCTTTCCACATCGTCTCCCAGCCTGGAGGAGGATCTGAACCGCGGTCTAAATATCCGCCAAGCTTCGCCACATGTACCGCGTAGGCTTTCCCGCTTTGACCGCTCAGTTCTGGAAATTTCGTTTCCAGAACTGCGCGTTCGGCCTCGCTTAACAAGATCTCTGGAGCAACTGAACTCTCTCCACGGGCTAGCTCTCGTAACTCCAAGACCTTCCAGGCAATCACTGAATACACGCTCAACAACACTTCCATACGCTCCCACGTTTGCAGTTGCCGTTCTTCGATTTTACAACCGCTCTTCAGCACCTTGTGCCAGTCTTCGATCCGCCAGCGAAGGCCGTAGTACTCGATAATGGCTAGAATATCGTCGAACGTTTCGACCGATTCAGTGGTGAGTAACACCCACTGAATCGGATCGCCAGTCCCATTGACTTCATCCACTCTCACCACATTCACTTTGACGGACCCTTCTTGATCCGGATTATTTCGCGGTGCGCGCAACTCACAGGTTCCTGCAGTGATTGAGACTTCGGCTGTTCTGGCTTCTCGTCCACCGCCTTGTTGAATCTCGATGGAGTTGCGACCTCGTTCTGCGAGGTCGCTACTCCAATCGAAGAGTTTCCCACCTTCACCACCTTCTGTCAAGACTCGTCGGTTTTGATTGGCTCGAACAACGAAACCAGCGTTAGCACTCTCCTTGCTCAGTTCCTCGTACAACGAGAAGGCGTCCCCACCTCGGTCATGGACAAAAATCGGACGCACGTCTTCGGGAAGCCACTCGGCGGCTTCCCTATCCCCACGCAACCACTTTTCATGCTCGTTCTCAAGGAGAATTGGGTCGTCTTTGCCGTTTGTGCTGTAAGTGTTGCCCGCCTGTTGGTCCTCGACCAGCACCTGCTGGTCGATGACCCCAGTCATCTGCTGCGTGTCTGGGCGAATACCAACGGAAGTGTGTAATTTGACGCCTTCTACGTCGATATCTGAGGAACTAATATCTCCAAGACCGTCCTTGGCTGGGTGGCGAGGAAAGGTGAGATACGTCGTGTCGGAGACGACCAACAGCTCGTCTCCGCCACTCACCCGTGATCGCTGTGACTGCCTGTGAGCAGAGAGAATCTCGGTCGGTTCCACACTCTCATTATCGCAAAATCGGTATGTAGCCTTTGTGGACGCCCAGTCCTCGCAGGAAGCCGGGATGGACTCGGCAGGTGAACTGCCGAGTTCATCCCCGAGTTGGACCAATCGATCGGTAAGACGCTTGTCTCCGAACTCCGCTGCCCGAAACTCCGTCCGAATCCAACCTGATACATCCATGTCACACAACTCCCCGTCATCGTTCAGATCAGGTCGCCAACTCCGCTGATCTCGTCCCATCTCCCAGCCTCAACTTCTCAGCTACGGGAATAGAATTTGTGGGTAAGAGACAGGGCTTGACCCCGGGGTTGAATCCGATAGGCAGGGATACAAACCATTAAGTGAACATATCGCTAATCAAGAGACAGCGATGGAGTACAGTCACCGCTACCATGCATACCCGACACAAGAGGTAGCGGCTGAACTGGAACGTCACATCGACATTCATCGCCAAGCGTACAACTACACCCTGTACGAGTACGAGAACGTGGACGCCGACAACATCGGCTCTGCATACAAACACCACTACCGACTTCCTGACTGGAAAGACGAGTTCCCTGTCTTCTCGGAAGTCAACTCGAAGGCTCTGCAACGAACCGTCACACGGTTCTACGACAACCTCTCGAACCTAAACGGCCAGAAAGAGGACGGTCGTAAGGTCGGGAAGCTCAAGTGGAAGTCACCGAGGGCGTTCCAGAGTATGACGTACTCGCAGTCCGGCTTCGAACTCAAAAACACGAGTGGCCGACGTGCGACGCTCTGGCTCTCCAAAATCGGTGACATCAAAATCCGCTATCACCGCGACATCCCAGACAAAGCCGACATCAAAGAACTCACGGTCAAAAAAGAGACGACCGGCGACTGGTTCGTCTCCTTCGGTCTCGAAACTGACGACGCTGACTTACCCGAGAAACCCACGCTGGACGAGTTAGATTCAAGCAACAGCGTGGGTATCGACCTCGGAATCCACAACTATATCCACACGTCTGACGGCAAGACAGTGGATTGGCTCGACCTCGAAGACGAGTATGAGCGTCTTCAACGCGAACAGCGCAAACTCTCGCGGAAGGAGAAAGGGTCGAACAACTACGAGAAACAACGCCGGGAAGTAGCGAAGGTGAAGCGTCACATCAAGCGGAAGGTGCTGGACTACCAGCATAAGATTACGACGTGGCTCGTCCGCGAGTACGACGCCGTGTTCGTGGAAGATCTCAACGTGAGGGGGATGCTGGAAGACTCGCACAACGCTCGGAACAAGCAGGACGCGGCGTGGCGACAATTCATTACACTCCTCGAATACAAGGCAGACTTGTACGGCTGTCACGTCGTGCAGGTCGAAGCGCGAGGCACCACCAAAGAGTGTGCGTCGTGCGGTGTGGAGACGGCGAAGCCTATCTGGGTGCGGGAACACTCCTGTCCGTCGTGCGGATTCGAGACAGACAGGGACGCGAACGCGGCGATGAACGTCCTCAAGCGCGGCTTTTCTGAACTAGGGCTGGGATGGCCCGAATCAACGCCTGTGGAGACTGCGCTCCCTACGGACACACCTGAATTTCAGCGTGTGTCTGCAAAGCGCGTCGTAGAAACAGGAAGCCTCGGGGCTTGACCCCGAGGCGATTCACCGGCGTCAATCCGGGGAAACACGGCGTCTACGGGTTCACCGGGTTCGACGGATACGACTTTCACGTCGTGAAAGGCGACGACGTCCACGCACACCGGCTCTGGACGTTGCTCGATCACCACGGTCACTCGAGCGTCGTCGTCAACGTTCCCGTCACGCACCCGCCGGACGAGATCGACGGGGCGATTATCCCGGGATTCATCGGTCCGGAAGATCCGCCGTGTCACCCCAAAGGCATCCTCGACGACGTCCGCGAGGCCATCGGTGCGTACCGCGTCTACCCCCGGTATGCGAGAGGTGACGACTCGCTCTCGGACGCCGAGAAGATAGACGAGTACTGCACGCTCGTCGAGATGCGCGGCGACGCGTTTCGCTATCTTGTCGACCGGTTCGAACCGAACTTCGGCTTCCTCCAGTTTCAGAAAACCGACACCGTCTTCCACGAGTTCGACGGCGAGTGGGAGAAGGTCAAGCGAGTCTACGCTGCCGCCGACGAGCAGATCGGCGCGGTCCTCGAGGCGTGTACGCCACGGCGGGTGTTCGTCGCGAGCGATCACGGGATGGGGCGCTACGAGAAACCCGAGTTTCGCGTCAACGCCTTCCTCGAGGACGCCGGCTATCTCGAGACCACCCTCGGCGGGAAGGGAATGCCGACGTGGAACGCGATGCGAGACGACCTCCGGGACGGCGAGCAGGCCGACGAGTGGGAGCCGAGCACCGTCGAACGGATCGCCGCGGCGCTGGCGAGCGTCGGAATTACGGCCCACCGGACAGGGCTCGTCCTGGAACGCCTCGGACTCGGGGAGTTCGCGAAAGCACACGTCCCGGACGGTGTCGTCCGGACCGGGAACGAACAGGTCGACTTTCCGAGGTCGAAAGCGTACGTCCGTGCACGGACCGAACTCGGTGTTCGGATGAACGTCGAGGGACGAGACCCCGACGGGACGATACCACAGGACGAGTACGAGGCCGTCAGAGCGGATCTCGTTCGGGAACTCGAGTCGGTGACCGCACCCGACGGCGAGCCCGTCTTCCAGGAGGTCGCACCCCGCGAGGCGTTCTTCGAGGGCCCGTACACGGATCGAGCAGTCGATATCGTCACCGTCCCGACTTCCAGCACTTCCTCTCGGCACAGCCGTGCGAGGAGTACTTCGTCGAGACGACGGAACCCTGGAACCACAAGCTCGATGGGATATTCGTCGCGAGCGGCGAGGGAATCGACCAGTCGCGATCCATCGATGACGCGCACCTGTTCGACGTCGCTCCGACGATCCTCGCCGCACTCGGGGTACCGTACAGCGACAGGATGGACGGGCGCGTCCTTCCGATCGTCGAGGAGACCGAGCCGATGTCCTATCCCGAGTATACGGATTCGAACCGAGCGACCGTCGATTCCGTGGTCGAGAACCGACTCGAGACCCTCGGCTACATCGAGTGATCGTTTCGCTCGGATCGAATAATCGCCAGTCGATCGACCCACCTGTTCCACGAGAGCCACCCAGACGAAAAACCACCGAACTCATGAGCTACGTCCTGTCATTCAAACCCGCAATCGGCCTCTACGGCCAGCACGATCCGAGCGCAGCGATCTTCGACGACGGTGAACTTCGATTCGCGATCGAGGAAGAGCGCCTGACTCGAGAGAAACACGCGGTCGACACCTTCCCGGAGCGGGCGATTCGCGCCTGCCTCGAGTACGAAGGGATCGACCTCGGCGATCTCGAGAAGATCGTCCTCCCGTACGAACCGGCCCTCCGGACGAAGATCCTCGATCACTACCTGAAAAATACCGTCCGGCTCGACGGAACGCTCGAGAAATTCACACACCTCCGGAACGTCGGCAGAGATCAGTTTAAATCGCGGTACGTGCCGACGCGTCTCGTCGAGTCCCGTCTCGAGGAGATCGGAACGCCGCTCCCGCCGATCGAGCGCCGCTCGCACCACGCGTGTCACGCGGTGAGCGCGTTCCACCCGTCGACGTTCGACGAGGCGCTGGTTCTGACGATCGACGCGAAAGGCGAGTACGACTCGACCGTCGTCTGGCACGCCACCGCCGACGGGCTCACGCGTCTCCGGACGTACGAACACCCGAACAGCTGGGGATTGTTCTACGCCGCGGTCACGAACTACCTCGGCTACCGGATGTTCAACGGCGAGGGGAAAGTGATGGGACTCGCACCGTTCCTATTTTCAGCAGTGTTCAGCAGTAACCCGTTGGAATTGGGTGTATTGACGGGTGGCTGGGCCACACCCATCACCGCCATCCGCATTCGACTCTGACAGGGCGACAGCGGGCGTTATGACAGCCGACCCACCACCAGCGGTCGCCCCTGTCTGTTCGGGCTCGTAGGCAACAACGCCACGCCCGAATGCGAGCCGCGTGCCAACGGAACGGCGAGCTGGCACGGTTTCCGAATCCCCCGTATAGGAGGACATGAACCCGTGATCCAGTCCATCCGTCTCGCTGAAGAACACGCGAGCCACGTTCACCGCCGCGATGTAATCTCGATCACCTTCAAACCCGCACCGAGCGTTGTCGCAGCGGAAGTGCCCACCCCACCACACCTCCTCCGTGTGGTCGGGAGACTTGCACGTATGGCCAGTCGAACCACAACGCGGACACGACCGACTCGTCCCCTGCGGGTACACCCGATCCACGTCCACGCCAACGTACTCGCAGCGGTACTCGATCTTCTCGATGATCTCGCGCCGCGCCCAACTCGACAGCTCCCACGACAACCCACCTTCACCAGACGGTGGGGACAGCGACCGCAAATCCTCGTGAACCACGGCGTCCACGTCGTACACCAAGGCGAGCGCGACGACCTGATTCGCCACATCATGTGTCAACTGCTCGCGCTTGTGCTGGATTTTGGTGTTCACTCGTTCGTACTCTGCCTGCACCGTTTTGAACGCTGCCGTGTGATCCCGCCCACTCCGGCGAAGTTCCGCCAACTGATCGTTCAACCGCTGTCGCTCCCGGTGCAGTCGGCGCATCCCGTCACGATCAGTAACTCGAACGAAATGCGGCCGCGACACCTGTTCGCCAGTCTCCTCAACGACGACCGCGGTCACGTCCTTCCGTATCCCGGCGTCGAGCGCCAACACGCGTTCCGCATCACCGTCTGTGTCGGCGTTATCGACTTCGACGGGAAACGAGAGTTCGTGGATGTGGTCGCCGTTCTTGCGCCACGTGGATTGGAACTCTGGGGCTGACAGAGAGCCGTGCTGGGTGAGCGTGTAGAAGGCGTCGTACCCGGCGAGGTCGTGTTCGTGCCACGACCAGTCCCCACGACGTTCGGGAGTCACAGTGTCGGGGGTTTTCAGCTTCAGCTTCACCGTCACCGACTGCTCGTTTTCGTCGTAGTGGTAGTTGACGGCTTGGCCGCTCGTGGGGCCGTCGTCCGCCGAGTACGGCAACGCGCCGTTGCTGTACTCCGGCGGGTCTTGCAACTCGAAATACGTGTCCGGATACCTTCCGTGGCGGTCGTAGTACGTGTTGAGTTGGTCGATGAGAACATCAACGTAGCCCCCGGAGAGGTACTCGCCGTCCTCCCACAGTTCTTCTTTGATGCGGCGACGGTGTATTCGGCGGATTTTGTGCGTGGGGAGGACGCGCTGGATGGCGTAGAAGGCGTCGCGGCGATCGGCGTGGCTCCGCAGGGTTTCTCCGACTTTCTGTAGGATGCATCGCCGGATACGTGACGGTACGTACAGTTCGAAATCCGCCGGCGGATCTTCACCGTGGATGGAGTGGTAGAGGGCGTGGTCGTCGAGTTCTTCGAATGGTTGGTGTTCGTCGAAGTACGTCCACGCCTGATAGTCGGCGTCGTGGATGTCGTCGAGGTATTCCGGCGTCCAGCGGAGGTGGAGGATGCGGGTGGCGACGTGTTGGACGAACTCGTCTAACCGTTCGTGTGCGTCGTGGTGTGTCTCCGGCAGTCGGAGGGGCAGCGAGAGGTGGTCAGTCATCGGGGTTCACCTCGGATTCGACGGCGTTGACGACCTGTTGTTTTTTGCTGGATCGCATTCCGTAGAGCTTGCCGGAGAAGCTGGCGACGAGCTTGATGAGGTCGTCGACGAGTTCCTCCTGTGCGGTTTTGTCCGTCTCGTCTTCGATGACGGTGATGGTGACGCCGTGGTGGTCGAGAAGGCGTTCGAGGTAGGAGAAGCCAAAGCGGGTGAGTCTGTCCTCGTAGGTGACGAGGACGCGGCCGTAGTCGCTGTCTTGTACGTCGTCGAGGAGTTGATTGAGTCCGCGACGGTCTTCGTCGAGACCGCTGCCGACGTCTGTGTAGGTGGTTTCGACCGTCCATCCGTTGTCGTGAGCGTGGTCTCGAAGACGGTCGAGTTGCCGATCAAGGTCGCCGTTGTCTTTCTGTCCGTGACTGGAGACGCGGGCGTAGAGCGCGACGTGGTCGCGGGGGCGAGCATCACCAGCGAGGCGGAGGAGTTCACGGTGTGGGATGCGTCGGTCGCCGCCGGGCGTGCGTGTGTAGTCAAGGTCGCCGTTTCGACACCACCGTTTGACAGTTTCGGGGTGGACGCCAAGTTCCTCCGCGAACTCGCCGATGGCGTACGACCGTGGCATCGTGTTGTTGCTAATTACCATTTATTACTGCTTAAAGATTCGGAATTCAGAAACAGTTACGAACCCTACGGCGAGGACAACCCCGGGATCGAGCGTCGGCTCCGACGCAGTATCGACTCCGGCGTCGACTACGACGTGACGGCGATCACCGGCCGCTGGGGAACCGAACACGGTGTGAATGCACTCGAGGACCTGTTCGATCGACCGCGTTCGACGACGACCGAGGAGTTCGACCAGTTCGAGAAGGACCTCGCGCACACGGCACAGAAACTCCTCGAGGAGTCCGTCACGGCCATCGTCGACGAGTACGTCGATCGCATCGGGACGAGCAGCGTCGGTCTCGCGGGCGGGGTCGCGCTCAACTGCAAATTGAACAAGTGCGTCCGGGAGTCGCCGGTCGTCGACGACGTCTTCGTCCAGCCCGTCGCCCACGACGCCGGACTCGCACTCGGCGGGGGGTGGATCGACTACCGTCCGGACGAGGTCGACCCGCTGACGAACGTCTACTGGGGGCCCGAGTACGAGACCGACGACGTCCGGGAACTGCTCGAGACCAACAAGATCGACTACGCCGAACCTGCCGACCTCGAGCGACGGGTCGCCGAACTGCTCGCGGACGGCGCGCTCGTCGGCTGGTTCCAGGGCCGACTCGAACTGGGGCCGCGCGCGCTCGGCAACCGGAGCATCCTCGCCGATCCGCGAACCGAGACGTCCCGCGACCGGGTGAATCGCTTCGTCAAACACCGCGAGGAGTGGCGGCCGTTCGCGCCGTCGATGCTCGAATCGGCGGCCGGCGAGTACCTCGAGAACGCGACGGCGAGTCCGTACATGATCGACACGTTCGACGTGCTCCCCGAGAAGCGCGACGAGCTGCGTGCAGTTCTCCACCCCGCAGACGACACCACCCGACCCCAGACCGTTCGCGAGGAACAGAACCCGAGATACTACCGGCTGCTCCGCGAGTTCGAGGCTGTGACCGACGTTCCCGTCCTCCTCAACACGTCGTTCAACGACCACGCCGAACCGATCGTCAACACGCCGAGTGAAGCGCTCAAGGACTTCTTCGGGATGGGACTCGACGTGCTCGTCCTCGAGGACGTCGTCGTGACGAAACGCGACTCGAGGTTCGAAGTTCCGTGACGGATGCTCGAGTGTGAGACAGATCTCTGACCGACTTCGTTCGATCGCCGTAAAAATGAATATCGGTTTCGTCCGCCCCGCTTTTCGGACTGACGCGGGCGTGAGACGCGGATACCGCTACGGCAGCCCTATCTTCCGTCGCGTCGAAGACGTGACATGGACGAGGTACGGGGGCTTTCCGACGACGGCATTCTCGAGGCGTTCGAACGACGCACGGACCGGAACGAACCGCTCACGACGACCGAGGTCGCAGACGCGACGGGGTGTGCCCGCCGGACTGCGTACAACAGGCTCGAGGCGCTCGCCGACGAGGGCGAACTACGTACGAAGAAAGTCGGCGCGTGTGCTCGAGTGTGGTGGCGTCCCCCGGCCGCTCGCACTGCCGTCGGCCGCGCCTCGACCAGCGACGGAGAGACAGACGAGACGGACGCACGCAATGGTGATACCCGGAACAGCGACCTCCTCGATCGCATCCTCGAAACGAGTCCCGTCGGAATCGTCGTGGTCGAACCGTCGGGCACAATTTCGCTTGCGAACGGACGGGCAGAAGACATGCTCGGACTCACGCGCGACGAGATCACGAGCCGGACGTACACCCAGCCCGAGTGGCACATCACGTACGACGACGGCACGCCGATTCGTCCCGACGAACACCCCGTCACACGGGTTCTGGTGACGGGAAAACCAGTCTACGGGTTCGAACACTGGCTCGAACTGCCGGACGGAACGGAGCGGTGGCTGTCGAGCAATTCGGCACCGGTGTTCGACGCCGAGGGCGAGGTCGATTGCGTCGTCGTCGGTCTCGAAGACGCGACGGCCCTGAAACGCCGCGAGGAGAAGTTGACGAGCGAGCACGTCCGATCGCTCACCCTCACTTCCAGACGAGTCGTCCCGTCGGGGTTCGACGCCGCCGACCGAGAGATTCGCGTCACCGTGGACTCGGTCGTCGGCCGTCCCGACGGGAGCGCCCTGCAGTACGTGACGATCGTCGGCCTCCCTGCGAAATCGGCCGTCGACGTCCTCGAGCAGCACGACCGGGTTCGTAGTGTCCGACTGCTCAGTTCCGTCGACGACCGCTGTCGAGTCGAGATGCACACCGATTCCGACACCGTCCCCATCGCATTCGACGGGCTCGGAGGGCGGGTTAAAGCGATCGTCCTGGACGGCGACGCCGTTCGATTCCTCGGTGAACTCCCGGGGGACGTCGACCCCCGAGATGCGGTCGCGGCCGCTCGTCGCATCTATCCGGACGTCGAACTGCTTTCCGAGGAGTTCGTCTACTCGCCGCGTCTCCTGTACGATATCGTCGAGGACGCGCTCACGGACCGACAGTTCGCGGCGCTACAGGCGGCGTACTACGGCGGTTACTTCGACATTCCGAGAGCAAGTACGGGCGACGTGCTGGCAGACCGGATCGGGGTGACGCGACAGACGTTCAACCAGCACCTTCGCAAGGCCGAGCGGATCGTCTTCTCTCGTCTCTTCGAAAAATCTGGCGACGAGGCACGCTGACCAGTCACTGTGTGTTCTTAGGCCGTTCGAACACCACCTCTATCTCTATGTGTCCGACGACGACTCGAGAGACGCCACCGTCCACGGACTTCGACGCCACAGCTCGCGTAAGGTACGATCCACAGACGAACACCTATCACGCTCGCCACGAGTGGGAGACCGGCGATCCGCTCCACGTCACGGTCGTCGAGAGCGTCGCAGTAGTGACCGAAACCGAACTGACCGAGATACAAGCGTTGTACTCGACCATCGATCCGGAGGCGCTGGACGCAGTGGTGGACCCGAATCGCAGAGCGGACGTACAGATCGAGTTCCAGTTCGAAGGGTGTCTGGTGAGGATCGAAACCAACGGTGAAATCACGATCGAAATCGACGGTGACCGGTGAGGGCACGAACCGAACCGCCGTTTTCTGATCTCCTCCTCGCGAAGCGAACCGTCACGGCGTGACCCGGGGGCCGATCGATACACACCGCTGGAAAACCGCTCGGTGGACGAACGATCGACGAAACGCCTCGATCGATGGTACGTAGCCGGGAATATTCGGGCGACGATTCGGAGCGACGACGGCCGCTACGGTCGACGTGTTGACACTCACTCTTACAGTCTTCGCGCCCTACACGTCGGTATGGAAGGAACCGCGATCCAGCTGTACACGCTGCGCGATCTCGAGGAGTCAGTGCCGGCGCTGCTCAGCCGCGTCGCCGAGACGACGTTCGACGGCGTCGAATTCGCAGGACTCGGCGAGACCGATCCGGAGACCGCCGCCGACGTGCTCGACGACGCCGGTCTCGAAGCGGCCGGCGTTCACGTCGGGATCGAGAGCCTCGAGGACGATCCGAACGGTGTACGCGAAACCTGTACAGCCCTCGACTGCGAGCACGTCGTCGTCCCGTACCTGGACGACCGTCACTTCGCGACCGCGGAGGCCGTCCGGGAGACGGCGGCGCGACTCGAGGGTCTCGCCGACCGGCTCGAGGAGGACGGACTCACGCTCGGGTATCACAACCACGATCACGAGTTCGTCGACGTCCCCGGCGACGACCGGACCGCATTCGAGGTTCTGGTCGACGAAACAGACGACGACGTGACGATCGAACTCGACGTGGGGTGGGCGGCCGCCGCGGGCCACGACCCCGTCGCGTTGCTCGAACGACTCGAGGGACGAGTCCCGCTCGTCCACCTGAAAGACGTCGCCGACGGAGTGCCGGTCGAACTCGGCGACGGCGAGGTGGACGTCGTGGCGTGCGCGCAGGCCGCTCGCAGTTCCGGCACCGAGTGGCTCGTCTACGAGCACGACGATCCCGCGGATCCCGCGTCGTCGCTCGCCCGCGGGGCGGCGACGCTCACCGAACTCCGCGACTAGCCCCTCCGTTCTCCGGTGCGAAGTGCGGTCGAGCGCCTTCGATTGCCGCCCTGCGGATTCGCGCCTGGCTACGTCTTTCACGGGCAGACGACGCGAGTTGCCACCGCGTACCTCACGGGAAGATGGCGCGAGTTCCCACCGCGTACCCCGACGGGTGGCCGTCGGGCTGTGTAAATCAGCCGGCTGTGGCCTATCCCACCGCTCGAAGCCACCACGCTGGTGGTAGGGTGGGCGTGTCGGAGGAATCCACGGGAAGCCACGGGACACCGCGCCCGTGGCGGTTCACGCCGTGTCAGGGTCTGTCCGTCAGCGTCGACGCCGGCCGTCACTCGGAGAGGAACGCGCTCGCGAGAGCAGGAAAAACCTCGTGTGCGAAATGGACCGCGAAGACGACGACGATCGGACCGAGAAACAGACCATACCAGCCGAACGCAAGCGTACCGAGGAAGTACCCGAGGAGGACGAGTCCCATGTGGACACCGCTCCGTGAGGAGAGGAACGATCGGGCGAAGAAGTCGGGAACGGTGTCGACCACGGTAAACGAGAGGGCGAAGAACGCGATCGCTTGCCACAGCGGTGTCGGCGTCGCGACCGCGAGCACGAGGAGGTACAGTCCGTACGGGACGTAGACGACCTTCATCCCGACGGCCGGGATCAGCGTCCCGATGCCGATCAGGAAGGCGAGCAACACTGGCGTCCCGACGACGGGGCCGCCCGAGGCGAGCAGGTTCAAACCCACGTACGTGCCGGCAGCGATGACTGTCGCGACCCCGACGACGGCGAGGTTACCGACGAAGACCGTCTCGAGATCGTCGTCGACCGCCTCGAGGAACGAGACGATCTCTTCGTCGTGGCCGACGCTCCGGGTGAACCATCGTCGAAGTTTCCAGTCGTCGCGAAGCAGATAGAAGAGCAGCGTAACCATGAGGAAGAATCGCGCGAGGACCGCGAAGACGAACCCCGCGACCGACGACAGTCGCTCGATGACGCTCGGAAGTCCCTGGCGGAGCACCGAGGTGATCGATCGGCCCGTGTCGGACGTGAGTGCCGCTCGGAATCGGTCCACGTTTCCTTCGCGAGCCATCGTGAGGTACGGATCGAGCGCCGACCGATAGGACTCGAGACCGCTCGAGGCGAGAACCTGGTCGAGTTCGCGAAGCGCTACGATCCCCGCGTAGCCGACGACGGCCACCATCGGGAGGACGACGAGCAGGATCGTGACCACCGCCGTCACGTTCGGGTGATCGACGTGACGATCGAGCAGGCCATAGAGCGACCGGGTGGCGTAGTAGAGGAAGATCGCAAAGAGCAGGGTCCCGACGTAGGTGAAGAGGGCGAGGCCGATCGCGACCGCGATGACGACGCCGAGTCCGATCCAGACAGTTCGGCGGCCGTCCCACTCGTGGAACGCGCACATATCTTAACCACGAGAGTCGTCGCCAAAAGTGACCGGCGTGACACTGCCAGAGCCACCAGTACGCGAGCCATGGTACCAGTCTGGCGGCGTGCCGCCGGCCCACGACCTGGACCGCGAGCGACTGGAGGGTATGTCTCGAGTGGCGATGGGAAGGTCGTACGCGGTCAGATGTCGTCGTGTCCTGTCTGTGTGTCCGGGAGTCGACTACTCTGTCAACGACCCCGACCCTCGAGGTCGGGGTGTCCGTCTCGACCGCCGATGAAAGTCATACTGCCGGACAACACGGGTGACACACTGCACGCACGTGAGACGCTGTCGTCGGTGGCGACACGCTCGAGTCGCGATCAGGTGTGTCCTGACCGTCGTCCAGTAGCATCAGTCTTCGGACTGGCGGGCACCCGTTGCCTGGGCGACGTGACTGAACGTGACCAGTCCGAGTCCACCCACGACGTTTCCGACCGTCGAAACGACGGTCGTCACGATCAGCACACCGACGCCGACGTCCGCCCCGAATCGCATGCCGAAGAGCACGTGCAGCACGGTAACGATGACGTGATCGAACGGCCCGAGGGCCAACAGGAATCCAACGATGTACGCGACGGCGATACGGCTCCCGACGCTATTGACGGACATAAGGAGGTGAGAAAGCAGCGACACGAGAACGCCCCCTGCAATGGCGTCGGCGAACATTCCCATGTTCTCTCGGTGGGCGATCTCCTCGGCGGTCTTGCGCAGTGCTTCCCCCGATCCAGGAGGCAGCGCACCGTCGACAGACAAAACGAACACGAAAAGGACACCGCCGACGAGATTGAACGCGAAGGTAAGTGTCCACAGGCGAAGCAGTCGCGAAATCAACCACGAATCGGATCGTTCGACTGCCGCAGCGACCGGATCGAAGAAGTTCTCGTTGAACAACTCTGCGCGACCGACGATCAGCAACACGACGCCGACGCCGAACGCGAGTGCGCCTGCAGGCCTGGCCACGCCGCCGAGCTGTGGTTCGACCACCGAGTGAACGATGCCGAGGGCGGCGATGCCGAAGACGATCGTGAATCCGGCGATGAAGCTGGTCGAGGCCAGTTCGAGCAGCGGCTGGTCGAGACGCCGCTTCCCTTCTTCGGCTGCGCGATGGAAGATCTCGGAGGGGTTCGGGGCGACGGACATACGAGAGACCTATCCAGTCTCCGGCGGGAAAATCCCGTGCTTGCCTGTACGACGAACGAGTCACAGACGACTCGCCACTCCGGATGATCTCGTGGCACCTCCGGATGTTCTCGCGGCACAACGACGTAAGGTGGACGCTCACGACGTCGGTCGTGTTCTCGCTGCTGCTTGCGACGCACGTCGGCGTTCTGACGGAACGACACGTTCGAATTTTCGGCCTCGAGGCGACCCCTGGAAAGACGAACGTGCCGAGTCAGCGGTTCTGAAGGGTGCTTTCGAACGGCGGGTGACCGTCTCGAGGGAGACACCGAGTTTCCGGTGAAATGTTCACGACGATGTTCTTCGACGGCAACGGACCTGGCGACGCGGACACACCACGTTTCCGATGACACAGACACACCACGTTTCCGGTGAAAGGACGAAGAACGACGGGAGGGTAGTGCCGTGGATCCGTTCTCGGCACGAGATCTCGTTTCTAGTGAATCAGCGAAAGATCCGAAGGGACACACCAGATTTCCGGTGAAACTTTGTGAACCACCTCTGGAGAACTGTCCACCTGCGACTCCCGACGAACGAATGAAAGCACGAGAGGGAAGAGCACGAGGTCCACTGGGGTTCCGTGATCACCGTCGGGCGTCGCCTCGAGCGGACCCGAGAAACGGACCCGAACGACGAGTAGACGAGCAGAAATTCGCCGGGTTTCGAGAAAGCCGCGCAGACACACCGGATTTCCGGTGAAACGCGATGAAGTACCTATTGGTCGTGCTCGAATGGATCAAGGGGGAGTTCTGACGACTCTCGACTCCCGGCAGGAAGGTCATCTGCTGCTCGAGGAGTAGCAGTCTCGCAGCCAGGACGTTCCGTGGGGTCGATCGTAGTAGAACGTTCCGTGAGGGTAACCGTGAACTTCTCGAGAGACTGTAGAGATTGCTGAACGAACCAATCTAATCATCCACTGCTCGATAATCCAATATATTCATCTACATAGTTTATCGTCGCTCGAGATAGTTTTATTATAGTGCGACGAGTATAGTCCACTGGCTGAGTCATATATTATCAAAGAACCGATCGTGATCGGTTCAGAGAATCACCGGTCCCTGGTAAATAGACGTTCTCTCTCTCTGGAAATTCACCTATCGAAACAGCTCCTGACTCCTCTCGAATCGACGTCGTATGAGTTCGTAGCGACTAGACACCTAATTTCCGGTGGGCCTAAACCACCATCCCTTCTGGAACCTAGACTTCCTCGAGCCCCGTTTCACCGGAAACGTGGTGTGTGTGTCTCGGCGAAAACCTCAATACCGTTCACCGGAAATACGGTGTTCAAGAACATGTCCGACGATTTGTTCATTCGGGAGGATCCGATTTTCGTCAACAAGGAACTTCTCGAGATCAGTCACGTGCCGGACGAGGGACGAATCGTCGGTCGCGACGAGGAGATCGGCCAGCTCGCCAACGCGGTCAACCCCGCCATCTTCGGTCAGAGTCCGAGCAACGTCTTGATCTACGGGAAAACTGGCACTGGAAAGTCCCTCTGTGCAAAGTACGTCTCGAGCCGACTGGTCGATACCGCCGACGAGGAGGGAATCACGGCGGCGTACGTCTACGTCGACTGCGCTCAGGATAGCACCGAGACCCAGGCAGTGCAGACGCTCGCCAGTTCGGTCAACACTGCGGAGACGGACGTGTACATTCCCGACAAGGGAATCAGCACGGCTACCTACTACAAACGTCTCTGGCACATCCTGGATCAGGAGTACGACGTCGTCCTGATTATCCTCGACGAGATCGACAAACTCGAGGACGACGCGATCCTCATGCAACTCTCTCGTGCCGGGGAGGCTGGGAAGCTCACCAACTGCAAGATCGGCGTCATCGGGATCAGCAACAAGATCAAGTACAAAGATCGGATGGACGAACGGGTCAAGTCGAGTCTCTGCGAACGCGAGTTCGTCTTCCCGCCGTACAACGCGAGCCAGCTCAACAGCATCATGGAGGCGCGCAGCGACGCGTTCCGCGAGGGCGTCCTCGAGGAAGCGGTCATCCCACGCGCAGCAGCACTCGCGGCTCGCGAACACGGCGACGCGCGGAAGGCCATCGACATTCTGCGGTACGCGGGCGAAATCGCGCAGTCGACGGACGCCGACACGGTTCGCGAGGAGTTCGTCGTTCAGGCCAGAGAGCGAGCGGAAGTCGACCGCTTTCGGGAACTCATCCGCGGGTCGACGCCTCACTCCCGGTACGTCTTGCAGGCGCTTACGGTGCTCTCTCTCGAGCACGGCGCTGGCGAGTCGGCCACCACCGAGGAGGGATTCCGGACGACCCGGATCTACGACGTGTACGAACAGATTTGCCGCCAGGAGGGGATGGATACGCTCTCGCTCCGTCGCGTTCGTGACCTCCTGAAAGAACACGCGTTTCTCGACGTGATCGAACAGTCCCGCCACAGCGGCGGCAGTGCCGAAGGGAGCTACACCGAACACACGCTCCTCGAGGACCCATCGGTCGTCAAGAACGTGCTCGTGGAGACGCTCGAGTGAGATCAGTGGAGCCGTCGGGTGAGCTCTTCGGAGTCGTCGGACGAGATCTTCGGAGTCGTCGGACGAGATCTTCGGAGTCGTCGGACGAGATCTTCGGAGTCGTCGGACGAGATCTTCGGAGTCGTCGGACGAGATCTTCGGAGTCGTCGGACGAGATCTTCGGAGTCGTCGGGCGAGATCTTCGGAGTCGTCGGGCGAGATCTTCGGAGTCGTCGAGTGAGATTTGCGGGGTTGACGGGTGAGATTTCCGGAATCCTCGAGTGAATTCACCGGAAACGCGGTGTGTTACAAATGGTGGTACTTCGCCTCGAGAGACACCGCGTTTCCGGTGAAATAGAGCGTGACAGCGATCGGTTTCCGCGTTCGGTATGGGAGATGGACACAGGTTCATCAGAAATGCGGTGTCAATCGGGATCAGATCGTGCAGTGTCCATCAGGATTCGATCGTAACGACGGTCGTCAGCGGACCCGAATCGATGGGTACGACGTCAGCGACGTCGTTTGCACTCCCGGCCGCTCGAGAACGGTCGAGTCAACAGAATTATTGCCATCGACTACGGGTCATCACGTATGTCCCCGGATAAAACGTGTCCCGACTGTGACGCCGCAATGGAGCGGATGAAACTCCAGGGAACAGACTTCGGAAATATCAGCATCGTCTCGGAGGGGCCGAAAGAGGGGTTTCTCAGTAGTATCCGTGCAGACGAGATACTGACGCCGATTCCGTACGTCTGTCCCGACTGTCACCGAACCCTGTTTTACGCGGAGGGCTGATGAGGAGTCGTCCGCCGCGGTAAGGTACTGGTACCGAGTATCAAGTGCCGAGTACCGCGGGCTACCGCGACCGTGCAGCCCGCTTTACAGGAGTACTTTTGTAATTTCTGGTCCTGCAGTAACGAATTTTTGCGAAGGTACACGAAAACGTAACTACGCCATAATTGCAATCGCAGGGATCGTCTGTGGTTCGGAACTACGGTAGACCGCTGCTACGGTCGTCAACTGCTTCGGGGTCGAGCCCCGCAGCATCCGCCTCGCACCGCCTGTGAACGCCGCCAGGTCACCGCCGGTATCGGTCGTACTGACACAATTTCTATCGTGAGAGATGCGTGAAAGTGTTCTTCGATTACGGAGACGATTTTGACCCGTCGTTCACAATACTTTACTCTTCTATAGAGATTAATATATGTAATTTTTAATAGTGTATCTGTGGACTCTCACCCCGGGCCTGCTGGCCCGGAGATACCAATGCCGGAAGTTCATTTCGAGGTGGACGTGGAACGTCCACCCGACGACCAGCCGGGTGACAATCCGTTCAATCGGTGGCATCCGGAGATCGAGCCGGTGATAAGCGTCGAACCAGGCGAGACGGCGCGCCTCGAGTGTCTCGACTGGACGGGCGGTCAGATACGGGACAACGACGACGCGAACGAGGTTCGCGACGTGGATCTCAACCAGGTCCACTACCTGAGCGGACCGGTCGAAGTCGAAGGCGCACAGCCGGGCGACCTGCTGAAAGTGACGCTGCTCGACATCGGGCCGCTGAACGACCGCTGGGAGTACGGATTCACGGGAATCTTCTCACAGCAAAACGGCGGCGGGTTCCTGACCGATCACTTCCCCGACGCGGCGAAAGCGATCTGGGATCTCGACGGCACGTACGTCTCTTCGCGACACATTCCCGACGTGTACTACGAGGGGAAGATCCATCCAGGACTGATCGGGACGGCACCGTCCCAGGAACTGCTCGAGGAGTGGAACGAGCGCGAACAGGAACTGATCGACAAACACGAGGAGGATCCGGAGTCGATTCACAACCATCCGACGGGTGAGTCGGAACCGCCGGTCGCGTCACCGCCGACGGAAGACGGCGCGCTACCCGGCGAAGCGACAGGCGACAGCGCCGATCGGATCGCGACGGAGGGGGCCAGGACCGTTCCACCGCGGGAACACGGCGGCAACTGCGACATCAAAGACCTCTCGCTCGGGTCGAAGATCTACTTCCCCGTCTTCGTCGAGGGGGCGAAGTTCGGTATCGGCGACCTGCACGCCTCCCAGGGCGACGGCGAGATCACCTTCTGTGGGGCCATCGAGATGGCCGGCTACGTCGACGTGAAGTTCGAACTCGTCAAAGGCGGAATGAACAAGTTCGGCGTCGACCACCCCATCTTCGAACCCGGCCACCGCGGTCCGAACTTCTCGGATTACGTCGTCTTCGAGGGCTACTCCGTCACCGAGGACGGCGAACAACACTACATGGACCCGCACGTGGCGTACCGTCGGGCGGCACTCGACGCGATCGATTACCTGACGAAGTTCGGATACACGCGCGAGCAGGCGTACATGATCCTCGGGACAGTCCCCATCGAAGGGAGACAGAGCGGCATCGTCGACATCCCGAACGCGTGTTCGACGCTCGCCCTTCCGAAAGCGGTCTTCGAGTTCGACGTCAGCCCGGACGCCCTCGAGGAACACGGTGGTCAAGGTCAAGTTCCCATCACTGACGACCCGCTGAGTTGAGTCGTCACCATCCATTTTCTTTCCAGTCACTTCGGTCGACGCATCGTCACCTCGAGCGACGACGAGCGCGGTCGTACTCTCCCGTCCCCTCCGCGACACCGATCACTCTCGATCCGTCGCCACCGACTCGAACAGCGCCTCGTCTTCGTCCTCGAGGACCTGCCGAACCACGGACGTCAGCGGGAGCAGGTACTCTTCGTCGATCGTTTCCAGTTCCGAGACATCGTCGGTCGCCACGGCGTGGTATCTGGCGGCAGCGAGCAGCGCGACGCTCATGACGTCGTTCGTCGTGACCACACGCTCGCCGACCGCCTGGTCGAGTTCTTCTTTGACGGCTCGGAGTCGCTCTCGCGTCTCCATCGACATCGTCAGCGAAACCTGGAACTGGTGTGGAACGTCCTCGTGGAACTGGGCCGCTGCGGACGCGATTTCCTCGTCCGTCATGGGATAGTGAGTGGTGAGACAGCGACGTAAGTGTTCGGTGCGTTCGCAGGTCTCGAGTGTCGTCGCCCGTCTCGCTCGTCACCAGCCGCGAGAACCGCCAGTACCTTTTTGGTAACACGTCGCAAGAGAGATACCCGAACGAGCTATGGTCCACAATGGTGGGTACCAGTCAGTGCTATCGGGCAGCGACGACGTCCAGCGTCTCGAGGGTCGGGACGCACAGAGTGCAAATTTCGCGGCGGGGAAGGCGCTCTCGGAGACGATCAAGACGACGCTCGGGCCGAACGGGCTCGACAAACTCCTGGTGACGTCGGACGGGCACGTCGTCGTGACCAACGACGGGGCGAGCATCGTCGATCGGATGGAGATCACCCATCCGGCCGCACAGTCGATCGTCGACGTCGCGGAGAGACAGCAGTCGCGGGTCGGCGACGGAACGACCTCCGCGATCGTGCTGGCCGGCGAACTGCTCGCGAACGCAGAAGGGCTCCTCGAGGACGGCGTCCACCAGACGACCGTCACGCGTGGGTACGCCCGCGCGGCCGAACGGGCGCTGGACGCGCTCGACGAACAGACGACGACGGTCGACCCGACCGACGAAGACCAGCTGCGAGACGTCGCGAAGACGGTGATCACGGGCAAGTGGGACGAGCGGGCGAGCACGTTCCTCGCCGCGAAGGCGGTCGACGTCGTCCTCGCGATCGAGCAGGACGGAGCGATCGACGCCGCGAAGATCACGCGCAAGGCGATTCCGGGCAGTTCGTACTACGACTCGGAGGTCGTCGACGGACTCGTCATCGACATGAACACCTCGTCGACGACGTCGGTCTCGCCGGAACCGGGGCCACCCGACGCGATAGCAGACGCTACCGTCGCGCTGATCGACGGTCAACTCACGATCGAGACGGCCACCGGGCAGGGTGCGGTCAGCGTCGAGTCGCCCGAGGACCTGCACGCGTTCAGGGAGTACGAAGAGGACGTCTACGAGACTCACGTCCGGCGTATCGTCGACGCCGGCGCGGACGTCGTGTTCTGTCAGAAGTCGATCGACGACCGCGTCCGGTACCTGCTGGCCAGGGAGGGTGTTCTCGCCATCGAACGGACGCGACAGGACGAACTCGAGAAACTCGGCCGCGCGACGGGGGCGCGGCCGGTCGGAACGATCGACGACCTGACGCCCGAGGCGACCGGGCGAGCGCGACGCGTCGAACGACGGGACGTCGGCACGACCGAACTGGCCGTCGTCGAGGGACGGGACGACGTCGAACAGGTGTCGTTGGTCCTGCGAGGCGGGACACAGCACGTCGCCGACGAGACGAAACGCGTGATCGACGACTGCCTGCGGGTGCTCACCTGTGCGATCGAAGACGGCGTCGTCGTCCCCGGCGGCGGCGCGGCCGAGATACACGTCGCACGGGATCTCCGGGAGTTCGCCTCGAGCGTGTCCGACCGGGAGCAACTCGCCGTCGAGGCGTTCGCGGACGCGATCGAGGTGATTCCCCGTATTCTGGCCGAATCTTCCGGACTGAATCCGATCGACGCCGTCGTCGAGTTACGCGCCCGCCACTACGACGGCAATCGGACGGCGGGACTGGCACTCGAGTCGGGGACGATCGACGACGCGGTCGCTCGCGGCGTCGTCGAACCGCTCGCGGTGAAAAAACAGGCGATAGCCAGCGCGACCGAGGCGGCGAACACCCTCGTCCGCGTCGACGAGGTCGTCTCGGTCACGCGTGACGGGGCTGCCCACGCCGACGACGAGCACGACCACGATCACGCGGGTGGCCTCGTCGAGAGTACCGAGGGCTATCCGTGGGCGGTCGGTCACTCGATGGGACACTAGTCCGCCTCGTCGTCTTCTCTCTACGGACCGCTGATCGCTCTCTACGGAACGCTGAGCGTGTCGTCTTCCGTGTGCGAGCGGAGCCAAAGCGGGGTGGCTGTCGACGTTCAGGACGGTTTCGCGACGTCGCCTCTGTTGCTGACGGTGGCACCCTCTTCGAACGTGTCCGGATCGATGTCGATGTCGAACGCTTCGTTGGGGACCGACACCGTCACGCAGGTGTTCGGCAGGTCGACGATGCCGGCGATGCGGCTCTCGACCGGAATCGTACTCAGGAGGACGTACGCCTGTTCTTCGGTGTACCCGAAGTTCGTCAGGTAGTCGATCGCGTCCAGACAGGCCCGCCGCATGCCGACGTTGGCGTTCTTGTAGTGCTGGGTGCCGTCTTCGTCCACGGAGTAGCCCTCGAAGACGACGTAGTCCGAGAAGTCGGGATCCTGGTACCCCGGCTTGAACATCGCGTAGTCGGTCCCCAGCTGCTCCATCCCGTTTTTCATCACGTCCACCTTCATGTCGATCCACCCGGCCATCTCGATGGCCCCACAGAAGGTGATCTCGCCGTCGCCCTGTGAGAAGTGGAGGTCGCCAGTGATGAAGTTCGCGCCCTCGACGAAGACGGGGAGGTAGACTCGAGAGCCGCGACCGAGGTTCTTGATGTCGCAGTTGCCGGCGTTCTCGCGGGGCGGGATCGTTCTGGCGGCCTCCTCCGCTGCCTCCTCGACGTCCTCTTCGTCCATGTCGCCGAGGAACACCTCGTTGGGCTCCGGTGGCAACGCGAGCGGCGGTTCGTCCTCGCGCGTCTCGTGGTTGACCGCCGTTTCGGCCTCCGCCCCCCGATCGATGAGCGCCTGTTCGCGCTCGTTCCACTCCTCGAGCAGTTCGTGTGACGGTGCGGTGCCGACGATACCGGGGTGGGTACAGCCGGGGAACCTGACGTCCTCGATGTGCCTCGAGTGAGTCATCACGCCGTCGAGTTCCCAGATCGCTTTCCGGGCTTCGGGGAAGTGATCGGTCAGGAACCCGCCACCGTTGTCCAGTTCGAAGATGCCGGTAAAGCCCCACTCGTTTTCCGGGAACGGCCCGAGGTCCAGGATGTCGATGACGAGCATGTCGCCGGGTTCGGCACCTTCGACCTCGAACGGACCGCTCAGGTGGTGGTTCGGATCGAGTCGCATGTCCCGGATGTCGTTCGCGCTGTCGTCGTTTACGACCTGGTTGCCCGTCCAGTCGAGACACTCGATCCGGACCTTCTCACCGGGTTCGATCGTCGCCGCCGGTGGGACGTCCGGGTGCCAGCGATTCACGATCGGATCTGGCTGTTCCTCTATCGATGCGTCGACGTCGACCTCGAAGATCGTCTCTGGCATGTCGCGTGTTGACTCTCAACGCACCTCTATTTATGATTAATTCAGCCAATACACTAGGTCAAAACGGGCAATAGATCTCGAGCAGCCCGATCTCGGGGCTCACGGCTGGGGGCGAGCAGTCGGAACGACCGACCCGTATCGACGCGTGCGACGTCGGGGCCAGTGGATCCGCCATTCCGACACGGATCCAATCGACGAAACTGGCCGGTAACGTTTTTTACCCGGTCGTCGGTACTCCAGATACACCAATGGCGACGTCCAGTTCGCTCCCGGCGATCGATCGCTGTGTCGATCTGTACCTCACCGCGTACGAATGCTTCGGCGACGACCCGTTCTCGAGTACGAGTATCGTCGACCACTGGACGTCGTCGGAATCGTCAGACGCCGACCTCGAGCAACTGCTCTCCTTGCTCGTCGCCTACGGACTCGTCGAACGAACCGACGACGACCAGTACCGAGTTCGATGTTCACCCGACGACGACGTCTCGAGGTGGAACGAGCAGGCTACGTCACGCGCCAAAACGTTACACCACGAGGTAACGATGGCGAGAGACGACGGCCGAGCAGCAACGGAGTCCGAGGCGGAATCCCTCGAGTACGACGGGGAGTCGTTCGCGAGCGTCTTCGTCACAGAGGGTGACGACGTCGACGCCGTCGCCACGACGGTCGCGAACGCGTTCGACTCGAGCGATCCCGTCGCCGGCGTCGTTCTCCGTTCGTCCGGCGACGCCGCGGGCCACGTCCAGCAACTCGCCGATTCGCTGTGTGACCGAGACGATCCGACTGGACGGTCGCGGACGCTCGAAAAGGAGTCTTCCGACCTCGTCGGCGAGCACAAAGACGACCTCGAGTTCCGACTCTTCTTGCGTACCACTCGAGACTGATCGCCGGTCCGTCGCGCGGTAAGCCAGCGAGAGGACGGGAGCGGAACTCGATCGCTCGAGGGCGACAGCTACTCCAGCGAGTCACTCGACACCCACCAGATCTCTTCGTGGACGACCCACCCGCCCGTCTGGAGGTTCTGCGAGAGCGTGACGTGATCGCCGTTCTGGTCGGCGACGGTGACCGAGTACGTGTCCGTGTCGACGACCTCGTACGCCGTCTCTCGGTTGTTGATCGCCAGTCTGTCTCCGACGTCGACGTCCTCGAGTCGGTCTGTGATCGCTTTCGGGGGGAGGTGCGACCGCTCTTTGGCAGTTCCCGTTTCGTCCCGTGACATACCGGGTCGTTTCGAGATCCGTCGACAAAAATCGTTGCTCCCGTCGGGAGACGAACGAGTCGCCGGACTTCGCTCGTACCGGTTCCCCGGGCGTATACGTGCTTCGAGCGGTGACATTCCGAATCTACGGGGATCAGGGTTATTGTTTCCCATACCGAATCAGACATTTGCGTGTTAGACACACGCAATGGAGGCACGACCATCAATGACGCTGTACGCAATCCTCGGCATGGGACTGGTCTTCGTCGGTGCGGTACTGATCGTAAACGGGATCTGGCTACTCGGCAAGGGATCGGACAGGGACGTCGCGATACTGAACTTCTTCGTCGGGGTTCTGACCTTCCTGATCGCGATGTGGTGGGCGTTCGGAGAGCTGTGGGCGTTCGGGGAGTACCAGTTCGGCAACGCGTTCACGGCGTCGGGTACCCTGCTCTTTTCGTTTACCTATCTGTGGATCGGCGCGAACGCAATCCGGGGGATCGGCGACCAGCGGTCGTTCGGCTGGTACTGCATCTTCGTCACCGTCGTCGCGATCCCGACCGGCTATCTGGTGTTCACCGGCGGTGACGTGGGACTGGCGGCGCTCTGGTGGATCTGGGCCGTCCTCTGGGCGACGTTCTGGATCCTCCTCGGACTGGAACGAACGGAGTACACGGACCCGATCGCCTGGTTTACGACGGCCGTCGGCGTCGTGACCGGCGCAGCGGGGTATCTGATGGCTGCCGGGTTCTGGCCGTGGGCACCGTGACCACGGCGACAGCCGCGGGATCGCTCGACCCCACCGAAAACCGCCGACGATCACGCGATCAGTACCCACGCGATCCCGATCGCGGTAGCCGAGATAGCGACGTTACCGAGTGCGTATCCGGCGGCGAGTATCGACTCCCCATCTTCGACGAGCTGGACGGTGTCGACGCAGAACGTCGAGAACGTGGTGAAACCACCACAGACGCCGACGCCGACGAACAGTCGAGCCGCCTCCGTCGGGTCAGAGAACATGACGAGGCCCAGGACGAAACTCCCCAGCACGTTCACCAGAAGCGTCGCGAGCGGAAACCGACTCGTCTCGACGGCCCGACCCACCGTGTATCGGAGCACGGCCCCGACCGCACCGCCCAGACCGACGTAGACGGGATCGATCACGGCCGTCACCTCGAGTCACCTCGCAGTCGCAACGCCAGCGCACGTCCAGCGACGACTCCTGCGAAGCCAAAGCCGTAACTCACGCCGACGTTCAGTAGACCCACCAGCGGTCCTGCCGATACCGACTCGAATGCGAACGTACTGTAGGTCGTGTACGACGAGATGAAGCCAGTCGAGAGGAGGAGTCGTCCTCGCTCCGTGAGGTAGTCGGTGTACATCGCCTCGTAGACGACGAATCCCAGGACGAAACTTCCCGTCACGTTCGCGACGAACGTGCCGGTCAGTCCAGGAACGGCGAGTCCGACGGCGTACCGCGCGTTCGCCCCGAAAAAGCCACCGACGGCGACGAGTAACGGAACCTCGAGGTCAGCGAACCGGGACTGGATTGCCATCTCCTGATAGGGGACGCTTCTCTTCCAAAGAATTTCTGGAACGGTCACAGCTCGTGTCAGCCACGTTTCGGAACCGACGCCGGGCGTCGGACGTGACCGCCGCTCGCTGTCTGGCAGCGGCGAGACGCCGCCGCCACCGATCGAAAGAGGATGGCTCCGGCCTGCGCCTCCCCGCCGTCACTGGTCGACCTCAGATCGGTCGAACGGGTACTCCAGCCCACTCGGATACGGACTCTCGTCGGTCGTGTCGAGCGTGAGGGCGATCGAGAATCGATCGAGACCGACCTCGATGCTCGCGAACAGCGCCAGTTCGACGATCTCTTCCTCGCTGAACACTGTCCGGAGTTCGTCGAAGAACTCGTCCGTAATCCGGTGGGGGTCTTCGGACATCTGGTCTGCCAGTCGGACGGCCAGCTCCTCGCGTCGACTCAGTTCGTCGGCGTCGATTTCCTCGCCGAACACCGCCTCCTCTCTCGGTGCGACGTCGTCGGCGACGGCCTGGGTCCTGACCGTCGCACAGTAGGCGCACCTGTGGACCTCCGCGACGCGCAGTCGCATCAACTCGAGCAGTTCCGTATCTATCGTCTCACTCGCCGGAAACGCGTCGAAGGTGTCCATCAACTGCGTGAGAAGCTCCGGCTGGTGTGCCATCGCCCCGAAGAACGCCGAATCGCCGTACCACCCCTCCCTGGCTTCCTCGAGCCGTCGATTGGCCTCTTCGTCGTCCGTCTCACCTGGCTCGAGGACGTCGATCCTGGACGTCATATCGTGGCGTATGACAACACGACCAATAACGATGGCGGTGATCGCCGTCGAAATCGCGTTCGTCACGTCGTGGTGTCACGCCTCGTCCGATGTCGGCGGTTGGAGTCGGGCGTCGGTAATTTGCAGCCGCCCCCAGGTTCCGAACCACTCCCGTTCGAACTCGAGTGCGATGGGACGTGACATGTGCGGGCCGTCGGTGACGATCGTCTCGAACTCCCCGCCCTCACCCAGGAGGTGAACGCCGTACTCGCGGTGGAGGTCGTCCAGGTCGGCCAGCGCGTCGCGATCCAGTCGCCGACCGAGCCACGACTCGTCGAACCCGGGAGCCGTCACCTCGACGACGAGTATCTCGAGGCCGCCGTCGATCATCGCTTCTGCGAGTCCGCGCGGGTCTGCCTGCCACAGCGGCGCGAAGAAGTCACAGCCGAGCTGGTCGCACGTCGATCGGAGGCGATCGGCCTGGTGCTCGCTCTCGACGGTCCCGGCGACGACACCACCCAGCCCATCGTCGAATTCGGCGTCGAGCGTCCGGAGGGCGGACTCGAGCGGTTCGACCTCTGTGTCACGCTCTGCGCTCGAGTCGTGGTCGGCCTCCCGTGGGACGTCGGGAGGTTCGACGTCGGTGATGGGGATGCCGACGTCGACGACGGGAATCTCGATGCTCTGGGCGGCCAGTCGGGCCACCGACGTCGCGGGTGCGTGGTACCTGTGCGATCCCGCCGGCGGGTGAACGATCGCGAGTCTGCGGACGTCGTACCCGGCCTCGAGAGCCCGATAGAGCGCCCACGAGGACTCCTTGCCGCCGGAGAAGAGCGCGACCCATCCGCCGTCGGAGCCGGACATACGCCTTCTTTTCTATCGGAGAGTAAACACCTTTGGTCGGTCGGCAACGGACGCTCACGTATTTCCGTCTCTGTCGCGAAAGACGACCGATGTACGAGCGCATTCTCCTTCCGACCGACGGGAGCGACGAAGCGAAGCAGGCGGCCGCCCACGCGATCGACCTCGCCGAGAAGTACGACGCGACGCTCGACGTCCTCTCCGTCGTCGACACGAGAGCGTACGACACCGAGGGGATCACGTCGGTGGTTATGGGATGAGCAGGCGCAAAACCTCGCCGTTTACGGCGGGGATACGCGCCGTCACTGGATGCCGCCATCCACCGATGACTGCACGGCTGGATATTCCCCGGCCTCAATCCAAACCTTTACAATACAGAGCAACATAACCAGTTATGGAGACGTTTCACGAATGCACGTCCACCGCACCTATCGAGCGAAAATCCGCAACCACCCTCAAGTGGAGCGGATGCTCGACCTACACGGGTGGAGTGCATCGAAACTGTGGAACGTTGCTAACTACCACTCCCGGCAAGTGTGGGAGGAAACGGGCGAGATTCCCGACGACTCGGACTTGAAGAGCGAGTTGAAAGGGCATGACAATTACAAAGGACTCCATTCTCAGTCCAGTCAGCGCGTTCTGGAGGAACTCGCTGAAGCTTTCAACTCGTGGTACGGTAAACGCAAGAACGACAGTCGAGCGAATCCGCCCGGCTACCGCAAGAAAAACTACTACGACGACAACGGCAACCGCGTCCACGAAGAACACCCACGCAGCACGGTGACGTGGAAGCAGAAAGGTATTCGTCACGACCAAAAACACAACCGCGTCCGACTCTCAAAAGGTGCGAACCACAAAGACCACCCGAGAGACTGGGACTACATCCTCGTCGAATACGAGACTCGTTCCGAGGTTACGGTTGAAAACCTGCAACAAGTCAGGGCCGTCTACGATACGGCAAAGGGTCGATGGGAACTCCACCTCGTCTGCAAACACGAAGTTGACACACCCGACGCACCCGGCGAGGAGACTGCAGGCATCGACCTCGGTATCTGTAATTTCGCCGCCGTCGCGTACAGTACCGAGGAAGCCGACCTGTACCCCGGAAACCGCTTGAAGCAAGACGGGTACTACTTTCCCAAGGAAATCGCCAAGTGCGACGACTCGGGCGGGTCTGAGGCCATTCGACTCCATCACAAGTGGTCGGAGCGCCGAACGCACTTCTTCCACAGCCTCGCCAAACACATCGTTGAACGGTGTATCGAGCAAGGAGTAGGGCGAATCAACATCGGGAAGCTCAACGGCGTCCGTGAAGACGAGAACGGTGAGTCGAAAAACTGGGGTAAACACGGCAACCTCGACTTGCACGGGTGGGCGTTCGACCGCTTCACTTCGATTCTCGAATACAAGGCAAAAGTCGAGGGTATCGAGGTCGTAGAAGTTTCTGAGCGTGACACGAGCAAGACGTGTTGCGTCTGCGGTAGAGACGACGATAGTCAGCGTGTTGAACGTGGCTTGTATGTTTGCGAGGAGTGTGACGCTGCGTTCAATGCTGACGTGAACGGGGCGGAAAACATCCGTATCAACATCAGCGACGAAAGTAACTCCAAGTCTTCGGCCAGTTTGGACGGGGATAGGAGTACCGGCTGGTTGGCACAGCCCGGAGTCTACCTATATGACTTGTCCCACGGATTCTCACCGAGGGAACAAGTGGTGGACTGCAAACCTTAATATCCCAACGCTCGGGAATCCTCGCCCTTCAGGGCTGTCTCTTACCCACAAGTTGCGCTACCAGTCTGCGAGCGATCCATCGGAGAGTGGCGATCGAGATACCAGTATTCAGCGTCTTTCGTCGGGTGAAATCCGTGATTGTGGATCCAAAAGCAGTCGCCTCGAGTACTACGCTCCGTACCGAGCGTCGATCTCGTCTCTCTTCCTGTGGGTCTCGATTCGTTCACGCCCGTCTCGAGAGCCTCCGAAACGCCACTTTTGCGAGACTCCGACGTATGGGTAAGAGACAGCCCTTCAGGGCGGGGAGGATGTCAACGACGGCCTCGAGGAGCGAGGACGACGGGCGGTCGACGACCTCGCGGAGATGGCATCGGATCACGGCCTGGAGCAAGTCGAGACGGCCGTCGAGCGCGGGATTCCGTCCGAGACGATCCTCGAGTACGTCGACGAACACGGCGTCGATCTGATCGTGATGGCGACGCACGGCCGAACGGGATTCAGACGGTACGTGCTTGGGAGCGTCACGGAAAAGGTGGTCCGAACGTCGCCCGTTCCGGTGCACACCGTCCGTACCGAACCGCCCGACGAGGAGTGATACTACCGGACGACACGATTCACACATCGATCGCGCTCGAACGACCGTCGAAAGCGGCGACGGGCCGTGAGACGCGATCGAGTGGTCTGTGACTGTTGTCCGGCAGTACGAGTCCCCCTTCGCACGCTCGGCAGTGAGCTGCGTGGAGCAGAGGAAACGGATTCGATGGCGTCGAAGCCGTCAGAATTGGCTCCGGCTATCCAAGAGGCGTTCTCGAGTCGTCGTCGACGGCGGGACGACCTCGCGTCACCCGAAGTACTCCTCGTCTGTCGGCTTTTCTCGCTTGTAGATCTCGTCGCGCTCGGCCTGGAACGTGTTGATCAGTTCCGCGACGGCGGTCGTGATCGTCTCGAAGTACTCCTCGCCCCGTTCGGGAGTCGCCTCGCTCGGATCGCCCCACGTTCCAGATTCGCTCACCCGGTAGAACGACGACTTCCCGATCAGGAGGTGGTCCAGGAGTGCGCCCGGATTCGAGATATCTCGTGGCATCTCCGGATCGTCGTGTTCGGCGGCGTCGAGGTCGACGAGGTCTTCGTCCATCGCCATCACTGCCGCCGTTTCGCCGACGTTCGCGTGCCATCCCGTGTCGAACGAGAGGTATTCGGCCATGTCCTCGGGATCGAGGGCGTCCCAGTACGGAAACGCGTAGACGTACTTTTCGGGCGGGAGATCGTGACTCGCCTTGTTCGCGCCGACCTTGGCCGCGTAGTCGTTCGTGAGATGTCCCGAGATGAGGACGACGTCTGTAAAGCCGTTCTCGCAGAACGAGTAGGCGACGTCTCGAAGCGTCGTCGCCAGCGTCTCGTAGTTGACGTACGTCACCGCGTTGTACCCTGCGTGCATGTCCGAAGCACCGTAACTCATTCGCGGGGCGACGAGTGCGTCCACCTCCGACGCGATGCGCCGACAGATCTCCTCGGGGATGAACGCGTCGGTGCCGAGCGCCAGGTGCTGGCCGTGCTGTTCGGTCGTTCCGACGGGGACGAGTACGGTCGGCACGTCGGTTTCGTCGATGTACGATTCTACTTCTGGCAGTCGCATCTGCTCGAGTTCTCGCTGCGACATAACCGCGTGCTACCACACGTAGTGGCAAATATTTATTTAATGATGGTTTGGGCAAACAAGTAAAATATCGGACGAGGTAGATTCTAGAGAAAGGAACTGGCAAAGCGCCAGCGTTTCGCAACGGCGGGTGGCTGAGGGGGTGTCGAGTACACGTCACCGTCGAACGACTCGTACACGAACCGGGCGTCTCAGAGCCGTAGCTTACCCGTCAGCGGAGAGTTCGGCGTCGAGTGGCGGGACGTCCGCCCCCACGCTGCGTGCCACGTCGTCGGCGGTCTTCATCTCGAAGACGAAGTACGCTGCTGGCACCGTCTCGAGGATCTCCCGGTACTCCGTCAGCGGGTCGTGCTGGTCTGCAGTTCCGTCGTTATCGTGGAGGTGACAGACGCGGATGCGGTCGCCGAACCGGTCTACGAACTCGCGCCAGTCGTACCCGTTGACCTTCGCGTGGCCCACGTCCAGTGTGACGCCGAGGTGTTCGCCGTCGACCGGGACGGCCGCGAGCGCGTCGGCGAGGTCGTCCGGGGTGGTCGTGTAGCGGCGTTTGTCGCCGCTCCGGGGCTGGTTCTCCAGACAGAGCGCCACGCCGACCTCCCGGGCGTACTCGGCGCACTCGAGGAGCGACCGACGGGCGTTCTCGGCCGCCTTCTCGCGAACCCACTCGGGGTAGCGGTGGGGAACGGACCCCCCGTGGACGACGACGGCACCGGCCCCGGCGGTCACCGCGTCGTCGAGACTCGCTTTGACCTGTTCGACGCCCGCCCGCCGGACGTCGTCGTTGAAACTGCCCATGTTCCAGTCGCGAAACGGGGCGTGGTACGTGATCGAGACGTCGTACCTGTCGGCCAGCTCGCCGAGTTCGTCGGGCGTCGGCGCGTCGGGGTGTCCCTCGAGGTACTCGCGCTTGAGTTCGACGTGGTCCAGGCCGAGGTCGGTGAGGTAGGCGAGAAACTCCTCGACGGAAGCGCCAAAGCGGACGTCCATGGCCGCACCGAGTCGGCTCACGGCGATCCCTCCGCGCGATAGACCGGCTTGCCCGCGACGAACGCCCGCGTGACCGTCGGCGTCGGCTCCTCGTCGATCACGACCAGGTCGGCCCGACAGCCCTCGACGATCCGACCGCGCTCCGCGAGCCCGACGGCGTCGGCCGGCCGTTTCGTGACGCGGGCCACCCGCTCCGGCAGGGGTTCGCCGGTGTCGACGAACGGCGCGGCGAGCAGCGACGTGGGGTGGTAGTCGGCGACCAGGGCGTCGACGACGCCGGCGTCGATGGCGTCCGCCGTCCGCAGATTGCCCCACTGGCTGCCGCCGCGGACGAGGTTGGGCGCGCCCATCGTGACGGTCATTCCCAGGTCGTGTGCGCGCGCGGCCGTCTCGAGGGTGATCGGGTACTCGCTGATGTCCACGCCGACGTCGGAGAGCCGTTCGACCTCCGTCACCTCCTCGTCGTCGTGCGAGGCCGTCGGAACGCCGTGGGCGTGGGCCGTTTCCACGATGCGGTTTACCCGCTCGCGAACGGTGGACAGATCGAGGTCGCCTCGCTCTTCGATCAGCCTGTGGGCTTCCTCGACGGTGTGATTCTGGGAGTTGCGGTAGTACTCGAGGAACGCCTCCTGATCCCGGAACTGGCCCTTGCCCGGAACGTGGCTCATCACGGAGACGAGGTCGGCGTCGCCGGCCGCGACGACCTCCTCGACGGCATCGACGCACCGTGCCTGTGTCACCTCACAGCGGGCGTGGATGCGGTGGTCGGCTATGAGGTCGTCGGCGCACTCGACGGCGTCGGCGATCTCCGCACCCAGTTCCGGCGAGCGATTCTCGTCGGGGTCGACCTCGAAGGAGATGGCGTGGAACTTCGTCGTGATGCCGGCGGCGACGTTCGCCCGGTCGGCAGACGCAAGCGCCATGTGCGTGTCGACGCGCGCGCCCGACCGTGGGTGGAGATGCGACTCGATGTCGTCGCCGTGGAGGTCGATCAGCCCGGGGCAGACGAGCCGTCCTCGAGCGTCGACGGTTTCGTCCGCGCTCCGCCCGACGTCGCCGACGCCGACGATCCGATCGCCCTCTATCCGCAGTGCCCCCTCGACGACCGCCTCGGGAGTGACGATGCGGGCGTTCTCGAGGACTGTCGTCGCCTCGCCGGCCGCGCGTTGATGGCTCATACGACGACCTCCCCTGCGTACTCCTCGATCGGAACGATCCGCTCGACGTGCGCGTCCTCGAGGACGACGACGCGGTCTGCGACCGCCTCGACGACGTCGCGGTCGTGGAAAACGCCGACGACGGTCGTCTCCTCGTCGAGGTACTCGTGGAGCAGGTCGATCGCAGCCGCTCGCGTCTCCGGATCGAGCGCGCTGGTCGGTTCGTCCAGCAAGAGCAGTCGCGGCTTCGGCGCGATCGCCTGGGCGAGGTTGATCCGCTGGCGCTCACCGCCGGAGAAGGTGGCGGGATAGGCGTCCCACAGTTCCTCGGGCAGGCCGAGCCGCGAGAGCAGCGTCTCTGCCGTCTGCCGTGCCTGCTCGATCGGAATCCCACTCTCGCGCAGCGGTCGGGCGACGACGTCTACGGCGGGAACGCGCGGGATCTCGTCCAGGAACTGCGACGTGTAGCCGATGGCGTCGTCGCGCAGGGCGATGACGTCGCGTTCGCCACACGTCGCCAGGTCGACGTCGCCGTCAGCGCCGTGATAGACGACGCGCCCGGCGGTCGGCCGGTAGGTCCGGTAGATACACTTCAGCAGCGAGGACTTGCCGCTGCCGGACTCGCCGACGATGGCGAGGAACTCTCCGTCGTCCACCTCGAAGGAGACGTCGTCGAGCCCGACGACGCGCTTTGCCCCGAGGACGTGCATGTCGAAGGTCTTCGAGAGACCGTCGACGGTCAGTACCGTCATTTATATCACCGAGTTGATGAGCGTCTGCGTGTATTCGTGGTGTGGGTCCTCCATGACGCGGTCGGTCAGGCCGGATTCGACGACCCGGCCGTGGCGCATCACGAGGGTTCGGTCGGCCAGCAGGCGGACGACGCCGAGGTCGTGGGAGACGACGATGGCGGCGACGCCCTCCTCGCGCTGGATCCGACGGAACACGTCGAGGACGCGGGCCTGGACGCTCACGTCCAGTCCAGTCGTGGGCTCGTCGAGGATGACGAGTTCGGGATCGTTCGCCAGCGCGCGGGCGATCTGGACGCGCCGTTGCATCCCGCCGGAGTACGTGTGCGTCGGATCGTCCATCCGATCGACCGGGATCTCCGTCTCACAGAAGAGTTCTCGGACCCGCTCGCGGACGTCCTCGTAACTTCGCCAGCCCGAGGACAGCAGCTTCTCGGCGACGTTGCCGCCGCCAGTGAACTCGAGGTTCAGCCCGTCGCGGACGTGCTGGTGGACGAGGCCGACCTCGCCGTTGCGGAGTTCGTGGCGCGTCTGGTAGTCCGCCTCGAGCAAGTTTCCGTCGTGGCCGGCGAGTCGAACCGTCCCCGCCTGGGTTCCCTCCCGTTCGGGCTCGAGCGCCAGCATCTCGGCGAGACTCGACTTGCCGCTGCCGGACTCGCCGACGATGCCGAGCACCTCGCCGGCCTCGAGGTCGAGGTCGACGTCGGCACAGGCGACGACGCTTCCACAGACCGGGCACTGGTTGGTGCCCGCCCCATCGCCGGTGCGCTCGCGACAGACCGGACAGCCCTCGCCGTAGACCTTGCTCAGGCCGGTCGCCTCGAGCAGGCTCATTCGTCGTCACCTCCATCGTCAGCATCCCCAGCGACACCGCCATCGCCGTCGGCGTCGGGAGTGCCCGGTCCCCAGTCCACCCCGGATCGCTCGAGGTGGTGGTCTTTCGGGAGTGTGGGATCGTCCTGGCGTTTCAGGCAGAAACTCGCGTCGTTGCACGCGAAGTGGCGCGTGCCGTCGTCTGTCTCGACTTCGGTGAGGTAGGTGTCGGTCGAGCCACAGGCGGCACACGACTGCTCGGGGAAGCGCTCGACCTGGAACTGCCGATCTTCGAACGCCAGCGGTTCGACGTCGGTGTGTGGCGGGACGGCGTAGATGCGCGCCTCCCGGCCCGCGGCGAACACGAAGAGGTTGTCCGCGTCGTCGAGTTTGGGGACGTCCCACCGCGGGATCGGCGATGGGTCCATCAGGTAGCGGCCGGCGACCATCGTCGGGTAGCGGGCGGCGATGTTGATCTCGCCCCACTCGACGACGTTCTCGTAGAGGTGGACCCACATCTTCCCGTAGTTCTTGTGGGCGTGTCGCCGACGGTTCGCCGCGTCCGAGGAGTCGACTTTGCGGAGCGCGTCGGTGACCGGCACCTGCAAGACGAGGATCTGGTCGTCGGTCAGCACCTCCTCGGGAATGCGATGGCGCGTCTGGATCACGTCGGCGTCGGTCGTGTCGGTGGTCGTCGCCACCTCGGCAGTGTCCGCCGCCAGCCGGCGGATGTTGGCCGCGTTGACGGACTCGTCGGAGCCCTGATCGATGACCTTGAACGTATCTTCGGGTCCGAGTAGCGACAGCGACGCCTGGATGCCGCCGGTTCCCCAGCCGCGAGCCAGCGGCATCGGCCGCGAGGCGTACGGCACCTGGTGGCCCGGGATGGCGATCGCCTTCAGGATCGCCCGTCTGACCTCGCGTTTGGTGTGTTCGTCCAGGTAGGCGTAGTTGTACCCCTCGAGGCCCTCCCCCTCGAGGTCCTCGAGGGCGGCCTCGACGGAGTCGGCCGATACTGCCGTCTCCACGTCGATATCGTCGGTTTCAGTCATCGTCGCTCGCCTCGATCGTCTCTCGATCGCTCGGTTCGCTTTCGCTCGACTCGCACTCGGCCGGGTCCGTGCCGTCGTCGGCTGCGGGTTCGGCTTCGTCGTCCGTGGTCCCCGCGACCTTCCGCTCGCGAATGGCGCGGATGCGGTCCAGGATAGACTGGAACGTGACGTAGTGAGGGAGTTTGAGGTGCTCGATGAAACCAAACGAGTCCATCCCGTCGACCACGTCGAGGACGAACTCGGCGTTCTCTGCGGGTTCGTCCTCGCTTTCGAGCTGGATCGAGGCGTCGAGGATGGTCATCGAGATGGCCTTGCGCTCGTTTCGCCCGAACGTCAGCCCGTAGCCGAAGGCGAACTGGGGGTCGTCTCGTTTCGCGTACACCGGGACGACCGCCTCGCTCTCGCTGACCGCGACGTCCGCGACGGTCACCTCGTCGCCCGTGTAGGGGTGCTCGATCGTCAGCGGTAGCTTTCCGACGCGGACTTCCGCCAGCGTCGGATGGACCTGCCCGTACCCTCGCAGAGCGGAGTAGCCGAGCGCGGTCACCGCACCCGTCTCTCCGCGTGCGAGTTCCTGGAGGACGGCGTCGCGCTCGACCGGGAACGTGACCGGCTCGCGGGTGGTGTCCGTCGGCGCGTCGACGTCCGGTTCGTCGGGCTCGGAGACCAGCCCCTCCTCGCGGAGCACGTCCACGACGTTTGTGAGCGTCGTCGGCTCGGCGTCCTCGAGGTCCCAGTCTGCCGTCGGGTCCCCGGACTCGTCCTCGTCCTCGAGTTCGAAGTCGAGCAGCCGCTGCGTGTAGTCTTTCGTCGGCCCGAGGATCTGTCCGCCGGGGACGTCCTTGAACGCCGGCGAGACGCGCCGGGTGGCGAACATCGCCGACGGTTCGACGGGGACCGACTCGTCCCACCGCTCCAGCGTCGAGCGATACGCACGCAGCAGGAAGGCCGCCTCGACGGTGTCGCCTTGCGCCTGCTTCACGGCGAGTGCGGCCAGTCGCGGTGCGTACAGTCCTGCCTCGCTCATCGCCTGGGCGGTGAGTCGCTCGAGTTGTCCCTCGAGCTGGTCGACGGTTATGGGGGCGTCCTCGTCGGCGAGGCGCTGTTTCTCGAAGAGGTCTTCGGCCCGCTGGATGAGCTCCTCGCCGGCCTTGACGGCGACGTAGCCCATCTAGCGCTCACCTCCGTCGTCCTCGGAACCGCGTTCGCCGTCGTCCGCGACCCGAAGGGTGACCGATCGCGGGAGGGCGGCGACCGCGTCGCCGCTCGTGAAGACGGCGTCGACGCCGCGCGGATAGTCCGCCTGTGCGTCCGCGAGCGCGGTCACCTCCGCTTCGGGCAGCCCGACGCCGAACGTCGTCGCTCCGTCGACGCCAGGGCCGGTGACGGTGACCGCCGTCTGCCCGTCTTCCGGGCTCGCCGCCAGCCCGTCGACCCGGTAGACGACCGTCGCACCCTCGCTCGGCTCGACGAGCGACCCGCGCTCGAGGTCCCGGACGTCCCACGACGGCACTCCCTTCGTGTGGACGATGTCCGCCTCGGCCGGAGCGGCCGACTCGAGTCGTCCCTGGCTGGCCAGCGCCTCGGTGAGTTCCTCGTCGCTCGAGTGGAACGTCACCTCGTGGTCGACCAGGGCGGCGACGACGGCGTAGTCGGCGGGCGCAGTCTGCGTTCGGTGGACGGTTCCGGGACGACTCGTCGCGTCACACAGCGTGCGGAACGTCCGTCGCGTCCCGTGGACGGGGTCGACGTCGAGCGCTCTCACAGGTCGTCCTCCATGGTCTCGAACTCGACGGCGGTGTGTTTGCTCTCCGCCCACTCGCGGGCGCGTTCTTCTCGGCGGTTCGTGGCGACCTCGCCCAGCCGCGTCGCGATGTCGTCGGCGAGTCGATGGCCACCGGCAACGGCGGCGTCGACGATGGCACCCGAGAGTGCAGCTCGTTCGTTCTTGCCAGGAACCATCGCGAACCCACGATCGTCGCCCAGTTTCACTTCGGCGGGCGTGACGACGACCTCGCCGAGATTGAACGGCCGCCGCTCGACGGGTTCGACGACCTGTTGCATCACGAGCTGTGGCGTCGGTTCTTGCAGGACGGACAGCGGCGGGTCGTCCGCCAGTACTTCGTTCGCCAACCGGGTGAGCGCGTCGCCGTCACACGCGGCGATGAGCTCGAACCGATCCGAACGGTCGTGTGGATTTTCCATGCAGTCACTCGGTGAGAACCCCAACACCAGTGTAAGGCTTCGCTGGGTACTCTCTATTCTCTGCCGGCGATCCTGGACGCTTCCCCGGATCGTAACTGACGGTCCGGACCGGTATGGACCGGTACGGACGCTCGGTACTTCGGCAGGACGTGGGTTCGCGTCTGGGCTCCCGCTCGAGACGCTCCGGACTTTACTCAGCCAAGGGTTATTCTATCCCCTTGCCAGCCTTCGGGTGATGTCAGACGAGACCAGCGCTGACGCATCTACCGTACGGGACGGGCGAGAACGGACGACGACCGAACGGCTGAGCCGCCGTCGATTCGCGATCGGTGCCGCGGCGGGCACCGCGGCGTTGACCGGGTTGGCAGGCTGTTCGGGCGTCATTTCCAGTGACGGCGGCGACGTCGTGACGATGTTGCTCACGCCGGATACGCCCTCGGACGTCCGTCCGCAGTACGAACCGGTCCACGACATGCTGGAGGGAGAGATCGACGGTCTCGACCTCGAGATGGAGGTCCCCCAGGACTACTCGGCCGTCCGGACGGCTCTGGAGAGCGAACAGGGCGAGATCGGGATGGACGACGTGACGCTCATCTCGAACCCGGACGTCATGGACCTCTTCGGCACGGCGGTGACCGGCGGGACGGCGTTTTACTTCTCGATGATGCTCACCAAGCCGGACTCCGACATCCAGGAGCGGACCGACCTGGAGGGCAAAAGCGTCGCGTTCGCCGACCGCCTCTCGACGAGCGGGTCGATCTTCGCCGTCTACGCACTGAAAGATGCCGGCCTCGACGTCGGGGACGCCCCCGACGGCGATCCCGTCGATTTCGACGGAACCTGGTCGAACCACGCAGACGCCGTCCAGCGGGTGATAAACGACGACGCAGACGCGTGCTGTACGTGGAGCGGCAACGGGATGTCGTACCTCGCCGAGGACCAGGAACTCCCCGAGGAAGTCGAAGAGGAGGACTCCTTCGTCGAAAATCGCGGAGAGGAAGAGGAGACGCTCCGTCCGTTCTGGTGGTCGTTCCCCATTCCGAAACAGCCGATCTACGCGAGGAGTTCGTGGGACTCGCCGATGAAAGAGAAGATCCGCGAGACGCTGCTCGCGTCCGACGAGGAGTTGATCCGGGAGTACATGCCCGACGATTACAACGAGACCGACCTGCCGTTTACGACGCTCGAGGAGACGGGGATGGACAACTACGAGCCGGTCATCACGCGACTCAACGACCTCGGTATCGAACTCGGGTAACGACCGACCGCGCCAACTTTCTCACAATGAGTACACTCACAGTGGAGAACCTGACGAAGGAGTACGGAGACGTGACGGCGCTAGACGACGTCTCCTTCGAGATCGAGGACGAGTTCGTCGTCCTCCTCGGGGAGTCCGGTGCCGGAAAGTCGACGATGCTGCGGTGTATCAACGGCCTCACCGAACCGACCAGCGGCGGCATCTACCTCGACGGGGACCCCCTCGAGGAGTCCCAGCCGTCGATCGGGATGATCTTCCAGCAGCACAACCTCGTCGACGGCGTCTCTGCGTACCTCAACGCGCTCACCGGTTCGCTGGAACGGACGGGGTTCCTGTCCAGCGTGTTCCAGTGGCAGGATCGAGCCGACAAGCTTCGTGCGCTCGAAGCCCTCCAGACCGTCGGCCTCCTGGACGAGGCCCACCAGCGCGTCTCGCAGATGAGCGGCGGCCAACAGCAGCGCGTCGGCATCGCGCGAGCGCTCGTGCAGGATCCCGACCTGTTGCTCGCCGACGAACCCGTCGCGAGCCTCGATCCCGCAAGTGCCGAGACCGTGATGGGCTACCTGCGGAAGGCTGCGGGCGTCCACGAGGTGACGGCGCTCGTGAGCCTCCACCAGGTCAACATCGCCGCACACTTCGGCGATCGATTCATCGGGCTGCGAGACGGCCAACTGCTCTTCGACGTCGGACAGGGCGAACTCACGCCCTCGCTGATCGACGACCTGTACGGCAGCGTCGAGACGGTCGGGCTCGCCGAGCAGAACTCGGGTGACGGCTCCGGCGACCGGACGGAACCCCACGCCGAGTGGAGGGTCGAAGCGTGAGTTCCGGTTCGCCGTCCGACAGCCGGAGCCTCCGAAAGTACTTCGGATTCGACGACGCCGGCGGATCGGCCGTCGACCGGAAGTTGACCGAACTGAAGCGCCGGAAGACGATTCGACGCCTCTGGACCGTCCTGGGTGTCGTCGTTGGCGGGATCGTGTTCTACCAGAGCCTCCTGACGACCGAGTTTACCCTCGGCCAGCTGTTTACGCAGTTTCCGTTCTTCATCGACGCGCTCGCCGAGTACTTTCCGCCGACTACCTACTACGGTATCCCCTTCATCGACGTCGGACAGTACTGGAACTTCATGCAGGAAGCGGAGCTGTTCCGCGCGTCGGGCGTGACGGTGGCGATCGCGTTCGCGGGGACCGTTCTCGGCCTGCCGGGTGCGCTCCTCTTTGGCATCCTCGCGAGCGAGCGCGTCGTCCCGTACCCCTTCAACTTCCTCTTTCGCGCGACGATGAGCTTCATCCGGGCGATTCCGGCACTCGTCTGGGCGCTCATCTTCATCCCGCTCGGCGGCGTCTCGCCGTTCACGGGCGTGCTCGCGATCATGGTCGACACGACCGGCTATCTCGGGCGACTGTTCACCGACGAACTCGAGGAGATTGCCGACGGCCCGATCGAGGGTGTCGAGAGCACGGGCGCGAGCAAACCCCAGGTCATCTCGTTCGGAATGCTGAGTCAGGTCTTCCGCCAGTTCATCGCCTGGATCGCGTTCGACCTCGAACACAACGTCCGGGTCGCGATCAGCCTCGGCCTGATCGGCGCTGGCGGGCTGGGACTGGAACTGGACATCCAGCGGCGGACCTTCAACTACACGGAGATGATGGCCTGCATCATCCTCATCGTCGTGCTTGCGGGCTCCGTCGAACTCGCGAGCCAGCGCGTTCGGTCGTACCTGCGCGACGACGACGAGGTCGAACAGACCGGGATCCTCGAGGCGCTCTGGACAGCTCCCAGGAAGATCCTCGAGTCGACGGCCGGACGACGGTGATTCGATGACGTCCATCGACTTCGAACGCCGAGACGACGGATACTACGTTGCGTCGCACAACGCGCGAAGCGTCGACGAGCTGTCGCCCGAACCGACCGTACACGAATCAGTTCAGATCAGCGACAGCACCCTCGGATCGTGGACGGAAGTGCGTCCTGGCTGCCGTCTCCTCGAGTCGGACCTGGGCGACTACACGTACCTCATGGAGCGGGTCCAGCTCGACTACACCACGATCGGCAAGTTCGGCAACGTCGCCTCCGACGCTCGCCTCGGGCCGACGAACCACCCCATCGATCGCCCGACCGCCCACCACTTCACCTACCGGGCGGCGATGTACGGACTCGGTGAAGACGACGACGCCATCTTCGAGTGGCGGGCCGACCAGCCGGTCGAAGTCGGTCACGACGTCTGGATCGGTCACGGGGCGACGGTCCTTCCGGGGACCACCGTGGGCAACGGGGCCGTCGTCGCCGCCGGCGCGGTCGTCGTCGACGACGTTCCCCCGTACACCATCGTCGGCGGCGTCCCCGCCGAACCGATCCGCCGGCGCTTCCCCGAAGACGTCGCCGCACGGCTCGAGGCCACCGAGTGGTGGCACTGGGACCACGAGACGCTTGCCGACCGCCTCGCGGACTTTCGCGATCTCGAGTCGTTCCTCTCGGCGTACGCGCCCGAGACGGAAGCGCTGTCACGACCCGACTGATCGCGTCCAGAGCCGTACGGTTGCCGTCGCGAGCCTACATGCAGTGCGTTTCCGGCTTCCATGCAGCGGCATCACGAGGTTCGTCTCCGTCTCCGTCTCACGCTTTCGGAGTCGAGATGTCTCGATCCACGCGTTTTCCGTCAGCAACCCGTCGTGTCGACGATCGGCTCGAGTGCTCCTCGAGTGGATCTGTCCCCATCAGTCAGGACTGTCGAAGCGATTGCCTGCGGACGAGCCAGTATACGACGCCGAGGAGTCCGGCGAAGAGCCCGATTTCGGCGAGCCGACGCCCACGCCCGCGTTCCCGGGGCGACGATTCGTGCTCGCGGTTCGCCGTCACCGACTTCCACTCTTGCACCGTGGCGGTACGGTCGTCGGTCTGTGACGTTTCGGCAGCGACACGCCGTTCGACGAGCGCGGCGAAGTCGGTGGCGAACGACTCGACCTCGCCGAAAACAGCTTAAAAAAGAGCCGCGTGAAGGCCCCGTATCGCGTGTATTTGACCGCACCGGCAAAGAGCGCGACGCGGTCGGGCTGCCATCCGGTGCGTTCGACGAGGCCATCCACCCACTCCTGAGCGCCGTCTCGAGCCCAGTCGGTTGGAATGGCCGAGGCAAAGGACAGCTGGAAAAACGCGGTTGGCCGCGTCGCGAGCGTCTCGCGGTTTCGCTCGACGAACGCGACGACTTCCGGCAGGTGGTGGCGATTGATGACCGGCGAGCCGACGAGCACCGCGTCGGCGTCGTCGACGAGCGCGTCCGACGTCTCCGTCACGTCTCGCGTTGTGACGTCGTGTCCACGGCCGATGAGAACGGTTTCGATGTACTCGGCGACGGTCGCCGTCTGTCCCTCGTCGGTTCCGTACGCGATGAGAAACGATACCATCCGGAATCACGCCTTCGCTACGACATCGATGGTGGTAGTTTTGTGGGGCACTCAGATCAGCACGTGATCGGGCTGGACGCCGGAGTGGAGGTGAACCGCGATCTCGGCGGCGTGGACCCAGTAGTAGATGGCGCGCTCGAGCGCCCGCGTCACCGTCACCAGGTAGCCGTACATCTCCTGGTCGTACGCCGTGACCAGTTCGAACAGTTCGTCTAAGTCGCGGTGGACGGTCTCCTCCTGGACGATGAGGTCGTCGTGAGCCGCGAGGTCGCACTCGAAGAGGATGGATCTGAGGTGGCCGTTGATCGTCTCGCCCGCCTCGAAGATGTCGCAGACGCGCTCCTCGACGACGCCGGAGGTCGCCACCGCCTGGCTGTCGACGACGTCGGCGACGAAGCAGGCGCGGTCGCCGACGATCTCGAGGTTCGTCGCGATCGTCGCGAGGTCGGAAGCGACACGGTTGCCCGGCCAGTCCGTCGTCAGCGTGTACGACTTGAGCTCCGAGAGGACCGCCGAGTAGCGTTCGTTTGCCAGCGACTCGAGCGCGCCCGCCGGCCGGTCGGGTTCCTCGCCGACGAACGACCGGCGGGCGGCCGCGTACTGGGTCGCCGTCACGTCGTCGAGTCGTGCCAGCAGGTCCAGTACGGTCTGGGCTCGATCGCCGGGATCCGTCGTCGAGTCAGTCGCCCGCTCGCTTCGCTCGTCGGCCGAACCGTCGGCCCGACGACCGGCGTGGAGCGGTGAGACGGTATCTGCGTTCGCGTACACTGCGGCGTCGTCGACGACGTACGCCTTCCGGACGACGTCGTCCCGTTTCAGTTCCTGGAGCAGTTCGGAGAGGTACTGTTCGGAGATGCCGACTTCCGCTGCCAGTCGCGCTTTCGTCTCCGGCGCGGTGCGGTCGATAGCTTCGACGACCTGCGCGAGCGTCGCGTCGCGACCCTGTCGGATCGCATCTCGCGGTCGGTGCCACATTTCCCGGGACATACCGGTGGGACTCGACCGACGAGGATAGCCCTGTGCAACAGACTGTCCGGACGGCTATATAGAATCCGGACGGCCGGAGCGTTCTCGAGTCGCCATCCGATACTCGTGGCGACAGTACCGATATGTAGCTGCCTATAGTGGATGTTTCCTCTCATATAAGACGTAATGAAGGAGTCGACCAGTCGTCTCGATATATGGAGACACGCAAGGTTCAGCTCTCCGGTGGCACGACGTACACCGTCTCGCTCCCGAAGTCCTGGGCGCGAGAACACGGTATCGAAGCCGGATCGGTCCTCTCCTTACACCCGAACGGGGACGCCTCGCTGCTCGTCGAGGCGGCGGCAGGCTGCGACACCGCCGACCGCACGACGTCGATCGACGTCGCGACCGATAGCGACGACGCGATCCGCCAGCGCATCCACGCCGTCCACGCGGTCGGCTTCGACTCGGTGACGCTCGTCGACGCGAGGGGACATCCGGAGGGACGCCGCAAACTGATCGAGCAAACGCTGTCGGAACTCTCGGGGTTCGAACTCCTCGAGGAGACCGACACGCGCATCCGGCTGACGAACCTCATCGACGCCGAGAACGTGGACGTCAGAAAGAGCACCCTCCGGCTCCGGCTGGTGATGCTCGCGATGCACCGGGACGCGGTGACGGCCGTCGTCGAGAGTGACGAGGAACTGGCCCGGCGGGTCGTCGAGCGCGACGGCGAGGCCGACAAACTGTTCGCGATGATCACGCGTCACTTCCGACGCTCGCTAACCGACCTCCGCGAAGTCGAGAAACTCGAGTGGGGCCGGGACGATCTCTTCGAGTACTACTACGCCGCCCGGCAGTTCGAGCGCATCGCCGACCACGCCGAGAAGATCGCCGAATTTACGCTCGAACCGGACGCGTCGATCCCCGACGCGTACGCCGACAGGATTTCGGCACTCGGAACTTCCTCTCGGCAGGTCGTCGACGACGCCGCCGACGCGATCCTCACCGATGCCGGCATCGAGGCCGCAAACGAGGCGCTCGCCGGACGCGACCAGCTGATGGACCGCCTCGAGGACCTCGACCGTGACCTCTACGACCACGACGTGCCGGGCGAGGCCTACGTGCTCGGTCTCTTGCTCGACAGTCTACGCCGGACGGCCGAGTACGGCGCGAACGTGGCCGAGATCGCCCTCCAGCAGATCACCCGGCGGAACGTCGTCGACCGATAGCTCGCCCGATTCGTCCCGTCGTCGGCCAGCCGCCCCTTACGCCCCTCCGGGTCGGCTCTCCGTCGCGTCGTTCCGAAGCGCGAGCGTCGCGACCACCCCGAGCGCCGCCGCGACGCCGAGCGTCTGAAACGCCAGTCCGTATCCGCCGGCGTCGAGTGCCGCGCCGAAGACGACCGGTGCGAGGACGCCCGGGATCGTTCCGACGAGCGACTGGACCGCGAGGGCAGTGCCGACGCGGTCGGCTGCGACGACCTCGGTGATCGTCGTCGAGGTGGGCGCGCTGTCGAGCGAGATGACGACGCCGTACCCGAGGACGAGGCCGACGAGCGGCCAGAACGGCAGTCGAGCGAACGCGCCGAGCGTGAGGCTCACGAGCGCGCTCGCACCGAGACCGACCGCGATGACTCGAGGTCGACCGACGCGGTCCGAGATCCAGCCGCCGGCGAGGTTGCCGACGCCGCTCATCGCCGTCACTGCACCCGCGACCGCGCCGGCGGTGGTCGCCGGCTGGCCGGTCGCGGCGATCGCGGTCGTCGAAACGAGAAAGGCCGGCAGCCAGTTGCGAACCCCGAACAACTCCCAGTTGTGCGCCGAGTAGACCCCGACGGTCAGCAGGTACGCCCGGTTGCGAAGCACCGAGAAGTCGATCGACGCCGTCGAGCGATCGGGCACGTCGGGATCGCTCCCGACACCGAGAAGGAGGGGGCCGGCACCGAGTGCAAGCAGGCCGGTCGCCGCCAGTGCCGCCCGCCATCCGAACCGGGCGGCCACCGACGACGCGAGAACGAACGAGAAGCCGCTGCTGACCGAGAACGTCCCGACGTAGACGCCCATGGCACGGCCCCGATCGACGGGATACCAGTCACTGACGAATCGCATTCCCGGCACGTAGACGGCCGCCATCCCGAGGCCGGCGACGAACCGCAGGACCGTCCCGGTGAGGAATCCTCGAGCGAGGAGCGCGAACGCGAGGGTCGCAACCGCCGAGACGGTCGCACCGACCGCGATGACGTGGCGCGTCGACCGACGATCCGCGAGCAATCCCACAGGAACCACGAGCAGGAGGTAGCCAGCCTGGAACGCGCTGTAGACGACGCCCGCCTGGACGCTCGAGAGGTCCCAGTCGTCGACGACCAGCGGGAGCACCGCGGAGTAATTGAACCACAGCAGCGACGAGAGCGCCAGCATCCCACAGATCGCCCCGAGATTCCGCGTTCGACCCTTCATCACGCACACCCTCGACTCGTTTCGACTCGCCTGTCGCTCATCGTGTCACCGTTCTCGACGCCGACCATATACGTTCAGTCCGAACAGTCCGGACCCGTCGTCACGATCGCTCGAGCGCACGACGTCGACAGCGTCGGACGAGTTCACTAGCCCTCGGCCATGCCAGTATATATAACACCTCAGCTAGCCGTCTCAATGCATACGGTTCTCGAACCGCTTCGTGGTCAATAGTGATTTCTCCTTCGGAGTTTTCGTAGCTTTCACACCTAACACTCTTTACAGCGGATGACGTACCCCATTCAACGATGTCCATCGACCGAGACACCTTCGAGAACACGAGCGAAGACGAGCTCGAAGAACTCTCCGTGCCTGATCAAGTCCTCGGATTTCTCGCCGCCAACCAGGATCGAGCGTTCAAGGCCCGCGAAATCGCCTCCCAGATCGGCGTCGACGAGGGCGCAGTCAGCACCGCGCTCTCACGGTTGAAGGACCGTGGTCTGGTCGAACACAAGGCGACGTACTGGGCGGTGACTGACGACGCTGAGCGCCTCGACGGATACAGCGGGTACGAACGAGCAACGGCTCTGTTCAACGACCAACTCGGTACAGAGGACAAGGAAGCGTGGCGCGAGCACGCACCGCAGGAACCCCACCCGAGCGTCGAGGACGAACAGTGACCGACGAAGAGACACCGATTTTCGAGCGGGGCGACGTCGTCTACGGTGATGATCCCTTCAAAGGCGAGGAAGACGCTCGGCCCTGGCTGATCCTCTCGAACCACGAAGGCCGTCCGTTCCACGGCGACCAGTATATCGCGCTAACGTTGACGTCAAAATCTTGGATGGACGGCCTCATCGACATCCCTGAAGAGCGTTGGCTTCGTGGTGGGATGCCGGATGAGAGTCAGATCGTCCCGTGGGGCGTCCAATCGATAGATCACGAGGACATCGACTTCTGGCAGGGCCGCCTTGACAGTGATCTTGTTGACGAGGCGGTGACTGCGCTCGTCGAAGAGCTACAATAGCTTCTCCGATGGTTTGTTCGAGTCGCGATTTGGTGAAACAGCTGTAGATAAGTCTACTTATGGACCAGAATTGAACGGGGCCTCGCCTTCTCGATAATAGACGAACTAATATACAATAGGCCAACAGATAACGATCGCCGCGATACTCAACGGGGTCGTTGAGGACGATCGTAACGGCTGTCAACGGTATGGTGGTTTGTCGAATTTGAGATCCCGAAGTTGTGGAACGTCAGGGCGACGCTGTAGCTACGAATGACAGAATCCGTGCACGGAATCTCAACATCGATTAACTGACCGGTGGGGGACGATTCGTCCCCCACTGTGACAAACAACTGGTCAGATCGTGTTGCGGCTGCTGATGACAGCCGCACTCAACGATCAGTTGACGAGCGCCTACAAGATATCGGTCCACTCTCAGGCGGGTGGCTGCCCCTAACCAAGCAAGCCGCCGAGGTCGTCGACAAGACGACCTCTGCGGCCGAGTTGGTCACTCACCTCGACGTCAGCCAATACTGCCATGCTGATCCCATTCCCAATTGGCACGACTCTAAACCGTTCGAACCGATGCTCCGGGCGATCCTCCTGAAGGAACTCGAAGACGCGTCCGATGGCTGGCTCCATCGGACGCTCGACAGTGACCCTCAACTTGCGGATGCTCTTGGCTTTAATCCCGACGACACACCTTCACGAAGCACGATCTCTCGGGCACAGACTAATCGGTTTGCGGACCTCCAATCCACGATCGAGACTGCTACTCGTCAGATCCAAGCGTTGGCCGCCGAACGCGGTAGTCCGATCGGGACACCGTACGAAGACAGCGCTTCGGAGGAGCCAACAGGCTCCTCGAAGCGCACAGTCAACCGTCTCATTCGGAGGAAAACACGTGATCTCCTCGACGAACTCCAAACTGTCGTGTTGCCTGCCTTCGAGTTTGACCGGCCTGATGACCCGGTTTACGACGACGAGGAACTCCTGATGCTGGAGGCCTGTCTCGGGCTGACAGGCACCGCCGCTAACGGCGGTGCCGAAACCTACGGCGATTTCGTCAATCCTGACCCAGATCTCGACGATCCCTTCTACGAGGACGGACCGAGTGGAGAGACGCTTCTGGAGGCGATCAAGGACCTTTCACCGACACAAATCGCGGAGATGGTCAACCAAAGCGCGGCCCGCGTCTTGACGCGGGCCAAGCCTCGCTTGGAGTTCGAGACACCAGTCATGCTGTCGATCGACATGACCTACGTCGCTTTCTACGGGGAGCGTGAGGAACTCGTACGTGTCCAGGGTGCGCCAAAGGACAAGTCCTACAACTGGTGCTACAAGTTTGCAACCGCGAACGTTGTTGGAGACAACGTTCACTTCGCAGCTGCGATGCTTCCAGTCGGGCACGCTGATTACCACGACCCAGAGAGCTATCCTGGCAAAAACAGGAGTTACCGAGTCGGCGATATCGTTCGCCGACTCGTCGACCACGTCAACGACGTCTGTCGCGTTCATACGCGGCGACTCTACGCTGATCGGGAGTTCTACGCCACGGACGTATTTTCGGTACTCGAACAGCGAGACCTTTTCTACGTGATTCCGGCACCGCGCGATGACCGCGTCAAGCGGTTCATCGCGCGCATGGACACGGATGTAGAGGGACAAAAGCAAGTGACAGTCAAATCCGAGCACGCGGTGTACGGGCCGGTAAAACATGGTGTCTCCAACACCAGAGCTGAGACGACGCTGGTTGGACTCCCGCCAGACGAGGACTGCGACGAGATGCAGGTATTTGCGACCAATCTCGACGTAAACGACGAGATTGGTCTTGACCGTCGCTTGACGAAAAAGCAAATCACTCGCTACAGACGCCGAGGCGGGATCGAAACGGCCTATAGTAAGATCAAGGAGTTCGCACCGTGGACGACGTCGACAAACTTCTCTATCCGGTTATTCCACTTCGGCTTCGCAGTTCTACTGTACGATCTATGGTTGCTTGTGGACTTTCTCGTCCAGACGTTGATCGACATCATCGAGTTTCGCACGAAACCGCGGGTGACTGCCCCGCGGTTTCGTGCGTTCCTCCGGAGGGAGGTGAGCGCATTGCTGTAGATCCCGCCCCGTGCTTGCCCTTTCTGAGAGGTATCACTGTCTAAATCGACTGATGATTATACCGTTTTCGCCCACCCGACCGCCACTCACGGGTGGTGAGTGGCGGTCGTGATTCCTTGATCGGCCCTGTATTCGGGATCGATTCCTACCGACAGACGCGAATCTCGTGCACGGATTTTGGGGTATTCGCAGCACCACCCGACGGTAGCGTTGCGAACGACAGAATCTGTGCACGGGATACATCGATACACTGACCGATGGGGGACGAACAGTCCCCCGAGTGATCACAAATCGGTCAGATCGGGTCGCGGCTGCTGAAGACAGCCGCGACCCACGATCCGTTGATGAGCGCCTCCAAAATAACGATTCCCTCTCAGGCGGTTGGCATCCGTTGACCAAGCAAGCCGCAGAGGTCGTCGACGAGACGGCCTCTGCGGTCGATCTCGTCTCTCACCTCGATGTCAGTTCCTACACACGAGACGACGCATACCCAGCGTGGCACGACTCCAAGCCGTTCGAACCAATGCTTCGGACGGTTCTCCTCCGTGAACTCGAGGACGCGTCCGATGCTGCCGTGCATCGGACGCTTACTACCGATTCGTCGGTCGCTACTGCACTTGGATTCGATCCGACTGAGGTCCCTGATCGAAGCACGATCACGCGTGCGCGACAAAGCCGTTTCCAAGGGTTACAGACAACGATCGAGGTATGCGTGCGCCAGATTCGGACACTTGCCGCTAGGCGAGGCAGTCCGATCGGCGCGCCATACACAGAGGGCGCTTCCGAGGAGCCTGCGGGCTCCTCGAAGCGTACGGTCAACCGACTCATTCGAGGAAAAACTCGTGAAGTCCTCGAGGAACTTACAACCGTCGTGTTCCCAGCATTCGACTTCGACCGTCCAAGCGGATCTATCTACGACGACGAAGAATTGCTGCGGTTAGAGACGTTACTCGGGGTCACAGGCACCGCCGCCAACGGCGGTGCCGAGACCTACGGCGATCATGTCAATCCTGACCCTGACCTCGGCGATCCGTTCTTCAAGGATGGACCGACCGGAGAAACCCTGTTAACGGCGATTAAATGCCTCGAGCCGTCGGAGATTGCGGAGATGGTCAATCGCGGCTTGACCCGCGTCTTGACGCGGGCCAAGCCATCTGTTGAGTTCGAGCGTCCGATCATGCTCGCGATCGATATGACCTACGTCGCCTACTCGGGTGAGCGCGAGGAACTGGTCCGGGTGCAAGGTGCACCTGAAGACAAAGAGTACGACTGGTGTCACAAGTTTGCGACCGCGAACGTTGTCGGGGACAACGTTCAGTTCGCGGTCGCGATGGTCCCAGTCGGCAACGCCGATAATCACGATCCTGAAGCGTATCCTGGCGAAGACAAGTCTCACCGAGCCGGCGGGATCGTCCGCCGGCTCGTGGACATCGTCGAAAACCGAGCCCGTCTCAGCGTACGGCGAGTCTATGCAGACAGGTGGTTCCACGCGACAGACGTTGTAGCAGCGCTTGAGGAGCGGAATCTCTTCTACGTAATTCCAGCCAAGCGCGATGACCGCGTCAAGCGGTTCATCGCGCAGATGGACGACGACGTCGCAGTAAAAGACGAGCACGCGATGTACGGTCCGGTAAAAAATGGAGTAACCAATAGCAGGGCAGAGACGACGCTGGTCGGACTTCCGCCGGATGAGGATTATGATGGACGCCAGGTGTTTCTGACCAATCTCGCCGTGAACGACGAGATTGGTCTCGATCGACGCCAGACTCGCAAGAAGATCAAACGGTATACCTGGCGGGGCGGAATCGAAAATGCCTACAGCAGCATCAAAAAGTTCGCACCCTGGACGACGTCAAGGAACTTCTCGGTGCGGTTGTTCCACTTCGGGTTCGCCGTCCTCTTGTACGATATGTGGCTGCTGGTTGATTTTCTTGTCCAGACATTACTCGATATCGTTGAGTTCCGCACGAAACCGCGGGTCACAGCCCCGCGGTTTCGTGGCTTTCTCACCCGGAGGTTGATCGAATTGCTGTGAAATCCACTCCGTGTCTGCCCCCTGTGAGAGGCATTGCTGTCCAAACGACCTACTTTCCTCAGAATCCCGCACACAACTGCCACTCATTTGTCGAGTGGCAGTTGTGAGTGTCCAATTTGTGTTCGAAATCGAGATGTAGACCCAGATTAGCAGAGATCTCGTGCACAGATATGGGAGCATTCGCAACGCTACCCCGACGCTGTAGCTACGAATGACAGAATCCGTGCACGGAATCTCAACATCGATTAACTGACCGGTGGGGGACGATTCGTCCCCCACTGTGACAAACAACTGGTCAGATCGTGTTGCGGCTGCTGATGACAGCCGCACTCAACGATCAGTTGACGAGCGCCTACAAGATATCGGTCCACTCTCAGGCGGGTGGCTGCCCCTAACCAAGCAAGCCGCCGAGGTCGTCGACAAGACGACCTCTGCGGCCGAGTTGGTCACTCACCTCGACGTCAGCCAATACTGCCATGCTGATCCCATTCCCCATTGGCACGACTCTAAACCGTTCGAACCGATGCTCCGGGCGATTCTCCTGAAGGAACTCGAAGACGCGTCCGATGGCTGGCTCCATCGGACGCTCGACAGTGACCCTCAACTTGCGGATGCTCTTGGCTTTAATCCCGACGACACACCTTCACGAAGCACGATCTCCCGGGCACAGACTAATCGGTTTGCGGACCTCCAACCCACGATCGAGACCGCTACTCGTCAGATCCAAGCGTTGGCCGCCGAACGCGGTAGTCCGATCGGGACACCGTACGAAGACAGCGCTTCGGAGGAGCCAACAGGCTCCTCGAAGCGCACAGTCAACCGTCTCATTCGGAGGAAAACACGTGATCTCCTCGACGAACTCCAAACTGTCGTGTTGCCTGCCTTTGAGTTTGACCGACCTGATGACCCGGTTTACGACGACGAGGAACTCCTGATGCTGGAGGCCTGTCTCGGGCTGACAGGCACCGCCGCTAACGGCGGTGCCGAAACCTACGGCGATTTCGTCAATCCTGACCCAGATCTCGACGATCCCTTCTACGAGGACGGACCGAGTGGAGAGACGCTTCTGGAGGCGATCAAGGACCTTTCACGACACAAATCGCGGAGATGGTCAACCAAAGCGCGGCCCGCGTCTTGACGCGGGCCAAGCCTCGCTTGGAGTTCGAGACACCAGTCATGCTGTCGATCGACATGACCTACGTCGCTTTCTACGGGGAGCGTGAGGAACTCGTACGTGTCCAGGGTGCGCCAAAGGACAAGTCCTACAACTGGTGCTACAAGTTTGCAACCGCGAACGTTGTTGGAGACAACGTTCACTTCGCAGCTGCGATGCTTCCAGTCGGGCACGCTGATTACCACGACCCAGAGAGCTATCCTGGCAAAAACAGGAGTTACCGAGTCGGCGATATCGTTCGCCGACTCGTCGACCACGTCAACGACGTCTGTCGCGTTCATACGCGGCGACTCTACGCTGATCGGGAGTTCTACGCCACGGACGTATTTTCGGTACTCGAACAGCGAGACCTTTTCTACGTGATTCCGGCACCGCGCGATGACCGCGTCAAGCGGTTCATCGCGCGCATGGACACGGATGTAGAGGGACAAAAGCAAGTGACAGTCAAATCCGAGCACGCGGTGTACGGGCCGGTAAAACATGGTGTCTCCAACACCAGAGCTGAGACGACGCTGGTTGGACTCCCGCCAGACGAGGACTGCGACGAGATGCAGGTATTTGCGACCAATCTCGACGTAAACGACGAGATTGGTCTTGACCGTCGCTTGACGAAAAAGCAAATCACTCGCTACAGACGCCGAGGCGGGATCGAAACGGCCTATAGTAAGATCAAGGAGTTCGCACCGTGGACGACGTCGACAAACTTCTCTATCCGGTTATTCCACTTCGGCTTCGCAGTTCTACTGTACGATCTATGGTTGCTTGTGGACTTTCTCGTCCAGACGTTGATCGACATCATCGAGTTTCGCACGAAACCGCGGGTGACTGCCCCGCGGTTTCGTGCGTTCCTCCGGAGGGAGGTGAGCGCATTGCTGTAGATCCCGCCCCGTGCTTGCCCTTTCTGAGAGGTATCACTGTCTAAATCGACTGATTATACCGTTTTCGCCCACCCGACCGCCACTCACGGGTGGTGAGTGGCGGTCGTGATTCCTTGATCGGCCCTGTATTCGGGATCGATTCCTACCGACAGACGCGAATCTCGTGCACGGATTTTGGGGTATTCGCAGCACCACCCGACGAACTTGATATAGCATATAATAGTTTATCGATGGCCGTATGGAGCTGCTGTCTCGAGGTAGCGAAAGCTACTACGAAGGCTGCTATCCACGAGTGATTCGGAGTGACGCGACACGTCGATCGATTTCAGATCGAGTATCGATCGCTCTCCGACGGGCCCGAACTGGTGGACGTAACGACCCTGTCGTCGACTTCGCCGAGCGCTTCCGTCGCGAGGTCGCCGAGCTCGCCTGCCTCGATGTGGGAGTACCGTTCGCGGACCATCTCCTCGCTGTTGTCGAGATACCGTGCCGCGACCGTGTAGCCGAACGCACGGACGAGTACTTCGCCCATTCCGCGGCGGCCACCGTGAGGTGCGAGATAGTCGTGTTTGGGATGGTCGACGTCGATGCCCGCGTCGGCCGTCAACCGCTGTAACACGCGTCGGGATCCGTCCGTCGTCAACGACGGCGGTCGAACGCCCTCGTCGACCGCCAGCAGGAGATCACGGGGATACTCCTCGCGGCGCTCGTCGATCTCGGTCGGTTTCAGCCCGTGATCCTCGAGTGCGCTCCGAACGAGTTCGGCGAGCGTTCGCTGGTCGAACGTCGGGAAAAACGGCCACCGATCGGACGGCGGTTCGAGCAGGCGTCTGTACGACCGCAGTGGCGTGATCACCGGATCGGGCAGGCTCGCCGAATCCCACTGCTGTTTCTTCCGGTAGACGTCCATACTGCCCTCCTCGAGGTCGAGTTCGTCCCACCTGACTCCTCGTCGTCGAGGATCGTTCGGATCGCGAAGCAGTTCGCCGATCCGGACGGCGGTGAAGGCGATCACGAAGACGAGTGCGCGATCTCGAGCGGCTCGAATGGCGTCGTATCGCGCCCGTTTCCGATCCAGCGGGTCCGTCTCGGCCGGTAGCGTCGTGTACGCCTCGATGGCCTCTCTGGTCTGTTCGTCGACGTATCTCGTGAACGCGAGGCGCTGCTCGGAGTCCCAGGCTTGCTGATCGCCCGGTTTTCGGCCGTCGTCGTCCGGAAGCGGCTCGGTCGCGCTCGCCCGTTTCGCGTAGTGGACGGGGAGATACCCCTCGTCGACGCACCAGCCACACCACGCTGAGACGTAGGCGTAGTACGTCTTCACGGTGTTCTGTTTCAACCCGCGATCGCTGGCGAGGTGGCGTGCGTAGTCGCGGAAGACGCCGGTCTCGAGGTCGCGAAACTCCGGTTTCCGGCCGTCGGGAGCGATCCCGTCGTTGTACTCGCCACGCTCGCCGCACGTCCACTCCCAGAAACGCTCGAGTTCGCGTTCGGCGTTCCGACGGTAGTTTCCGCCGTCGCCGCCCCGACCTTTCCCTTTGTCCTGGAGATAGCGCTCGAACGACTCCTCGAGGCTGCTCCGTGCCGATCGCTCAGACATACTCGCCTCCGAAGGGCACAGCGTGTGAGACTCGAGCCTCCGACCTGGGTAACACGGCGATTTCAGGTGATTGCATCGTTCGTGTGTCGGGGAGGGCGTCGACCAACATAAAAGTGATCGTGATTATCAGAGTAATCACGACCATCATCCGAGACCGGTGTATTGCCCGAATCCGGCGTCTGCAGATGCTGTTGGGGGCTATTCCAGAAATATATATCACATACTGCTATATCAAATTGGGGGCCTGGAAGTTCACAGATTCTGCGTTTGGATTTCTACAAACCACCAACTCAACAACACTTATCGTCGATGTTGCCCTACGAATTCACAATTAGGTGCCCCCGCGATGCTCCACGACTATACGCATGTGCTGTTGGCGAACGATTACACCGACGCGCTCCGGGCTATCGTCGCTGAGACACTCCCACGTGTCGAGAATGCTTACGTTCTACTGGATCACGATGAACTCGACGGGGGGTTTGATCCGGCAGTACCGTCCAGAAAAACCTGGACCACCGTCCAGGATGCCTTCGAGCCAGTGGACGGTCCGGGACCGTTCCCCGAGGAAGCAGTAGATGTCCCAGCCAGCGAACGGATGACCTGCCGGGACACGCATACTGGATGCACGGCCTTCCAGCTGGTCGGTGACCCAGCAGCACTGGAGCAGCTCTGTACCCTTGCAGACGAGCCGGTGGTTGGCCAATGGTTCCTTCAGCAAGTTCGACTGACCTCTGGCAGAGATGTCGTTCTCGGTGCGGTCCCGCACCACCAAAAGCTGTGGATCGACGCCGACGCGTTCCAGAAGGAGTACGTCAACACCCTCGCTGACGCGCTGGTCGATTACCAGGCCTGTTTGGTCTCCGCTGGGACGAGACTAGAGTGGTCGGTCGACGGCCGAACCTATCGGCTGACGGAGGGATCGCTGTGTGTTGAGTCCGATAGCGGACTGACGGGTGACTCCTGCTGGGGACTGACGAGGCTCGATTCAGTCCGAAAAGAAGGAACCGAACTGGTGCTGACCTGGGAATCCGACGAACGGCCGTTTCCTGTTCAGGTTCTGAGCAGCGGGCTCCGAACCATGCTGCCCGGGGCATCTATACCCAAACGGGTACCCTGCAAAGATCCCGAGACAACCGAACGTGCCTGTGAACTGCTCACAGAAATGCTGGCGGCGTACGAGCGGGGATAACAGTAGTTGGTAGCGCGATTTCTTTATTCAGTCTTACAGCTGAAACTGAAACGGAGTGATTCGGTAACTACGTGTGCACATCAAGTATGAATATTTAAACACTACCCAAACGAACGACGACAGGAATGCGCCCTCCAGAAAGTACGAGACTTCGGTCACTGACCCGTCAATCGCCCGTATGAACCGGCGTACATTCCTCGCGACGGCTTGTGTCGGTACCGCAGCACTATCGGGGTGCCTATCGGTCCTTCCGTCGGGCAGGCCGGACACGCCGTTGCCCGCCGTCCCTGACGGGACTTGGCCACAACACGGGGCAAACAGCGCGAACACGTTTGTGTCGGATGTTTCCGCACCTCCGCGGGGAAACCTAGCGTGGGAGTCGGCGACTTTCACACGGTGGGATCCGGTGATCACCGACGGAATCGTCTACACCACAAACTTCGACCCCAGCAACGAGGGAAGCGCCATCGCACTCGACGCACAGGATGGTAGCGAACAGTGGCGGACACTTCTCGAAGCGGACGGCGACCATGGAAGAGCGCTCGTCGACGAACGCTTCCTCGTGGCGTACGACGAGGAGCTCGTCGCCCTCGACCGACAGAACGGTGACGTTCTCTGGCGACAGCCGCTCGAAGAGTCCGAAACCGGCGGGAGGCCGACGTACGCTCCGGAACTGCTCGCCGTCGACGAACGGTCGGGTGTCGTCGTCGTTCCGTCCCGTGACGGCCTCGAAGCCTTCCGAGCGGAGAACGGCGAACCACATTGGGAGACGGCTGGGGTGACACAGCAGCGCGTCACGCCCGCGATCCACGACGGCACCGTCTACGCGGTGGGGGCCGTCGACGGCACGGACAGCGTCGCGGCGTTCGACATCGACGACGGAACGACCCGCTGGACGAAAGCACTGGAGCAGGCGTCGACGAGCGCCGATCCGGTAGCGACCGAGCGGGGCGTTTTCGTCGTAGACGGGAACAGTCTCGGCGTCCACGACCCCGAAACGGGGGAGAGGACCAAGGAAATCGGCTTGGCCGAGATCGACGGGACGGAAAGCACGACGGTGGCCGTGGACGGGGAGACAGCGTTCGTGGCGAACGCCGAGGGGCTACTCGCGGTCGATCTCGCGGCCGAAACGACGCGGGTGCTACACGACGACGATGTGTACGCCCAGGGGTTCTGTATCGGGAGCGACACGGTGATTGCCATGGTCGACGGGTCCGAGTACGTCTCTACCGAACTCCGTGAGACGATCACCGCCTTCGACCGCGAGACGGGGGACGCACAGTGGAACTACGTGTTGGACTCGTTTCACTCCGTGACTATCCCACCGATCCTCGTCGGCGGTGCCGTATTCTTTGCGACCAGCAGCATCGGCGCTCTGGCCGTACTCGGCGATGTCGATTCGAACGGCTAAGCTCAGTGTCTCAGCTGTACTGACCGCAGGGGAGACAAAACTTATCACTTTCTAAGGATTTCAACAGAGTCGGGCTTCTACTAATTTCCCTTGCTGCTCTCACCTGTCTTGGATTACTCCTTCACATTCCATGGATCAATACGGGCATCTTCCGTGGTCTTGTAGGGGCTACTGCGCTAATATTAGCCACATGGTTTCTCGTAGAGTGGGGTCTTACAGGCTACTTTGTCGCTGGGATCGGGGTGTACATGACAGTCATCGGTGGAGTCATGATTGTTGTCAGTGAACTCGTTCGCATGAAGGGTTCAATTATCCCGAATGATCTTCACGCTTTGGTCAGTAAGCAGTTTTAGTGACCAGCTGTTTCAGACAGGAACGTGTCTGAAGGATAGGATTTCAACAGAGCCTGATATTATATTTTTAGATCCACATATCATTGTGGGTTTTTAAAATATGGTGTTGGAGTCGACAGTCTTAGTTAAATCAACAGATTTTAGTGCCCATAATATTAAATTCCCCATAATAATATGATCAAAATTGAGCGCCGGCGGGATCAATTCACGGCGGTGCTATCAAATCTGGTATTGTTTGTTGGAGTCTTTGTGTTTCGATGGGATCCCCATCTTATTCTATTCTTCTATTGGTTTGAAGCAGGGATTGTTGTCATCCGAGAGGTGATTCAGTCATTGTTTGCTGAATTGCCACCATCAGAGGAATATCGCCCATCAGGATCAAAAGCAACATTTCCACTCAAAGAGTTAGCGGATGTCCGAGGCAGCCTTCAACTTACTCGCTTGCTTCCGCCAATATATCCACGCAATGTCCCATATGCACTAATGACGGTCATCCAACTGATTGCCTTTTGGCCGTTTGGGGGACTCGTATTAACCGGTATTGCTACCTCGTTTGTCGAACCACTTGTCTTACCGTCATCGGCTGCCCTCGGGATTCTTGCTATCGTGGGTCACCAACTGATTCAGCTGGTGTCCTGGTTTCGGTCAAGCAACTACAAAACAGTCGCTGCGACCGGAGGTATTTCCAAAACATATCTAGCGCTTTTATTCCTCCTTGCATTCATTGCGCCGGTTATCATCGGTGCCGTCCAAACAGTCGGTGTCGCTCAGGTCGGGCTTAGCCTGATCCTTATCGGATCAAAAGTAGTGTACGATATTCTCGAATTTCGAAAACCTAGGTTCGTCCAATCGACGATGTTCATTGATGAGACAGTGGGCGAAGAACCAACAGTCAAAATCCCAGATGGCAAGACGGTTGCAGAGTTTCACACCGACTGGCGTGCTGCACTTATAGTATCGCTATTTCGCGGTATTCTCTTTTCTTTCGTTATGCCTACAGTTCTTGTCGTTCTCGTCGGCGGGTTGATAGGGGGAATAGTCAGCGGGACACTATCCGGTGCTATAGCCGGTGCTGCAACTATCATCGCCATCCGTACTTTCTTCCAAATTTTTGTGGGATGGATCACTATAAGACCGATAGTCTATCGCGTGTATCCCGATGCCGTCGTCGTATATAATAGGCTAACCGGGGAAGCACAGGTGATAATCTCTCGAGAAGAGATTGAATATGTGGCGCTTTCAGACAGCCTAATTACTTCTAGAGTAGTTGGATAGCGGGTTCCTAACCGCAAGACAGCGTAGGGGTGGCTTGAAAGTATCAGTTTGCTATAGTGGGCGTTTGTCGACTAATTAACTCTAGAACGAGGCTTCATTGACTATTCTTCAATTCACCCACCATATATACGGAGAAACTCCTATGTCACAACTTCGGGATCTCAAATTCTACAAACCACCATACAGCTGACACCCGTTACGATCGTCCTCAGAGAAGCTGTTTGAAAAAGAAACTATTCTTCGTCTTCCGAGGCAACAGCGCTCATAGCGTCCATTCCTTGCTGAATCGGATGCTCTTCGTAGAGTTCTTCGCTTCGCAGAAACCCATCTGAGAGGATGTTATCTTCCATACCGCTCTCGTAGATAATCCTCCAGCCGTGACCTGCTTCGTAGGTCACGGCTGTCACCCAGTCGTAGCCAATGAACATCGCGGTGTCCATAACCATCCCGTGTTCCGGATCAAATTTCGTCGTCTGAGGCATTATTGACTGGATGCTCTCGTGTCGTTCGAGTGAGTCACGCTCAGTATCCTTGAGTGGGCGGTCTGGAAGCGATTCAACAAGGGATCCATCTTGAGCCATACTCCAAGTAGCTCTTGGCGCGTAAATAACCGTTCGGCGTAGGTCCAAATGAGGTGCCCTAATGGGGAGTCTCTCCTTCGGTTTCAGTATCTGGACTGACTGTTAATGGCATCTAACATCACTCCTGCAGTTGATGACGATGCCCCCGCTTTGGCGGGGGCGATCGTCATCCACGCCAAGAAAGTCTGTGAAACAGCTGATCATCTTTGGCGTGTACTTGGAGACGTCTCGATTCCCGTGGATGGACTAACAGACACTCGACAACAGCACAAAGTCTCGTTCGGAACCGAGTCAATGGCACGAGTCTACATCTACCAGACGATCTACGACCTCGCCCAAAGCGAGGTCGCAGATCGGCTTGAGAACCGTCCAGCACTGCTGAAACAGCTAGGTTTGAACAGGGTGCCGACTCAGCAGAATCTCTCATACGCTTGGAACCAATTCAGCGAGCAGACAAAGACCACGCTTGAGGCCGCTGCGAAGGGAATAGCTCGTGAAGCCCGTGATCACGACGTTATTTCGGAGGCACTCATTCCAATTAACCTGGATGAAAAGGAAGCGAACGACGATAAATCCGATTCGACAGTGTCTCGCGCACACGTGCGCGAGCACGGGAGTAAGGTCGTCGAACTCGCTCGCCGACACGGCTTCGCCGAGTTCGACTCCGATAGAGCCGACAACAGGGTCTATGAGGACGAACAGATCCTTGATCTGTTCTCCAACGCGTGCCTCACGCAGGGGAGCGCTCATTCAGAGGGAGAAGCTGGGTGGTTCCTTGAAGAGAACGAGATCTGTGACGACTCGACGTTTCTCCGAGTAATCAAGCAGTTTGCGACGCCACCCGACGAGGAAGTAACGCGCTCCGTTCAGGAGTTGCAGATTGAGGATATCGTCGCGTTCACTGAGCTGTATCGAGAGGCTGTGATGGCCTCGTTCAACGCGGCGACCGAAAATATCCTCAAGACGATTCGTCACGAGGATCCCTTCGACGACCGCCACGTCGTGGCGGCCGTCGACTTCACACACGTTCCCTACCACGTCTGGCCGTGGATCGACAAGGACGAGAAAATCCCGAAAGCAGAGTATCCGCCGATGGTCAGCGGGTACAAAGAAGACGGTGAAATCAAGCACGGGTATACGTTCGCGACGATCACGATCGTCGGGAACGATGTCCCAATCATCCTGGGTATCGAGCCAGTCAAGGAACGCTCTGCGTGGGAACCAGAAGATGCGCCAGCCGATTCGAAGGCGGATGTGGTTGACGTACTGCTGGACACAGCCCAGCAGTACGTCGATCTCGACGAAGTGCTCCTAGACCGGGGATTCTACAGTAACGAGGTGTACGCAACGATTCACGACCGCGGGCTTGTGTACCTGACGCCAGTGCCGAAGTATGAAGACGATTATGAGGCAATCGGGAAAATCAAGAGCAAAGAAGGAGTTGACGCCGCTGTCAAGAACGATGTTCCGTTCGCCATTAATGGCGAACTCCACCACACCGCAGAGTTCCTGTACGTACCAGCGACTGATGAGGAAGCTGACGGAAGCTATGCCGTGTTCGTGACCAACCGTGATCACGTTGCTCCCAAGGAGATCATGCACGTCACCAACAGCTACAGCCGACGCTGGGATATCGAAAATCAGTACAAGTCGGTGAAAGCGTTTCTTCCCAGGACGTCCTCGAAGGACTACCGTGTTCGGTTGTTCAGCTTCACGTTCGCAGCATTGTTGTACAATCTCTGGAGGCTTACCGATTACTTGGTGAAGCTCGGAACAGACCGCGAGATCAGGTCGCCACCGGTCGTGACCGCCAGGACATTCGTCCGGGCGGTCAGTCAATCTCTCCGACAAGGTGGCTAAGCGGAAAGCACTCGGTGTCGCTCGCCTGCGGCAAGCCGCAGGACTCGCGTTCTATCTCCTAAATCGTGTGTTGAACGCTGCTCAGCACATCTTGCTTAGCGAACCAAGGATTGCGACATAGGATTCGAGAGATATCTACTCGGATTTTATTTGGTTCCTCCGAAGCTCGTTTGTAGACGCTCTACATCCCAGAAACGTGGAAGTTGAGACTACAGTGGGTATAGCGGGTCTGTGATGCGTTGTATCGGCCGATTCAGTGATCGGAAACCGACTCAGATTACTCTCTAGACGGCCAATTCTATTGAACTTCCAACCATATACGCGAATTTCGGCGACTTCCGGCAGCGTAGCCACTCAGACACCGCGCTACCACGGAGAGAGTTACATCACTATCCGATTCCCGTCTCCTTCTTCAACAGCGTTAGCGTGTTGTCAGCTGTCACAATTGGCGAATGCTCGTACTCGCCAGTTACCTCGACTTGGACGAGTAGATCGACAGCCCGCCAGATCGAGTACAGCAGGCAAGCGAACGCGAAGTAGAAGAACCGCAGCCCGAAATTCTTCGACGTGGTGGCGGCCATAAATCGCTTGATCGACTTGTAGCCGCTCTCTATCTCCCACCGATAGCCGTACTCAGTGAGATACCTGCTCCCCCGATTCGTCATGAACACCGAATACTGCCGGTGATCGTCGTGCTCTGAGTTCTCTTTTCGACGGTAGATCAGCGTTGTCTCGTGCCACTCGTTCTTTCCGAGGTGGAGCTTCCTGTCGGTCTCGTACCGGTCTTGATCACGTCGAAGCAACCGCTTTGCTTGGGCTTTCTCGCTGGTCTGCATCCGCTTGGGCACGACATACGACAGTCCCCGCTGGCCGATCATCTCCAGAACGTGCTGGCTGTCGAACTCCCGGTCCATCAGGACGTTGTCGACGTGAACGGCCGCTTCAGCAGAGTCCAAGAGATCCTCAACGATCTCCTTCCGTGACTCACCCCGCCGCACAGGTCGCGCATCGAGTACAATCGGGACAGCATTCCCGACTAACTGAACCGTCGCCCACTGGTACGCGTATTCGTCGGTCTTCTCTTTCGTGCCGATGATCTCGTCTTCGTGGCCCGTCCTATCGCCAGTAAACGGGTCGGACTCGGTAATGTCGATGGCGACGATACCCGCCCGAAAGAACTCCTCTGTTCGGCCAACCTCATCCAGTAGCCGGGTGACGGCCTGTCGGTACATCTCGCGAATCTCCTCAATGGAGAGGTCACGAATCTGGTCGCGGTGGGCGTGGCCAAGCGGCGTCCGATCATGTGTCGACTCGTGGATGAAGCTACGAGCGCCCTCGTTAGCAGCGAGGTTCTCACGCAGCCCGAGATAGGTCTGTAACCTCCAGTAGGCATTCTCGTGAATCTCACAGCCCTCACCACGATCTAACGAGAACACCGGAAAGACGATCCGGCTGACGTGGTCGATGATCTGTTCCGCTCGTTCCAAGACGGTCTGATCGTCGGAATCGGATCCCCTACTGTCGTCCTCTCGCTGTGGGGACCTCCGCTCCGGATGACGTGGAACAGTGACACCTTCGTTCTGAGCAGTAATGAGAACCGTTCGTGCGGCAGTCTCGACTGTTTCCCGCAAATCGGCGGTGAAGCGCTGGTGCCAACTTCGCCACAGTGTTGACTGGTTTGGAACGGCCTCAAATTCGAACTGCTTACAAAGTTCAGGGTGGCTATCGAGGTATTCGACGAGTGCCGTCTCGTGATTCCATCCGTGGATCTCTTTCAGCACGAAGATGCGAAAGAGCGTGTTCATCTCATACCGGGTCGACTTCGCGTAGCGGTCATGGGGATCGAATCTGAAGTAGGCCAGCGGTAGCGAACAGACGAACTGCTCGATTGAGTCGTGGCTCTTGTGGGCGAACCACGCGCCCGAAACCGTTCGGATATCCGATTCCAATCCCGCAAGCGATGTTCGGTCGTACAGCGGTGTCGAATGATACGCCGGCCACTCGACGTACGATCGTCGAGCGATGCTTCGAAAGACCGACCGACGAGAGACAGGAGTCGAAGCCACTACGGGAGAGTCAGTAGGACACGCACAAGAATTCGTCCAGATCAATAGAGGGCTGGACGACTACTACAACAGGTGGCCGTACCCCTTGCGTTCGAGTTCGGCTTCCAGTTCGACGTGCATCGCTTCGACATTTTCCTCGCCGAAGTGCTGTCCTGTCATCGCTCCCGAGATCTCCGCGATTTCAGCGTGCCACTCGCGGACTGCGTCCGCAAGCGCGGCGAGAAGTTCTTCTTCGGTCTTGTTTGCTCCATCGACTTCCTCGACGATCTGCCACCCCGGCTGAAAATTTTCGAGGACGTATCCTGTTTCCTTGAACTGAATCGCGAACCGCTCACAGACTGCTCCGAACCCGGTTTCGATGCTGAGTAACGGAAGGACGTGGACGATATCCTCGTGCTCCTCCAGTTCACGGAGGTCCGCAACGGGCACAGCTGTCTCTAGAAGTACAGAATACAGCGGACCAGGCAGAAGAGGGCCGCTCTCATCGGCCCCCGACGGCTCGTACTGATCGTCGATCGGATCGCCTTTCTCTTTCACGACTGTTGGCTCTGTGTCACTCGGTTCCTCGCTGAGAATCTCTTTCAGGATAGCGTAGAAGCGCCACTCGTCGCCGTAGTCGTAGAGATAGCAGATGCGGTCGTACTGTTCGAGACCGAGTTGACGAGTCATCTCACCGATCGTCACATCACCCGCGTTCTCGATCCGCTCGGTACGCAATATCGGATCGCCACCAAGCGACTCTTCGTACTCTTGCGGGCACTGGTATTTCACGGCGCTGTCCCAGAAGTCTTCATTTTTCCCGACGAACCAGAGGTGGCCCTGATCGAGTCCGACTGCGGAGTTGATCGCCGACTGGAACTCGGCGATGGTTCTGTCCGCGCCGACGACGATATCCCGCCACAGCGACGTCGGGTCGGGATCGAATTTGACGCGAAAGCGGTAGGCAGTCATCCTTGCATCTCCGTACCTGTGCGGAAGCTGGTGAGGTCGTCGATACGCTGCTCGAGCTCCTCTATCTCCGCTCGTAGCTGGTTCGCCTCATCGTCCTCGCTGGCAGCAAGGCGGTCTTTCAACCCCTGCAATCGGGACTCTTTCACGTCTTCATCAACCTCCGCTTTGCGAACGTATTCGCTTTCTTCGACTTCGTACACATCGGATTCGGAGAGCGTGGTGACTTCAAGCGCTTCATCGACTTTCGAGCGGTCGACGCTCAGCACACGTTCGCGGTCGATCCCAGCGTTCTCGAGGCGTTCCAGCACCTCCTCGTCGTCTTTGAGCGAGCGATTTCGGCGACTCGTCCGTTGGACGGAGCCATACTGCCCGGAAACCGGGCGGTCGTGATGGAGCCGAGCGAGGAGGACATCCGCGATCTCCTTGCGGAATTCGTTAGCATCTCGCTGGACATCCGAAAGCAGGGTGTAGAGATTCACCAACGCGTCCGTCTCCAGTTCAGAAAGAGCAGTCACATCGTGGCGTTCGAGTGCGTCGATGAGGAGGAGTGCGTCAGAGTAGACATCAAGTCCGTCGGGTTCAGTTCGTTCCTCGTCCGTTGGTTCCTGCTCTACACCCACCACCTGTGTTGCCGTCGAAACTTCCGATTGTGTGATGACACCAGCATTCTCATCAACCTCGAACCGTGGATGGACACTCCACACCGCAGGATACGGATCGGCATCCGCCGGAAGGCGATCAAGGTCAAATCCGTCCGGGACATCCTGGATCCGTCGATAGAGCGTTTCGAACTGGTCTCGCTGGAGCGGCCGCGTCTCGTCTCTAGCTTCGAACTGAATGATGACGCGAGCGTCCTGCACGTCAGTAATACGAAATCGCTGATGGGAGAGCGGCGTGATGAGCGTCGCACTCTCGTGAAGGTCGTCGAGCTCGTCGAGAAGCGTGTGCCAGCTGGCGGTGAAAGACATATAGTGTGGTTGCGTGCCATTCCGACTAAATCTTGTTCACAACGCGGCCATCGGTGGGTAGTCTCCGTAACAAACAGTCTGATACGTGTCTCTTCGGAACTACCGATATGGCTGAGACGTACTCACTCCGTGTCCAGGTCGGGTCACACGAATACGACGGCGAGTTCTATCTCGTCGGCGACGGATACGGAACCCCAGCAGACGTGTTGGACAACGTCGCTGCCGACCATCTCTTGCGAATCGCGAATGCACGACGTATCGAAGAGTACCTGCTCAACGTGCTGAAACACGGAGAGAATACAGCCGAAGCCAAGTATGAGGCAACAGACAGCGATGTCGAATGCTGGATTCACGCCGACGTCTCCTACCAGAGGTACGCCTTCGGTGTCGGAGACAGCGTGTTCGAGTTCTCCGGCGTACCGACCAAAAGCGAAATCGCGTCGACTGTCACGCAACTCCAGTCGTAGGCTGTGGACTCTCGGTCAGGGATCGAAGTGGTAGATGTAGGGGTGGTCAGCCTTCCCAGCGGGCATAATCTCTTCGAGTAGCTTGCGAACCTCGGGTTCGGAGGGGGCACTAGTGATGATCCAGTCATCATAGATCGCTACATAGGCTTCGTTGAGTTCCAACTCGCGCAGTTCGCGACCCAAGCTGCGGGCTCGGGCCTTCCCCATTTCTTGGTGGTAAATCCGCTCCAGTTCGTCGGTTTTCTCCCGCAACTGCTCGATCTCCGACGCGTATCGCTCTCGGTTGCGCTTGTTCTTCATGTAGAAGCGCAACTCCTCGGCGTCCGTCTTTTCGTCTTCCTCGGGTACTGGAAGCGAGTCGATGATGCCGAAGCGATGTTTCGCCTCCTCATACTCGTCATCGATGTCAGTGCTGAGCGAGCCCCCGAAGATGATGTTCTTGACCCCGATCCACCCATCGTAGACGATCTGGTCCTCGAACGGCAATAGGACGACACTCGAAACAGGGACTGGCAGCGCAGATTCATCCCACAGTTCGGCGAACGGAAGCCGAGCCGGACGGACTGCGTATGCTTTCGGCGGTTCTGTCCAATCGAGGAAGATCGCATCGTCCTCGCGATAGCGGACGACGACGAACTCGCCGGCGACGAAGTCAGTCCACGCTGCGACCTGTTCGAGATCAGTCTCCGACAGGTCGGGAGGGTTCTCTTCAACGAAGTCCTCAATCAAGTCTGTCGTCGACTCGTTGTACAGCGTGTTTCGGAGCGGGAGAAGCTCGTCAGTGTAGTGCTGTTCAAGATCAGCGACCGTTTCGATCTCTTCGATGACCTCGAATCGGTCGTTGACATACACCAACAGATGGGCGTACAGGTCTAGAAACCGTTGCTCGCTCTCCTCGGACAGCCGTCTGTCGGCTTCACTCATCGGTAATAGACGTGTTCACGGGCACACTAATCAGGTGTTTCGAACTCTAAATCAGTCATCGATACTTCGAGATCGTTCGATACGGGACGTAGTAGCCGATCTCATCGATCCACGTCGACAGCCACTCGTCAGCAGTAGCTTCATCGATCTTCCCAGCATCGATTGCAGCCAACAGAACGCCGACCGATCCAACAACGGTCACGCCCTGGTCTTTCGCAAACGACCGGGCATCTCCGTCGTCTGTCAGCAGCCGGCCGTCGTGTGCATCGGCGAGGGCGAACGCCTGTGCTTCCCCTGGATCGAGGTGATCACTGACAACCGCCTCTCTATTTGCGACGGTGTCCGAGATTGGCGCGACCGGGATCTCGTCATCAAGCGTATCGAGTGCTTCCTGGAGATATGGGTAGTTATCGACGCCGTGTTCGAGCTCCTCACGAACGACTGGTACCGTACAGATTCCAGAGAGGCCAGCAACTACCCACAGCTGATCGATGTACGCAAAATTCGAGAGGACAGTCGTGTTCAAGACGCTCGGGTTCGCTGGGAGATCGTTACCTGCCATTTAATACGTTACTCCTCATCAGACGAGTCCTCATCATCGAATTCGAGTTCACGTGCTGCCTCTACCTCGTAGGCTGCGTCGTCTTCGTCAACGAGCCCGAGGCGAAGTTCAACGCCGTGCTCACGGAGGATGTCACGCATCGTCCAGCGGTCGACATCAGCGAGTCTGGCGGCATCACCGAGTGTGATCCGCTCGCGTTCGTAGAGGGCGACGGCAGCTGCAATACGTTCGTTCTCGTGGTCTTCGAAGTATTCACGCACGAACTCGCGTAACGCATCGCTCTTGCCCCCGAACACACCAGCCTCGACAGCACCCTCGATGAGGAGGTCGAGATCGTCTGGATAGGAGCCGGTGATTCGAGCCATCGTTCTATCCCAGACTACGTCTTCATACTATTTATGAACTTCGCTAGAATGCCATATGCATTGAGACGACCAGCCTCAACTACTGGGGGCAGTGGATGTTGAGACTACAGCGGATTTAGCGTGGCTGTGATGCGTGATTTCAGCTGAATCAGTGAACAGACTGCTTCAGATCTCCCTTCGTTCGCTTCTTCCTGTCGTACTAACAACCAAATCGTCGTTCTCTCGAAATGCTCGATAGCGTTGCCACTCGGGAATCTGCGCTGACCCAGAGCGAGGGCCCTGCTATCCGATCCCAGTCTCCTTCTTCAGCAGCGTCAATGTGTTATCAGCCATCACGACCGGCGCGTGCTCGTACTCGCCAGTCAACTCAACCTGGACGAGCAGATCGATAGCTCGCCAAATCGAGTACAACAGACACGCGAACGCGAAGTAGAAGAACCGTAGCCTGAAATCCTTCGAGGTTGTCGCAGCCATGAACCGCTTAATCGACCTGTAGCCGCTCTCGATTTCCCACCGATAGCCATACTCACTCAGAAAACACCCGCCGTGATTGGACATGAAGACCAAGTACTGTCGATGATCGTCATGCTCTGAGTCCTCTTTCCGGCGGTAAATCAGCGTCGTCTCGTGCCACTCGTTCTTGCCGAGGTGAAGCTTCCGAGTCGTCTCGTAGTGATCTTTCTCGTGTTCGATAGCCGCTTGGACTGAGCCTTCTCGCTGGTCTGCATCCGCTTCGGCACGACGTACGAGAGTCCACGTTGGCTGATCATCTCCAAAACGTGCTGGCTGTCGAACTCCCGGTCCATCAGCACGCTATCCGCTGTAAAGAGGGTTAGGCGTGAAAGCTACGAAATCCCTGAAGGCGAATAAGAGGTGATTCCAGATCGTGTTTCTCGCCAATATTTCCAGAGGTAGGATAGATCACTGGGATATAACAACTTTACAATTTCCCGCTTTCTCCCATCGTTAATATCTGAAAGGGTATCTCGAGAGAGTTCATTTAGATCTCGCAAAAGCCGGTCGTACCGTTCGTTTGGTGCAAGGTATAGTAACCTCGTCATCATCAATCGTCGGTCTTGTCTGGGGGCAACTTGCTCCTTCCAGAGGTCGTCGTAGACTGCCATCTCCTCAGCGGAGGTGTCTTTCGTCCTCGTCAGACAACGATCGGCTGTCATCGCAGCTGCTCGAGCGGATTTCATACACTTGTAGATCCCCTCGCCCCAGACAGGATCGACTGACGGGACAGTATCACCAATTGCCATGAACGAATCAGTACTCATTGATCCGGGGGGCTGTACATGTGCTGATCCCCGAACCGGACTATCTGCGATTTGTCTGGCGTTCTCGAACCGCGGATCAGTATCAAGCCAATGTTCGAGATACCCGTCGACGGTACGATCGTGAATGGCGTTTTCTTGATAGCGTTCATTCTGGATGTAACAGATACCGACTTTCGCTGTGTCGTCACCTGTATGAAAGATCCACGAGTACCCCCCAGGGGCGTACTCGTGATCCAACCGCAACATCATCGCGTCAGTGAGATCAGCAAAATCAGGATGATTGAGATCAATGCCCTCGAACAAGTATTCAATACCAATCGCGTGGTTCTTCCGCTCAAGAGTGGCGATCGCCAGATCTTTGGCCAGTGGCGCAGCCGGACCCGTAGCATCGATAACGATTTCGCCAAAGACCTCCTGATCACTATTGTAACGGACACCGACAAGATCGCCATCCTCGACGATGGGGTCACGGACACGAGCATCAAACCGATACTCAGCACCCTTGTGACGGCCATCTTCAACGAGGAACTTCTTGAACGCCTCGAAGTCCAAGACGAAGCCCGGCTGGTCTTGGATAAAGTGTTCATTTGGTGATTCAAGAACGACTGATTCAGTCGCGTGCATGACTACGTCGTCTGGGATGCCGAAGGAGGTCATCATCGATGCAAACGTTCCGCCGGTAGATTTGTCGCTTTGAGCTGGGAACTCACCTTCTGCTTCGGTTTCCAGGACGACAACATCGTACCCACGTTCAGCCAGATCTCGAGCACACTGCGCCCCCGCTGGACCTGCGCCAGCGATGATCACGTCATAACGGTTGGACATCGTTGGTAAACAGATACTCAAAAGTGAGCGAACAAGATGTTGAAACACAGTGCCACTTTTCGGCTGTTTTCTACACAGACCCGGTCCCACTATCTTAGTGGGCAGACATCTGTGATACCACGTTAACGCAGTAGACACCACCGATGATGAGGACGATTCCGAGCAGGCCTGCCAGATCGACTGGCTCGTCAAAAACAACAGTTCCGATAACTGCCACACCGACAATCCCCAATGCTGCCCACGTTCCATAGACGACACCGATCGGTAATTTCTCTAGCGTCAGGGAAAGTAGATAGAACGCCGCTCCGTATCCAAGGACAACACCGATACTGGGAATCGGTTGTGAAAATCCGTCGGAGAGTTTGAGGGCAGTTGTCCCGATTAATTCGGAAAGTATTGCACCAGCAAGCAGTATGTACGGATGCATATCGTTAGGTCTCGAAGTCACCGATATACGACTATTGAAACAAAACAACACTTACAATTTGTTTGGATGTGCAACGACAATCTATGACGGAATTGGGCGAGCTTGGACTCTCAAGTTACGAGGAGAAGGTCTATCGAACGCTTCTCGTGACGGGAGCGGTGACAGCGGCCGAACTCTCCGATACTAGTGGGGTCCCGAAAGGCCGTATTTACGACGTGCTAAACGGCCTTGAAGCTCGCAAGCTGATTTGGAGACAGTCAAGCGACCCAAATCGGTACGTTGCCGTACGGCCAGAAACCGTCGTCGACAGGCTTCTGGCTGAGCGTGCGTACGACCTGAAGCAAGAGTGGGATCGTTACCGCAAGAAAGCAGAAACAGTTCGTTCGACCCTTTTGCCGACACCACCGACAGAGAGTAGTTTCTGGCTCGGATCGCTCGGGAGCGACGAAATGAGTACAGCGCTCCAGCAGCATATGCGAACCGCGGAGAACGTTGTCCAGGCAGCCGTTGGGCCTCCCTACGAGGATGCGACCTGGGAGACACTCCAATCTGAAGTGGAAGGCTTTTTCGAGGGTGCTAATGCAGATCTGTCTGTCGACCTCCTATTAAGTGAAAAGGCAGTTACCGTACTCCCTGACCGATTCCCACACCTAATTGAAAACCAGTCTGCAGACATAACTGTCAGAACAATTCCTGAGATTACGCTTTCGTTTGATATAGTGGATAAGGTAGAGACGACGATCGATGTTCTGCATCCAGTATCCGGTAAGGATCGGATCGGTGTGATCGGAATCAAAGATTCGCAAGTCGTCTCCGAGTTTGAGCAGTACTTCCAACAACTGTGGGCCAAAGCTGTTCCCCTCCTCGAGTGAGACGGTGGTGATGGGAGGGAAAACGTAATGTGGTGTAATTGACTCGAGAACCGAGTACTGCCTCGGTGCATTGAGGAGACCAGTCTCAACTCCTGGTCAACGAGAGCATCCGCCACACGGCCCTGCCAGAAACCGATGTCCTCGTGGCTGATAGAGATTGTTAGCGGGGGTATCGCTAACAGTCTCTATCAGGGAGGGGCGGCCACGTCGTTGCTACTGTTTCTTCGATGAGTTGTGTTTGTGCACGGCGCAACCGCTCGGTTACCGACGATGCAGTGATGTCCAGCTCCGCAGCTATCTCCTCGAGCGATATCTGCCGTGGGATCGCGAAATACCCCTCCTCGTACGCTATCCGGAGTGCCTCGTATTGTCGGTTAGTCAGACCTTCTCCTGGCGGTTCCGCTGTCCCGTCCCTATCGAGGCGATCCAGCCGAAAGTCAGCGTTCTGCTGCCAGAACGATGAGAATTTCCTGAACTCTTCTCGATCGGCGAACCAGCCCGTTTGACGCCACCCGTCTGTTTCGACCAGGATTCTGTCTATGAATGCCTCGGCTGTGGCAAGTCCTTCCAGCCCGGCGAGGTCGTCGATGTGGTCCCCAAGTTGCTCTTCGAAACTGAGTGCGGGCTTGATTTGATACCGTCGAGTGTCTCCAGCCTGCCCGATTCGCGTCCAGTCTCCCACGTCGTACGTGTCAGCCAGGGCCGTCTCAAGCGGCTGCTCGGCACCGCCAGTCACAGTAATGAGGAACAGCGGTCGGTTGCCGTGATTGTATTGGAGATTGAGAATGATTTTCGTCGCAGGTACTACTGCAGCTACGTCCACGAGTGGAAGAGCATCGCAGTAAATCTTGTATTCAGCCACGAGCCCCATACCAATCAGTTCCTATCAACGACAATTTGGGTTACGGTCGAGAGGCACTTCGATCGACTTCCTCGAGGACTGCATTTAAAGAGCACTATCAATTCGAGAAGGCGCTACACGGTCCCGATTCAAACGGGTTCGTGCGATGGCGAACCGACAGTCACAACCTCAACAGAGCACAGCCGACCAGTCTCGGGAACCCGACCTCGCAATCGACGCTCGAGATGTCACGGTCACCTACCGAGATGGAACCAAGGCTGTTCGTGGCGTTTCCTTACGCATCGAGAAAGGCGAGTTCTTCGGCTTCCTCGGACCGAACGGCGCCGGAAAAACGACCACCATCAAATCGCTCGTCACTCTCTTGTACCCGACGCAGGGATCGGTACGGATCAACGGGTACGACGCGGCGACTGACCCGCAAATGGTCCGGCGGTCTATCGGGTATATGGCACAGGAAACGAGTATCGACAGAGAACTGACGCCGCGGGAGAACCTCCAGTTGGCCTGCAAACTGTACGGCGTCCCAGCGGAGCAGCGCGACGAGCGAATCGAGACGCTACTCGACTTGGTGGACTTACAGGATGTCGCTGACACGCGGTCGGAGAAGTTCTCCGGCGGGATGAAAAAGCGATTGGACGCGGCGAGCGTTCTGGTTCATCGTCCGCCGGTGGTGTTCCTCGACGAGCCGACGACCGGTCTCGACCCGGAAGCACGATTGCGACTCTGGGAGTACTTCGAACGAATCAACGAGCAGGGGACAACAGTGTTCCTCACGACGCAGTACCTCGAAGAGGCGGACGAACTCTGTGACCGACTCTCTCTGCTCCAGAACGGACAGGTCATCGCGACCGGATCACCAGAGACGCTCAAATCCGAATTCGGGATGGACGTCTTCGAGATAACGCTCGAGAATCCTGCCGAGGAACAGATTGAGCGCGGCGTGCAGGCGATTCGACGTATCGACGCTCTCGAAGACCCGATCGTCAGAACGACTGACGATGGATTCGCTATCAGGTCGGACCGAATCCGCGAGGTTGCAAGCGAATTCTTCTCTGCTCTCGACGATGCAGGTGTGTCAGTCAGTGACTTCGACGTACGCTCGCCTACACTCGACGACGTCTTCCTCGCGCTGACAGACGACTCGTCTGCCGATGATGATCGGATTGGGACCGGAATGGCGTCGATGTCCGCTGGGGAGGTGTCGACATGAGCGGTCACGACGGGCGTACAGTCATCAGTGACACCGCACAGAAAGCACCAGGGAACAGCGCGACAGACGACGTTCGTATCAGCTTCAAGCGGTGGCTCATCAAGAACCTGCGCAACCCCTACGTCGTATTCACCTCGCTCATCCAGCCGGTGATCTTCTTCGTCCTGTTCGTCGAGGTATTCGGAGCGATTGCTGGCAGCGCGCTCGCGGAAGCGCTCGGCCCCGACATCAGCTATGTGACGTACCTGTCTCCGGCCATCATCGTCATGTCCACACTCTCGTCGGCAGCCACTTCGGGTATCGGACTCGTCGATGACATGGAGGAGGGGATGTTCGAGAAGATGCTCGTCTCGCCAGTGAACCGGTCGGCTATGTTCTTCGGCAAGGTACTGTCGGAGGTGACACGGATCGTCGTCCAGACGCTTCTAATCCTCCTTCTCGGATATCTCCTGTTGGTGATCAAAAATGGCGCAGCGTTCGATCAGTACCTCCGGACGGGCGTCGCTGGGATCGTCGGCGTCGTCTTTGTCACGGTGATATTCGGCGGCGCGTTCATGGCGTACTCGAACATCGTCGCCCTGGTCACCCGCGATCAGGAAGCGACTATCATGTTCGCAAATCTCCTGACGTTCCCGCTGCTGTTTATCTCGAGTGCCTTCCTGCCGCTTGGCGTACTCCCAAAGTGGATCAGGACTGTTGCCGTCCTCAATCCCATCACGTACGGTGTCGACGGCGTTCGCGCCATCATGCTCGGCCGGGACGTAATGACGGTCGTCGACGTGACGGCGTTCAGTGGAATCTGGAACACCGTCGTGCCCGCGAGTATCGTCCTCGTTGGGTGCAACGTTATTTTGGGCACGGTCGCAATTCGTCTCTTGCGTCACGCTGCCGGAAGCAAAGTACAGTAACTCAGATATCTGTTAATCTTTCAAATTACGGTTTGCAGGCTACCGCTCATAGTTGTTTTTGTCTCTGTAATAATCTAATTAAGTAGAATTCCGACCAACTCTCTACAATATGTAGCTGACACGCAGTGGTTCGTCTCTGAAACACCCTAATACACAGTTCGAATACCCCTTTGATAATACATTGAATCGTCAGAACTCAACTGCTGATAAGTAGTGGAAGTTGAGGCTACAGAGGGTTTAACAGGTCTGTAATACGTGATTTCCGACGAATCAGTAAGCGAGAATTGCTTCAGACCCCCTCCCGTGTGATTCTTCCTGTCGTAGTGAACTACCCCGCCCTACTCGCTCACGTTCGTTCGCTCCTCGAGGGTGGGGCTTAGAACCCTCACCAAACCGCTAACGACCAGATCGTGGTTTTCCTGAGATTCTCGACAGCGTTGCTACTCAGCAAGCTGCGCTGACCCAGATCGAGGACCCTGCTATCCGGTTTCGGTTTCCTCCTTCAGCAGCGTCAGTGTGTTATCGTCGGTCACGATAGGTGCGTGCTCGTACTCGCCGGTCAATTCGACCTGCACGAGCAGATCAACTGCCTGCCAGATCGAGTACAACAGACACGCGAACGCCAAGTAGAAGAACCGCAGTCCGAAGTCCTTCGAGGTCGCCGCGATCATGAACCTCTCGACGGATTTGCAACTGCTCTCGAGCTCCCAGCGATGTCCGTACTCAGCAAGGTGCCCACTGCAGTGTTGCAAATGGTCGGACACCACGTCGGACAGAGGTAGTGGGTTATCGTGGGTGAACTATATACACGAGTGGGCTATAGTGGGTAATATGAAGATTGATGCAGACGAACTTCAGACCAACGAAACCGACGACAGGGGACGCATTTACCTCGGCACAGAGTACGCGAACAAGCGTGTCACGGTTGCAATCGTTGACGTCGAGAACGATCGCCCAGAAGAAGACGAATTAGCTGCAGCCTATCGCGATGCGTCGGAGAGTGCCACCGCTCTTACTGAGGAGTGGGACAAGGCATCTGATGAAGCATGGAACGGGCTCGATGAATGAGTGGTGGCCCGAGCGTCCGGCGCGGTGACGTCGTGACTTCTCCCACGACTAAAGTCGTGGGCTTCCCTCACTGAGGGTTAGGCCCACGTCGTCTGGGGAGTTCGCAGGTTCCATCTCACCGGTGGTTCCTTCGAGTACGACCTGCGTTTCGGGCTGAGCCACAACAGCCCCCACCGTCGATAGCGGACTCTGAATGTTCTTACCGACGGCTCGTTTGCCGATGTTCGTCGCACCATTCTTGTCGCCGTTGTCGTCCAGTCCACAGTCGTGGCACTCGACACGCCCCTGCACTTCCCGCGATGTGTTCTGCGACCCACACCGCCAACACGTCACAGACGTGTCGTACTCGTTCACGGGGAGGCACTCTCGCCCGTCGAGATGGGCTTTGTACGTGAGGATGTTCGCCATCTTCGCGTATGGCATCTTGTGGGTCTTGTCGTTCACGTACCGACCCTTGTCGTTGTCGAAGCGCAACCCAGTCATATCACCGAACACGATGACGGCGTTGCGCTCCCGAGCGCGAGCGACGAGTTCGTTCGCCACTTGGTGCAGTTCGTGTTCGACCGTTCTGGATTCCTTGTCCCCGAGGCGTTCGATGACCTGCGCTCCCGAACGCACCTTCGCCTTCCCGATGCTCTTGCGGAGTTGCTTGTAGTGTTCACGGACGCGACGGACTTCCGCTCCGTGGAACTGCGTGTTTCGGTCGGAGATGAACGTGCTGACGGCTATCCACTTCGCACCCATATCGACGGCGAGAACGTCATCGTATTCGTCTGCGACGGCCACAGACCGCTTGCAGACGAGGTGAACGTACCACTCGCCGTCCCGGTGGACGAGTTCCGAGTCGCGGATGGACTCGTCTTCGTCTTCGAGGAGGTGCGTGTCCTTCTCGGGGACGCGGACGGGTACCCAGATGCTATCCCCGCGTTCCTTCTCGGGATTGTAGACGGGGAGTTTGAACCACCACGACGAGAGAACTGTGTCCTCGTCGTGTTCGATGGTGATGCAGTCGTTGCGGAGAACGACAGGTTGCTCGGTGTCCTCTCGCGGGTTCTTGTTCGACCGGACTTTGCCCGCCTGTTGTTTGGTGGCGGAGTAGAGGTTCGCTTTGTCGTCACCGTGAACGGCATCTTGGAACGCGCCGTACTCGCGTTCGATGAGTCGGGCTTTACGTTCGGTGAGCGAGTGGAGTTTGACCCGTACCGTGGTGGTGACGTCTCGATGCATCGTTATCGTCCGGTCTGTGCTTCGATGTACTCCTCGATGAGCTGACTCGACACCTCTCCTGCCGAGGAGACGAAGTACGAGCGTGTCCACAGCGAGGGGAGGCCGAAGTCGAACTCGTCGCGGAGATTCCGCGAGGTGTAGCCCTTGACCTGCTGGATGATTTTGTTCGGGGCAAGTTTCGGGTCGCCAGTGATGAACAGGTGTACGTGGTCGGGCTGGATTGCCAGTCGGAGAATGTCGAGGTCGAGTTTGTCGGCTTTCTCCTCGATGAGTTGTTCGAGACGGTCGGCAACCTCGTCGGTCAGCACCGGCTTGCGGTACTTCGGGCACCACACGAAGTGGGAGTGGAGGTTGTGAACCGACGTTCGCTCTCGACTGTACCCGCGTGGCATACGAGTAGATAGAAGTCAATTATATTACGTGTTACGACTCCATCAACCCTCGGTCGGCTATCGAGGATGGTTTGTGTCGTGTGTGGTCGGATTCATCCCACGACTGAAGCCCTGTCTCTTACCCACAAGTTGCGCTACCAGTCTGCGAGCAATCCACAGGAGAGTGGCGATCGAGATACCAGTATTCAGCGCCTTTCGCCGGATGAAATCCGTAATTGTGGATCCGAACGCAGTCGACTCGAGTACTACGCTCCGTACCGAGCGCCGATCTCGTCTCTCTTCCTGTGGGTCTCAGCTCGTGCTCGCCCGCCTCGAGAGCCTCCGAAACGCCACTTTCGCGAGACTCCGATGTATGGGTAAGAGACAGGACTGAAGCCGTGGGCTTTCTCCTCGATTTCGTGTAAACGCCGGGATTCTCTCGCTGCTTAAAGATAGAACGGCGTATATCCCCGTGACCGGTGGACTCGTCGCGGTCGACCTCGACGCACCGATGGACGGACCGACGTGGAGGCGCGACCTCGACGACGGCATCGCTGCCGTACCGGTGCTCGCCTGCGGAGTCGTCTTCGCCCCAGGAATGAATCAACTGGTCACTCTCGGTCGCACATCGGGCGAACGATACTGGCGTGCTGACGCCGGAAGTCACCACCGCAACGATGCCACTGCCGCGGCTCTCGACGACACCATCTACGTCGCTGGAGGCAGTCCCGCCGCCGTCGACATCAATACCGGAGCGGTCCAGTGGAGCGGTGGTTCCGGCGAGACGCTGGCCCTCGACGACGACGGCGTCTACACGACTCGAAGCGACTCGCGGACCAGCGGTATCTTCGCGTACGACCTGCATGGAGAGGAGCGCTGGCACATCTCGAGCACGAACGCCCTCGGGTCCGCTTCGGTCTTCGACGGGACGGTCTGGGTCGCCGACTCCCGTGGGACGGTCTCCGCTATCGACGCCACAACGGGAGAACGGTACTGGTCACGCTCGCTCCCCGGTGTCGGCAACGGTCGTTCTGGACTCGCCGTAACTGGCGACGAGGTGTTCGTTCCAGCCGGATCCGGTACAACGAGCGTGGCCCTCGATGCGACCACGGGCGAGATTCGCTGGACCGTCGACACCGGCATCGTCACCGGCCGTCCGGTGGTCGGCGACGATTGGGTCGCGTTCGGTCGGACAAACGAGGGTGTCAGCGTCTACGACCGATCGACGGGCGAGGAGCGAACCACCTGGTCGCGCGCCGCATACCGCCTTGGTACGATCGACGGACTCGTCCCGGTCGAAGAGGGATTCGTGATCTATGAGGGGTCCTCCTTGGGGCTCTCGCTGCTTCGCTGATCGGCAGGCACATCGACAGTCGGAGCAGGCCGAGTGCCTCGAGATCCAGCCCCGTGGCATCCGCCTCACAATTCTGTGAGTCGCGAGACGACGGTGACCGTTGGCTTGAAGATGTTTGCCAGCAGACTCGAGGAACCCGTACTGACGGGGTGGGCTTTCGCTTCCGTTTCACTCGGCCACCGGCATCTCCCACGAGAGGATTGCGCCGGATCCAGCGACGAGGACGACCCCTGCGACGGCGAGCGCAAACAGCGGGGACACCATGTCAGAAATGACGCCGCTGCCGAGCTGGAACGGAACGACTGCCAGGCCGCTGACCATCGCCATCGCGCTCAAAACGGTGGCTCGACCGAGCGTTTCGACGTGATCGTTCACGTACTGGCCGGCGAACGACCGCGTGACGTCGGAGAGCCCGCGGGCGACCAGAAACGTCGGGAGCGCGAGGACGGGGACGTAGTACATTCCGACCAGCGCCGCGCCAACGACGAACGGCAGGACGAGAAACCACGTCCGAATTCCCAGATGGGCTTTGATCGCGCCGGTGTAGTAGCTGAGCACCGCACCGACGAGACTGTACGCCGCGTAGAACCACCCCAGCAGCGACTCGACTCGAGTGGGTGACACGCCGAGATCGACGACGACCGTCTGGAAGATCGGCTGGAGGAACACGAACACGAGGTACGTGACGGCGGCGTAGAGGACGTAGTAGTAGAGGATGAACGCCCGGAGATTCCGGTGTGAGAGCGCCTCCCTGACGATACCGACTGTCCTGCGAAAACTCAACGCGTCGGTGTCGGTCTCTCTGTACGTCTCTGGTTCGTCCAGTGTGAGAAGGACGACCGCACCGAGTCCGGTGACGGCGGCGGCGACGAACCACGGGTACGAGAGATCGATGGTTCCGAGATACCCACCGACGATGGCTGCGACAGCCCCGACCACCAGCGCAGCGGCTTCTCCTCGGCCCCGGACGTGAGCGAACTCGTCTTCCGAGAGGTCGTCGGTGAGCGTGTCGTAGAGCCAGGCGTCTTCGCTCCCCGATCGAAAGTTGTACCCTGCAGACCAGAAGACGTAGAGAACCGCCAACGTTGGAAACGACCCAGCGAGGCCGATACCGAGTAGCGTCACGGCGATCAGCACGGTCCCGATGAGGAGGCTATTCCGGCGACCGACGCGGTCGCCGACGTATCCGGTGGGGATCTCGCCGAACAGCGTCGTCAGATTGTAGATCGCCTCGAGCATCGCGATCTGCGTGAAGTCGAGCCCTTGCGCCAGAAAGAAGAGGTACATGATCGGCCGGTAGAACTCGACCGCTTTGGTGGACTTGTAGAGGTAGTACTTCAGAACGCTTCCACTCGTCGAACCCCACCACCGACCTCGAGAGCGAATATTCATCGTCGGAAGTCGACGAGAGTCGTTCAATTGCGTTCCGTTATTTCGATTTTCGAGGATCGTAATAACGGGGGCTAAGTATCGCCCGACGCAAGGGCGCGTATGCGAACGAGCCTCAACGTCCCACAGGAAGTACTGGAGACGTTCGACGAGACGTGGAAGGCAGAGGGACTGGAATCGCGCTCACGGGCCGTCCGCGAAGCGATGCAGGAGTACGTCGAGCGACACACGCAGCTAGAGGATCTCGAGGGGGAAGCTGTCGCAGCGATTGCGTTCGACTACGAACACACTCTCGTCATCGGTGACCTCCACCGGATCCAACACGAGTTCGAAGACGTTATCGGAACGACACAGCACATGCACCGCGGAGACTGGTGTCTCGAGACGATTTTCTGCACTGGTCCCGCGGGCCGGATCCGCGAACTGGTGTACCAGCTCCGTGACTTCGACGCTGTCGGACGGGTGAACGTCATGTTCCTCCAGCCCGTCGCCTGATTCGGGGCCAGTCGAGTGGATCGGCAGTTTTCGGTCGAATGCGCTGGCCGTCTATTGTCGACTCTCGTCGAGTAACGTGATCGGCGACGGTGAGTGACAAATCGAATAGATGGTGTGAAGTTGACGAGAAGGCGCCCGAGCCGCTCAAACTGGGGCGTCACGGTCGGACGGGTCGACTCCAGGAACGAGCGCAAGCTCGAGCGTTCCCCGTCGCCAGTAACACCAGCCAGCGACGAATACACTACCAGCGGCGAGCGAGACGAGGATCGGAATCCCACTCATCGGTGCCAGGAGTCCGGTCGCAGTGGTCGTCGTCGAGAATACCGTCGGGACGCCCTCCATCTCCGCAATCCCCGCAATGCCGAAGACGTTGCTCGAGACGTAGTTGATCCCGAGATGCAGTCCCATCGGGAGCGCCAGCTCGCCCGTCAGCAGGTACGCGGCGCCGAACAACAGCCCGGCCGAGAACGTCCAGAGGGCGGTCAGCCAGGGCGAGTATCCCTCTGTGAGCGCACCGGGAACGTGAACGAGGGCGAAAACCGTCGCATTGCCGATCAACGCTACTGCGACGGCGACCGAAGACGAAACCTCCCGCTCGTCTGCGGCTTCGACGACGTTCGTCATGACGACGCCGCGGAAGACGAGTTCCTCCCAGAACGCGACGCCGGCGAATCCGACGAGAAATGCTGCTAACCACGGGAGAGAAGCGAACTCGACGACCAGTTCCCCGTCGGGAACGGTCACTGCGCCGAGCTTGATCGCGATGAGCAGCGTCAGTACGACGATGACGCTTCCGAGTGCGAATCCGCCGACGAGGTCGAGCCACCATCCACGCGAAACGTGGTATCCGTAGGCGGATAGCGGACGTCGATCGAGACGAGTGGCCGAAAAGCGAACCACAGCGAATACGACTAGTGCCGTCGTCGTCCAGGCGATCAGCACAGCCGTCCCCGTTAGCATACCGGCAGAGAGTGCGGCCACGAACGAGGCCGGGAACGTCACCAGACCGGTGAGCAGCGGAATCGCTATCCGCCAAACGACACGGACGCGACTCTCGTGCGGCCCCCGGATAATCGTCCGCGTGACCGTCCGAAGAGGAGTCGTCACCGTGAGATCACTCCGGGCTCGCGGTGATCGTGGTGATTCTCCCGAACTGGGCCGTGTCGACGTCGTCGACGGAGAGGCCTGCTCGCCGGACGAGCTCGAGCGGCTCCTGAGTCACCCGACAGCCCGCTCTCTCGTAGTGGGCGTCGGCACGCCACTGCTGATACCGCGCGACGAGCGAGACGTCGCTCTTCCCGTGTTCGACGAGTAGAATTCGTCCATCAGGTGCACAGACCCGTTCCATCTCCCGAAGCGCGGCCACCGGGTCCGGGAACGTACAGGTCGACAGCGCCGAAATCACCGCGTCGAAGCTGTCGTCGTCGAACTCGAGTGCCTGCGCGTCCATCTGCTCGAGCGTTTCGTCTCTGTCGAGTCGGTCGAGTTCGTCCCGCGCCCTGGCCAGCATCGCTTCGCTGATGTCGATGCCGACGAGGTCGACTGTAGCGGGCAGATATCGGAAGTTCGTCCCGGTTCCACAGGCCACGTCGAGCACGCGACCGGTTACACCCGCGAACTGACGGCGGCGATACCGGCCGGTCGCCAGCCGGTTGAGCCAGTCGAATCGATCGATCCAGTCGGCGTACCGTGCGTACGCGTCCCGAACGTCTTCGACCGACATGGGCCGGTTGGCTGCCGGATCGGTCTCTCGAGTGTCGTCGATGCGTGATTGCGGTTGGTCTCCGGTCGAGTCAGCGTTTGGCTGCACGTTGGAATCACCGTCACGTGAGGAGTCACGGTACGCCCTCAAAAGTGCTATCGAACATTTGATATATTATCAGGGTCGTTTCAAAATCACGTTTGAGCGACTGCCGTCGCAAACGCGCGGATCGCCGTCTTCTTCGGGCCGTGAGGGTCGTATCGGTCAACGACGGTTTTGTAACTATTCTGGAAGAACGGCGATCAGTCGAGAGTTCGGCTGCGGACGCGCTCGGTCCGCGTAACTCGAGCGGTATCGTCGAGGTGGACTGTGAGCGCGGCAGCACTCCGACGAAATACGACTCTGTACTCCGGTGGATCTGTCTCGATCCGTTCGGCGGTCCAGCGTCCGTCCCGGACGTGATCGTGAAACTCCCACATTCCGGTCTGCATGATGTCGACACCACGGTCCCAGTGGAACGCGACCGACGCGGGGTGGTACGCCACGCTGTACGTCATCGGGCCGCTGTATATGCGCAGACAGTGCTGGCACTCGTCGATCGTGACGAACGATATCGGAACCTCGTCAGGGAGCGTCGTTTCGCTCGCCGCTCGTACCTCCGTGGTGACGGAGCCTCCACACTCGGGACAGACGTTCCGTTGGACGAGTTCGTACTCGATCGCCTGCTTTCGTTTGAGCGCCTCGAGCAGTTCGGCCCCGTCGTGGGCCCGCGTCTGGGCTGGCGTGACCGTATAGCCCGTTGCGGGCCGGCCGCAAGCGGAACACCGGACCACGAAGTACTGGTCGTGGAGGGTGGCCTCGAGGGCCGACTCTCCGCAGAACAGGCACGTACCGTCAGTCTCGAGCGGGCCGAACTCGGCGGGCCGATCGTAGTTCTCGGCGAGGACGAACCGGGCCATCCGCTCTCCCGCGTGCGTGAACGAGTAGCCCTCGTCGCCCTTTCGGAGAAACGTTCCGGTGAGTTCGGTGAGGTGATACGACAGCTTGGACGTACTGTCCACGTCGACCCGCTCGTAGATCTCCGAGAACGGCAGTTCGGCGATCCCACCACCGGACTGTTCCGCCTCGTTTTGCGCGGTGGCGACGGCCCGCAAAACGTCGACGCGTATCTCGTTGGACAGGAGCCCGAACACAGCGTCCGCCGTCTGCTCTGTTGTCATACGGTGTCGTAGCACACACGCGCTAATGGAATTGGGGGCGGGACACAGCACCGACACACCTACCCGGAAACGCTCGCTGCCGGTGACGGCCCTCGTCCTCGTCGACTCGAGCAGGACTCGAGTCACCGTCGACACTGATGGCTGGGGGAGAAGGTATGTCACTACGACGGTTGTATCTCGGTCTATGGAAGACTCCTCGGTTACCGTTCGACATCTCGAGCGAAATCCCGTCTCCGCACGGTCGACGGAGTTCGTCGAACGGAAGGGGCTCGGGCATCCGGACACGATCTGCGACGGCATCGCCGAAGCGATCTCGCGTCGTCTCTCACGGCACTATCTCGACGAGTTCGGGCAGATTCTCCACCACAACACCGACAGCGTACAACTCGTCGCGGGAACGACGGAGCCAGCGTTCGGCGGCGGGGACATCGTCGACCCGATCTACGTCCTCATCAGCGGGCGGGCGACCAGAACCGTCGATGGACGGGACGTTCCGGTCGACGAACTCGCAGTCGACGCCGCCCGCGACTACGTCGACGCGAACTTCGACGAACTGCCCGCCGACGCGGTCGAGTTCGACCCGCGCATCGGTGAGACGTCCGCAGACCTGAAGGCGCTGTTCGACGACCGGGCCGTTCTTCGAGCGAACGACACCAGCATCGGCGTCGGCTACGCTCCCCTGTCCGAGACGGATCGCATCGTCCGCGGACTCGAGGCGGAGATCCGCGAGGAGATACCGGCGGTCGGCGAGGACGTCAAGCTGATGGGCTGGCGCACGGACGATACGCTTCGGCTCACCGTCGCTGCCGCCGTCGTCTCCCGGTACGTCGCAAGCGTCGAGGAGTACGTCGACGTCAAAGAGCAGGTGGCAGACCTGACCAGACGGTACGCGAGCGAGCGGACCGAGAGAGCCGTGCAGTTGACCTCCTCCCACGACTGAAGTCGTGGGATTCCTCCGTCGGGATGTCGGACTATGCCGACTCCACGGAGGCAACTTTTCCCACCGTACGGCGGGTACTCCGGTCTGTGTGATCTTCTTTGGGACTTGCCCTCGCGGGAGAGTATGATCTCTCTGACCATTCGTGGTCGTCCCACTCGAAGCACACGGGCTGGGCCATCAGCCCGACTTTCATACCAGTCTCGCGTTCGAGGAACAGTTGACTCGCCTTGAGATCGGCGTGTCCCTCGAACCCACAAACACAGCGGAACAGGTCGCCGTTCCGCTCCGTATCCTCGCGTTCGCCACACTCTGGACATTCTTGGGTCGTCCACGACTCGGGCTCTTCGACGACCTCGATCCCATACTCTTCGCAGACACATTCGAGGCGGTCGATGAACCGACGGTATGCCCAGAAGTTGTGCGTTTTCGTGTTCACCTCGGGCATCCAGTGCGTTTCCAGTACGTCTCGGGTAGTTGGATAGCGTGACCAGGATTCACCGGTCAGTGATACCTCTCATCCTGAACTGAGTTCTTTCCCACCGAGGATGGACTGGAGCTGTTCGGGCGGATCTAGTCCTCGCCGTTTCCACGTGGCTAACATGGTCGTGATCGTCTCGTGAATCTGGACCCCTTCGGCTGAGCGGAGGGTCCGGAACATCTTCCGCAGCACAACTTGCTCGCGCAGAGCGCGCTCTGCGCGATTATTCGTCGAATCGACGTCTGGCTCTGTAACGAACGTCAGCCAGTGCCCTAACCCGTTCCTGATCTTCTCGATCAGCTTCTTGACCTCCTGTGCCTCGTAGTCTTCCCTGATCAGCCCTTCCAGATGTAACGACGCCTCCGCCCGCTTTTGCTCGCGGGCGGAGGCGGACGGATCCTCCTCGTCGAACGCCGTTAAATCGTCGTGGAGAGCGTGTAACTCCGCAGACAACCTCTCTGCTTCCTCGTACCGTTCAGCAACGTACTCCGCCTCTCGCAACAGATGTGCCCAGCACCGCTGGAGCTTCGTGTGATAGCTCGGATACGCTGACCAACCGTCACAGCTGAGCGTCGAGTCCTCGGCGAATTCCTCGCCGAGGACGTCCTCTAACACCTGGCTTCCACGACTCTCATCAACCCAGAACAGCACTTCTTCGTCAGTAACGAACGTCCACGCCCAGTGTTGCTCTCCGTCAACAGGAAATCCCGTTTCATCGCAGTAGACGACGTCACTTTCCTGAATACGGGCTTTGACATCGTCATACGCGGGTCGCAGCCGGTCTGCGACCCGCTTGGTCAGGTTGTAGATCGTCCGATGAGAGATGGGTGTATCGAGCTCCCAGTCAAACAGCTCCGCCTGTTTACGGTTTGGAAGTCGCTGATGGAACCTACCGAGGGCGGTTTGGGCCATGATATTTGGCCCAAACCGCCCGGTTTCCGGGCAGTCAGGATGTTCAGCAACGACTTCGTTTCCACAGGAACAGCGGTGTTTGCCGAGTTCGTACTCGACGACAGTGGTTGGAATAGGGAGAGGTATGTCGATAATCGTCCGTGAGATGTAGCTGTCCGGGTTAGAGAGGATTTGCTCACAGTCTGGGCAATATCCCTGATCGACTCGAATAGTCTCTTCTGGTTCCGGAGGCGGTCGAGTTGTTCCTTCGTGACCTTCGTCACGTCCTGGAGAGGAGTCGCTGGCGGCGTCAGCGTCGCCGCCAGCGTCGTCCCCTTGGTCTTCGTTCTCTTCCTTGTCTCTGTCGTCGCTGCCAGGTGATCCAGCCGCACCACCCTGCTTACTGGGTGGTGTGTTTGGGTTTTCGTACCGCTTGAGGCGAGTCTCAAGTACCTCTATCTGCTGTTGCTGTGCAGCGAGTTGGCGACGGAGAAGACGGTTCTCAAGCTTTTGGACGACAAGTTGCTGGCGGAGATACGTACTGTTCTCGGTGCGGATCGCGGAATCTATCGATTCCGGCGATCCGCCAATCCCCAGCGACACACTTGGTTCACTATTGAGAGACCATTCATGAGACTGCTACGAAATCGGTCTGACGGCAAATCGCTATCCAACTACCGTCTCGGATGTCGCCGACGTACACGGTTGAAACGCCCTCGTCGTACAGGCGCTCGACGAGGTCGCGGACGAGTGCGTCTTGGGCGTGATCGCGCCGTTCATACATCGTATCGTACAAGTGGTCGATCCGCTCACTTGTTCGCCGCTGGTCGTCGAGTTTCGCCTGCAACTCCGCGATTCGTTCGGTCGTCGCACGGAACTGTTCGAACGGACGGGTGCCGTCGTACAGGTACTGGGAACCGGTTGTCGTGGTGCAGGCGACGAGGTTGTTGGCACCGATGTCCAGAGCGGCTGTTTCATCAGCCAGTGGAGTTGTCCGTGCATCATCAGAAACAGTCACGGGCTGCGAAGCTCTGAAGGTGCCATCGGTCTCGTCGTACCACAGGTCCAACCGGCCCTGCGTCTCGTACTCGGGCCAGTGCGGCTCGCCAGCGATTTCCAATCTGAGCCGTCCAGTGTGATCGTACCGGTCTTTCAACTCGGACCCGACCAGTATTTCAAGTCTGGATCGCTCGCCCCATTCGACGGTGTACGACGTGTTGCGGATGACGGTATGGAGTTTTCGGCCATCGTCTTTGTTCCCCCAGAACCCCGGCGGGGTGGGGTGTTCCGTGACCGATGTATCTGACTCATCGTGGTACTTCCCCTTGTTTCTGAAGAACCCACGCCACGCTTCCGAGTTCTTCCGGATCACTTGTTGGGCGGTGGACGCGCCGAGGGTGGCTTTATATTTGCCTTCGAGAGTGCCGGTATCGGCGTCCCACACGTCTTCGTTTTTGTACCCGTCTTCGTCGTCGTATCGGATGAGGCGTTCGTAGTTGGTTTCGTTCCAGAGTGCGGCAGACGCATCCAACAGGTCCCGTAGCAGTTGCTCTCCAGTAGGGGAGAGCGGGCGCACGGCGAACGTGTTGGTGCGCTTCATCGCTGTTCTGATATTCGTCCAACAGATATAAATATCTATTGTTTATCTATTACTGTATGACCAACAACATCCACATCGAGGTCGATGACGACGAGCAGTATGAGAAAATGCAGCGGCTCAAGGACAAGCACGGGCTGACGTGGAAGGGGTTGCTGGTACAGGGTATGAAGCGGATCGAAAAAGAGGAATTGTAGCGTGGGACATCCCACGGGCGGACACCGTGGTTTGATTCACAAGTGACGGATTCACCCCACGACTAAAGTCCTGTCTCTTACCCACAAGTTGCGCTACCAGTCTGCGAGCAATCCACAGGAGAGTGGCGATCGAGATACCAGTATTCAGCGCCTTTCGCCGGATGAAATCCGTAATTGTGGATCCGAACGCAGTCGACTCGAGTACTACGCTCCGTACCGAGCGCCGATCTCGTCTCTCTTCCTGTGGGTCTCAGCTCGTGCTCGCCCGCCTCGAGAGCCTCCGAAACGCCACTTTCGCGAGACTCCGATGTATGGGTAAGAGACAGGACTAAAGTCGTGGGCTCTCTCCTGCGTTCTCTGTAGGCAACGTCGAACGCCTCGAGTGCGTCGACTGCCTTCGCGATCTCTTCCGACATGCTCTCCTCCCGAATGGGAACGACGTTTAGCTCGCCAATTGCTGTCATGTGTCGTGCTACGACACCCCTGGATAGAATCTTTCCGTCGTTCAGTGGCGACGTCGGAGACGTCTCGAACTAGGTACAGAGAGTCTGGCTTTCGCGGCGACAGCCACAGTTCGAACCGCAGGTGGAGATCGAGACGACACTACAGACGTCTCGGAAGCGTTCTCCGGTGAACGACGACCGCAAGACCGAAGGCCACGAGAAAGAAGCAGAGAAGCCCCACGAGCCATCTGCCCGCACCTCCGTCGGCACCGAGTCCGAATTTCGTCACCTTGACGAAGTAGGTCAGCGGGGACGCGTAGGCCACCACACGGCCCCACGACGGCAAATTCTCGACGGGAACGAAGATGCCACTGACGAAGATTACAGAGAACTTGACCAGGGTGGCAAGCATCATCACGTTCGCCGTCTGATCCGTCGGGACGGCGGCTAGTAGGACGCCAAGCGCCGAAAATCCAATCGCAGCGAGAACCAGACCAGTACCAAAGGTAACGGGATGGGCTATCGAGAACCCGAGGGCAAAAGAGAGTGCTACGGTAGCGAAGCCGGTGATAGCAACGCCGACGACGGCGGACGCCAAGACGTCTCCGAACAGTATCTCGACGACCGTGATTGGAGCAGAAACGAGGCGCTCCAGCGTGCCATCTCGGGTTTCCCACGGCGCAATAACCGGCGAGATCGACGTGGAGGTAAACCAGAGCGTCATCCCGACGAGACCTGCGACGAGTTGTGTTCCGGACATCTCTCGGCCCATAGTGAACGCGAGAAAGAAAAACGCCGGGAGGAGGAGGCCAGAGATGACGACTGGGCCCTTGGCATAGTAAATTCGAACGTCTTTCTTCGCGACGGCCAACACCCGGTGCAATCTCATCAGGCACCCTCCGTGAGTGCGGTAAATGCATCCTCGAGGCTCGGGCCGAGTGTCCGGAGCGAACGTAGCGTCAGGTCCTCTTCCTGCGCGACGTTTGTGACGGCTTTGACGACGGCATCTGGATCGGGCGTCGTGAGACGAAACGTGTCGCCGCGCTTTTCAGTCTCTTCGACTGCACTGAGCCCGGCCAGGACTTCCCGCTCGAGTTCCTCTGCGAAACTCACCTCGACAGCACGGGTTCGCTCGATCGTCTGCTTCAATGCTTCGGGCGCGTCGATAGCGGCAATCTCGCCTCGATTGATGATCGCGACTCTGTCGCACAACCGGTCTGCTTCTCCGATATCGTGGGTCGTCAGAAACACGGTTTTTCCCTCCCGATTCACCTCGGTGATCCGCTCTCGGATGAGCTGCTGACTCTCGACATCGAGTCCGGTAATCGGCTCGTCCAAAAAGAGGACTGCCGGGTCGTGTAACAGTGCCATCGTCAACATCAGCCGCTGTTTCATTCCCTTGCTGAACTCGGCCGTAGTGGTGTGTCGTCGCTCGAACAACCCGAAAGAGCGTAGTAGTTCCGTTCCCCTGGATTTCCGCGTCTGTCGAGGAACACTGTACAGTTCGCCGACGAGCATCAGGTTTTTCCAGGCCGTCAGATCTGGATAGGCGTTGAACTGCTCTGGCACGATCCCGATCTCCGACTTCGCCACCTCGGTATCGGCACGAATGTCCCAGCCTGTGATCCGAGCAGTTCCCGCGTCGGGCCGCAAAATGCCGGTCAGCATCCGGATCGTGGTCGACTTCCCTGCACCGTTCGGACCGAGAAAGCCAAACACTTCGCCCTCCTCGATTTGAAAGGAGATACCGTCCACGGCCGTGAGGCCGTCGAACTGCTTGACGAGATTCTCTACCGCGATTGCCGGTGGGGGTGTTGTCATGGTCTCACGTTGTGTCTGCAAGTAAGATGTTACCACTACTCACAGACAAATATTCTTCTCCTGCCTTCCCCTGCAAGGACGTCCTGTTTACGCGCTGAGACGGTGTGGTGCACACAGCTATGACTCACTTCGACGTGCAGTCGGCGAACAGGGTAAGCATCGCTTCGACGTTGATCGACAGTGCACTGGCGTTCGTGCGGGGACGTCGGAAGAGCGGAGTCTTGCTCCTCGCAGCGGCCGCACTTTCGACTCGAGTCCCCGGCCTCGGGACGGCAGTCTCGCTATTCCTCCGACTCGGTCGGCGGCTTCGATAACTCGAGTGATCGTATGGTCGACGTAACTGGGCACTTCGGGATGGCGCTGTTGTTCGCCGCGCCAGCGTGGTTCGTCTGGGGTCGACGAGGTGCGCTCGGTTTCACGGCGTTCGCGCTAGTGACGGCGATGCTCCCGGATACCGATCTGGTCCTCCAGCAGGTCCTTCCGATCTCCCACCACGGCGTGACCCACACCCTCCTGTTCGTCGTTCTACTGAGTACCCTCGGCGGGTTCGTCGCTGCGAAGTGGCTCACCGACTATTTCAACACCCACAGCCGGATACGAAGCACCGACATCGCGAGCGAGACGGTCTTCGTCTTTGCGACGACCGGCTTGCTCGTCGGCGGAACCAGCCACCTGTTCGCGGACGTGCTTTCCGCGCCGGACATCGCGCCACCGCTCTCGCCATTCTGGCCCTTCTATCCGGAGCCGGTGATCGTCGACGTCATCTACTACGACTCGCCGCTCTGGAACTTCGGGTTGATCGGCGTGGCCCTCGCCGTCCACCTGGTGCTCGCCCGACACGAGGGAGTCCCACTCGAGACGCGGTACCGGATCGGGAACCGGGAAGATAGCGAGGCGCTCGGGACAAAATGACGAAAGCGATGCAAGTAGAGGGAGGAAATTGCACCGTTTGGCCCCGTGTGGCGTGTCTACTGCACCGTGTCGGTGCCGTTCCCCCTCTCTTCCGTACGGCGTTCGGTGTTCGATTCCCTGGGCTAGAGGCAGGCACCCGCGAGACCGTGCTCCCGATGGCGGGCGGTTAAGACGGTAGGTGACGTGTATTGGCTGTACGATGGCGGTCGAGGGGATTCAGCCGGCGGGAGGCGTCGAGGGACAACTACTCACGCTCCTCGCCATTTTCACCATCGCAGGGATCGTCGGCACGCTCACGACGAGATTCGTCCGCATCCCGTACACCGTCGGTCTCGTACTTGCGGGGCTAGCGGTGTCTATTCTCCACCTGCCGCTGGCGACGCCGCTTACGGGCGAGTTTATTCTGCTCGTTATTCTTCCGACGTTGATATTCCAGAGTGCGATGAACATCGACGTCGAACGGTTGCGCGAGGATATCGTCCCCATCCTGCTGCTGGCCGTGGTCGGACTCGTCCTTTCGGTCGCGGTCGTTGGCGTCGTCGGGTCGTCCGTGTTCGGATTCCCCATCGTCGTCGCCCTCCTGTTCGGATCGATCGCGATGCCGACCGACCCCGTTTCGGTCGTCGCCCTGTTCGAGGAACTCGGCGCACCCGAACGGCTTTCGGTCCTCGTCGAAGGAGAGAGCATTCTGAACGACGGCGTCTCGATCGTTCTCTACTCCGTCCTGCTTTCGGTCCTGTCACAAACGCAGGTGGAAGGGGTCGACACTGCGGGGATAGTCACACCCGGCTTTCTCGGCAGAGAGGTAGTATTCGGCATCGTGGCAGCGATCGCCGGCGGCGCTCTCATCGGCGTGGTCGCCGGGTACGCTGTATATCGCCTCCTCGAGGCCGTCGACGACCCGATGACCGGAATCGTGTTCACCGTGGTACTCGCCTACGGGGTGTACGTACTCGCGGAACAGCTCGAGGTCAGCGGCGTCATCGCGACGCTCGGTGCGGGACTCGTCGTCGGGACGCACGGAACCAGCGACAGAGTGAGTGCACGAACGCGGTTGACGCTCGGAACGGTCTGGTCGAGCGCGGCGTTCATCGCGAACACGGTCATCTTCGTCGCGATCGGCGTCGCGACCCCACTCGGCCTGCTCACGCAGTACGCCGGGGAGATTCTGCTCGCTGTCGTCTTCGTGTTCCTGGCGCGAGCCGTCGTTGTCTACCCGCTGGTCGAGGTGATAAACAGGTGGTCGACGGACTCGATTCCACGATCGTACCAGCACGTGATGGTCTGGAGTGGGATCCACGCCTCCGTTCCGATCGCTCTCGTCCTCGGCCTGCCGGAGAGCCTTCCGGTGGGTCTCCAGGAGGAACTCGACGCGCTCGTCTTCGGTATCGCGGCGATCTCTCTCGTCGTCAACGGACTCACGATGGACGGGCTCCTCGATCGTCTCGGGATCGTCACGAAATCGACGGCAGAACAGCGCTACGAACTGTTGATGGGCCGACTTCACGGCGTCGACGCGGCTCTCGCGGGGGCTGAGGAACTGCACCAACGAGACGACATCCCACAGGAGTTCTACGAGGATATCGTTACGCGGTATGCGATCCAGAAACGGCGACTGAATCGTTCCATCTCGGAACTGCTCGACGAACATCCGCACCTGCGCGAGAAAGAGGAACTCGCCGCAGAGAGTGAGATCGTTCGGCGCGAAATTCTCGGTATCAGGACGGCAGTCGAGCGGGGAATCATCAGTGCCGACGTCGGCGACCGTCTCCTCGCGGAAACGGAACGGCGACTCGAACGCGTCGACGCCGACAAGCACGTACTCGATACCAGGACGTACGACGAAACGGAGTGGGAGGCGATGGATACTACGTTCGACGACGGACACTCGGAGGGGACGTCGGCTGGCGACGAACGGTCGGACCGTGACTCGAGTTCGTAACGACCGCTCTGGGTCGATTTGCGCTACAGTTTCGGAAGAGACGTCGACAAGAGCACGAACGCGTTCACTGTCAGGAGCACGAGTACGAGCCAGCCGAACAGACGTTCGGAGATGTTATCAAAAATCCAGACGCCGATCCAGGCACCAAGGAACACCATCGGGAGCGCGATTGCTGCCTCGATTAGCAACGGCATCTCGACAGACCCGGTGTACGTCAGGCTACCAAAGCGGTACAGCATCAGGGCCCCGAAAAACGCGGTGAACACCGCCTTCATCTCCTTGTCACTCCAGAACCCGCCGGCGGCCATGAACGCGCCATAGACGATCATCGGCGGTCCGGGTACTGCGACTGCCCCATCCAAGATGCCAGCGAACAGGCCCGCGGTAGCACCCATAAGCTTACCGGGTCTGTATCCCTTCCGATCTATCCAGTCGGTGACGGCGTCGATCTGTCGCGTCGCACCGACGACGATAACTGCGATCACCAAGACGACACCGATAGCTGCTCGCATCTGTGCCCTGTTGAACTGCTGGAAGACGTAGATTCCCAGTGGCATACCGACGACTAGGCCGGCCATCGGAACGATCCACTTCCGCCAGTCGAAAGCGTCGCGGACACTCCACCAGACTCTGCCATTGCTGACGACTGCGGCCACGGTGAAGATGATGGACGCACTCGTCGGCGATCGGAACAGCGGTAACAATCCCATCGACACCTGGGCAAACCCGAAGCCTGCAATACCGTGAACGACCGACGCAACAAGAATGACCAGCGCTGTCAAGCCTGAAATGAGTGCCCTGTTGAATAGCGCCTTCTGAGCGGAGATGACAAAACACCGATTCTGAGACTACTCGCGTCAGTGACTCACAAGACAACTCCAGTTGTGGTTCCCCACGAAATTACCGCTATTCAACAGAGCAGAAATGAGCCAGTCGATAGCCATATTGACGTCCTCCGCACGGCGAACGCCGTGGGATTCCTCCGTGGGTATCACGGCCCGCAGACGCAGGCTCCACCCCGGCTGTGAACTTGCGGGTTCACTGACGCGCCTTCAGCCCTCACACGGAGGGTCGTGGTGGTCTTGGGTATCTGCTCGGCGTAGCCCTCCCGAGGAGGGAGTGGCTCCCAGCGGCGTCCAGCGCACTGGGCAGTGGGCCGCGCCATCGGTCTGACCCTCGATTCCAACCACGAGTGAGGGTCGTCGAGTGGCATGCCAACCACACTGCTGGTTGGGCTGCGAAGGGTGTGTTTGTGTGTAGTCGTGTGAGACCTACTCGTAGCCATGGTGAGCGTGAGCGGGTTCCCCGCAGCAGCATGCCGCATGCCTCTGTCGAATAACGTGGAGATTCGTCTTAAACTTTTCAGATTGCGTGGGTGATGCGGGGGAGTCGTGTCGCGTGGTTTGATGCAGTAGTGACGGCTTCATCCCACGAGTAAACTCCTGTCTCTTATACTATCGGACGTAACTGTGTGAAGATTCTCGCCACCCCGGGACGGCGAGAATCTTTCACGACTTACGTCCGGCAGTATTACCCCACGTTGCGCTACCAGTCTGCGAGCGATCCATCGGAGAGTGGCGATCGAGATACCAGTATTCAGCGCCTTTCGCCGGATGAAATCCGTAATTGTGGATCCGAACGCAGTCGACTCGAGTACTACGCTCCGTGACCAGGCGTCGATCTCGTCTCTCTTCCTGTGGGTCTCAGCTCGTGCTCGCCCGCCTCGAGAGCCTCCGAAACGCCGCTTTCGCGAGACTCCGACAGATGGGTAAGAGACAGGAGTAAACTCATGGGCTTTCGCCTGTATATCGTGTAATTTATGAGCCTCGTCTTCGCGGGGTGAGTACTACGTGAGCGTCTACGCTGGCGGTAGGTGAGCGGCCTTTATTTGCGTTGTCGCTGCAATTTCAGTGGGCCTGGATTCTGAGCTCGTCCTGTCGGTTGTATCGGACTCGGACTGACGGCACAGATGCGGGAATCTCGGAATAATAGCTGCACGAGATAAAATAGGTGATTGAGATAGAATAGTTACATGGAGTGGGATAGTGGCGATTTACAAAATAGGTACCTCGAGGGAAGTGATTCCAGGAGATGTCTCGAGACCGTCGGTATCACTCCACATCAGTAAGTGTGAGATCCAACCCCTGGTCAACCTCACCAGTATCGGGGTACCAATCTCGAGAAGCACAGCCGCCGGTACAGCCGCGGCGTTATCGTTCCGATTTGATCAGTTCGGCGATCCGGTCTGGTTCCTGTGCGGCCAGCCGAAGGACAGCGTCGTGGATCTCGCGCTTTTCTTCGTCGCGAATGCCTGCTTTCCGGAGTTCCGGAACGACCGTGATGCCGACGGCGTCCTCGAACTCGTCCCACGTCTCGCCGCGAGCGTATAACGGCCGCTGGCGGACTTCGGAGTACTCGAAGGCCGGACCCGACGACTCGTCGGCTGCGTCAGTGGCATCTCGTTCCGGCTCCGCACTCGAGGTCACCGACTCACTATCCGTCGCCGAGGCCGTCGTTGGTTCGTCCGTCGTCGGCGTCTCTCCGGCTGAGTCGTTCGAGTCCGACGGCGAGTCGTCGTCGGAGACGGTCCCGAGGTCGTCGAACGGATTGTCCGTCATCGATCGACACCACCCGTTGCGACGATGTCGGCGAGCTCCTCGAAGTGCGGTATCTGATCGTTGTCCGGGTCGTAGTCCTGCAGCGGCTGGTTGTACTTGAGCGACTTGGAGATCGCGGCCCGGTGACGGATGCCCGGTTTCGGTGGTCGACGCTCGCCGGCGTCGATCGCGTCGAACTCCTCGGCCGTGATCCGCGCGAAACTCGGCACCTTGTCGGCGGTCGCATCGGCCGTGTTGAGGTTCTCGAGCAGTTCGCGATCCTCGGTCTGCTGATCGATCCGGTTCTGGATCTGGTTGGGGACGATCGTGAGCACGTCGACGTCGATGTACTCTCGAGCGGGAAGGATGAGTCGCTCCATCGTCCGCTTGTAGCCGCCGATGGAACTCGAGCCGGGTGCGATCGGGATGACGACGTTGCCCGTCGCGACCAGCGCGTTGTTGTTCAACATCCCCGGGTACGCCGGACAGTCGAAGACGATGTAGTCGTAGCGATCGCCCAGCAGCGGATCGACGATCTTCGTCTTCACTCGCGCCGACCCCTGGAGTGCGCCGGCGAGATCTTTCTCGACGTCCTCGAGCGTATCCGACGACGGGAGGAGGTCGAATTCGAACTCCGTCGGCTGGATCAGATCCGACAACGTCGCGGTGCCGTTGTCGAGGATGACGTCGCCGAGGTTCGTGTCGCTCTGGTATGCGTCCTCGAATCCGAGCCCGTTCGTCGCGTGGCCGTTCGGATCGAGGTCGGCAAACAGGACGCGACCGCGCTCGCTGAGCTGGCGAGCGAGATTCATCGAGATAGTCGACTTGCCGACACCGCCTTTCAGGATCACTACGCTTACCGCGCGCGGAGTTTCGACGTTTGTTCCCATCGTATGACACCACCCGCTGTAGCCACACGAGGTTCAGTAGGTACCTATTGGATCTCGTGCGGCAGTATCAACGGACGTGAGAATCATCATACGCGAGGTGCTTAACTCTACCGCAGTAGCTACAATAGGTGGCGTAGGTGGAATAGGTGGGACAGGTGAGGTGAACGAGGTACCTATTGCCCGCCCTACTCCACGTTTACTACGGAATAGCCACCGTACTTTCGATAGCACCGACACCGGTAACAGGTGCGATACCAACAATAGGTGAATTAGGTGAGGTAGCTATTCTACCTTGTGTACCTATTGTATCTATGGCGTGTATCTACGCTGGTGCAGGTACTGATCGACTTCACCGACCGGTACAGTAGCTATTGCACCTTGTAGACCTATTGAACGAATCCACACCAGGATCGCGGACCTATCGACAGGATACCAGGCCCGATAGTAATAATAGGTGGACCAGGTAAGATAGCTACTTCACCTCGTTCACCTATTGTATCCGAGATAGGTATCTACCTACAACCACTGATCGACTTCACCGACTGGTACAGTGGCTATTCCACCTTGTGGACCTATCGAACGAAAGGTCTCCAAAGTCACACTACTCGTGGCATTGTCAAAATCGAGAAAAAGTACAATAGGTGA